>CAYLUN010000003.1:0-189400 GCA_964386865.1 uncultured Lentisphaeraceae bacterium | reverse complement strand
GCTCACCACGTGGTAGCACCCGCACCCCTCCGCCCTCACACGCGCGTGCCTCATATACCACCCCCTTCCCCTTCTTTCCCTTCAGACGTTTCCCTTCAGACACCCCCGACCTTACCACACCCGCCCCGCCACCGCAACGCCATTTCTTATCAAACTACCTGTCCCTTTGTAATTCACGAGCGGTCTGCCGCCCAGTGGGAGGCTCTCGCCAGAGGGCACTGGAAGGGCGTCGAGGCCCGCAACCACAACCGCAGGGACGTGGGCTTCGGGGAAGACCGCTTCCGGTCGCGCAACGTTAACATCAGGACAAACTTCGCCCTGATGGTCAACCTCGCCCTCGATATCTGCTCGTCAGCGGCGCCCTTCGACGCGGTCTCAGCCGTCCGCCAGCACCTCGCCTCCAACCCGAGGAAAAACCTCTCGTTGGTACTCGGGCGATCCAAGCGGCTGACGCTCAAAACCGAGATCAAGGCAGTCTAAATGAAAACGCCGTGTTGTCAATCGACCTTTGTAATTTTCAAGCTTCCAACCCACACCGTCTCATGGTATAAACATATATTGTTGTAATGTTTACTAATTTGCTCGCCTGTTTTCAAGCAATGGAAGCCTCTTGCGTTCTATTTCAAGTTGAATCACGAAAAAGGAGTCCGCGATGAATTCGATGACCTGTCTGTTTCTGACCGCAGCCAGTTTGATCGGTAGTGCCGCTGAGACGGAAGTAAAGGCATCTTCCTGCGCGCTAGAGACCTCGTGCCGATCACTCCTTTCGGCACCTTTCGACAAGACGGCGTTGACCGAGTTCGCAACCTACTCTATCAGCACCAACGGATGGCCGGCTCTTAAGAGTAAGGCCATGGCCATATATGCGTTGTCCGCGCTCGCGGCCCAAGACACCAACACGTTCCTCCGCGTCAAGAACCGGCACGCCTCCGATTTTCCTGACGACAGGTTCGCTATCCAGTTCGATGTCAACGACTGCTACGAATCCTGCGATGCCTGCATGGGGAGCGGACTCGTCGAAACTGACCTCAAGTGCATAGACTGCGGAGGGACAGGGAGATGTTATAGCGAAACCTGCAAGGACGGCAAGCGGCTGGTTATCGTGACTAACACGGACGGGAAGAGGCGAATCTCGGCCAGCCAACAGAACTGCGAAACATGCCTCGGGGCAGGCATTTGCCGCCAGTGCAAGGGCAAGAAGACGAGGCTGACGACATGTACCTCCTGTGGTGGACAGCGCGTAGTGTTCGCCGTACCCGCGGCGCTGCGTCGCAACCAAGAGACGTTGCTGCGCCAGTTGCTCTCTGGCCTTAACGTGGAGAGCGGTTTTGCGGTCGCCCTCGAGCGAACCCAGGCTGAGACGAATCTCGAGACGCGGGTGTCGTTCTGCGCCGATATGCTCGCAAGCTTCCCCTCCCACCCGCAGATCGGGAACGTCCGCAAGTTAATGACCGACGCACAATCCGCTCTGGGGCAAGCAGCCGAGGAGATGCACAAGCGCGCGAACAAGCTGAGCAGCGACATGGCCGTCCTTCGCAATCAGATGTCCAGCCGTCCGAAAGCCGCCAAAGACACAATCACCGAATACCAAAACACGAACGCGGCCCTGTTGGCCAGCGATATTGGCGCGTCATACGCCCTCGAGTTGGAGGCCATGCGCAGACAGTGCATTGAAGAAATCGAGCTTTCCAAGGAGCGCCTTAGACTCCTTTACCTCTTCGGCGGAGCACTTATCATCTTGCTCGGACTCAGTTGCGTCAGCGTCAACGTCTACCGATATTATCAGATTCCGCAGAGCCGGCCTCAGGGAACGCCCTCAGCGGCCTCGAATGCAGGCGCGACTGCGGCACCGGGCAAAAAGACAACCGGAAACAAGACGTCGCGCGCTGACCCGTAGTGGCGGTGATGCGCCGCGAACTTCGCGTAGCGCTACTCGGGCAGCTTATCACCTCCACCTTCTTGAGCGTGGCCAAGTTTGCTATGACCACTTTCGTCACGGCATCGACTGCCTGCTCAACGATCGTGTGCCGCCGCCTTCAGGCTCGGGAACTATTGCGTCCTTGGCGCCGAGCCTCATGAGCGACTGGGCGGTGCTCTTGAGCGTCTCGGACCCATAGCTGCCTTCATCCCGTCGCCGCAGGATCTAGGCTCAGTCCTTGGGAGAAAAGGAACGAGTACGCCCCATTTTCGAATATGAGAATGCGGTCGCCGACCTCGGTTCTCAACGCGACGCCGCTGCCGTCCGTGGCGTCGGGGTAGCCCGCCGAAACGAGCAGGCCGCGAGCTTCGCGTTCATGCGTTGCCGTGACG
This sequence comes from uncultured Lentisphaeraceae bacterium, assembly GCA_964386865.1. Taxonomy (GTDB): domain Bacteria; phylum Verrucomicrobiota; class Kiritimatiellia; order RFP12; family UBA1067; genus CAYLUN01. The sequence goes on along the minus strand of CAYLUN010000003.1, from coordinate 187,090 downwards.
TCGCTCGCCCACGCGCGGGCGGCGAAGCAGCCGGGGGGGCTCATCGGCGTAGGTGACGCGTAAGCCATCGGCATAGACCTTGTTCGTGAGCAGCCAGCCCATGATCCTTAGGTTCTGATTTTTTCACTGGAAATGCTCGGCCAGACGTGCTATTTTGCGGCCAATCTTGGAACTTTTCAACGGAACGAGAGGCACGAGGATGTTAAAACAGCCAGCCCACGCCCAAAAACTCTCGGCTTACGCGCAGGCCGGGGTGGACATCGACTCGAAAATGTCCGGCATCGAGATCATCAAGAAGATGGTCTCGACCACCACGACCAAAGGCGTCGTCGGCGGGATCGGCAGTTTCGGCGGGCTCTTCCACTCGCCCGGCAAAGAGAGCCTCCTGGTGGCGAGCACGGACGGCGTGGGAACCAAGCTGAAGGTCGCGGTCCTCGCCAAGAAGCACGACACCGTGGGGCAGGACATCGTCAACCACTGCGTCAACGACATTCTGGTGCAGGGCGCCAAGCCGCTCTTCTTCATGGACTACATCGGCACGGCCCGCTTCGACACCGCCGTCTTCACGGAGGTCATCTCCGGCCTCGTCAAGGCCTGCAAGGAGAACGGCTGCGCGCTGCTCGGCGGCGAGACCGCCGAGATGCCCGGCCTCTACCCCCTCGGCGAGTACGACCTGGTCGGCACGATCGTCGGCGTCGTGGAGAAGAAGAAGGTCATCACCGGCAAGGAGATTAAGCCCGGCGACGTGCTGATCGGGCTGCCCTCGGGCGGCCTCCAGACCAACGGCTTCTCGCTCGCGCGCAAGGTGATCTTCGACCAGTGCGGCCTGACCCCGCAGGATCACATCCCCGGCACGCACATGACCGTCACCGACGCGCTGCTAGCCGTCCACCGCAGCTTCCTCAAGCCCGTCTCGGCGCTCCTGGCCAAAGTGCCTGTGCGCGGCATGGCGCACATCACCGGAGGCGGCTTCGTGGACAACATCCCGCGCGTGCTGCCGGCGAACTGTAACGCCGTGATCGACCGCAACAGCTGGCGGGCGCCCACGATCTTCACGTTCGTCGAGCGCCAGGGCAAGGTCGACCACGACGAGATGTACCGCGTCTTCAACATGGGCATCGGCTACGTCATCGCCGTGCGCGCCAAGGACGCCACCGCCGCGCTGAACCTGCTGAAGGCGCAGCACCAGATGCCGCTCATCATCGGCGCGATCGAGAAGGGCCAGAAGAAGGTCGTCTACCGCGACCGCTGAGGCCGGCCTTTCGCGGCCGCCGCGCCGCTCTCTTCACAAAAGAAAAAACACTCCTGCGGACGAACCGCAGGAGTGCTTTTCTTTATGCGCGAGTTCCTACTACTTCTTAGCTGCCTTCTTGGCAGGGGCTTTCTTCGCAGCCGCCTTAGGAGCAGCTTTCTTCGCAGGAGCAGCCTTCTTGGCAGGAGCTGCTTTCTTCGCAGGCGCCGCTTTCTTCGCGGGTGCTGCCTTCTTCGCAGGAGCTGCCTTCTTTGCTGTGGCCATTGCGCTATCCTTTCTGTTGTGATGAACCAGTCAAACAAGATCTCGCTGCATTACAAGACAATGCAGCAAAATGTTGTTTTAGCGATACTGTAATCGTTGTTCGGAAAAAATCAAGAACAGTTTTCGAAAAATCGAAAAAATCCTTCTGCGCGCGCGGCGCCGCAGCGGCTCGAAACCGTTCACTTCTTTCAAAAATTTAGAAAAATCCCAATGAAAATGCCGTTTTTTCGCGTTTCGCCCGCTCCCCCCCCGGCGCCTCGCGCCTGCCGCGAGGCGCCGCACGCGCGAGGATAAGCAAACCGTTCTGCGGGCGGGCCGGAGCGGCTATGTATTTTTTTCGGCTTGTTTCCACACCCGCGTCGGCTACACTCTTGCGCTGTTCACGGCGGAGTCACAGCCTTCGCCACACGCGCACACACGACCTGCGGATGCGTTATGAAATCGATGGAGATCCTCTGTTCTTCCTGCGGCGAGCGCGCGCTTGTCCGCGCCGAGCCCGTCTATGACGGCTTCAAAAAAACCGGCGAGGCTTTTGTGTGCACCGCGTGCGGCGCGCGCTACGCGTCGGCCTCCGACACGCCGTTCGTGCGCGGCGCGGAGCGGCCGCGCGTTTTCACGGAGGCCGACAGGCCGCGCGCGCTGTCCGTCTTCAGCGACGACGAGCGCCAGAGGAGCTGCGGCTGGTGCCGACACTTCGTCGTCAATCCGTTCAGCCAGCGCTGCGGGCTGATGAACCGGGAGACGCAGGCCACCGATCTCTGCGTCCGCTTCGAAAAGAAGGCCGAGCCGAAGCCGCCCTCCCCAACCCCTGAACCGTGAACTTTCCCAACCTCTGAACCGTGAACCTCTCCAACCGCTCCCCCAACCCCATGACCCAAACCCCTCACTTCCGCGACCTCCTCGCCGACTGGCCGCCCGCGCGCGTGCAGGCGCTCATACACGCGAGCACTGCGGACGACGTGGCCGCGGCCCTTGCGGCGGCCGGCCGCTTCGACCCGCGCCACCTCGCCGCGCTGGTCTCGCCCGCCGCCGAGCCTCTCCTCGAGCCGCTGGCACAGCTCTCCGCGCACTGGACGCGCCAGCGCTTCGGGCAGGCCGTCCAGTTCTTCGCGCCGCTCTACGTCTCCAACTACTGCAACAACGGCTGCAGCTACTGCGGCTTCAACCGCGCCACGCGCGGCACCGTGCGCCGCGCGCTGACGCTCGACGAGGCCGTCGCCGAAGCCGAGTGCCTCGCCGGCCAGGGCTTCGGGCACCTCCTGCTCGTCGCCGGCGAAGACCGCACGAACACGCCGCCGGCCTACTTCGCCGAGCTCACGCGCCGCATCCGCGCGCGCTTCGCCTCCGTCCAGATCGAGATCTACTCGCTCACGCTCGACGAGTACCGGCTGCTGGCCGAGGCGGGTGTGGACGGCATGACCATGTTTCAGGAGAGCTACAACCCGGAGGTGTACGCCCAGTACCACCCGAGCGGCCCCAAGCGGGACTACGCGAACCGCATCGACTCTTTCGAGCGCGGCGCGCTGGCCGGCCTGACTTTCGTCGGGCTGGGCGCGCTGCTGGGGATCAACGACTGGCGCGAGGAGGGGTTCTACCTCGGGCTGCACGCCGCCTACCTCCAGCGCCGTCACTGGCGCTCGTCGGTGGCGATCTCGTTCCCGCGCATGCGGCCGGCCCACGGGTGCGTGCCGCCGCCGCACCCGGTGTCGGACGCTCACCTCGTGCAGCTCATGTGCGCGCTGCGCGTCCAGCTTCCGGACGTGACCATGACGCTCTCGACGCGCGAGCTGCCCGGCTTCCGGGAGCGGCTCGTGCGGCTCGCCGCGACCAAGATGTCGGCCGGCGCCAAAACCACGCCCGGCGGCTACACCGGGAAGACGGAGGCGGAGGCGCAGTTCGAGGTGGCCGACTCGCGCTCCCTGCCTGAGGTCGCGGCGGCCATCTCTGCGCTCGGCTTCGATCCGGTGATGAAGGACTGGGACCGCTCCTACGCGAGGCGGTAAGTTGCTGGTAATCGGTTGGTGGCCGGGGTGCGAGGTTCGTGCGTGTCGTATGTGGGGCCACTGGGAGTGCGGGCGCCCTCGCCCGCAGTGCGAAAGCCTGCGCAAGGCGGACGCGCGGCCAAACGTGGAGCAACCGCTTGCAGACTTTCGTATAAACGCCGCTTTGGCGGGCGGGGGCGCCCGCCCTCCTAGCCTTAAACGCGCCCTATTTCGCACTCCCCAGTCACCAGCCGATTACGAGCTGCTGCGTGGTTTCGCTGGCGATGGCGTCCGTCTCCGTGCTATTCTTAGTATTCGCATGTGAAGAGGACTATGACCCAAGAAACAGTCAACGAAGCAACGGTCGGCGTCGTCGAGCCGCACACGCTCAAGCTGAACCTCCCGCCGGGCGGCTTCCGGTTTGAGAAGGGCGGCGTGCTGTCGGAGATTCACGTCGCCTACGAGCGGTGCGGAAAGCTCGCGCCCGCGAACGATAATGTGGTGTTCGTCTGCCACGCGCTGACGGGCGACGCCCATGTGGCGGGCGTGCGCCCGGGGACGAGCGAGCCCAGCGGCTGGTGGGAGGGGCTGATCGGCCCGGGCAAGGGCATCGACACCAACCACTACCAGGTCATCTGCGCCAACATCCTCGGCGGCTGCAAAGGCACGACCGGCCCCTCCTCGGTCTGCCCCGAGACCGGTAAGCCCTACGGCTCGGCCTTCCCCAAGATGACCGTGGGCGACATCGTCGAGATCCACCGCCTGTTCCTGCGGCAGCTTGGGATTACGCGGCTGGCCGCGGTGATGGGCGGCAGCTTCGGCGGCATGCAGGTGCTGGAGTGGCTGATCCGCTACTCGAGCGAGCTGGACCGCGCGATCGTGGTCGCGTCCGCCGCCAGCCTCAATTCGCAGGCGCTGGCCTTTGACATCGTCGGCCGCCACGCGATCATCTCCGATCCGAACTGGAACGAGGGCGACTACTACGACCGCGAGAACCTGCCGCACAAGGGCCTGTCCAGCGCCCGCAAGCTAGCGCATATCACCTACCTCTCGCAGCAGCTGATGAACGACAAGTTCGGGCGCGAGAAGCGGGCCGAGTGGCTGTCTGCCGACACCGCTTTCCGCAACACGGTCGAGCGGAACTTCGGCACCTATTTCCAGGTGGAGAGCTACCTCCAGTATCAGGGCGAGAAGTTCATCCAGCGCTTCGACGCCAACTCCTACCTGCACATCACGCTGGCGATGGACGAATACGACGTCGAGGAGCGTTACGGCTCGCTCGAGACGGCCTTCGCCGATGTCTCGTCGCGCGTGTTGGTTGTGTCGCTCAGCGGCGACTGGCTCTTCATGCCCGAGCAGTCGGAAGAGCTGGTGACGGCGCTCGTGCGGCAGAAGAAGCGCGTCTCCTACTGCCACCTCGACGCGGAGGCGGGCCACGACGCGTTTCTGACTCATATCAGCGACCTGAAGCGGGTGGTTCAAGCCTTCGTGCGCCCGGCGCTGAGCACGCCCGACACGCCCGTCCGGGACGATCAGCTGAACCGCTACCGCAGGGTGATCGACCTGATTCAGGCCGGCAGCCGGGTTCTGGATCTGGGGTGTGGCGACGGCTCCCTGCTGAACGCGCTCCGAAGCCTGCGCGGCGCCAGCGGCAACGGCGTGGAGATCGACGTGGAGCGCGTCATCGGCGCCATCGGCTCGGGGTGTGACCTGCTGCTCGAGGATATCGACGACGGGCTGGCCATCATCCCCGACAACAGCTTCGACACCGTGATCCTGAGCGAGACCCTGCAGGCCATCAAGCGGCCGCGCGAGCTGTTGCACCAGATTCTGCGCGTGGCCCGGGAGGCGGTCATCACCTTCCCGAACTTCGCAAGCCTTGAAGTGCGCGCGCAGATGCTCGTAAACGGCCGCATGCCCAAGAGCAAGCGGATACCTTTCGAGTGGTACGATACGCCCAACATCCACCTGTTCACGCTGAACGACTTCTTGGATCTGTGCCGCCAGGACAACATCGAGATTCTGGACGTGATCTGCGAGAGCGACAACTGCGCTGAGCGCCTGTTTCTGGCCCTGGGGTGGCGGAACCTGGGCGCGTCGAAAGTGACCGTGAGGATCGCGAGGAGGGACTGAACATGGAGAAATGGATCGAGGCCAACCTGAACGCCCTCACCGAGGCGCTCTCGCCCTGCAAAAACTGCCCCGTGGCTAATACCGAGCGGGACGTGAACCTGCCGGGAACCGCCGCCGTGATCGCCGTTCTCGAGCGGCTGCTGGCCGTGCTTTACCCGGGCTGCCACGGGCAGTCCCCCGTCGCCCACGAAACCTGCCACCTCCAGCTCAAGGGCGCGCTGAGCCAGATCGCCCTCGAGCTGTGCGACCAGTCCCACCGCGCGTTCGAGTACGCCTGCAACCGCGCGAAGTGCATCACGTGCGACGACTGCGGCGAGAAGGCCCGGCACGCGGTGTCGGCCGTCCTCGACAGCCTGCCCGCGATCCGCGACATGCTCCAGCAAGACATCCAAGCCGCTTACGAGGGCGACCCCGCGGCGATGTCGACGATGGAGATCGTCATGAGCTATCCGGGCCTTTATGCGATCACCATCCACCGCATTGCCCACGCCCTCTACGCGCAGGGTGTGCCGCTCATCCCGCGGGTGATGAGCGAGCACGCCCACTCGCGGACCGGCATCGACATCCATCCGGGCGCGACCATCGGGCCGGGCTTCTTCATCGACCACGGAACCGGCGTGGTGATCGGCGAGACCTGCACCATCGGCCGCCGCGTCAAGCTCTACCAAGGCGTCACGCTCGGCGCGCTGAGTTTCGCCAAGGACGCGAGCGGCATGCTGGTGAAGGGCACCAAGCGCCATCCGAACGTGGAGGACAACGTGGTGATCTACGCCGGCGCGACCATCCTCGGCGGCGACACGGTGATCGGCCACGACTCCGTCATCGGCGGCAACGTTTGGCTGATACACTCGGTTCCGCCGGGATCCAAGGTCTACAACCAAACTCCCTCGCCGACGATCCGGCCCGGCTGAGCGCAGAGGTCAGAGGTCAGAGGTCGGAGGTCAGCGGTAGAGCGACCGAAACCGGATGAAGGAGAACGGGGTAGGCCGCCGTTCCAAACGCTGAACCTTGAGCCTCTTCAACCTAGAACCGGATCCCGCGCAAGCTCGCGCGGGGTTTGGCTGAGCACCTCGCACCCGTCGCGCGTGACGAGAATCACGTCTTCGATGCGGACGCCCAGCCGCCCGGGTAGATAGATGCCGGGCTCGACGGTGAGCACCATGCCGGGCTTGAGCACGGTCTTGCAGGTGGACGCGAAATTCGGCGACTCGTGGATCTCCAGCCCCAGCGAATGGCCAAGGCCGTGTCCGAAGTGGTCGCCGTAGCCGGCCTTCTCGATGTGCCCGCGCGCGACCGCGTCGATCTCGTCGCAGCGCCTTCCCGGGCGGATCGCGCGGACGGCCTTGCGGTTCGCCTCGAGCACGATGCGATGGACGTCGCGCAGCGCCGGCGGCGGCTTGCCCAAGAAGACGGTGCGCGTCATATCCGAGCAGTAGTGGTCAACCCGGACGCCCAAGTCGAGCAGCAGGAGCTGCCCCTGCTTGAGCGCGGTCTCGTCGGGGTGGTGGTGGCATTCGGCGGCGTTGCGCCCCACGCAGGCGATCGTGTCGAAGGCCTCGCCCTGCCCCAGCCGGTCCGCCTCGCGCCGAACGGCCAAGCGGATCTCCCACTCCGTCATGCCGGGAACAGCCTGCCTCAGGGCCGCCGCGAAAAGCCGGTCGTTCGCCGCAACGGCCGCGCGGATGACGCGCTGCTCGGCGCGGGATTTGACGGATCGCAGGACGGCCAGCTCGGGCCCGACGTCGACCCACTCGACCTTCGGGAGCGCCTCTTTCAGCTTGTTGAACCGCGCCGCGCTCAGGGAGCCCTCGTACCCGACGCGACGCCACGCCGCGCCCATCCCGGCGAGCACGGCCGGCTCATCCGCAGGCCGCCATATCTTCTTGGAGGGCATGAACGTCAGCCGGCCCTTGGCCATCACGAGGTAGCGGAAATCCGTGTAGAAAGCGGGGGGCTGCCCGCGCTCGGAGAGGAAGAGGCCGTTGGACGTTTCAAGCCCCGTCAGGTAGTAGCGGTTGACGTCCGTGGCGACCAGCAGCGCATCCAAACGCTCACGGCTCTGCCACGCGCAGAGCCGGCGAACCCGGCCCTCGAACTCGGCCGAGGGCAGGTCGCGAGCGGGCCCGCAGCAAGGCGGCCCGCTCGAACACCCGCCCTCCAGCGCGGTTTCAGCGCTGGCGGACGAACGTCCTCGCGAGCCGCTTCGCATGCTCATGGCAGGTAGACCTTCAGCCGCAAGAAGCGCTGTGGCGCGGTCGTGATCGGCACGCCGTGCCGGCTCGTCACCTGCCACCAGGTGTTGCTGTCGTCGCGCAGGATCTCGTACACGCCGTTCGTGGTCCAGTCCTGAAGGATCAGGGAGGTGCAGGCCTCGACCTCGAAGGTGACGTCCGTGGCCTCCTTGTTCTCGCGGTAGGTGTAGATCAGGTAGCCGCCCTCTACGCCGCCGGCGGGCAGACCCACCGTGTCGAAGACCCTCGGATCCAGGCCCATCGCGTACTCGAGCCCGTTCGGTACATTGTCTCCATCGGGGTCATCCTGGTCGCCGGTGATCAGCCCGTCCGCGATCTCGTCCGAGGAGAAGTTCGCGCTCTTCCAGTTTTCGTAGGTCGGGGTGATGTCGCCCGTCACCATGACGTCGTCGATGCAGACGCCGTAGCCATACGTGGCCCAGCCCTCGAAGGCGATGTAGTACGTGGCGGAGGGGTTGGGCAGATCGATTGTGCGCTCCGTCCATGCCGGCACGCTCTCCGAGTAAGAGGCCAGCACCTGCCACTCGGCATCGGCCGACGTCTTATACAATACGCTGAGCCAGTCCTGCTTGCCGTTGTATCCGGCCATGCAGTGCCGGAACGTCAGCCGGGTGTTGAGGGTGCCGACGCCGAGATTCAGCGCAGGCGTGATCAGGCGCGTGATCTTGTAGGATCGGGGGTCGCCGCTGAAGAAACAGGCGTTGTACGAGCCGGCGTACGCGGCAGAGGGGATGCCGCCCGCGACGGGGCTTCCCGACCGGGAGATCCAGTTGACCACGCCATTCAGGGTCTCCTGCGTCCAGCCGTACGGCATGGCGCCGCCGTGCTCGAACGTTTCCCGGAAGGGCAGCGGCCCGGGCGCTGTGACGCGCAGGGAGAACAGGTTGGTCGAGGCCTTGCCGCTGCCGTCGCCGTTCATGACGCGCACGCGGAAGAAGGCGCGGGTCACCGTGTCAGGCGTGCCGCTGATGATGCCGTCGTCGCTGAGTGTCAAGCCTGAGGGAAGCGAGTTGGACACGACGCTCCAGAGGTAGGGCTCGGCCCCGCCCGTCGCCGCCAGGGTGATGCTGTAGGGGAATCCGGTGACCCCGTTAGGGAGCGCCTGGCTGGTGGTGATGATCGGGGCGTCGGCTTCATCCGTGATACGGACGTCGTCGATGCAGACCCCATAGCCGAAGCGCGCGTTGCCCTCGAAAGCCACGTAGTACGTGCTGGACGGGTTCGGAAGCGTGATCGACCGCTGCGTCCAGACCGCCGTGCTGTCCGTGTAAGTGGCCAGAAGCACCCAAGGCGCGGTCAGCGAGGTCCTGCAGAACACCCGCAGCTCGTCTTGCCCGTTGTCCCAGCGCTCCATGTAGTGCCAGAAGGTCAGGCGGATGTGCGCAGGCGCCTGCCCGAGGTCGATGGCGGGCGAGACCAGCTTGGTCTTCTGGTCAAAGGAGCCGCCGTTGGCCCACGCGCCCGACCAGAGGAAGGCGTTGCAGTTGCCGCTGACCGAAGCTGACGGACGCTGCTGATAGCGGCCGCCATTCTGGAAGAGCCAGGCGACGGTGTTGGTCACATACTCCTGCGTCCAGCCGTCGGGGATGAGGCCGCCATTTTCGAAGTCCTCGGCGAAGAGGTCCGCACGCGGCAAGAACACGGACAGCTCCAGCACCTTGAAGGCGGTCTCACCCCAGTCGTCGGTGACCTGGACCACGAATTCGGCGGTCTGCACCTCATCCGAGACGCCGCTGATCACGCCGTCCGCGCTCATGTCGAACCCGCTCGGCAGCGACCCGGAAACGATCTCGAACGTGTAGGGCGCGTCACCGCCCTGCGCCGTGAGAGCCAGGCTGTAGGGAACATCCGTGGTGGCGAAAGGCAGAGGGCTCTCGTCAGCGATCCCCAGTGGCGGCGTGGGATCCCAGATCTGAACGTCGTCGATGCAGATGCCATAGCCGTACTTGGCCGTGCCCTCAAAAGCGACGTAGTAGGTTTCGCTGGGGTCGGGCAGGGTCAGGGTCTGCTGCGTCCACTGGGATACCGACAGGTCATAGGTTTCGAGAAGCGTCCACTCCTCTTCCCAGTATGTCTTGTAGTAGACGCGCAGCACGTCCTGCGCGTTGACCCACTTCTCCATGTTGAGCCAGAAGGTCATGCGGGCGTCGCGCGGGAACCAGCCGAAATCGATGCGCGGGGAGATCAGCCGGGATATCCGCTGCGTCGGCGAGTGAACGGCGAGAAACGCGTTGTAGGCGCCGCCGTGCGCGGCCACGGGGTGTCCCTCCGGGCTGCCGTTGCGGAACACCCACGGCAACCCGGTATCCGACTCCTGGGTCCAGCCGTCCGGAATCGTTCCGCCGTTTTCGAACGTCTCGACGAACGGGGCCGCGAAGGGGGGGTTGATTAACAGGGTGAACGCGTTGGTTCTTGCGGCGCCGTTCTCGCCGGCCACGATCAGGCTGAATGCGGCGTCGCCCTCTACCTCGGGCATCCCGCTCAGCAGGCCGTCGCTGTCGAGGGTCAGGCCCACGGGCAAATCATCGCCCGGCAGCACGCTCCACAGGTAGGGCTGAACCCCGCCCACGGCGGTCAGCAACAGATTGTAGGGCGTGCCCACGCGCCCATTCGGCAGCGCGCCGCTGTACAGCATGTTCGGCGGCGACGGCGCGATGCTGAAGGTCATCACGGGGCCGCTCTCGCTGAAGTCTCGCGCCTCCAGCCTTGATGCGGACCCATCCCACCACCGCGCGCTCGGCTGCGTGCCGTCGTGGAACTTCCCCGTGTAGGCAGCGGCCGTGTTTCCCTGATAGTACAAGTCATTCTCGTCGCCGCTGTTCATGTACTTCTGGAAATGCCACTGGTTGTCGGCCTGCACGAGCGTGCACTCGTAATTGGCATGCGTCGTGTTGTATTTCAGGCTCTGATTGTCACGGTCTCCCAGTTCGTCCACATGCCAGATCGCTATTCCTGAAGAGGGCAGCGAGGCGTCTCGCCCGGTATTCTGGCGGTTCTCGAACAGATAGTATTCGGTGGCCGTGCCGGGCTTGGCATACCGGTAAAAACGATTGAATCCCTCTGCCCCAGGCAACGCTTCGGACACAGCCGAGACGCCATCCCGGTACGTCACTTCAACTGTGGTGCTCCAGCCCGAGACATACTTCAGGTAGGCGCATATTTGAACCGGGTTATTGTCAGGCCCGCCATAGTCCATCAGGCAGAAACTTCCCGCCCCGCCCGTTGAATCGTAGTCGTAGTCGTAGATGTCCGGATAGCCGCAGAGCATGTGGCCGTTTTCATGGCAAAACGTCCCGATGGACAAGGTGCTTCCGATATTGGTCACCTGATAGTTGAGCAGCTTCTTGCCGCCCGCCCACAGCTCTTGAGGATCCGGCACGTAGCCCCACGCGTCGGGATCAAATTTCACAAGCTCCCAGGAGTGCGGCCACAACCCCATCGCCCAGACACCTCCGTTTCCTCCCGCATAGAAGACGCTGCACGCAACCACCTGATTCTGGCCATCGACGGTCAGGCCCTCAAAAGTCGGCTTGATTTCTGACTCGAAGTTCGGAAGGCTCTGCATGATCGCCAAGGCGTCCCGTATCATGATGTTGGCCTGCAGGCCCGCATCCTCGCTGGTGTCCGCGTACCAGCTTTTCGAATGTACGGAGTTGGGTATCCGGATATACGCCGTCACGGTGTTCGAGTAAATCAGCAGATTGTTGGAGTTGTCCATGAAGTACTTCTTCACGGAGCCATTGTTGCCGAAGCCGGCGTAATTGTCGCCGTTGCAGAAGTTCACGATCTGCGCCTGCGGAATAGAGGCGGGGTCATCGTCGAAATCGATCAGCAGACACAGGCCCATCTTCTGGCCGGTCGTGGTAAAGTCGGGCGGCGCCAAGGCCGGGCCGTCCTTAGTCTTCTCGTCCAGCAGCCGCCGGGCCGCTTTGCGTGCCGCCCACCGCTCGGTGACCTTCATGCCCGCGTTCCACTTCTCGAAGCGGGAGCGGACCTGCTTTCCTCTCGCCTCGTCGGAGATGCGCAGGTGCGTCGCCACGCCCAAGGCCTGCGGGTTACCCTTGCCGACCTCGAGGCCGGCCGACACCAGCTGCGCCCCGTCGGGAGAGAGCGTGGCGTAGTCGTACGCCTTTCTCGCCTTGTCAAAGACAACGGTGTAGCCGTCGAGCGTTTCGAACACCGCATAGAATTCGTCGCCCTGGCCCCACAGCTTGATCGCGGTGCCGTCCGGCTGTTGAAACTCGATCTCTTTTGCGAACGGCGCGGCCAGAAGTCCGCCGGCGAGACAGACAATCCCGAGCAACAGAGTCCAACGATGCAATCGCAGCAGTCTCATACGCACACCCCTCTCGCCTGTTCCAGTTCCGTCCGAACAGGCCGCAAATTCATTCGCCAACCGTGGCTGCCTCTCTTCGCGAGCCGAAAACGGAAGGCCCTGGCGAGGAGGCTTCACCCTCGCTCTCCAGAGCCTTCCGTGCGAATCCCTCCGTCGCGGCCTACTTCGCCAGCCGCACGCGGAAGAAGCCCTTGCTCAAGTCGATCATCGACGTATCGATCTGACCTTCAAAGGTCTGCGAGCCGTCGAGCGTGACCGAGCCCGTCCGCACCGTCGTCCACGCCGGGTTCAAGAGCGACGCCGAGTAGTCGATGTAGTAGTTGACCGTCCCGTCGCCGCTGACGCCCACGAGGCTGCTCAGCAGCGCGCGGTTCACGGAGGCGTCCTTCAACACATCCAGCTTCCACTGCACCGCAGCACCGCCCGAGCCCACGCCGAGATCCGTCAGCGCAAGCGTCAGTGCATCCTGCGGAGCCAAGCCCAGGCTCACCTTGTCGCCATCCGTGTAGCCGTCGCCCAGCGTCGAGGCGCCCGTGGCGTCCGTGCCCAGCATCAGCTCGGCCATGTCGTTCAGTCCGTCGCCGTCCTGATCGGTCGTGCCCAGCGCCAGCACGGAGAACACCGAGGTACCCCAGAAGGCGCCGCTGGTCTCAAGCCCCGGGTTGATCTCCGTATTGCCGGCGGTCATTTCACCGATCGGACCCGTCAGACCCAAGAAGTCGCCCGTCGGGTTCTTCTCATACTCCCACACGTCTGGGAACCAGTCCTGATCGGTATCCGCATCTTCGATATAAATCTGCGCCGTCAGGTTGCGGAACTGATTTTCGAACTCGACCGCGAAGGATCGCACGTTGTAGGGCGCTTCCGTCATGGTGTAGTAGTTGGCATAGCCCCACGACTCCCACTCGTCGCGCACATCGTTCATGTTGCTGTCGATGAAGGCCCGGACGTAGTAGTTCCCCGCCTTGCTGCTCGGCGCAAGACCTCGCAGGAACGCGTTCAGAACCGGCATCGTGTTCGTCACCGTCAGGCTCCTGAGCGCCTCATCATCATCCAGCCTCAGCGTGACCTGCGCAGCCGGAACGCCCCTGAAGCCGCGGTTGTTGAAGACCTGCACCTTGACACGATCCCTCAGCTGTGTGGCGGTGCCCAAGTACTTCACAGCGGCCCTGACCTCCCCGTACCCCGAAGAGTCCATCGGGGAGTTCACGTCGAGGCGGAACATCTTCCAGTTCGACCAAACTGTGTCAGAGAAGTACTCGATGGTATCGCCGCACGGCGCGCACCCTTCGGACAGCGTCGAGTTCAGCGTGAACTTGGCGTTCAGGGCCGTCACGCGCCACGCGTACACCGTGTTCGACGTGAAGATCTGCCCGTTCTTGAGCTTGCTGTCCGCATGAATGGGAGCTTCCCACACGCACTCGCCTGTGATCTCGTCGCGCACCGGCGCCTGCTGCTCGCCCGACCAGTACACCTGCGGTCCGGTCGGCGACCCCTTGCGCACTTCGATCGCAAATGCCGTGTACCCCTCCGGCATGGTCCAGCGGAAGGTCGGCCGCGACGAGTAGACATACGCGCCGTTGATCGGCATCGCGCAAGCGGCCTTGGCCTGCTCAACGTCGAACCGGTTCGTGAAGGTCAGCACCATCGAGTTGTTCGTCAACACAGACGAGTTGCCCACGAAGACCTCGTAGCCGACCAAGTCGCGGTCCAGCGTCGTCGGGACACCTTCCAAGCCCCAGTCCAAAGCGAGGTCGCCCTGCGCCAGTACGTCGCCCTCGTGCAGGTGCGTGCGAATGTCGAGCACCTTGTCGAGGACGATCTTCTGGTAGCTGGTCCACCCGTCCACGACCGTCCGGCGCACGCGGATGTGGTTCTCGAGCCCAAGCACCACGGGGTTTGCAGCCCCGCCGCCGCCGCCGCCCTGCGCACCGCCGGACAACGTGCCCCAGTAGATGTCTTCGGACCGCGCAGGCGGCGCGATCGTCATGCGCAGATACCCCAGCGTATAGTCGGTCAGCTCGATGTTGACGTGGTTGTAGTCCCAGTTGATGTCCGTCATGAACGGGGTGGCCACACCGCACGGCTCGCCGGCATCCCACGCCGCGTTGGCGTTCAGATCCATGTAGGCGAAGAAGTAGTTCGCCCCTTCTCGCAGGTAGCCCATGTTCGCGTCCGTGAAGTAGGCCTTCTTCGGCCAGCCGACCGTCTGCGACACCTCGTAGTTGATCACGATGTACGAGCTGATGGGCTCAACTACGATGGTCTGCGTCGCCGAGATCTGCTCCACGATGGTAATCCCGTCGTACCAGGTGAGGTCGATCTCGTAGTAGCCGGTCGCGTAGTCGATGGTTCCGATGGGCGTTTCCCACCCGCTGCCATCGACGCCGATAATATCACCTGTTGTGCCGGCGCCCTCGTCGAACCGGTCATATGCCGACCGCACGGGGTAATTGGGGTTGCCGTCCGGCGAGACGTCCGTGAACTCCATTTCAAGCGAGCCCGGAACCAGCGAGCCCGGCGAGAGATACCCGGTGACCTTGCGCGAGCCCCAGAAACCGAGGTTTGCGCTTCTGGCCACAGCCGTCAAGCCCGGCGCGGGAAGATTGAACACCGCGTCAGGCTGTCCGTCCATTTCAGGATCAGAGTACGCGTGAACCACGATGTTGGCGAGCGGCTGGATGCCATCGTACGAGATACGTGTCTCGACGACCGGCACCGGGAAGTCCTTGGCGGACTGTCCGCCCGGGTAGAGATGCATGCCCAGCGAGGGGTCGCTCTTGCGCCCGTTACGCTCGTAACGGCACTCGGCCCAGTTCGACCAACCGTCCTCATCGTAGTCCAGAGTCGGATCGTAGACGAAGCGGTTGACGTAGTACGGGTGGTACAGATCCTCCCACGAATCCTCCATGAAGTCGTGGTCGGAGAACATCGCGCCGTAGGTGAGCGCACCCTGCTTGACGAAGTAATCCGTCACGTTGCCGGTCGGGCTCGACTTCAGCAGCAAGGGGCTCAGATAGGTGTTGAAGTTGGTGTAGACTTCACTGATCTGGAACTCCGCGAGGTTCGAGAGCCCATCCAGATCCGGATCGCCGCCCGCACCGTCCCGGCCCTTGGCTCCGTCCGGGTAGCTGTAGTTGAGGTTGTACAGCCGCTCCCACCAGTCGGGCATGCCGTCGGCGTCTGAGTCGGCGCGCTGCACATAGCCAGCCTGCACGCCGTTCGTCATCACAGACACGTCTTGTATCCACCCCTGCGCGACATCACGCTGATACCGCTGACCGTACGTCATACCGCTGCCATCCGGGTAGAACTCGTCCCACGCGATGTTCACCTCGGTCAGACCCGCTCCCTCGGGCCGCGAGCGCACGAGATTCTCCCACCAGTCGGGCAGCCCGTCCGTGTCGCTGTCCACGCCGGTTTCCAACCAGGCGCCCGCAGGCCCCTGATCGTCCCACATGACATCCGCCTGCCGCGCGAAGGCGTCGCCCAGCGGCAACAGGTCGCGCGCAAAGTCGACGGAGTCGCCCGACGTGTAATGCCACGGGACGTAGTAGAAGCCGTAAGGGTCACACCGGTTCGGGAACGTGTTCTTGCCCGCGTCGGTGCCCGACGTCGTGTGCGTCCAGAAGACCGAGTCGCGGACGGCGTTCGTCATGTACAGCACGAACACGCCTTCGCTGTTCGTCGTCGAGTAGCCGAAGATTGGCAGATGGTCGACGCCGTTCTCGATCCACGGCAGATAGTTGTAGTTCGTGTAGACGGTGCTGCTGACCTCCGCCCTACTCCACCACGGAACCTCTGCGCCGGGGGCCAGCGGACGGTTGAGGTCGACCACGTTCGGGAAGGTCTCCGTCACGGTGTTGCTGGTAACCGTCGTCACCGTGTTCGTGGTCACGCTCAAATCAGGGTTGACAACAAAGTTCGTCTCCACCGTCGTCACGATGTTCGTCACGTAGGTGCGCGGCGACACGTAGGAGAATCCGCGGGGCGCCAGCGCCACGCTGTTCGACCAGATCGCCCCAAACAAATTGTCGAACGTGTAGTGGTGCAGCAGCAGCGGGGGCAGCTGCTTCGAGTCCGTGGCCTCGCGGGTGTAGCCGCGCTGGATGCGCTCCGCCACCATGGCCCGGTTCTCCCACAGGTCGTTGTGGGTGTAACGCTTCGTGAAGTCCGAGCGGATGTCCTCGTTCTCGCGAGCGCCGTCCCAGACGCGCACCTCGTCGATCCAGCCCCTGTAGAACCGGCTATATCCGGCCCACTGCTGCGGCCACGACCAGTCAGGATAGATTTCCCCTGCGGCCTCGTCGTACGTATACAGGCTGAGGGATAGCGAGACGTCGTTCGCCGCACCCAGCGTCAGCCAGCCTGGCTTGTAAACGAGGTAGGTGCCCTGAGTCGGGTATTCGCGGATCGTCACGATCCCGTTCGCGGGAACCAGCGCGGTTGCAACGATATCCTGGATCTCGCCGTTCACGAACAGCGTCAGGGTCTGAGCGCGGCCGTCCATGCGGGCGGCGATGTGCACCCAGGTGTTGGTCTGCAGGATGTGCCCGACGGCAAGCGCGACCGCCGTGTGCGCGTCGTGCGTATCGGCGCCCGCGTTGTCGAACTTGGCGTAGACGTGCCCGTTCGTCGTGATGCCGATCTGGTAGTTGCGGCGGACATACGAGTTGGTCGTGCTGGCGTCGCTCGGGCCGTAGTCGAAGGCGCGCTCAATCAGCACCTGCTCGCTCTGCCCCATCACCCGCTCCGGCCGCGCCCACATTTCGAGGGTGAAGCTGCGGAAGGCGCGCTCCGAATCGCCGACCACCTGAGGGTCATCGGCCGAAATGTAGTTGTACGGGGTCACCGTGCTGGCCGCCGAGTTGGTGCCGCTGAACCACAGAGCCTGGCGGCGCAGAGGGTCGTCGTGATCCTGCGGGCTGGACATCGGGTTGCGCGAGTCCACAAGCTCGGCCTTGTCCGACACGCCGTCGTTGTCGGTATCGTAGCCCTCGTTCATCTCAAAGCCGTACATGTACAACGGCAGCCTGTTCCACGGCCAGAAGTACATCAGCGGAGCGAAGAAGTCCTCCACGTAGTAGGTCCGGTAACAGCGCAAGACCACGCTCTCCGGGTTACCGGCATCGGTCAGCCAGAGCGGCGTCGGGTCGGTGTTGTAGTTCTCCGGCGCAGCCATGTTGCTGAGCAGCTGCTCCTCCAGGTTCAGCAGTCCGTCCGCGTCAGGATCGGCCTCGGGCATGCCGGTCAGCCACGGATAGGAGACGAAGTGCTTGAGGAGATCGGAGCCCCAGTCGTTTCCGAAGAACGTCGTTCCTTCGGCGTTGATCACCGGCATGCCTCTATCCAGATAGGCTCGCTCGATCCGGTCATCGAAGTAGTCAGCACGAATATCGTTGCCCAGAATCGGGTTCAATCCGTGGAACATCTCGTAGTAGTCGTCCATGCTGTCGAAGTCGGTGTCCGGATTCCGCGGATCGGTCGACACATAGAGGTTGGCGCTGCCCACCGCCAGCATGACCCACAGCTGCGGGTTCGTATCGCCCCACGGGAACATCGACAGATCCCAGCTGTTCGTCACAGGGATGTAGAGCATATACGTCCTGAAGGACTCGTCCATCGGCAGCCCGTCATTACCCGTGACCGGCCCCACCGTGCCGTCAGCGGGGATATCGTAACGCAGGGTACGCACGCCCTGAACCGCGTACTCCTGGAAGTTGCGCAGGCCGTCGGCGTCCCAATCGTTGACATAGTCCACAACCGTGCCGTCCATGCCGTTGGTGATGACGATGCCGCTGAAGGGCCCGGCGCCGCCAGGAGCCGTTCCGGCGAACTCGTTTTCCCACTTGTCCGGCAGCGCGTCGAGGTCGGTATCGATGGCGTTCGGGTTGAGGCCGCCTCCTTGGATGAGGGCCGTCAGGTTGTCCGTCTGCGTCCCATAGATGAAGGTCTGCTCCGCGGAGTCGCTCAGGCCGTCACCGTCGGTGTCCGGTTCCCACGGGTTGGTGGGCCAGAACTTGTTGAACCAGCTCTCGTCGGCCACGGGGCGTACGATCGACACGACTTGTACCGCGTTGCTCTCGCCGTAGAGGAGCGGATTCGAGTACGCGAAGGACGACTCCGTGCCGGCGAACTCGCGCAGGTTAATCAGCCCGTCGCGCGGCGGTGTCGCGTCGGCCGGATACCGGTTGCCCGTGCCGTCGCGCCAGTTCCACGGCGAGATGATCATGGTCCGGTTCGCAGCCACAGCCATGTCCAGCCCGCCTTGGATGCCCACATATAGCTCCCAGCCATCCGGCATGCCGTCGGTTTCGCCCGTAACATAGTTGTAGTCCGTGTTGGGCGTGAACGGGTGAGTGGAGTAGGAGCCCCACGTGAGCGCGTTCGGCGCCATGGTCGGGCCTGCGCCGTTGATCGCGTTTTCGGACATGAACTTGATCAGCAGATACTCGTCGTAGGCCGTGAAGGGCCGCGTGTTGGGCGCACCGGCCACCCAGCCCGGGAAGCGGTTGTTGGAGAAGTTCATGGACCCCTGCCAGGCCGTGCGTGGGTCGAAGCCGAACTCGTTGAGCACCTGGAAATGCAGAACCAGGACGTTCGTTTCAATGATCCGGGTGACGAAGGTGTTGGCCGCCAGCGCAGCCACGCGACGTCCGACCGCGAGAGGCGCGGCGTCGTCTCCGTAGTGATAGACCGTTGTGAACTGGTCGCGCCACTCAGCCGGAACCTCTTCCTCTTCTTGCAGCGTCGTGTTCACGGCCGTCAGATAGGTGTTGGTTACCGCACCGCGCACCACGGTGACGAGCTCACGCGGCACGCTGGCGTAGGCCATGTAGTCGCCGTCGGGGTTGCTCAGGGCGGGGTCATAATCGGCGGCAGTCGGGTTGAGCGACATTGAGATCTCGTAGCCGTCGCACATGCCGTCGCCGTCGGTGTCCCAGTTCACCGGGTTGGTGCCGATCGTCAGCTCCTCGACGGTACGCAGGCCGTCGTTGTCGAGGTCTTCATCCGCGTTGTAGGTCAGCGGGTCTAGATGCACGGCGATGGCGGAGGAGTCGATGCGGAGGCCGACCGCCACGTTCGCCGGGTTGTAGGACGAACCGGTCATGCCCTTGAGCATCGCCTGGTACCAGAACCAGTATTCCCAGCCGTCCGGCAGGCCGTCGCCGTCGGTGTCGACGAGCGTCGGGTTGGTTCTCGGCTCGTCGCCCATGGTCTCGCCAGGGCCGTAATCGGGCAAGCCATACGAGCGGTTCAGGCCCTTGTGGTAGCCGCGCACCTCCAGAATCGCCGTGAACGCGTTAACCGGCAGCCCGTTGGGGGTTGTGTTCGGATCCGCGATCGGGCGGAAGTCAAAGGAGCCGCGCGCGCCCATCGTGTTCGGGTTGATCGGCAGGAAGTCGCCCACCGCTGTGCCGCCCACCTTGTCGTAGTCGTCGTTGTAGCCGTTCAGCGAGTCCAGCCAAGTCGGCGTCGTGCCCGTGTCGGTGCCGCCGCCGGCGTCGGTGATTTGCGCCCTAATCCAGTTGACCGTGTCGTCCGGAATGCCGTCGGCGTTGATGTCGCCCACGTTATCCTGAATATAGTATTCGCGGCTGAAGACGGCGGACACGTCGCGGATCTCCGTGCCGGCACCCGTGTCGGTCGACGTGGGCAACGCGACCGTCGTGGCGGCGGTCGTGCTCGAGGGATCCAGCTTGGCGGTCGCGATCCCCTGCTCTTCGCCCGCCATCCACACGAAGAAGAAGCTGTCGTGCAGGTAGCGCGTGGGATCCACATAAGACAAGCCCGAGCTGTAGTAGTTCGTGACCTGGTAGTAATTGAGGCCGAGGCGCGTCTTGTAGGGGTTCGCCTCCAGCGTGGCCGAAACGTCGCTCGGTGTATAGCGGAAGAAGTAGACGTTGAGGCGGTTCTCCCAGGCCTGAGCCTGCAGCGAGTTCACCATGCCGAAGCCGATGCCGCCGCCGCCGTCAGGGCTGGAGCCTGTGACCGCGCGCATGCCGTAGTAGTCGGCGACGTTGGGGCCGATCGGCGTCACGTTGACCGCCTTGGCCGGGAGCACTTCGATCTTGAACCGCACCTCGCTGAAGCCGCCGTCCTTGTCGCGTGCGATGAAGTGCACGAGCACTTCGCCGATGATGGTGTACGTGTGGGAAATCGAGCCTGCGCCGCCGAAGACGGTGGCCGAGCTGTTGTCGCCGAAGTACCAGGTGTTCGACATCGCATACTGCGCGGGCGAGCTCAGCCGGTCATTGGCCACGTCCGAGACATCCCAGGTGAAGATCTGCGGCGAGCCTTGCGCCACTTGGTAGACGGGGCCCTGCGTCGTGTCGGATGCCACCGGGTCGTTGATCACCGGGTTGACGTTCATGATCTCCACCATGGCCGGGCTGACGCCCGTGTAGCGCAGGACGGCCGTGGGGCTGGAAACGACCCGCGGCGTCACGGTGAAGCCGTTCGCGTAGCTCAGGTCGGTGCCGTCGACCGCGCTGAATTTGACGACGATTTCGGTCTCGCCGATCGGGAACGTGATGGAGGTCCGATCGAGGGTGATTGAGCCGTTGGCGAGGCTGTTGACCGGAGCGGTCGTCAGCTGGACGGTCACGGCGTTCGTGAAGGCCTCTGAGAGTTTGACCGTGAAGGCGCCGGTGCGCGGCGCGATCGACTCCGACAGCGGCCCGGCCGGCGGCAGGATGCTGACCGTCGGCTCCGGCGGCGGCGCGACCACTAGAACCTTGAACTGGATGCGCATGGAGACGCCGCCATCCTTGTCCTCGGCCTCGACCCAAACGTACTTGTTGCCGAGGCTGGTATAGGTGTGGGAAACCGAGCCCACCGAGCCCGTGACGGTGGCCGTCGCGCCGTCGCCAAAGCTCCAGCGCACGCGCATGGAGGCCTGGTCGGCGGGAACGTCCTGCACGATGTAATCGAACACGAAAGGCGTGCCCATCGGAACCGCGTCATAGGGCGGGTTGGCCGGCGCCAGGATGTCTCCGGCGATCGGATAGGTCACAACCGGTATGATGTTGGTGAGGAAGACATAGGCTTCGCGCATCTCGGTGAAGTAGGACGAGGCCGCGTTGACGACGACCGGCGTCACCTTGATGCCGGTGCTGGCGCTGGCGTCCGTGCCGTCGCGCAGGCTGTACGCGCGCGGAATCGGCGCGTTGGTCTGGCCGGACGGGATGGTGAAGACGTTGGTGCTGGCGAACACGATGTTGCTCTGAACCAGCGGGTCGGTGACCAGACGGATGTCCACGGCGGTCGAGTAAGGCTCCGACAGGTAGACGTTGAACGAGGCGGTGTTGGCGGCCGCTGTTTCGCCGGCAACGGTGACGTTCGGCGACAGGCGCACGTGGGGCTGCGGGACGGGCGGGGTGACGGTGACGGTGAACTGCACCTCGTCGGACTCGGTTCCGTCCTTATCGCGCGCCCGAACCTTGACGAGCTTGGGGCCAGTAGTAGTGTAAGTGTGCGGCACGGTGCCGACGGAGCCGTGAGTCGTGTAATTGGTCGTGCCGTCGCCGAAGATCCAGGTGAGGGTCATGCCGCTGGCCATGTCGGGCGTGACATCGTACACGTTCCAGGCGAAAGAGTAGGACGCGTGCTGCACGGCCGTCGGCGTGTCGGTCGCCAGCGGCTGAGTGATGACCGGCTTGACGTTCTGGACGTAGACCCGGCCATCACGCAGGCGGGTGTAATAGGCAATGGCGGCCGCATTCGAAACGACGACGGGGGTGAGCACGATACCAGCACCCGCGCTTAGCGAGGTTCCGTCCGGCACGTTGAACTTGGCGATAGAGGATCTGTCCGAGCCGCTCGGAACTTTCACGAGGAAAGGCGTCGAGGCGAACGTCACGTTGCTCTGCCCGACGGGCGAGGAGTCGATACGCACCCACATGTCGTTCGAGAACGCCTCGGAAAGCTGGATTTCAAACGAACCGGTATTCAGGCTGGTTGTTTCCGGCAGCGTGATGTTGTCCATCATGGTGTCGGTCATGATGACCCGCACGGTCGGCTCGGGGGGCGTTGTAACCGTAATCGTCTTCTTGATGAAGTTGGTCACGCCAATGCTGGTAAAGTTGTTGGCGTAGTCGATCGGTCGTTGCAAGTATATAGTTGTCGATCCAACTGCCAACCCCTTGATTGTGAAGTCCTTATAGACGGTGTTTGTCGGCATTTGCACCAGAAGCCACGTCTGGTTTGGAACAGACCCGATCTGCACGATATTGGTGCCCGGCGTCCACACATAGAAGCTCACGACCGACGACTCGGTCGGGTTCACGCTGGTGACCCGCCATGAGGTCGTCTCGGTCGCCGCGACAGAGGCCGGCGAATGCGTGTCTTCAAAAGACAGGGTGCGGATCGTGATGTTCGCATTGGCGAGGGTGAGGTCGTAGACTTCGCCCAGACCAGACTGGGACTTTGTGGGGTCGAACTTCCACACAGCATCTAGGTTCAGATTGGTGGCGCTGCGGATGGCCCAGCTATTCCAATAGAATTGATACGGAATCGTGGGAGAACCGTATATCTTGAGGGGTTGCGCCATGTCGCCGGGCTTGACGCGATAGCGGAAGATACAGTCTGTTCGGGGAAACGCCCCGCCCAACAGAGACTGGCTCAACGAGTAAAGCGTCGCATACGCGATGTCACCGTTGACGACCATCCGGATTTCCGGTTTGAGCGCCTCGGATCCGCCGAAGGCGTTGGTCAGCACAAAGTAACCGGCGAGCGTAATCTTGAAATCGATGGTTTCGCCGGATGAGTTGTACTCATGGTTTGCCACATCAGACTTGATGCTTACGATATCGTCGGCCCGTGCGCCGCCAGACCACAACACCCCACCGAGCAAAAGCGGGAACGCCAGCCTTTTCATCACGGTCTTCATGCTTGTCACTTTCATGCGTATTCTCCGGTTTCAGAAATCCTGTCTTGTCCTGCTGTTCAAGCCTTATTTACAAACCCAAATCACGGCGCGGGGGGCGCTTTGTCGACAGCCTTCGCCTTACCCTCGCTGACGGCCTTGACCGCCTGCGCCTCAGCCTCGATCCGCTTGCGGGCCGCCTCGCGGGCCGACATCACCGTCTGCCGGTCCTCCTCCTTCATCTCGTCCGCCTGCTTGGCCAGCCCCTGCCACTCCTGATCCTTCGCCAGCGCCGCCTTCAAAGCCGCCTCATCCGCTTGCTCCGGCAGACTCGCCTTGACGCGCGCCTTGCAGGCCTCGATCTGCTTCGATACCCCGGCCCGAGCATTGGCGACGCGCGTCTGCTCGTCGCGGTTCTTCTTGAGCGTGTCCAGATAGGCCGGGTCGTTCATGCGGTTCGTGATCACGCTCTCCAACGGAGCGGCCGGGACGGTCGGCTTCACTTTCTTCTTACAGCCGCTTGCAACCAAGCAAACGAAAACCATTGACAAAGCGACTGCGAAAATCGCCGGTTCGATCTTATTCTGTATGCAGCCCATGCGCTTACGACCCAAAAAAGCAAACATTCCGCACTCTTTCATGCCCGCTCCACGACATTTCTTACCATGTGCACCTAGGTGAGGGCACACAGTGCCGTGATTCTGTTATCTTACCACGGGCAAAATGATGCGGGCAAGGCGTTTTTGCAAAATTCGGTTCCGGTCGCGACATTTTTCGGATTGCCTACAGGCGTAGGCATGCGTTATATTGGACGCACTTCATGAGGGAAATGGGTTGTCGCGGGCCCGTATGCCCCCGCAACCTGAGCCCTAAACCCCGAACCGTGAACCCGCTTATGCCTGATGACCGCACCAACAACGTGGCCGCCGAGACGCTCGTCCTCGCCAACGGCGACAACCAGCAGAACCTTTTCCGCGTCCGGCGCACCAAGCTGCTCGCCATCAGCGGCCCTCTCCAAGGGCGCGAGTTCGTCGTCAACCGCGACGCGTTCACCATCGGCTCCGGCAGCCACAACGACCTGACCATCGAGGACTCGACCGTCTCCAAACGCCACTGCGAGATCGTCGTCGACCAGACCGGGTACCTGATCCGCGACCTGGACAGCACGAACGGCACCCTTGTCCAAGGGGTGCGCGTCTCGTCCGCCCACCTCGCGCCCGGCTCGGAAATCCAGCTCGGCAAGACCCGCATCGTCTTCTGCCCCCTCCAAGAGTCCAACGACATTCCCCTCTCACCCAACGAGGCCTTCGGCAGCATGATGGGGCGCTCCGTGCCCATGCGCCGGATCTTCTATCTGGCCGAGACCTACTCCCCCTCCGACGCCACCATCATGATCACCGGCGAGACGGGCACCGGCAAGGAGATCCTCGCCGAGGAGATCCACAACCACTCCCCCCGCCGCGACAAGCCTTTTATCGTCATCGACTGCGCCGCCATCTCCAAAGAGCTGATCGAGAGCGAGCTCTTCGGCCACGTCAAGGGCGCCTTCACCGGCGCCAACGCCGACCGCCAGGGCGCCTTCGAGCTGGCCGACGGCGGCACCGTCTTCCTCGACGAGATCGGCGACCTCTCCCCAGACCTCCAGCCCAAGCTCCTGCGCGTCCTGGAGAAGCGCGAGATCCGCCGCGTCGGCTGCAACAAAGTCCGCAAGATCAACGTCCGCATCATCAGCGCCACCAACCGCAACCTCGCCAACGAGGTCAACGAGGGCCGCTTCCGCGAGGACCTCTACTACCGCCTCTCCGTCGTCCACCTCGAGCTGCCCCCCCTGCGCCGCCGCCGCGAGGACCTCCCCCTGCTGATCAAGCGCTTCCTCACCGACCTGCACGGCGAGGACGCCGTGGCCCAGCTCGCCGACTTCGACCGCACCATGGAGGTGCTCAAGCGCCACGAGTGGCCCGGCAACGTGCGCGAGCTGCGTAACCTGATCGAGCTGGCCTTCTACAGCGAGCGCCGCCCCGTGGAC
The DNA here is from genome assembly GCA_964386865.1 of uncultured Lentisphaeraceae bacterium. Classification (GTDB taxonomy): domain Bacteria; phylum Verrucomicrobiota; class Kiritimatiellia; order RFP12; family UBA1067; genus CAYLUN01. The sequence goes on along the minus strand of CAYLUN010000003.1, from coordinate 161,978 downwards.
CTGAGCGCCTTCCTCAGCCTCGGCAACCTGCGGTCCGGCAAGAAGAGCGGCGAGCCCGAAGTCAACTTTGTCACCGACAAGCCCTTCAAGGACGCCAAAAACGACCTGATCGAGGAGTTCGAGAAGACTTACCTCAACGATCTGCTCGCCCGCAACAAGCAGAACATCTCACGCTCCGCCCGCGAGGCCGGCATCGAGCGCGCCTACCTCCAGCGCCTGATCCGCAAGTACGGGATGCGCGAGTAGGTTCAGTCGAAATCGCTAGCGGGTTCGAATCCCGGCGCTCTTCTTCGCTTTCGAGACCGGCGCCGATTTCGATCCCTAGGGGGGTGCATAATTAGAACGGCTGGACGGCGCGGGCGCCGGCCTCATCGGACCATTATCACACACCGCGTCTGGTAACGGGCCGTGAGCGTCACCGCATACGCCGGCTGGGTCACCACGGTGTCGGCCTGCGCCGCGTCGAACAACCCGCCGAGCTGAGCCCCCGCCGGCTCGGCCACCCAGCGCAGGAACGTCCGCCAGCCCGCCTTTCGCACCGGACTGACCGGGATCTGCGTCCCGGCGTAGTAGAGCCCGCCGGTGTTGACCAAGCCGTCCACCACCGTCAGCCGGTAAGCCGCCTCCGCCGTGCGCGCCACACGCAGGCCGGCAAATGTGAAGGTGTTGGTCGGCAACAGGTTGCCCCGGTACGCCGAGCGGCAAAGATCCGCCGTCAGCGGGTACGCCCCCCCGCGCATGATGCGGCGGTTCGACAGGCTCCCGATCGCGCCCCTGGGATCGAATTGATTGGTCGTGCTGTAGTCGCCCGCGTACCAGTCCAAACAGAGTTCGTGCACATTGCCATGCATATCGTACAGGCCCCAGGCGTTGGCCGCCTGCTGCCCCACCGCATGCGTGACCCCGGCGCTGTTCGCGCCGTACCACCCCATCGCGTCCAGCACCCCCGTGCCGCCGTACGCTCCGGCCGTGCCCGCGCGGCAGGCGTACTCCCACTGCGCCTCAGTCGGCAGGTCGAAGGCCGTGTCGCCCGTTTTCGCACGGAGCTGCCCCATGAAGGAGTCGCTCTCTACGGCCGCGGTCGACGGCCAGTTGGCGCTGTTCGTCGCGCCGCGGGCCTGCACGTAAGACACCCGCTCCACCGGCCGCACCAGGCGGTCGACCGCGTTGCTGGCGAAGCTCGGCCAGCTACCTTTCACCCGGTACCACTGGGCCTGCGTCAGTTCGAACAGCCCCAGGTAGAACACCTTCGTCAGCGTCACGCTGTGCCTCGCCTCCTCGAGCGAGCGGCCCGGCTCGTTCGTCGGGCTGCCCATCAGGAAAGTCCCGGCCGCGATCTTGCGCAACACCAGCTTGTTGGTCTGGTAGGCGCCTGTCCAGCCCCCTGCGGGCACGTCGTCCCGGTAGCTCACGGCCAGGCTGGGCTGCGCGGCCGTCAGGTCGACGACCATGTAGGTGTTGTCCGGCATCCCGACCGGACGGTAGACTGGCGTCAGGGAGGCCGCGCCGGCGACGGTCACGGTGGTGGTTGCCGCGTGAACGTCCGCCAGCGCGTTGGTGTCGCCGGACCAGAAGTCGAACGCGTGCCACGCCGAAGGCCAGTTCGTGGCGGTCACGGTCACGATCTGCCCGTTGGTGTAGCTGCCGCTCCCCAGGCCGCCGTGCACCGTCAGCGCATACTGCACCGGCGGGTAGGTGGCGCTGACGGTCACGTTCGAGGGCGGCATGATGAGCACGGTCTCCCACGCGGTCACGTCCGCCACCGTCGCGGTCTGGCCGGCCCATTGGAAGGTGTGATGCGCCGGAGGCGCGCCGGCCGCGATCGCCACCACGTGCCCGTTGGTGTAGGCGCCGCCGCCCGTGCCGCCGTTCACCGTCAAGGTGTAGGTCGGGATGCTCGTGTAGACGGCCGTGAGAATGGCGTGGGTGGGCGGCATGGTGATCCACGTCGACGCGCTGCCCGCGACAAAACCCGCTCCCAGGTCCACCCCGCCCGGCACCACGCCCCAGTAGTTGAACATCTGGCCCGGCGCGGGCGCGTCCGCCACGACGGCGACCGGATCCCCGCTCTGGTACTGCCCGTCCCCGCTGCCGTTGACGACCGTCAGCGTGAACGGCGCGTCCCGGTAGGTCGCCGTCACCGTCACATTCGAGCCCGCGATTCTGAGCGTCGTGTTCGTCGCGAACACGCTCGCCACGGTCTGCGTGTCCCCGGTCCAGCGGTCGAACACCTTGAGCGAGGCCGGCGGGTCGGCCCAAATCGCCACGGCCTGGCCGTTGGTGCCGCTCGCCGCCTCCGCCGTCCCGTTGCTCACGGTCACCGTGAACAGCTCCAGCGGCACGGTGAGGCAAAGGCGAAACCCGTCGCGGGAGGAGCCTTCGTCAATCAGCGTGCGAATCGCGGACCTGCACCCGTACGCGTCCTTATTATAGGATCCCCCGCAGATCCAGCCGCCCGACTCGCCGCGCCGCCGACTCGCCTCGGCGACATTTCCGTGCATGTCGTAAAGCCCGAAGGCGTTCGGCGCCTTCTGCCCCACGGGCTGCCACCTCGAGACCAAGTACCACGCGTAGTTCACCAGCTGGTTCGTGTCGGAGCCGAAACAGTAAGCCTCCGTCGATCCGGCCCGGCAGGCGCGCTCCCACTGCTCCTCGCCCGGCAGCGCGAAGGTGAGGTTGTTCGTGTTCCGCGAATTGAAAGCGTTCAGGAAGTAGTCGATGAACTCGGAATACGAAAGGGAGGGGTCGTCCCGAACCGGAAGGCTCGTGTCTGGCCAAGACGTGCCCCGAACTCGCCGGTACTGCCCCTCCGTCACCTCGAATATGCCGATGTAATAGTCATTCGAGACCACCACCGTCTGCTGGTCTTCGGTCCCGTCCGTCGCCCGGCCCGCCTCATTCGTCGGGCTGCCCATCAAAAAGCTCCCGCGCGGTATCTTGCGTAAGACCAGCCTGCTGGTCGCGTACAGGATGTTGGTCCAGCCGCCGGCGGGAGCCGCGTTGGTGTAAGCAAGGGTATAAGGTCCATAGACGCCGCTCGACAAATCAACCACCAAGTAATCGCCCGAAGCCGCACGACACACACCGGCGGCAGCCACCGCAGCAACCAAGACCCATCTATAAAAAGCATTACGCATGAAAGTTCCTTAATGTCAGACTTATTGTTAATAGATATTTTAATATCCGACTTAATGAATAAGTATACCTGATCGCAAGGGGCCGTACAAGCCATTTTTCTGAGGGGCGCCGGGGGCCGCGCGTTGCAAGGCAGTTCTGCTAACGTCGGTGTTTCATAATCACAATCTTGCTCATAATCGTAGTCTTGATGTGGGCGGGCATCTGTACCCTTCGGCATGCCAGCGATGTTTTGACGGGTAGCGGCGCGGGAGGAGGTTGAGATTAGAGTTAGGATTACGCGTGTGAGCGCGCCCAAGAAAGAACGGCCCTGCGCCCGTTGACCTCACTTTACGCTTGCGGGAACGGGCGGGCGGGTTTATTCTCAACGGCATGCGTGAGTTCGTATCGGCGCGCGGGGAGCGCCGGACGCTGAAAAGGCGGTTTGAGCGCACATGTCCGACAAGCAAGACATCACCTATGCGGGCTTCTGGCTGAGGGTCTGGGCGGCTATTCTGGATCTCGTGCTGTTCATGTTTATCACGGTTCCGGTGCTGTACGCCATTCACGGGCGCGGCTATTTCCAGAGCGAGATCACGGCGCGCGGCCCCGTCGATTTCCTGAACATGTTCGTGCTGCCAAACCTCCTGCTCCTGTTCAGTTGGTTCGTCGTTTCCTCGACGCCCGGCAAGCTGGCGGTGTCAGCCAAGATCGTGGACGCCCGCACGGGCTTGCGCCCGCGTCCGTACCAGTTCCTGCTCCGCTACGCCGGCCTCTATCTCGCGGCACTGCCGCTGGGCCTGGGCCTGCTCTGGATCCTGATCGACCGCCGGAAACAGGGCTGGCACGACAAGCTGGCGGGAACGACGGTCATACGCGTGAAAAAATAGCGGCGCCTGTAACGGGCGGCGTTGTTTGCGTGTAGTTTCCTAAGAAGGAGGCTCTCTCATGAAGGGTATTATCGTGGCGTGCTGCGCGGTGACGGCGGCGCTGACGGTGTGGGCGGAAAAAGGCGCGGACCTGCCGATGGCCGCCAAACAGGCCGTCGCCAAGATGGAGACGGCGGTGATCCTAGCGAAGAAGAAGGCCGTCTCGGAGCTGTCCTCGGTGGCGACTTCCGAAACGCGGGCCGGCAAGCTGGAGTCGGCCGTGGCCGTCACCGCGAAAATCAAGGAGCTGAACGAGGAGCTCGCCGTCCTCGAGAACAAGCCCAGCTCCAAGAAGGGCGAGGAGTTCATCGCGGGCACCTGGCGCATGCAGAACGGCGTGACGGTGGTGCTGAACAAGGACAACACCTTCTCGGCCGGCGCCGGCAACTTCAACTGGAAGGGCGCGTGGCGCGTGGAGGCGGGCAAGCTGATCGTCGACAGCACGATCTTCGTGGACACCTACGACCTCCCGGCCACCAAGGAGACGCGCGACGGCCGGTCGGCCTGGCTGATCAAGGGCAAGAACAGCAAGGGCGAAGCGGTCTCCATGTACAAGCAGGAGTAAAAAAAGAGCCCCGGCCGAAACCGGGGCTCTTTTTGTTGCTCAGTCGTGAGCGGGGTCGCGGCGTTACACCAGGCCCTGCTCCAACATCGCGGTGGCGACCTTCATGAAGCCAGCGATGTTCGCGCCCATGACGTAGTTGCCCTTGTGGCCGAACTCTTCGGCGCGGTCCCAGCACTGCGAGTGAATCTCGACCATGATCTTGTGCAGACGGTCTTCGACCTCTTCGCGGGTCCAGGAGTAGCGCATCGAGTTCTGGCTCATCTCCAGGCCGGAGGTGGCCACGCCGCCGGCGTTGGCGGCTTTGCCGGGGCCGTACATCAGCTTCGCCTTGACGAACTGGTCGACGGCTTCCGGGGTGCTCGGCATGTTGGCGCCTTCGGCGACCAGCTTGCAGCCGTTCTTGATGAGCTTGGCGGCGTCGTCGCCGTTGATCTCATTCTGCGTCGCGGACGGGAAGGCGCAATCGCAGGGGATGCTCCACGGGCGCAGACCTTCGCAGTAGTCGCAGCCGAACTTGTCGGCGTATTCCTTGATGCGGCCGCGCTTCTCGTTCTTCAGATCCATCACGAAGGCGAGCTTCTCGGCGGTGATGCCGGCCTTGTCGTAGATCGTGCCGGCGGAGTCGGAGAGCGACACGCAGGTCGCGCCGAGCTGGTTCAGCTTCTCGACCGTGTACTGGGCCACGTTGCCGGAGCCGGAGACCGTGCAGATCTTGCCTTCGAAGCTCTCGCCGCGCTTCTTCAGCATCTCCTGGGCGAAGAACACCGCGCCGTAGCCCGTCGCTTCCGGACGGATCAGCGAGCCGCCCCACGTGCGGCCCTTGCCGGTCAGCACGCCGGTGAACTCGTTACGCAGGCGCTTGTACTCGCCGAACATGAAGCCGATCTCGCGGCCGCCCACGCCGATGTCGCCGGCCGGGACGTCGGTGTCAGGGCCGATGTGGCGGAACAGCTCGCGCATGAACGACTGGCAGAAGCGCATCACTTCGCGGTCAGACTTGCCCTTGGGGTCGAAGTCCGAGCCGCCCTTGCCGCCGCCCATGGGGAGCGTGGTCAGGGAGTTCTTGAAGATCTGCTCGAAGCCGAGGAACTTCAGGATGCTCTGGTTCACCGAGGGGTGGAAGCGCAGGCCGCCCTTGTAGGGGCCGATGGCGCTGCTGAACTCGACGCGGAAGCCGCGGTTGACCTGGAACACGCCCTTGTCATTCTCCCACGGCACGCGGAACACGATCATGCGCTCGGGCTCGACGACGCGGTCCAAGATGCGCTCCTTCTCCAGAACGGGGCGTGCGGCGACGACGGGTTCGAGGGATTCCAGAACCTCTTGCACGGCCTGCAGAAATTCGGGCTCGTTCGCATTGCGCTTGCGGACGTTTTCGAGAACGTTCTTGACGTAGCTCATGTGAGTCTCCTAACCGGTGTTATAACAACAATTCTGTCACTCGAACTTCGAGTGTAATCAGGGTATATAGCATGCGAAGTGCCATACGTTCGAATACCGGACAGATTGTTGATTATTGGTTATTCATGTGATCCGCGCGTCGTTCTCAGGCCAACGTGAATACATATTTGTCGTACAATCTTGTCGTTTACGACAAGATTGTTCTTTGTAAGTCCGCCTAGGACAGCTAGTCACCGTACGGCCGGCACGGAGCGTCACCTCACCGCACGCACCCGGTAGAAGCGCATCGCGTTCGTGCCGTCCGGGTCGATCACCGAGCCTGTGAGGCCCGTCGGCGGAAGGTTGGTGTAGACCGCGAGCCACGGCGCCTCCGGCGGAACCAAGCTCGCCTTGCGTTCCAGATACTGGGTCGCCAAGACGCCGCCTTTCCACTGGACGACGGCGCCGCCGGAGCCGAGCAGAACTCCGGTGAGCGCGAGCACGGAGTCGCGGTTGGTGGGGTCGGTGTCGCAGACGTACTCCTCCCAGGCGGTCTTGCCGTCGCTGTCGCCGTCCAGGGCCTCCTCGACCTCCCAGTGCGCATTGGTCAGCCCATGGCGCTGGAGCCAGGCCACCGGCGTTCCGCGCACCGTGAACGGCCCGTCGCTCCGCACCCCGGCGAAAGCGATGTCGTCCAAGTTCCAGCCGGACGCGGCCCAAGCTTCCGCCCCGACCGCGTAGCCCCAGCGGACGTACACCGCTGCCGCGCCGTCGGCCTCGGGCAGGCGGCACTCCACCGGCGTCCACTGCCCGTCGTAAATGTCCCGCAGGCTGTTCGACCAGACGACGCTCCACGCCGCTCTGTTCGTCGACACCTCGACGGCGACGCGGACGTAGGGGTCGACGTCCGTGTTCAGCCATCTCCGGAAGCGCACGCTCACCTGCCTATACGAGGTGAAATCGAAAGGACCGGCGGTGAGGAAGTAGGGGCCTCCCGGCGCGGTCGAGTAGTCGCCCTGCAAGTTGACGCCGAAGACGTTCTGCCCCGTATACCCGCCCGTCGGGTCGGGGTTGCCCAGCTCCGCACCGCCGCGTCCGGCCGGCCGGCCGAACTGCCACTGACCCTCCCTGGCCCAGCCGGGATCCGCGTCCAAGCCGAAAGCCGAGAGGACGGCCGCGTTCGTGCCCGCCGCCTGATCCAAGACGGTCAACGCGGCGACGCCCGTCGCGAAGCCCGCCGCCGAGGCGAAGGCCCTGACGACCCGGTCGCCGTCCGCCTCGCCGTCGCAAACCAGCCCGGCGTCGAAGGACGCGGAGGTCTGCCCGGCCAGGATGACGGCCTGAGGCGGCAGGCACAGCTCATTCGTGTCGCTCGTGCTCAGGCGAACCGTCAGGTTGGTGGCGAGCGCCCCGCTGATCCGGACTGCCCCTCCGTTTGTGAACACCTGCCCCTCGGCGCCGCTGGCCGGCAGCGACAAAGCCAGCTCTCTTTCCAACACGGTGAGGGCGACGGCGCGGGTGACCGCGAAGCCGCTGGCGGTGTTGCTGAACACAACGCCGCTCTGGTACGCGCCAGCCGCGAGCGCGCCAGCCGCCGCCGTCGGCACGACGGAGACGCTGTTCGAAGCGCCGGCCGCCAGCGAGCCGCCGGCGGGCACGACGGAGACCCAGCCGTCGAGGCCTTCGGCCTGCCACGCCAAGGCGTCCGGCCCGCTGTTGACAACCGTGAACGGCTGGCCGACGGGCAGGAACGGGCCGCCTTCGAGCCCCTGGAAAGCCACTTCGTCCGCCGGATCCACGCGAAGGTCGTTCAGGCCCTCGGTATCGTAATAGAGCCCGCCGTTCCACTGGCGCGGCGCATACGTCCCGCCCGTGAACGGGGGATTGCCTTTGCCGCAGTTCGAGGCCAGCCGGAGGTCGGCGTTCTCGACTGCGCCCGCCCCCTCCGTGTAGTGCATACGCGAGCCGGATTCATAGTCCACATACACGTACAGCCCGTAGGTCCGGCCGCGGGAGAGCTCGACGCCATTTCCGCCGAGATCGACCCAGGTGGGCTCGTCGCGCCCGGCGGCCGTCACTGTGCGGACGCCCAGCACCTGCCACCCGGCGGCGCTGTTCTCGTGCCCCGAACTGCCGCCGTCGCGGAAGCAGACCGTAACCCGCACGGCCTGGCCAGCGGGCGACACGTTCACGTCCAGCGCCGCGATTTCGAGGTTCTTCTTGGGCGCCAGGTCGAACATGTTGCCCGCGAAACTGTTGTCGCTCGCGAAGACGGTCTGCAGTAATCCGCCGCCCAGTATGGTCAGGTCGACCTCACGCTCGGCACTGCCGAGCGACGTGGTCAGATTCGTGAACGACACGACGTCGCGGTACGTCCCCTTCGGCAGGGTCGCCGCTCCGCTGCCGAGGGAAAGGACGACGGGCACGGACGAGTGGGCGGGCAGGACTCCCCCGCTCGCCGACAGGTCGAGCCACCCGCTCTCTCTGCTGGCCTGCCACGTCAGGGTGTCAGTTCCGCTGTTGGTCAGGATGTACATGCCGCTCGACGGACTGAACGGCCCTCCCACCACCCCCGTTGCATTGAACGCCGCTGCGGGCGTCACCCTCAGCACGCCAGTGCCGAACACGGTCGTGAGCGCGACCGCACGATTGTCGGCGAGGTTCTGATCGTACACGTCGGCGGTCACCTCGGCCATATTGGTGAGCACACCGGCCACCATCGACTTCACCACAATCGTCGCCGTTGCGCTTCGCCCGTTGGTGATGGTGCCCGCGCTCCACAGAACCGACCCGCCGACACGGGCGCAGGTGCCTTGCGAGGGCGATGCCGACACGAAGCCCACCGCCGCAGCCAACAGGTTGGAGACCCGAACGTCGATGATCGTATGGGGCCCGGCATTGGACACGCAGACCGTATACGTCAAACTATCGCCCGCGTTGACGGGGTCGGGCGAGTCCCGCAGGCTGATACTCAGATCCGCGTTCGCGGACACGGTGAACACATTGCCCGTGCCCGAAGCGCCCTGGGCGGACTGGGCATAGAGGCAGACGTTCGACACGGCCTCCAGAACGGACACCGCTCCGGTCCAGACGCCGGACACGAACGCACCCGTGTTGGTGGGCGCCAGCAGAACTTGCACCGTGCCGCCGCCAAAGGGAAGAAGCAGGCCCGCGTTCAGCGTGCCCACGCTGCTCGCCGCGCCCGTCCAGTCGCCGCTGGTGTCGGTGTCTAGGCTCCCGATGCGCTGGTATGAAGAGGTGTCGGCGCTCACGCCCGCCACCTGGCCGCCCTGCCAGTGTGCGGGCACAACCGACACGGGGCTCGAAATGGCGGTGGGGATCAGGGATCCGGCCGCGACAAAGTCCACCACGCCTCCGGCGGCATTGCGCAGCAGCACCCCGCACGTAAAGGAACCCGCTACCCAGTTGATGTTCGAGGAGGTGTAGAAGAGCGGATAGGCGCCCGGCGCCGTTCCAGACTCCGTGAGCCGGAACACGCCGTTGGCCGCGCAGACGCTTCCGTCCGGTATCGTGAACGCAGGCAGGGGCGAGGTCGCCGAACTCGTGTCGTAGATGAACACCTGCCACCGGGAGATGTCGACCGCGCTGCCCGTGACGTTCACGAACTCGACGGCGTCGGGTGTGCCGACATACATCTCCGAGATCCTCACTCCGTCCCGCAGCGCGCCTTCCCGCAGGACGCCGAGCCGAACCGTGTCGGCGTAGTCGAGCATGCGGTTACCGGCGGCGTCGCGCGCCTCGACCGTAAGTGCGAACGGCAACCCGGCCCCCTGCGGGGAGGGGACGTCGCTAAGCGTGAAATGGTGCAGCACGCCGCCGATCACCGTGAAGGGCAGGCTCGTGCCACTGTGCCCGAAGCCGTCGGCGGCCGTCAACCGGACATTCGTGTCGATCGTCGCGACAGCTAGGCTCGCGGACCACTGCCCGTTGCTGAACGCCCCGCAGGCCGAAGGCGCGAACGCGACTGGGCCACCGGCGCCGACCCCGGTGAGGCTCACGGCGCCCGCGTAGTTGCTGATCGTCGCGCCGGCGATGTCCTGGGCGGAAACCGTGACGCCAAAGGGCGTGCCGGCCCGCTGAGGGCTGGCGATCGCGCTCCAGCCGAACCGGTGCAGTTCGTTGTCTGCCACGACGGCCATGACGCTTGCGCCCGCGAACCCTTCGGCGCTGGCAGAGACGGTGTACGTCTGCCTTCCGTCAAACAGCACGTCGTCTGCAATCGCGAGACTGAAGAGCGCCGTCGTCTGGCCGGCGGGAATGACGACGCTGGCGGGCACACCCAGCTCGGACGGGGCGCTGCTGAGGAGGCTGACCGTGACCGCCGTTGGCCAAGTGCCGGACAAACGCACCTGCCCGGCGTTGGTCAGTACGCCTTGCCCTTCGCACATTCCGGCGGGCAGCACGAGCACCAAATTGGTGTTCTCGTTGTCACGAACGGTGATCCCTGCAGGTGCGTCCGTCCAGTTGTCCACCTGCGCCGTGATCGTGACGGCTTGCGGCCCGTCGATGGCCGTGTCGTCCACGATCTCGACGGTGAACACCGTCGACGTCTGGCCCGCTTGCAGGAAGACGGTGGCGGGCACGCGGGCCTCGGTCAGATCGCTCGACACCAGGCGCACGGCGATGGCGGAAGCCGGCGGCGCGCTGGCCAAGACTGACGCGGCGACCGTGCCGTCCCCCTCGGCCACGGCATCCGGCAGCAGCAGCGACAGCGCTGCGGACTCGTCGTCCTGCACCGAAACGCTCGTTTTCGCCGTCGCGTATCCGGGCGCCGACGCCGTGAGGGTGACCGCCTGCGGGCCGTCGAGGTCCGCGTCATCCCTCGCGGTCAGGTCGAACGACACGGCGCTCTGGCCTACCGGAAACGTGACGCTGCCGGGCACCTCCAACTCGGTGGTGTCGCTACTCGCCAGGCTGAACGCCACGTCGTTCGTCGGGGCCGCGCCGGACAGCGTGAGCGTGCCCTGTCCGACGAGCGTGCCGGCCGACTCGCTCACGCTAGCGGGCGCCGACACCGACAGCACGCCGAGGTACTCGACTTTGAACATCGTGCTCTCTCCCGCGTGCCCGACGCCATCGCTCGCGTACAGGCTCACGTTCGTGGCCGACGCCAGCACCGTCACAGCTCCGCTCCAGGAGCCTCCGGTGAAGCTGACCACGTTGGACGGCGTGACGGGCAGCGCCGACCCGCTGAACAGCCGGAGCGTCGGCACCATAGCTATCGAGTAGCTGGAGGGGCTCGTCCCCGTCCAGAGGAGTGGGCTTCCGTAGTAACTGTCGGTCCTGTAGTAGAGGCTGCGCGTAGCCGACACGCTCGAGGCCCAGCAGGCGCCGTCGCTCGTGTAGTATGAGTTGTCGAACGAGAAATCGATCATCAGGTTACTGGCGCTGTTGTAGAGAAACGGCGCTTGGAAGGCGAAGTTCCGCCAGCCGGTCGCCGTCATCGTCAGATTCGTTTGAACCACGACCGTCCACCCGTTGGTCTCCCAAGATCCGGACGCGCAGCTCGACAGCGCCGTGTGCTTCATACGAATGGTCCACGTGTTCATCGTCTGGCCAGGCAGGCCGCTGACATACAGCGAAAGCCCGTTCAGCCGTTTGGAGCCACCGAGTTCGCTGCTCAGGTAGATGGACTGAAGGCGCGCGTCGTGGTACCACGTCGCCATCGGGTAGTTCCACGCGTTGGTGCCGCTCAGGACGTTGAACGCGCCTGCTCCGCCTTCCACCGCCGCAACGGAGACGCTTCCGGTGTAATCGGCAACGGTGTTATTCACGACGTCCTTGGCCGTGAACGCGGCGCCAAACGGGAGCCCGACGTACTGCGGAGAAGCGACCCCAGACCATGAGAAGTGGTGCAGCGCGCCAACCGTGACTGTGAACGGCACGCTGACGCCGGTTCGCCCGGCGCCGTCGTTCGCCGTTAACCTGACCGAGGTGTCCGGCGTGTTGACGGCGAGGTCGCCTGACCAGGTGCCGTCAGCAAACGCCCCCTCGCCACTTCGCGCGACGGCCACCGCGCCGTGGTCGCCGCTGCCGCTGACGATGATCGAGCCCGCGTAGTTGCTGATGGTCACGCCGTTGAGGTCCTGCGCCGACAGCGCAGCGCGGAAGGCGCTACCCGCACGCTGCGGGCTGGCGATGGAACCCCACGTGAAGTGGTGCAGGTCGTTGTCGAAGACGCTCGCCGTGGCGAGACCGTCCACAAAGCCGCCGGACGACGCCCGGACGGAGACCGACTGCACGCCGTCCAGCGCCGTGTCGTCGACGACGGTGACGTTGAAGCTGACGTTCGACTGGCCGGACGGTATCACGACGCTGGCCGGAACACTCAGCTCCGTGGCGTCGCTGTTAAGAAGGGAAACGGTGATTGCCGCAGGCCAGAGCCCGGACAGGCTAACGCGGCCGGCGTTGGTTATGACGCCCTGGCCCTCCAGAACGGAGCGCGGCAAAGAGACGGTAAGGTTCGTCGTCTCATTGTCGCTCACGGTGACGCCGGCCGCGCCGTCAGCCCAGTTCTGAACGTGAGCGGAAACCGTCACGGCACGTGGCCCGTCGATCAGGCTGTCGTCCACGATCGCTGCAACAAAGGCGGCGCTGGTCTGGCCGGATGGGATGACGACGGTGGCGGGCACCGAGAGCTCGAGCGGATAGCTTGAGGTCAGGCCGACGGACACATTCGCCTGGACCGGCACGCTCACGCTGACCTGACCGACCAAGGTACCTTCGCCCTCGGCCGCAGAGGCGGGCAACGAGACGGCCAGCGTAGCCGCCTCGTTGTCGTCGATCGCCAAACTCTGCTCGCCGCTCGCGTAGTCGGGCGCCGAGGCGGTTATGACGGCCATCTGGGTACCGTCCAAAGCGGCGTCGTCCACGACGGTGACGGTGAACGAGGCATTGGTCTGGCCGGCCGGAATGACGACCGACTCCGGCACGGTGGCCTCGCTCGTGTCGCCGCAACTCAGGCTGACGGTGAGATCGGTCTCGGGCGTGGGTGTGACCCGGACACGCCCCAGCCCCACCAGTTGACCGGCGCCCTCGGTCGCTCGGGCAGGCAGCGTCACCGTGAAGCCCTTCGGCGTCACCCGTGCCGTGCCTTGATAGGGAATGGCGTTCTGCTCCGAAACGGTGACGGACATGAACCCGTTCGTTCCGCCTTCCGGCATGCGCGGTGTAAACGCGAACGGGGCGAGGCCGGAGGCGTCTGTGACGGCGGTGTGATAGTCGCCGGGATCCAGCACCAACGCAACGAGCGCGCCAGCGACGGGCGAGCCCTGAGAGGAGACCGCGACCGTGAAGCTGGCGGGAATCAGCGCGTCGAGGCGGACGGGATGGGTCACCGTCAACGTCCGCGGCACGGCGTTGCGCGGGCTTTGCTCGGGATCTCCGAGCAGCGTGAGGATGTCGAACTCGATCTGCGTCGTCGACCCGGCGCCCTCTTTTTCGTACATCAGAATCTTAGCGAAGTTGAGCATTTGCCCGAGGTGGGTGCCGTGCCCGGCGTAGTTGCCTCCATAGGTCAGTCCCGGCTTATAGTAAGAGATTCCTGACAGCGTTTCAAAGTAGTCTGGATACAGACACTCGTAGAGCCCGTGCGTGAACCAGTCGTTGTGCCAGGAGTAGCTGACGCGCGTCGCGCCGATCACCGCATATGCGCCGCCGTTCGGGTTCTTGAGGAACCCCTCGGCCAAACTGTCCGTGCCGCCGCCGTCGAACCAGGCCGTCTCGCAGTTGATCGACATCACAACCGGCAGGCGGCTGCCGTTGCCCAGCTGATATGCGCGCGACGGGCTCCAGGGAGGCGTCGCCCAGCCCCCGGTCTGACTTCCGTGGTCGCGGTGCTGAACAAGCCAGACGCCGGCGTTGATCGCGTTGCTGATCGCCGCGGTTCCGCCCGCCGTGCTCAAGTAGGTTTGCGCCCCTCCGTACAGGGAGCCGTTGATGTGAAGGAGGCTTTCGCTGGCGTTGTAGTGCCGGGGCGTAGTCGCCGTGTCGGAGCAGTAGGAGGTGGGCACCGTATGGCCCTTGGCCACGTGATAGTCCCTCACGGCCTCGGCCGTTTCGATGAAGATGCGCTCTTCGTACCCGCCTCCGCTGTCGGTGTACTCTCCTGCCGTCAGCACCGTTTGATACGACGACGCCAGCGCGTCCGGCGTTCGCTCGACCATCAGGATTTTGTTCACCATGAGGTCGCACTGCGCCGTCGTCGAGCAGGGCAGGCGGCCGAGGAACAAGTCAGGAAAGTAGTCTGTGCCGTCGACCGTTGAATAATAGAGGTCGGTTCCCGCCTTCGCGGTGCTGCCGTAATAGGAGTGCGTGGTCTTGTACCAGGCCGGGATGTACTCGGCGTCGCCGACGATCAGCACGTACGCCGGCGATGGCACCCAGTTGCTGTACGCGTTGCCGATGAAGGCGGTGATGTTGGTGCATGTGGGCGTCGCGCTGATCTCCGAAGTCCGGACCACGCGAGTTCGATAACCCTTGGCGTGCTTCCACTGCGCCAAGGGCAGTACGTTCGTGTAGAAGAGGTCGGCGGCGATGATGAGGTAGTCCGCGCCGTTCGTTGTCGAATCCGCGCCGGCCAAGAGTACGGGCGAAGCGGGCACCTGCCCGGCTGGCGACGCGTCCAGCACGCCCTCAAAAAAAGGGGCGAACCCCTGCGTCCCGGCATCGTCCACCTGGGCGGGCGCCGCCGCGCCCTTGCCCTGCTGCGCATCATATTCCAGATGCCAGCGAACGCGGCGAGCCGCCTTAAGCGCGCTCTGGCCGGGGTTGTAGGCCATCGGCAAGTAGGTCACGTAGACCAGGGTCTTGCCGCGGACGCGAATCGGCTCGCCGAGCTGAACAGGCTGTGTGGGCGTGAACGCGTTCTTCGCGTAGGCGTCCTGGCTCTTTCTGTAGGGCGGAGCCGGCTCGCCAGCTTTGTCGGTGGGCGGCTCCTGGCGCGGCGCGACTTTGTACTCACCCTTGAACGCAACCCACTCGACGTTGTCGATCACCAGCCGCACTGCCGCACCGGCGGGAACTTCGACAAATCTCCCGTAGCAGGGAAGCTGCGGCTCACCCACCTCTCCGAAGCGGCCGCCGCCCGGCAGTTCCAGCACGGAGTAGTCGCCGTCGGCGAGCCGCACGGCGTCCACGGTGCACGAGGTCGCCTGCGATTCGAACGACACCGACCGGTCCGTCTTAGCTTGAATCTGTATCGGCGAAGCGACGGCCTTGGGCTGAGGCTCGCCCGGGTTCGCGAAGACCAGCGTCGACCGGCCTGCGGCGCGGCTCACAAGGGCCGCCGCGAGGGCGCACGACAAAAATACGTTAAACCGAAGATTACACATTTCTCACGCTCCGTTTTAAGGCGAATGTGCTGCGTTCAGGGCAGCTGAACCCGAATTCGGAAGAACCGGCTTCCAGCGTTCGCTGTTCCCCACGTACCTTCCGTTAGATTGGTTGAGCCCTCTACGGTGTAGACACGCGCGGCGCCCAAATCAGGCATCCATGAGATTCTGGGAAGCCCGTTGCTCATGGTGATACAGGCGAGAAATAGAGATCCGCTGTTCGTTGGCGCGGTTCCAGTGACGTACTCTTCCCACGTCTTCAGCCCGTCGCCGTCAAAGTCTGCCCACGCCGCAGACTCGTAGTTGCCACGCCGGCTCGCGAGCAGCAGCGGATAACCGTCCAGCCAGGCGTAGGGCACGGGCACGGGCGTGGTCAGCGTCGCGCCGGTCTCTTGCTGCCGTGCAAACGCCACCTGATCGACCCACGCGCAGTCGCCGCCGCCGCCGAGCGAGCCGTTCTTGCGATACTCCCACCGCACGACGTGCGCGCCCGGGCCCACCGCGCAGGTGACCGGCTGCCAGCCGGACTCGCCGTCGATCCGGCCTTGCTCGACACCATCGACCGACAGGCAGAGGTAGTCCGCGTCGTTGCCGATCGCGTCTTCGCACGACGCCTTCCACCAGAAGGTCAGCGCGCCCGGCCCCGTGACGGCCGCTTCCATCCAAGACGCCTGGCCGTCGCCAAGCGCGCCGCTTTGAGCCGCGTCGACGCCGTCGTAGGCGGCGGCTGACGCGCGCCCGTCCCACCGCGCGTGGCCTCCGGTCGAAACGACAAGATTCGTCGTGTCGACCGCCTCGGCCAACGAGACGGACGCGGCAAAGTCCTGTGGGAGCGGCTCGGCGATCGCGATGTCCTCCAGGCAGATGCGCCGCGCGCCAGCCGTCGTCTTCGTGCCCAGCCGGACGGCGCTGTACGTCCGCCCGTCGGCGGGCTTGAAGCTGAACGCCTTGTAGAGCCCGTTCGTCACATTTTCAATTCTGGCTAGCTCGAACCACTGCTCGGCAGGCGCGTCCCAGCCGTTGACCGTGGCGTACAGATAGAGCGTGGCCGCCTGATTGTTCGTGTAGGCCCGGGCTTGGAAGCTGATTTTGCCCAGCCCGTTCGGAAGCGTCGGGGACTGCACGAACGGCTCGAACGCGTTCTGGCTCGGAACCGCTTCGGCGGTCGGACTGTTGTTCAAGAAGCAGGCCTTCGATTCGTCCAGCGACACGCGGTTCGTGTCGGTGCTTGTGATCTTCGCATTGTACGCGCGCCACGCGTTGCTCGTTACCGCGGGCTGATCCCAGACCGCCGCATTATCGACCTCCACCCACGCGTTGGTATACGCCTCGGTGCGCGCGTTCAACAAACGGAAATACCCTGGCTCGGAAGCCCCCAGATGGGCGGAGGCCCGCGACCAGCCCACTGCGTTCGAAAGCACCAGCGAGCCGACGTCCGTCCACATGGTCGGCTCGTCCTTTGTCGCGTACTGGACGGTCAGCCGGGCGGGCGCACGCAACACGCGGTAGTCGAACTCCATCACGCCCAGCCCGTTTTCCAACAACGGAGCGCGCAAAGCTTGCTCAGCCGCCGGGTCGGCCCGCGTCAGGTCAAGCTGCACAGCCTGCGCCTGCGCCGTGGCATTGGACACCACCCACGACTCCGTCGCCACCCACTCGCGCGGGTCGGTTTCGCCCAAGCCGTTCCGGACGCCGCGCCACGACGCAACGGCCAGCTCGTCGACCGCCACATCGGCGGCCGCCCCCACGACCCGTAACTTCACAAACTGCGACCGCCACGAGGCAGTCGGTACGGTCACGGCCTGGTAGGCGTAGTTGGAGACCGTCACCATCCGTATCAGGCGCCAGTCCGTGTCGTTGGGCTCCGTCGCCGAGCCAAACGCTGTATCCTGCACATAGACCCCGACCTGCTGGCTCGGGATGACAGAGTAAATACCTTTGGGCGACACCGAGTCCAAGGCCCTGTATCTCTCATCCGGCAGATGCCAGTTGACGACATCCGCCGTAAAGTTGACATCGTTTCTCAAATAGGCGGTCGCCACCCCGGTCGCCGCCGCATCCGTTGTCGTGGGCTGTGTGACGACACTGCTGCACGCTGCGAAGCAGTCGGCCGACAGGAAGCCGAAGGTGCCGCTCTGGATCGGCGACGCGCTGTCCAGCGCGGTTACAACATTATCAATCAACCCATACTTGCAGCGGATGCGCGTCTGGGTTCCGCTTACGTTATACAGGCGCATCTCGATCGTGGTCGTGGAAAGAGCGGTCAAGGGGCCCGCGCTCGTACTTGCGTCAGCGGAGGCCAGTAGCGTGGCCGCGCCGTTCGCCCATTTATAGATCTGGTGCCTCACGCGTCGATCCACAATGGAGCCGATGCTGTCGTTCGGATCCATGATCTGCGTGATCCTGTACTCGTAAAAATTGTTGGCGTCGCGGTAGTAGCCGGCCAGCGAGAGCGAGGGCGTCTCGGGCGAGAGCATGGCCGAAGTCACGGCAAAGGCGTTGGCCCGTACGAGGTAGTTGAAATTCGTGGCCCCGTGCCGGTAGTACACAACCGCCTCCTGGCTGACCTCTTGTGACAGCCGGCATTTGAACGAGACGTCCCGCAGCCCATCGGGCAGCGTGGCGGCCGAGGTTTGCACAAAGCCCGGCGCCGACGCCCCCTTGAGCCGCAGCGCGAGGTTGCGGAACTTGCTGACGCCGGGAACCGCGTTGAGCGTGTTGTCGACGAGTGTCCGTTCGGAACAATAAGCCGCGTTACCGGCGGCCCACGACTGCGGCGTGCTGAAGGGCCCAGCCTGGTAGACGTTCGTGCTCGACACGAAGGCGGCCACCGGCTCGCAGAACGTGGTGAAAGCATTCGTGGGCCACTGGGAAAACGTGTTCGGGTGGACGGTGATCGGGTCGCTGCCGTTCCCCTCCGTGAACACGCTCGCCGGCGCTGGCCACGCATTGAAATCCTGATATTCGCCGCGGCTCGCCTGCACCTGCAGCGTCTCCGTGTTGAAGGTCAGCATCACGTAGTTGCCGGTGTCGACTGACACCGAGAGCCGCCCGCTTCCGTCCGTCTCTGCGCAGAGGCCGGCGCGCGGCAGTGTTCCGCTGAACGAGGTGCCGCTGGCCGCCGCCCAGTAGGTGACGCCCGTCGAGGCCGCCTCGCTCCCCGGCTCGTAGTGCCCCGCAGCCTTGAACCGCCACGTCAGGTTGGTGAGGCTCAGCCCTGTCAGCGGCACCAAGGCGCGCCACGCGTGGTCGCCAACCAGCGTCATGGCGATCGGCGAGCCATGCTGGTCCGATTCCACATCAAGCTGCGCGTAGCGCGAGGCGTGCGTCCTGAGCCGAACCGCATATTCCTGCCCATCCGAGCTGCGGCACGTCCGCGAGAAGACGCCCTCCGGCGGGTACACATAGCCCTGCCCCGTGTAGTCGGGCGACTGGTAGACATAGCCGCTGAAATCGCACACGAAATAATACTCCAAATCGCCGGGCTCGGAGTACGGGGGCAGCGTCACCTCGAACCGCTCGCCGTTGCCCTGCCCGTCGCCCGTCCCTGTGACGGCTGTCATCAGGTTGGTGCGCCAGGGCTGGACGAGCTGGTTCAGGAACCGCCAGCGGTTGACGCATTTGACCACGCGCGAATCGGAAGGCGTGTTCGTGTCGGCGTTACTGACGTAACACCGCACCGACAGCCCGGTGTTCACGTTCGGATACCCCGGCTCAAACGGACACTCCGCCTTATAGACCGTCACGTCGGAGGGCGTCTGGGAGACACGGATGTTGTCGACGACGATGAAGGCCGTGTCGCGCGAGGTAATGGCCGGATTCAGCTCGCCCGTGCGTCGCAGCCTCAGCTTGATGGTGCCGCGGTAGTTCAGCGTCTGCCTGAACCGCGTGAACTCGTTCGTGGTGGCGAGATCCAATACGCTGAGCGTCTCCCAGACAGTCTCGAATCCATTCGTGGTGGCCGGAGTCAGCGTCGGGCTGATTTCTCCCGTCGCGACGTTCCACATGTTGGTCGCCGCCTCGACCGTGAGCTGCCCGCCGTCGAGCGTGTTGCAGACCGTTTCAAAATAGAGCGTGCCGAGACCGTCCGTGAAGACCGGTGATTCAATGAGCGCGCCCAGGTCGTACCGGAGGTTGGCCGCCAGATTCGAGGCGATGGCCGGATAAACGGGCGGCGTGTTGGGAACGCGCGGAGGAATCGAAGTGCCGAGATAGGCGGCCGAGCCCGTGCGGCAGGACAGCAGCTTCCACCCCGTCCGGTGGTAGTGGTTCGTGCCGGCCAGCAGGGCCCTGTTGACCGCCGCTCCGCTCGCAGGCAGCGGCCCCTCGTGCGCCCACACCGCGCTGGGCAAGTTCGTCTGCAGATAGTCGTTAAAATGGAGAAAGCGGGACTCGGACAGAACCGAGGGCTTCGACTTCAAGAGCGCCGTGAGAAAAACAGGGGCCGCCGGCATGGTCACGATCGTATTCGACGACATGACGCTCATCACGCAGGCCGTGTCGCCCGCCCACTGGTCGAACGTCTGGCTGGCGGGCACGCTCGCCGCGATCGCCACCCGCTGCCCGTTCGTGTAGACCCCGCTGCCGCTGCCGCCAGTCACCGTCAATCTATAGTACAGGTTACTATAGGTGGCCGTCAGCGCGATGTCGAAGGTCGGCATCGTCACCTGAGTAGATGGGGAGGCCACGTCCGCCACATGCTGCGTCGCACCAGCCCACCGAGCGAAAACCTTTCCGGGCGAAGCCGCGTTCGCCATGATCGAGACCCGCTGGCCGTTCGTGTACGACCCTCCGCCGCTGCCGCCGGTCACCGTCAGCGCGTAGACGTCGACGTAGAGGGCCGTCACCGCGATGGCGAGTGCCGGCATCGTCACCGTCGTGCTCGGGGAGGTCGGGCTCGCCACGAACGCCGTGTCGCCGGCCCACCGGAGGAAGGCCTTGCCCGGGGCTGGCGCGTCGGCCGCGATGGCCACCCGCTGGCCGTTCGTGTATGAGCCGCCGCCGCTGCCGCCAGTCACCGTCAGCGTGTAGGCGGTCAGATAGGTGGCCGCCACGGTGACGGCGGCGGCCGGCATGGTCACCGTCGTGTTCGTCGCGAAGACGTTCGCCACGCGCTGCGTGTCGCCGGCCCACCGGTCGAACACCTTCCCCGCTTGCGCGATGGCCGCGATGGCCGCCCGGTGGCCGTTCGTGTACGACCCGCCGCCGGTACCGTCCGCGACGGTGAGCGTGTAGTAGACGTTCGTGTAGGTAGCCGCCAACGCGATGTCTGCGGCCGGCATCGTCACCCGCGCGCTCGGCGCGGTCGCGCTGTACACATATTGCGTGGCTCCTGCCCAACCGGCGAAGATCCGCCCGATCGGCGGCGCGTCCGCGAGGATCGCCACCTGCTGGCCGTTCGTGTAGGAGCCGCTGCCGCTCCCGCCGGTCACCGTCAGCGTGTAGACGTCGACGTAGGTGGCTGCCAGCGCGACGTCTGCGGCCGGCATCGTCACCGTCGTGCTCGCCGCCCACACGTTCGCCACGGTGGCCGTGTCGCCCTCCCAACACTCGAAAACCTTACCGGGCGGCGGCGCCGCCGCAGTGACCGCCACCCGCTGGCCGTTCGTGTACGACCCGCTGCCGCTGCCGCCGGTCACCGTCAGCACGTAGACGTCGACATAGAGGGCCGTCACCGCGATAGCGAGTGCCGGCATCGTCACCGTCGTGCTCGGGGAGGTCGGGCTCGCCACGAACGCCGTGTCGCCGGACCACCGGAGGAAGACCTTGCCCGGGGCTGGCGCGTCGGCCGCGATGGCCACCCGCTGGCCGTTGGTGTATGAGCCGCCGCCGCTACCGCCAGTCACCGTCAGCGCGTACACGTTCAGATAGGTTGCCGTCACCGCGATGTTGGAGGCCGGCATCGTCACCGTCGTGTCCGCCGCGAAGACGTTGGCCACATGCTGCGCCGCGCCTGTCCAGCGGCTGAAGATCGTGCCGGCCTGAGGGTCGGCCGCGATGGCCACACGCTGGCCGTTCGTGTACGACCCGCCGCCCGAGCCGCTCACCACAGACAGCGTATAGTAGGCGTTCGTGAAGGCCGCGGCCAGCGCGATATCCTCGTCGGGCATCGTCACCAGCGTGTTCGGTGCGGCCACGTCGGCCACATACTGCGTAGCCCCCGTCCACCGCTCGAAGGCCATCCCGGCCGGCGTTGTCGCCGCGATCGCGACGGGCTGGCCGTTGGTGTACGACCCGCTGCCGCTGCCGCCGCTCACGGTCAGCACGTGACGGCCCACCTCCGCCAGAGTCTGAGTTTGAGCGGAGGAGGTGAAGGGCGAGCGGCTCTCGACCGGATAGCCCGTGTAACCCAGCCCGGTGTAGTCCGTCGCCGCATACCAGTAGCCGTCGAAGGCGCACGTCACGTAGTAGTGCAGATCGCCGCCGTAAGGCTGGTACGGCAGCGTCACCTCGTACCGCTCGCCATTCCCGTTGCCGTCGCCGGGCGCGGCCACGGTCATGGCCACGTTCGTCCAGTCGTTGGCGGGCGGGGTCAGGCCTGGCCAGCGAAAAAAGGCCGTGACCGTCCGATTGGTGGCCGGCGCGTTCGCGTCCACATTGCTGACGAAGCACTGGATCTTGTGGCCGCCCGCGTCGCCGAACGCCGTGGCGTTGGTGACCGTCACCTCTGCGGGAGGGCGCGACAGGCGGATGTTGTCGACGACCGCGAAGGCGGTGTCGTACCACAGGCCCGCCTGTATGCCGCTCGACCGCCGGATGCGCAGCTTGA
This sequence comes from uncultured Lentisphaeraceae bacterium, assembly GCA_964386865.1. Classification (GTDB taxonomy): domain Bacteria; phylum Verrucomicrobiota; class Kiritimatiellia; order RFP12; family UBA1067; genus CAYLUN01. The sequence continues at coordinate 139,868 of CAYLUN010000003.1, read as the reverse complement.
CCGGCGCGCGCACGTTCAAGACCCGGCTGTACCGCACGAAATCGTTCGAGCCGGCGGCGCTTAGCTGGAGCGCATTCAGCGGCTCCCAGACATAGTTCAAGTTATTGGTCGACGGGGGCAGGACCGTCGGGACGATCTCGCCCGTGCCCGCATCCACCATGTTCGTGGCGATCTCGACCGTGAGTTCGTTCGTGTAGGCCAGCTGGCTGTTGATGGCCTCGAAATAGACCGCGCCGACGCCGTTGGTCAGGGCCGGGGACTCGATGGACGCCCCGTTCGCGTTCTGCAGGTTCGCGGCCAGGTTGGAGGCGACGGCCGGGTACGTCGGCACCGCGGTGGGTATCCGGGGCGGGATCGCGTAGCCGAGGTAGGCGGCGGTTCCCATACGGCACGACCGGAACACCCAGCCGGCCCGGTGAACGTGGTTCGTGCCGGCCAGCAGCGCCCGGTTGAAGTTCGCGCCGCTCGCGGGCATCGGCCCCTGGTGCACCCACGTGGCAGGCACGTCGTTGGTCATCAAATAATCATTGAACTGCAGGAAGCGGTTTTCGGGCAGCGTCGTCACCGCTGGCGAAGCGAACACGTTCATTCCCGCCGCGGTCACGCCAAGCGCAAGCCATTTGTGAAGCACCCTTGTTATCATGACCTCCCCCCACGCGTCTATTGTGCATTCGTGAAGCAAGCTGTTGCCCGCAGACGTCCAATCTCCACGCCGGCCCCGGCGTTCAGCGCGTTTTCCGCTGCCCTATGCCATGCCGCTTAATGGGCGGCACCCTAGTAGGCGCGTGCTCGATGCTCGACCCTCGGCGAATCCGACCATCATTCGCGCCTTTTTCATAATGAACACCTTAATAAGGATGAAAATAATTATGCACACCTCACATATGAACGCAAGCCACAATTGCTCCTGCTTACGCCTGTTCATTCTTGTCGAAAGACGGCAAACGGCCAGAACCGCGTCTTACCCGAAACCGGGGCAAAGCGCGCCGGGCGCCGGTCTGCAAGTTTGAGCCCCGTCCGCTTACTTACCGATTGCACTTGTCCTGCGTTTTCGCTATTCTTTGCCGCCGTTTTCAGCTACTTATGGAAGGGTTAATCCAATGAAACAGTACAAGGTCGGTCTGGTCGGCATCGGCGCGGTGGGAACGGAGATGGTCAAGGTGCTCCGTCAGCGGAAGTTCCCCGCCAGCGAAATCCGCATCCTCGCGACGCGCGAACGCGACGAAGAGGTCGCGGGCGAAACGTTTCATGTGTTGGAGGCCAAACCCGAGGCGTTCGACGGGCTGGACGTCGTGCTGTTCGCGGGCACGGAGGGCTCGAAGGGCGCGTCCAAGCTGTTCGGCTGGGAGGCGGTCAAGCGCGGCTGCGTCGTGATCGACAACGGCGACGACTACCGCATGGACGACCGCGTGCCGCTCGTCATCCCCGAGATCAACGGCGAAGCCCTCGAGAAGCACCAGGGCTTTATCGCCAACCCGAACTGCAGCACGATCATCACCCTGATGGGCGTCGCGCCGCTGCACCGTCGCGTGCCGCTCAAGCGCATGGTGGCCGTGACCTACCAGTCCGTCAGCGGCACCGGGCGCGCGGCCATCGACGAGCTGGAGCAGCAGATCCGCGCCTACGTCAACGGCGGCGAGATGAGCGTCAAGGCCTACCCCCACCAGATCGCCTTCAACGTCCTGCCGCAGATCGGCAGCGCCAAGAAGGAGATGCCCGGCTTCACCACCGAGGAGGCCAAGATGACCTTCGAGTCGCGTAAGATCCTCGGCTGCCCGGACCTCAAGGTGGCCTCCACCTGCGTGCGCGTGCCGGTCTTCTATGCGCACTCGGTCGCGGTGCACGCGGAGTTCAGCGCGCCGATGACGCCCGAAGCCGCCCGCGAGATCCTCTCGCAGACGGAGGGCGTGAAGGTCATCGACGACCTCGCGGCCAGCCAGTACCCGATGCCGCTCTTCACCGGCGGCGGCGACATCGTGAACGTCGGCCGCATCCGCGTGGATCCGAGCGTCGAGAACGGCCTGGCCCTCTTCTGCTGCGGCGACAACATCCGCAAGGGCGCGGCGCAGAACGCCGTGCAGATCGCGGAGGAGATGATCCGCCGCAAGCTGATCTGAGCCGCTCAGGCCGCACGTCCAACCGCGAGGAGGCCTTGCCCGGTTACGGACAGGGCCTTTTTGGCTGTTTGGGCCCGTCAAGAAAAGCGAGGCCCGCGCTTGTTGCCTGCGGCCTGTTGGGGTATTATGGTTCCACACATGAGGAGTACGGAGACAATCGGCGATTTGAGCGCGCTCGAGCTGCTCGGCGAGGGCAGCCGCAGGAAGTGCTACCGGCTCCCCGGGCGCGAGGCGTGCGTCAAGTTTTACCGCCAGCCCCACCAATACACGGCCAAGACCACCTTCAGCGTGCGCCTGCATATCTTTCTCGCGCGCCACGTGGCGGCCCTGAACGTGAACTGCCAAGAGTGGCGCTACCACCGCGAGCTTCGCCGCAGCCTCCCGCCGGACCTGTTCGCGGCCTTTCCCGAATCCATCGAGCCCGTCTACTCGACTTCGCACGGCTGGGGCATCGTCGAGAGCCTGATCCTGAACCCCGACGGGACGCCGATGCGCCGCGTGCTCGCCGAGCTCGGCCGGACAGCCGACTCGCAGGTGAGGCAGCGCCTCCTCGACTGTGCGGAGGCCCTCTTCGCGCGCTTGGCGGAACACGCGGTCTGCTTCTACGACCCCCCCAACGTGATGGTCCAGTGGACGGGGCCGTCGACGTTCCGCCTGCGGATCGTGGATTTCGAGCCCAAGGGCCGCGCCCTGATCCCCGGCCTGTCCGGCATTAAGCCTTACGTGAGAAGAAAAGTCCGGCGGCGCTGCGACCGCTATCTGGAGCGGCTCCGGGCGGCCTATCTCGCCCAGCCAGCCCCTGCGAAACCCTAGGAGGAGCCTGCCACGATGAAACAGATCATCTGCATGAAGTGGGGCCCGATGTACTCGTCCGACTATGTCAACCGGCTCTACAGCATGGTCGCGCGGCACACCCAGCCGCCGTTCACGCTCTACTGTTTGACCGACCGGCCGGAAGGCATCCGGCCCGAGGTCGTCATACGCCCGTGCCCGACCGTGGACATCCCGCCTCCCATGAGCTGGGGCGGCTGGCGTAAGGTGTCCCTCTGGGCGCCCGACGTGGTCGGCCTGACAGGCGAGCTCTTGTTTCTCGACCTGGACATCATCATCACGGGATCGATGGACGAGTTTTTCTCCTACCCGTCAGCTTCGGACTATGTGGTGATGCGCAACTACACCACGCCGGACCGCCGCATCGGCAACACCTCGGTCTTCCGCTTCAAGGTGGGCTCGCACCCGGACGTGCTCGAGCGCCTGCTGGCCGCCCCGCTGGAGATGCGCAAGCAGTACAGCAACTCCCAGACGTTTATTTCGAACACCATTTCGAGCATGGACTTCTGGCCGGACGGCTGGATCAAGCAGTTCAAGGTGCACTGCCTGCACCCCTGGCCGCTGCGCCTGTTCCTGCAGCCGCGCCAGTACAAGGACGCGAAGATCGTGGTCTGCACCGGACACCCCACGCCCGACGAGCTGGTGTCGGGCTCGTGGGATGCGCCGTGGTACAAGAAGATCTACAAGCGCACCCCGCCTGTCCGCTGGGTGCGCGACGCGTGGCGCTGAGCCGGCCCGGCGGCCTCCTTCGCGCTTGTTGCCTGCCTGCTCCATGGGGTATTATGACAAGCACATGAAGGGTCTGGATACCATCACTCTGGCGCCAGCGACTCTGTGCTCGGGATGCACCGCCTGCGCCGCCATCTGCCCGGTTTCGGCGATCCGCATGGAGGCGGACTCGGAGGGTTTCCTCTACCCCGCCATCGACGGCTCAACCTGCATCACGTGCAGCGCGTGCGAGCGCGTCTGCCCCGTGCTCCACCGGCCCGCACCCCGCGCGCCTTTAGCCGTCTACGCGGCCATCTGCAACGACGACAACATTCGCCAGCAAAGTTCGTCGGGCGGGCTCTTTACCCTCTTGGCGCGACGGGTTCTGGCCGGCGGCGGCTGTGTTGTTGGGGCTGGCTGGAGCGACGATCTCCGCGTCGTTCACAAAGCGGCGCGAAGCGAGGCCGAGCTGGCCGAGCTGCGAGGCTCGAAATATGTCCAGAGCGAGCTGGGCGACATGTTTAAGCAGGTCGAAGAACAGCTCTCCCTCGGCGGCAAAGTTCTGTTTTCTGGCACCCCGTGTCAGATAGCGGGCCTAAAAGCGTTCTTGGCCGAATCGCCGAAAGCCTGCGGCGCTTGCAAGGGCCAGCTGCTGTGCGTGGATTTGATTTGCCACGCCGCACCTTCACCCGGCGTATTTGCTCGGTATAAGAGGGAAATGGAGGCGCGGTTTGGCGCAAAGGCCCGACGAATTTCTTTCCGAGACAAGCACTTCGGCTGGAAACGGTACGCCTTGTCTTTCACCTTCGAGAACGGAGCTGAGTATCGGGCCCCGCAGGACCAAGACCCCTACATGCAGGGATTTGCCAAAGATCTGTTCAACCGTCCATCCTGTAGCGCCTGCTCCTTCCGCGAGCTGCGAAGCGGAGCGGACATCACGCTTGCCGATTACTGGCAGGTTCACACCACGGTTCCCGCGTTTGACGACGACCGGGGCACGTCGCTTCTTCTTGCCGTCACGCCATCCGGGAGCGAGGCCACCCACGCCCTGCAGGCCCAAGGCGGCGGCCAAGGGGCGCAATGGGCCGAAACGACTTTCGCTGACATCCGGGACAAGAACCCGGTTGTGTACCGCTCGCTCAGGCAGCACCGGAACAGGAAGGCGTTCTTCAGGCGGCTGGACAAGGGCCCTGTGGCCGCGCTGATTGAACGCTTGCTACGGCCCTCGCTGTCGCGTCGGTGGCGGCTATTCTGGCGGCGCATGACGAATGTGGCGGTCGTCCCGTAGGCTTAACTAGGAGATGCGGCCGCTTATGATAACCCGTAGAATCGGCATATTGACGCTGCTCAACCAACTGAACTATGGCGGCGTTCTGCAGGCGTATGCCCTGCAGCGCGTGTTGCTCAGCCGGGGCTATGCCGCCGAGCTGGTCGATTACTGGCTTGCCCCCAGGAACGCCCTGCTGAACGGCCACTTCTTTGATCCGGGCCGCTCGACGCTCAAGCGCGCGTCGCGCATCGCGGGGTATCTATTCAAGCGCGGGATCTTTTATGTCTGGAGCGATTACGTGCGCCGCCGCCAAACGCGCCGCTTCATTCGCGACCACATCACCCTGTCGCCTCGGCCCTACCCGTCGGCTCAAGCGCTGGCCGAGATCAACGGCTACGACTGCTTGGTTGTCGGCAGCGACCAAGTCTGGAATTACGCGTGGCACGGCCGGCCCAACCCCTTCTTGCTGGGCCCGCTTGACGCCGCCACGCGGCGCATCTCTTATGCGGCGAGCTTCGGGTTCCGCGACTTGCCCGAAGACTACCTGAAGGAGTACCGGGAGTGTCTGGAGAAGTTCGCTCACATCAGCGTGCGAGAGAAAGAGGGCGCCGCGCTGGTGCGGCAGTGGACGGGTCGCGAGGCGCAGTGGGTCCTCGACCCCACGCTCCTGCTGCCCGAAGCCGAGTGGCGCAAGCTGCTGGCCGAGCGGCCAACGGACAGGCCCTTCGTGTTCTGCTACTGGCTCGGCGACCTCCGCGCGTGCCTGATGATGCTCAGCACGCTGCCGCGCCCGAATCGCGAGAAGGTTCTCTTGTACATGTCCCTGCAACAGCTCTATGGGCGGCGGAAGCTGAGCGACTGGCTGCTGCGTATGCGCCTGCTTCTGATGCCGCACGTCCGGCTCTGCTGCGGCGCCGGCCCCCGCGAGTATCTGAGCGGAATCGCCTACGCCTCGGCCGTCGTTTCGGACTCGTTCCACTCGCTCATGTTTAGCTGCATCTTCCGGAAGCCGGTCAAAATCGTGATCAACAGCTCCGCACAGCGGGCGGGCATGTCGGCCCGAATGCGGGACTTCGCGGCCCGCTATACGCTTCGCGACGTGCTCGACCAGGAGGTGTCGGACCGCCCCCTTGCGTTCGGGCGGCCCAATTACGACGAGGTGTGGTGCGAGATCGAGAAGGACCGGAGCCAGTCGTTGCGCTTTCTTCAGCAGTCGCTTCCCTAGCCCCATTTTACGCTTCCTGTCAGCCCCTCGCCCCGCCCCTTTTTCCCGTTGCACCGGTACCATGAAAGAGGTAATCTGAGACGATTTCTTGTTGGGTGAGGTCTGAGTTTGCTTGGAACGGTGCGCAACGGGGAGTTGTCCATGACAGTGGCGAATGCCGAATATGTGCTCATCAGCGCCCCGACCATCACGCGGTCGGCGGATGGCGGAGCCGTCATGAGCGTCTCGTTCGAGCGGAATGGCACGCCGCATCGGCTGTGGTACTCGGTCGAGCCCGCATTCGCCGACTACCTGACTGCAGACCGGTCAGACGGTTTTCTCGTGGCGCTTCTCCACTGGGCCATGCACCAGGGAGTCAACCTCCAGTTCACGGCTCCGGTCTCTCGGCGTCTGTTTTTTACCGTCACGCGGTTTCTGATGCCGATGATTCAATTGGCTCAGCCGTGGAAGAAGGCCATACTCATCGATGCGCCACTCCTGGACGCGCCGGCCCAGACCGCGGGCGCGTGCGGCACCGGCCTTTCGTGCGGCGTGGACAGCCTGACCACGGTCTTTGAGTATCTGACCGACCCAGCAGCCCCTCCGCCGCCCTACCGACTGACGCACCTGACCTTCTTCAACGTCGGCTCCCACGGGTACGGCGCCAGCTACACGGACGAAGGCATCGACCGCCTCTGCCGCGAGCGGCTCGAGCAGAGCCGCAGCTGCGCGGAGCGGCTCGGACTTCCGCTCGTCTTCGTCAACTCCAACGTCAGAGAGTATATTGACTTCGGCCCCTTCGCCCACTTTGTAACCCTGTGCAATTGTTCGGCCGCGCTGATCTTGCAGCGCCTGTTCAGCGTCTACTACGTCTCTTCTGCGTATCCGCTGTCCAAAATCCAGAGCGACATGGGCTTCGACAGGCTAGATCCCGCCAGCATCCCCTTGCTAAGCACCGATACGCTCGCGTTCTTTTTGACGGGCATGAACATGACGCGCGTGCAAAAGACCGAATTTATTAGCGATCACCCGGTCGCTCACGAGTTTCTCAACGTCTGCACGGCGAAAAGCCGCAACTGCTCCCATTGCATGAAGTGCCTGCGCACCATGCTGGCTTTAGATGTGATCGGCAAGCTGGGCGCGTTCAAGCAGGTCTTCAATGTTGAGCACTTCGTCAAAAACCGCAGCCGCATCTGGGCGAAGGCGAGGGCGCTCAACTACAACCTCAACCTCATGGATGAGATCTGGGATGAGCAGGCAAGCCGCCGGTTCAGGTTCCCGCTCTCTTTCTGGCCTTGGTTCCTCTATTACAGGATCACGAAGACTCCAAGAGGATTTCTGCGACGCTTGAAGCGGCGGACGAAGAAGGCAAGCGCCCGACATGCTGTTTAGTTCTTACGAGTTCATGCTGTTCTTCCTGCCGGTCGTGCTCGCGGGCTATTTCCTGCTGGGGCGCCTGTCCGGACGCGTGGTCGCGCACCTCTGGCTGACTGCAGCTTCACTCGTCTTCTACGGCTGGTTTAACCCGGCCTACCTGTGGATCATCCTCTCGTCGATCGTCGCCAACTACTGGTTTGTCCGCGCCATCGAGCGGCAGCCGCGCGGCGGTGCCGCGCGCAAGGCTGTTTTTACGCTCGGCATCCTTTTCAACCTGTCGCTCATCGGCTATTACAAGTACGCGGACTTCCTGCTTGCGAACTGCAACGCGCTCCTGAAGACCGACTTTCCGGCGCTCCACATCCTGCTCCCGCTGGGCATTAGCTTCTTCACCTTCCAGCAGATTTCCTGCGTCGTCGACGCCTACAAGGGCGTCCGGCTGGTCAACCTTAGCTTCGTGAACTACACGCTGTTCGTGACCTTCTTCCCCCAGCTGGTGGCCGGCCCGATCGTCCACCACCAGGAGATGATGCCCCAGTTCGAGAAGCCGGAGTCGCTCAAGCCCAACTGGCTGCACCTGAGCTGCGGCCTCCACCTCCTGTCGATCGGCCTGTTCAAGAAGCTGGTGATCGCCGACCAGGTGGCCATCTGGGCCACCCGCGGCTTCGGCTTCTCCGGCGAGTTGACCTTTTTCCAGGCTTGGTTCACCGCGCTCGCGTACATGATGCAGCTCTACTTCGACTTCAGCGGCTACTGCGACATGGCGCTCGGGCTGGGCAAAATGTTCAACATCCATCTGCCCATCAACTTCAACTCGCCCTACCGGGCTACCGACATCCGCGACTTTTGGCAGCGCTGGCACATTACGCTGGGGCGCTTTCTATCGCACTACGTCTATTATCCGCTCGGAGGAAGCCGCTACGGATCGTTTAGAACCTGCCTGAACCTGCTAATCACCTTCTTCGTCAGCGGCCTCTGGCACGGCGCGGGCTGGACCTACGTGATCTGGGGCTGCATGCACGGCGCGGCGCTCGTCATCCACCGCCTCTGGAACGAGTTCGGCTTCTCCATGCACCGCCGCCTGGGCCGGGCACTCACCTTCCTCTTCTTCATGCTGACGCTGGTGCTCTTCAGGGCCAGCAGCGTCGAGGCTGCGGTGCGCATTTGGAGCTCGATGGTCGACTTCTCGAACATGGATTACGGCACGATCCGGGAGCTGGTCCGGCCGGACTTCTCAACGAACGGCAGCCTCCTGCTCCTGGTCGCGCTGACGGCGGTCTGCCTGACCTTCAAGAACGCGGCCAAGCGCAGCGTCACCTTCCGCCCCACCCGGCTGCGCCTGGCCGAGACCGCCTTGTTCCTGACCTGGTCGATTCTATGCATGGCCCGCATTAGCCCGTTCATCTACTTCAATTTCTAACGTCCGCCTATGCGAATCCTAAAAGCCTTACAATCCGTCCGCGCGCGAGCAAACAGCCGGCTGTCCGCCGAGCTGCCGTGCGCGCGCTGGTTCGGCACGGTTCTCGCGAGCGCAGGCCTGTTTCTCGCGCTCTGCGCGGCAGCCGTCGCCCTCATCGACCCCTACCGCCGCTATCACAAAATGCCGCTCGTCGGCCCGGTTTACCGGGACGAGTACCGGATGATACCCAACATGCTGCGCACGGCCGACTATGACTCCGTCATCGCCGGCTCCTCCATCTGCTTCAACTTCTCCCTGGCCGACGTGAGGCAGCTTCTGAAGTGGCCCCAGCCGATCAAGGCGACGGCTTCCTGCTGCTACCCCGCGACCTACAAGCTCTTCACAGATATGGCGATCACGAACCGCGGCGTTAGCCGCATTCTCACCAGCGTGGACCTGAACGCGATGGCCGCGAAGCCCGGCACCCACTTCATTCCGCTCGAGCCCTTCCTCTACAGCCTCTCGCCCCTTCACGAGTGCGCGTACCTGTTCAACGCGGACGTGGTGTTCGACGCCTGCGTGGACGTGGTCAAGGCTCACCTGCGCGACGGCCGGCGCCTGAACCCCGACATGATGTTCTGCTCGGACGACGGCACCGGGCGCACGAAGTACGGCCGGGAGCGCGTCCTCAAGATGATGCGCGACAAGCGGAATACGGTCGATCTGGTCAGCATGCGACGAGAGGGGAAGCAGGAGACCGCCCGCTTGATGATTGAGAACTTCGCGACGTATTACCTCAGCGGGTTCCGCGCCCACCCCGAGATCGAATACGTCCTTTTCTTCCCGCCCTACTCGGAGCTGGTTTGGGGCTCGTTTCTGAGGGACGGCACCTTGGACACGATACTGGACGTCAAGGCGCGCCTCATCCAAGAGGTTCTGCCGCTGCCGAACGTGCGCGCCTACGACTTCCAGGCCGAGGTCGGCGTCGTCACGAACCTCGCCAACTACACGGACATCGTCCACTACAGCCCCGCCATCAACCGCCTGATCCTGGAGCGCGTCGCCGCAGACCAGAACCGCTGCGGGCCGGACACGGCGGCGGCGAACGCGGAGACGCTCCGGGCCGTGGCGCGCCGCGCCCTGCCGGATGTCCAATAGGCGCTCCGCCCGCGCCAGCCGGCCCTGCCGGGCAGCCGGAGCGAACCCGCTACGCCAGCCGCCTCGCCAGGCGCACCCACCCGCCGAGAAAACACCGCGTGGCGAGCCGCTTCCGGAGGCCGAGGCCGCCGGCATCGAAGAGCCCCTGAGCGGCCAGCTCAGCGGCCAGCACGCGGGCGCGCTCCAGCACGGGGCGGCCCTCCGGCAGCCGGATCTTGCGCGCGGGCTGCGAGACGCAGGCTTTGTAAAGCATGTACGAAATGTAGCGCGAGACCAGGCGGGCGTCCTGCGGGTCAAGCGCGCGCTGCGCAAAGTGGTCGTGAAGGTCGCGGGCGGCCCGCGCGTGCGAAGACAGGTACTTCTCGGTCACGCCCTGGTTGATGGCGGAGGCCGGGTTGTCGCGGTGGAACAGCAGGGTCGTCGGCGTGGAGACCCGCCGCCGGATGGCGTGCATCACTTTGACCACAAACACGACATCCTCCGCGAAGTGCACGCCCTCCGTGAACGCGATGCCCCGGATGGCCGCCCGGCGGTAGAGGTTCAGCCAGATCTCCACGGGGTCGCCCTTGACCTTGTCGCGCGTCGGCCGGAAGAACGAGCGGAAGGGCGCGTCCGTCACGCTCGCCGGCACGGCGTCGGCCGCATACCGGGCCGTCTCCGGCAGGACGAACGCGTCCGGCACATCCGCGTGCCTGAAGGACGCCACGTCGGCCCGGTGGCGCTCGATGAGGGCGAGCGCCACGTCGAGCGCCTGCGGGTGCAGCACGTCGTCGGCGTCGAGGAAGGCCAGGAACGGCGCCGACGCCAGGCCCATGCCCCGGTTCCGCGCGGCCGAGCACCCCGCGTTCGGCTGCCTCACGACCCTGAACCTCGAGTCGCGCGCGGCGAAGGACTGCGCGAGGGCGGCGGAGCTGTCCGCCGAGCCGTCGTCCACGCAGAGGCATTCGAAGCCGGCGAACGTCTGCCCCTCCACCGACGCCAGGCACGCCTCCAGGTGCCGGGCCGCATTGAACATCGGGATGACCAGCGAGATGGTGGCTTCCGCCATAGCTATCGCCCTCTTTTCGCGACCAGCGCGTCGAGCCGCCGCCCGAGCGCAAGCCGGTTCTTGGCGAAGCACCAGCCGGCCAGCCGCTTCCTCAGGCTCAGGCCCGACAGCCCCACGGCCCCCGACGCGAGCAGCTCCAGCCATTGCGCGCGAGCCAGCTCGAGGAGAGCGGCGTCCTCCCGGAGCCGCTCGTCGCGGAGGAACGGCACCACGCTGGTCTTGTACACCAGGGTCGAAAGGAACACCAAGACCCTCCCGGCCTCCTGGCGCGTCAGCGGCTGGCCCCCGAAGTACGCGTGCAGCTCCCGCGCGGCCTGCGCATACGAGCGCAGCGGGCGCTCGGAGAGCGGCCGGTTCGTCGCGGAGGCCGGGTGATCCCGGTAGAACAGCAGCGTCAGGGGCGTGGCGGCTAGCGACCGGATGCGGTGCATGACCTTGGTTACGAAGACCAGATCCTCCGCGAAATGCACGCCCTCGGGAAAGGCGATCCCCTCGATCGACCGCCGCCGATAAAGCCGCGTCCAAACCGCCGCCGACTCGCGCTTGTCTCTCTTGGACAAGAACGAGCGGAAGGGCGCCGTGTCGACGGTCACCGGCACCTCGCCGACCACGTAGCGCGCCGGCTCAGCCAGCTCGAAGGTGTTCGGCACGCGGCCGTACTGAAAGGAGGACACGTCCGCCTCCCGGCTCTCAATGAGGTGGAGCAGGATCTCGAACGCCTGGGGGTGCAGCACGTCGTCGGCGTCGAGGAAGGCCAGATACGGGGCCGCCGACAGCCGGATGCCCCGGTTGCGCGCGGCCGAACAGCCTGCGTTCGCCTGCTGGTACAGCGAGAAGCGGTCGTCGCGCGCCGCGTAGTCGCCGATGATCGCCGCCGTGCGGTCGGTTGATCCGTCGTCGATGCACAGGCACTCGAAGCGGTCACAGGTCTGGCTAGCCACGGAGTCCAGGCAGCCCTTCACATAGCGCTCGGCGTTATACAGCGGGATCACGAGCGAAATGCGCGCCGCGCCTCTCATCGGTAGACCTCGTCCGCCCACTCGTAGGCCTCCGAGTAGGGCTCGCCCAGCAAGGTCTCGGCCATGAACTTCAGCGTGCGGCTGCCGCTGAACAGCTGGTGGTAGCGCGCCCGGCCCGCCGCGGCGACCGCGCGGCGCGCGTCGTCGTGCGCCTGATAGTACAGGATCTTGTCCCGCAGGTCGCCCGCGTCGTGGAAGAAAGCGGCCTCGCGGTCGCTGAAGAACTTCTGCATGCTGCCGCGGTCGCTCAGGAAGGTCAGCAGGCCGCTGCCCATCAGGTGCGCGATGCGGTCGGAGGAGTAAAGCGGCCACTCCTCCTTGCGGTTCAGGTTTAGCGCCATCTTGCTCTCGGCCAAGGTCTTCTCGTAGCTCGCCCCCCAGACCGGCGGCCGGCCGAACATGCCGAAGATGTCGAAGCGGAGCGTGCCCGACAGCTCGCGCTCCAGGCCGCGCAGGAACTCGTTGCGGTCGTCTCCGGCGATCTCTTTGCCGCAGAACAGCAGGTCGCGGGCGAACTCGGTCTTCAGCGAGTTGTCCTCGACCTCCATCGACGGGTCCGAGGGGTTGGGCATGTAGGCGACCACATTCTTGCCCGTGCAGAACTGCTTCAGGGCCGGCCCGCCCGTGGTCACGAAGATCGCGTCGGTCGAATGCATCCGCTCCCGGATCTGCTGGAGGTGCCAGTCCATCCAGAGCGGGTCGATGTTGAAGTGCGCCATGCGGATCTTCGGGAGGGCCGCGCGGATCTCGTCGAGCGCCCAGTTGCGGATGTAGTCGCAGTGCCCGATAAACAGGAGGTCGGGCTTGAAGTTCTTGGCGGTCTGGACCAGCTTCTTGTTGGCGAGGCGGCCGCCAATTTTGCGAATCCCGAGCGGGGCGAGGTAGCGGGCGATATCGCGGTCGCTGAACTCGGCCAGCCGGCAGTTGTTGCGGATGGCGCCACAGACCAGTTTCCGCCCCGGCCCCATTTTCAGGTTGCCGTACTGGCGGAGTTGCATATTGTCGACCATCAAGATGCGCATGTCGTCTTCCGTGCCTCCCGTTCGCCCGCTACAGGCTGTGAATACTGCGCGTATTGTAGCAGAATACGGGGGCCTTGTACCTAGCAAGATAGCGCGCCCTTGACACCCGTGTTCAGTCTTGTGTACTGTACAAAACACGTATCGTAAGAGGCGCCCCGCGATACGGCCCCCCTGTCAGCCCTCGAGAGGAGAAGAATGAAACGAAAACGCATACGAATCATGCCGGGTCTTTTCAAGCGACTTCGCTTCTTGTATCTGTCTCTCGGGTCAGGGCGCGAGTGCCCCATCTGCGGGTGGACGGGCCACGCCTTTCTGCGCATCCCCTTCCCCGACAAGCCGGCCGACAGCTTCGCCTGCCCGTCTTGCGGTTCGGCCGAGCGGCACCGCTTCGCGTTCCTCACGCTGAAGGATAAGCTGGCCCAGCACGCCGACAAGACCCTTCACTTCGCGCCCGAGCGCTGCGTGGTGCCGTGGCTCCGCTCGATCTCGAAGTCGTATCTCAGCGTGGACATTGCGTCGCCGGCCGCGATGGAGCACATGGACATCATCAACCTGCGCCTGCCGGACGCCAGCTTCTCGCTGCTCTGGTGCTCGCACGTGCTGGAGCACATCGAGGACGACCGCAAGGCGATCTCTGAACTTTTCCGCGTGCTCCGCCCCGGAGGATTGGCCGTCATCATGGTGCCGGTCTACGGCGCGGCCACCTACGAAAACCCGGAGGTCAAGACGCCGGCCGGCCGGCTCGAGCACTTCAAGCAGGAGGATCACCTCCGGCTGTACGGGCTCGACTTCTCGGAGCGCCTGAAGGCCGGGGGGTTCGGCGTCGAGGTGCTGAGCGTACCGGATCTGCCGGCGCAGGACGTCGAGCGGTACGGGCTCGACTACCCGTCCACGCGCGAGATCTTCCTCTGCGCCAAGCCCGCCAGCCGCTGAGCGCAGCGGCCATGCGAGGCCGCGCGGCCCTGCCGCGCGGCTCGCCGTTCCCTTGATAGACGCCGCCTGCATGTCCCGACACAAATCCGATCAGTTTCGGCGCCTTCTTCACGAAGAAGTGGTGGACCATGTTCTGAGGAAAGACGCTATCCAGTCCTCTTATACCACTGCCGAAAAGTATCTAGACCCTATGCCAGGCACAAGACACACGGGAGGGCCGGGCTCCACCCCGGCCGCGGACGGCGTGGAAGCCGTCCCTCCCTGTGTGTGGGGCCGCCCGTTTAGTTCATTTACTTTTCTCGGCATTGGTATTAGGCAACGGCTGCGCCTTGCCTAGAGGGCGCTGTTGGACAGTAACAACGAGGTCGGCGAAATGAACCTTATGCAACGAATGATGCCATTGATAGCACTCTTGATGTCCGGGTGTATGGGCACTCTTCAAACAAGAACGGGACAAGATTTCTTTGGAAGCTATCCCTATAAGGCGGTCGTGGCTGACCTCTACTATGCGCCTCAAGATGTTACAGTAATGTGTCTGGCGGGTATTCTGTCACTGCCCGTAGACGTTGTAGTTGATACCGGTTTCCTTCCCGTCGATTTGGCGGCATGGGCCTGTGGCTATGAGAAAGATTCTTATGAGAACTTTGATTTTCACCTTTCGCCGTAATTGTCGGCATGTGCTTCATGCCAATTAGATGCGAGGCGCCAGGATACCTGAACCGTGAAGTCCGCACCCCGGAAGAAAAGGCGGCCGACCTGAGGGCCTGCAGGGAGGCGGCCAACGGAGCTGCGCTTTTCGTTGCGAAAGCACTTGGCGATAGTGCGCGCGCCCAACCGGATGGCGGCCACTACGCTTCGAGCGGATATCACAGCGCGCGCAAACAGCGCGCGAGCTGGCTGCGTATCGCGTCGGAGGAGAAGCTGGCGTCGTAGGTCGGGCGCGCGGCGCGCGCGGCCGCCGCGAGCGCGGCACGGTTTCCTGTCCAGCGAGCGACCGCCGCCGCGAGCGCCGCAGGGTCGCCGGGCGGCACGAAGGTGAGCGCCGGCCCCGACCGCGCGGCCTCCGGATAGGCGTCCGAGGCGCGCGTGATCACCGGCCGCCCCGCCGCCAGCGCCTGAAAGACCTTGTTCGGAATGACTCGCCCGGCCTTGTTCGTCGTGCCGAAAACGCCCAGCAGGATGTCAGCCCGGTGGAGGCGGGCGGACAGCTGGCCGTACGGGATGCGGCCTTCAAAGCAGACGCTGGCCAGCCCGGCCGCCGCCGCCGCGCACGCGGCTTTCTGCGGCCCGTCGCCCAGCAGGCACCACCGCGCGGGCGGGCCGCTGTACGCGCGGGCCGCTTCGATGATCGTCTCCGCGCCGTGCAGCGGGATGAAGCTGCCGTAGAAGAGCACCTCGGCGGGCCCCGCCGCCTCGCGCGGCGGAGCGGGCTGGAAGAGCGCCTCGTCCGCCCCCACGTAGACCACGTGGATCTTCTCGGCCGGCACGCCCAACGTCTCGGCATAAAAGGCGGCGTGGCTCGCCGTGTCGGCGACCACGCGGTCGGCCTTGGCGAAAAGCGACTTCTCCCACGCCAGCAGGCGCCCCGCCGCGCGGCTCCCGTCCTTGAGCTTGAAGCGCTCCCACACCTGCTTGTCGTAGGCGCTGATCAACGGATCGAAAATCAGCGGCACGCCGTGGCGGTCGCACCACCGCCGCGCCGCCGCCAGGTCGCGCTGGCGGAAGCAGGGCACCCACAGCGCATCCGGCTTCGGCACGCGCCGCAGCGCCGCCTCGACGTCGCCGAGCGCGCAGAACCTCGGATGGAAGTCGCGCACCGTCCACCCCAGCGCCGCGAGGTGCTGCCGCAGCACGCCGTTGCGCGAGTAGGCGGGGTCGAAGCGCCCCCACCAGAGCATCTGTTTGTCGGGTAACATGATGAAACGCTCAACGTCCAACGCTCACGTATTCGGAATCTCCGTTCTGAGTTGAGCGTTCAGCGTTGGGCGTTACCCTTTCCTGCGATCTTCTCATACGCCTCGTAGTACCGCTTGCCGAACACGCGCAGCGCGTCGGCGTCGAAATGCGTGCCGTCGCCGCCGTCCTTGAGCCCCTCGGCCGACACGGCTGCGCAACGCGGCACCGACGCTGCGGCCTGCGGAATCATCGCGTTGAACGTCGCATTGTTCGTCCTGAAATGGCCCAGCTCGCCCACCATCACCGGCGCGTCCGCCGCGCCGAGATCCTGCCGCAACTTCGCCACCATCGCCGCGAAGCGCGCGGGGTAGGTCGCGACCTTGGCCGCCGAACTGTCAGCCTCGCCCTGATGCCACAGGATGCCTTTGAGCTGCCCGTTCGTGAGGGCTATCCGCATCCGCGCCACCGCGTTGGTGTAGAGGGCCGAACCCGGCTTCCACTGGTCCAGCGAGGTGCCGCCGAACGCGCACGGAACAAGGCCGATCTTGGCCGACGGCTCTTGCGCGGCGACGCAGCGCGCAAACTCGGAGCAGAGCCCCACGCCCGCGATCTTGGGCTTGTCGAAGTGTACGGGATCCTTCGCAGGCACCCACGCGCACGCCTGGTCCAGCATCCAGATGCGCGGATTGGTCTGCTGGTCGGCGGGCGTCACCTTGCCCCGCCCCGCCATGTTGGACTGCCCGATGAGCAGGAAGAGCTGAAGGTCCGTCGGAGGATCGGCGAGAGCCGTGAAGGCGCCCAGGAAGAAGACAAGGGCGGCCGAGAAGAACGCGTGTGTGTTGCGCATAGGTCTGCCAGTCGTTTCGGTGGACGCCCCAAGAGGCGTGTGTCATGTGTAAATTGTAGCATCCTCCGGCAGGTATCTCAAGCCGGCCGCACACCCGTCTTCATCCGCCGCAGGTTGGGTTCAAGACGGTTGACAGCCTAGCGAATGAAACGCGGGCTCGCGGGCGGAGTCATTGTCCCCGTTCGCCCACTTCCACACTTCATGAAGTGTGAAAGTGGGTCGTGCCGCCTTGTCTGTCCCCCCGCCGAGTCTCATCAGTGGCGCCGTCTGATACCACCGCCGCAAAGTATTTGGCCTGAATCGCAAGGCCGACACGGAGGTCGTCCCTCCAGCGCGAGGTGCTTCTTCACGGCTATTCTCGCGGTGGAAGGCCCGCCTCCGTGCGGGCCGCCTGTTGATGGGCAGAGACCTTCTAATCAACGTACTTTTCAGCGGTGGTCTGACGCAGCAAACGGATCGCCTTCTTCACCGCCGCGAGATCCAGGCGGTGGACTTCGCGCTTCGCGCCGAGCGGCGCGGGCAGCGTCACGCACAGCCGCCCGCCCAGATGCTCGCGGAACTGTTCGATACCCTCCAGCACGTCCGGCTCACCATGCGCGCCCACGCGCTCCAAGAGCGGCGACCACACGGGCAGGCCACACGCCGCCAAGCCGCGCACGATCGCGTCGCGCTCGGCGGGCGTGATGAGCCGCTTCAGCTGCGCGTACGTGCTGTCCAGCGCGATGCCGACCGACACGGCCAGGCCGTGCCCGAGCGTAAAATTGGACATCAGCTCCAGCCGGTGCGCGGCCCAGTGGCCAAAGTCGAGCGGCCGCTCGCTGCCCGTCTCAAAGGGATCGCCCGACGTCGCGATGTGGCGCAGGTGCAGCGCGGCGGTCTTGTGCACGACCCGCTCCATCACGGCCTGCTCGCGGTTCCGCAGCGCCGCGGCGTTCTTGCAGAGATAGATAAAGAAAGGCTTGTCCTTGATGATCGCCACCTTGAACGCCTCGGCCACGCCGCCGATCCACTCGCCCTGCGGCAGGGTCTTCAGGAATTCGAAGTCGTTAATGACCGCGAAGGGCGGCGCGAACGTGCCCGCGAAGTTCTTGGCCCCGCCGTCGTTCATGCCGTTCTTGACGCCCACGCCCGCGTCGTTTTGCGCGAGCACCGTGGTCGGCACGCGCACGAAGCGCAGGCCGCGGTGGATCAGCGCCGCCGCGAAGCCCGCCATGTCGAGCACGCTGCCGCCGCCGACCGCGACCACGTAGCTGTGGCGATCCAGATGCTCGGCGCCGGCGGCGATCATGATCTCGCGCACGCTGGCCCAGCCGTTCTTGGCGTTCTCGCCGCCGGGCACGACCAGCGGCTTGCGCACCAGCGCCACTCGGCCGCGGTGCTGGCGGAAAAAGCGCTCGATCCGGCGAAGCAGGCCCGGGGTCGCATCGGCTAGCCCCGCGTCCACCACGACCAGCACGCGGGCGGGCTCCGAGGACGGAGGGCGCAGGACGGAGGCCAGAAGGGGGTTGTCGGGCGCGAAGATGTGCCGCGTGAAGCAGACCGGATAGCGGAACGGAACGGAGAATTTTTGGAGGATTGTTTTCATGCGTTCAGCCAGTCGCGAAGTTCGCAGGCGAGCCCGGCGAGCGAGCCTGACCTGAGCGCCAGGGTCGACGCCAGCGCCGCCTCGCAGCCTGGCCCGGCGAGGCCGTGCGTGCCGCGCACATTCGACGTGTCGACGCTGACGCCGAACGGCGTGCGCCCGAAAAACAGCTCGCAGGGATCATAGCCGGGTTTGTTGTGGATGTCCACATGCGTCGCGTAGTCGGGCGCCTCGCGCCGCTCCGTCCACCACGGGTAAGCGAACCACGCGCCCGGCTGCGCCACCAGCAACAGGTCGCCCGCCCTTGGGCAAGCCGCAGCCGTTTGTAGGCCTGGCTTCAGCCCGTCCCGCGTCAGATCCAGCACCTGCGCCACGCCGTCGAGCCCGCGCAGCGCCTCCGCCACGCGCGGCCGCGCGGCAGGGTCGAAGCAGGTCACTACCGCCACCTGATGGTCCACCAGCGCGAAGGCGGCGCTCTGGTGAAAGTCCGGGTAGCGCATGCCGCGGATCTCGCGTACGCCGAACAGCCCCGCCTCACGCAGCGCGCGGTTGGGGAAGACGGCGCCGCGCGTGACCGGCGTGATCGCGTAGTCGCCGAATGCGACCGCCTCGTAGCCGTTCGCCTGCGCCGCCGCAAAGAGTAAAGCCAGTTCGCGGCGAACGGCCGCCAGCGCCTGGGCGGCCTTCGGATGGTCAGGCCCTACGCGCTGCAAATCGTAGTCGAGGCCCGGCAGATACGCGAAACAGAGATCCGGCGCATCCGGCTCGGACAGCAACCCGGCGACGGCCCTGGCGATCCAGTCCGAACTCTTCACCGAGGCCAGTGGCCCCCAGTAGCGGTGCAGGGAAAAGGGGCCCCCGGCGCGCTTCGAGAGCCGCGCGTACAGGTCGGCCGGTCGGGCGTGGCAACCCATGATCAACCCGCCGCCGTGCGTGTGGATCGGCGCGGGCGAAAGCCACTGATCCACGTTCTCGCCCAAGCTCTGCTGGAGGAACATCAGCCCGACCGTCCCGCCACGCGCCTGGAACGCGTCCCACACGCGCGGCCCGGCGACCAGCGCGGACGACTGCTCCCAGAAAAACGGCCTGCGCAAGGTGGCATCGAGAAAGCCGTTCGCCAACACGCCGTGCCCGGAGGGTGGCAGCCCAGTCCGCAGCGTCGCCTGCGCCGGGCAGGTCAGCGCCGGGAACACCGGCTCAAGCGGGCGCACCGGGCACCCGCCGACCTCCCGCAGGCCGTTCCGCTCCGCGAACGCGTGCCCCAGCCCCGCGACCTGTATGACCAGCAGCTTTTTCATGCGTAGTTAGCGACAGGTATGATTGCCGCTAGATCAGCTCGCCGCCGGGTTGAGGTATTCGGCCTTCGCGTAAATCGGAAGATCCGCGATCCGGCCAAGCTTCAAGAGCGGCGTGTTGCCGATGGCGTCTAAAATGTGCGTCCAGCCTGCCATGATCCACAAACTCCCTGCATCAGGCGCCGTCCCGCCGCTCCTCCGCATTTCGCAAAACCGCCCGCGAAACAGAGCCGAGACAACCTGATCGCGTGGCCACTCTATCAAACCGCTTTTTGCCGCGCAACAGCGGCGGCATCGAGATCCTGCGATTCTCATGATGGCCTGAGGCGAACCGAAGGCCGGACAGCCAGCGCTTCGCCCCGTGTGCGGGGCCGCCCGCTGTACCGGAGCAGGGCTGGCCTTCATGTGCGCCGCCTACTTCCGCTGCCGGCCGATCCAGATGTAGTCGATACGGCAGGTGCCGGTGAGCGGCTCGCCGTCGGCGATGTCGAGCCGGAGCTGCTTCAGCGTGCCGCTCCATCCGTCCGCGCCGCGCATGTCCACCGTGTAGAGGCGCGCCACGGTGTCGTTCGGGGTCACTGCGAACGCCTGCCCGAGCTTGGCGTCCCACGCCGGCGCGCCCTTCGTTGTAAAGCGCAGGCGCATGCGCGTGGCCGGCGTGTGGTTCTGGAAGCGGAGCGCGACGAGGCCGTTCGCGCCGAGGTCCACGCCGAGCGCGTCGGGCGAGAGCAGGTGCGCGTCGTACGCGCTCTCAAGCGCGACGACGTAGTGGCCGCCCGCGACGAGCCGGACCGGCCGCGCGATGCAGGACCACGTCTGTCCCAGATACTCCACGTCCTTCGTGCCGAGGTTCCAGTCGCTCCAGCCCTCCTTGTCCAGCGGCTGGCTGAAGGCCCACGCGCGCGCCACGGAGGTGCCGGGGGGCAGAATGTGGACGGCGGTGTGGCCGCAGCGCCACAGCTCGCCGTCGTCGGCCTTGAGCCGCAGCCGGTAGTCGCCCGGGGCCGAGAAGTCGGCTTTCGTCGCGGGCTTGGCGGGGTTGCGGAACGCGACGGCGCAGGGGCCCTCCAAGACCTCCCACGCGACCGCAAGCTCGCCGGGCGCGGGCCGCTCGTCGTCGTCGACCTCACCCGCCAGCCGCACGGTCGTGCGATCGCTCCAGACCTCGGGCCCGGCGTCGACCGCCGGCGGGTTGTTAAGGCGCATGGCCTTGTCGAGCGCCTTGGCCGTGGCGTACTGCGTGTTGTTGCTGAGCGCCCAGCGGGTCGTGGCGGGCGCTTGGTTTGTGAAGAAGAGCACGCCGGGGTTCAGCACGTACCCGTTGTCGCGGATCAGGCCCGTGCTGCAGCAGACCTCCGGGTCGCGGCTGCCCCAGATGAAGATCTCCGAGGGGCCCAGCTTGCGCGCCGCGTTGTTGCGGTCGAAGCGCGAGCCGGCGATCTCGACGTTCCGCGCCTGCGGCGACTTGAGGCCGAGCATCTCGACCGCCGCGCCCGCGTTGTTGCGGAAGGTGCAGCGGTCGATGAGGCACCCTTCGCCGCGGGCCTCGAAGTCGATCCCGCCCTCGTCGTGCGAGCCGGAGTCGGGCTGGTTCAGGAAGTGGCAGTTGCGGATCACGAGGCCGACCTGATCCACCAGCATGATGCCCATGGTGCCGGCGTGGGCGTGCCAGCCGGAAGCGTCGAAGATGCTGTTCTGCAGGTACGAGCGGCGGATGGAGGTGAGGGCCGGGTGCGGCGAGGTGTTGTGCGCGTAGTTGTCGTGGCAGAATACGCGGTCGACCGTTACGTTGTCGCCGGAGAAGCGGAAGCCCCACGAGCACTGGAACATCTCGCAGTCGCGCAGCACAAGCTCCTCGGCGGGCGCGCCGCTGACGGCGAAGCCGGCCGAGCTCATGCCGTCGCCGGGCGCGCCGGTGCGGCCGCGCCACTCGGGAATGCCGTGGCTGTTCGGGCGGTAGAGCCCTTCGATGTGGTGCGCGATGCAGTCCTCGATGAGCAGCCCGCGGTGGCCGCCCGCCGCGTAGTGCACGATCAGGCCTTTGCCGGCGTGGCAGACGACCAGGCTGCGGATGCGCAAGAAGTCGGGGTCTTTGATCAGCGCGCACCGGTCGTCGATGTCCCAGTTGCGGCGGATGACGGGCCGCGGCCCTTCGCCGTAGGCGCCGATCTCGGCCCACGCCTGCGCCGTGCCGCGGGCGGACACCTGAAGCTCTTGGTTGATCACGCTGCCGCGCCGGAGGAGCAGGCGCTCTCCGGGGCCCAGCGTGCGGCCGTTGACCGGCGTGAAGTCCCGCCAGGCCGTCGCGGGCGAAGTGCCTGCGCGAGCGTTGTCGCCGCGCAAGCCGTCCACGTAGTAGGTCGCGGCCAGCCCGTTCGTCGGGCACGGCGGATTCCAAGCGCGGGCGGAGTAGTCGGGGTCGGTCGCCGCCAAGAAGGCCAGCGCCTTGCGCGACAGGGCGGGCGCGGCGCCCGGCGTCGCGAGCGCGAACGTCGCCGTCGCGCTGGCAGCCGCGTCGGCGCGGACGCACCACTCGACGGGCCGCGCGCCGCCGGCCGGAAGCGCGCCCAGATCCAACGCGGCGGGCGTCTCGCAGACAACGCCCCGCGGCAGCCCCAGCGAGACGACGCAGCTGGTGACCGCGTTGCCGAAGTTGCGGACCACGCCGGTCAGCCGCTCGGAGCGGCCCGCGCGCAGGAGCGTGCTCTCTGTCACGACGTCCTGTAGCCGCACAACTGCCGGCTTGGGGTTCTCGACGCGCACGTTGTCAAGCAGCCCGTTGAAGCGCCCGAGCGTCAGGGGGCTGCTGCCGGGCTTCGCGAGCCCGGAGCGCGGAACCTCGGTCCGCTCGCCGTTGACATCGAGCGTCAGGGCAAGCCCATCCCACTGCGCGCTGACGCGGCACCACGTGCCCGGCTCGACGCGGCGCTCGGAGCGCACGCGCGGCTCCCAGCCGTTGAGGTTCACGAAAAACGAGAGTTTGCCGCCCTCCGCCTGCGGGTCGAGCCGCAGCTGATACTCGCCCTCCTTGGACGCGATCGTCGTGATCCCCGCAGGCACCTCGTGGAACACCACCGAGCAGTCGAGGCGAAAGCCCGGCGCCAGCTGCAAGTCCGGCGCGCTCGGACACGCGAGGGAGCCCGCTGCGGCCTGCAGCGCCTGCCCGCCGGCGACCGGCGAAAACGAGCGGCCCGGCGACGTGAAGTCGTGCCCGTGGCCGGACACGTCGCGCAGGTCGCCTTCGAACGGCCAGCACGCCGTGGCCGTGCGGCAGCCGCCGGGGCTCGCGATCCGCAGGTCGTCGAGCTCGCCGTCAAAGGCCCCGAGGCGCAGGGGCTCGCGGGTTGCGGCCGGCTGGCCGCCGCGGGCGACGCGCGTGGTGTCGCCGTTCACCGTCATCCAGAGGCCCTGCTCGTCCCAGCCCGCCTCCACCTGATACCACACGCCTGCCTGGGCCGGCGTACGCGACGACACGCGAGGCTCCCAGCCTCCGGCGTTCGCAAAGAAGCTGAAGTGCCGTCCCTCCGCGGCGGGATCGACGCGCAGGATGTACTCGCCCTCGCCGTACTCGCCCTTCATGGCCACGGTCGCCCACGCGTTGCCGGCCGCAAGACTGGCGAAGCGCACGCGGCAGGCGAGGCGGAAGCCGCGCGTGAGGCGCAGGCCCGGCGCGTCCGGAATCTCAACCGCCGTGTTGGACAGCCGCAGCGCCTGGCCTTCGGCGCTGGGCGCGAACGCGGGCAGCGCGGCGCAGGCGTCCTGCCCGTTACCGCTCGCGTCCGACAGGTTGCCGTCGAAACGCCAGAGCCCGGTCCACGCCGGAGCTCCTGCGGGCGGCGAGGCCGCGTGAGCAATGAGCGAGAAGGCGACGATGAAGGCGAGAATGATCCTGTTCATGAGACTGCCTCGGTTACGGGTGATGAGGGAAGAAGATTGACCGGCTTCTGCCAAACTGTCAATTGGATTATCAGTTGTCCTGTCACGTCCCGAGCCCTCGGCCCGTTGCTTGCGGTCCACTCCACTTCGTTCCTTGGGAGCGCGGAGACTCTCGTCCCCGTTTGGAAGGCGGAGACGCTCTTGTTCCGCCGCAAGGACAAAAGCGCCCTTGCTCCCAGCCGCTGCAACTGAAAAACTCGGTTGACTCGTCGGCGGCCTTCGACGTAAACTTCGTTCCATAAGTATTGGGATGCTTCATTCGTTCGGTTGACATGCTGCACAGGCGATTCATGCTCGTGCCCTTAGGGAACTTCCTCATGAAAATGATCGTGCCGGTCGCGCTTGGGCTGATGGGTGCGTTGTCGGGGCTGACGCAGGAGCTGCGCTCCTCAGGAACCCTGTTGGTCGACGTTTCCGCTGAGGCGCTTACCGCGAGTGACGGCGATGCCGTTGCGCAGTGGCCGAACAGCGGAACGCTCGGCGGAAGTTTCGCCGTGCCGACGGGAAGCACGGGGGCGATCTTCACCAACAGCCTTCTCGGACGGAAAGCCGTGCTGTTCGGCGGCACCGCGCAGAGCGTCCTGACCAACGGCATCGCGCCCGCCTCGCTGACCGGGATCAGCGCATGGTCGATGGAAGCGTGGGTCTGGGTCGCATCCGTGCCCGCCGCGAAGTCGGTCTACCTTGCGTGGACGGAGGACAACGGCGCCAACTCCTGGGAGGGTTCCCGTGTGATGTTTCGCTATGATAACGGCGGGGTGGCGGTGGACAATCTCAACGGGTCCGTTGGCTTTAGTTATGGCATCCCTCCCGCAGGCGCGTGGCACCACATCGCCGTGGTCAGAAACGCCTTCAAGCAAGAGAAGGTCTTCGTGGACGGCAACGCCGTATCCTTCTCATGGTGCTCGGATCCGGCCCAGTCCGGCATTCCCCTCGCGCTGGGTGCTGTGAAGAAATACAACGCGCCGGCGGTTTTCACGAACTTCTTTTCCGGCGCCTTGTCGCGCGTACGCGTCCACACCGGCATGCTCTCCGACCAAGACGTGCTGCACAACTACCTCGCGGAGGCGTTGAGCTACAACGCGGCGGGCAGCGCGGTCTGGACCGGCGGCTCGGGCAACTGGAATGATTCGGCGAACTGGTCGAACGGCGTGATCGGAGCATCTTCCAATGCCGTCCGCATTCTCTCCGGAACCGTGGCTGTAACGAACAACGTGTCGCCGAGCATCCTCAACTCGCTGGATATCGTCGGCGCGACGGTCGCGTTCGCTGACGGCAACGCGCGAATCGAAACGAAAGCCCCGTTCGTCGTCGGCCGCTCGACCGGCAACCCGGGCGTACTCACGGTGTCGCGCGGCACGCTGGCGGTCAACGCAGCCATCGGCCCCGCCGTACTGAACCTCGGTATGGACGGCGCGAACTCCTCGGTCACGGTCGGCAGCGTCGCCGGCGCGGCCACCCTAAACGCCTCTCAGGTGCGCGCCTTCGCGGGGGAAGGCTCGGCCGACGTTCAGGTTGGCGGCAACGGCCTGGTGGATCTGGACGCCTTCGTGGCGGAGTCCCCGGCGAGCCCCCCTTCGATCACGGTCTCCGGCGGCACGCTCCGCAGCAAGACCGGCCACTCGAGCTGGGGATACGCCCACAATGTGCCGCAGATGAAAATCTCAACCGGCGGCGCGATCTTCGACTGGGTATCCGGTTCGACGCAAGCGGTCTCGGCGGCGCTCGTGCACGACGCCGCGGGCGCAGCCACCGACGGCGGGCTCCGCAAGGTCGGCACCGGCGTGCTCGTGCTGAGCGGCACCAACTCGTACACCGGCGAGACCTCGGTCGAAGCCGGCACGCTGTCGCTGGCCTCGCGCCTGACGGACAGCCTCGTCTACCGCCTCGACGCCGCCTCGAACGCGCTCTCGACGATCCAGTTCGCCGACGGCTCAAACGTCGTGTCGTGGGCCGACGCGAACGGTTCGGGCTTCCTCTTCACCACCAACAAGTCCGAGAAATGCCCCGTATACGACCCGACGCTGTTCGGCGGCCGCGGCGGCCTGCGCTTCCGCAACAGTAGCGAAACGACCGTTGTCCGGCTCGCCGCTAACCGCGCCTGCCGCGCGCAATCCGTCTTCTTGGTCTTCGCACCTGCCGCGAACAACAACCTCGGCGGCATCTGGGGCCAATCCGAACAGGACGTCGGCATCCGGCTCCAATCCCCCTTTGTGCAGTTCTGTGGCAACGGTAACGACTTCGCGTCGTCCGGCTGGGTCTACACCAACGGCGCGCCGGGCAATGCGTATACCATTGGCCAGCCGCTGGTCGTGACGGCCATGAGCGGGGCGGCCCAGACGTGGTTTACCGCCATCGGCGACTACTGGGGGAACACGACGTACCGGCGCGGCTATCGCGGCGACATCGCGGAGGTGCTGGTCTACAGCCGTCGGCTCGACGACGCGGAGCGCCAGGCCGTCGAGAGCTACCTGAAGGCGAAGTGGCTCGGCGCGGGCGCTGCCCCTCAGTTCGGCGTCTCGGTACTACCCACCAACACCGTCCTCAACGTGCGCAACGGCGCGGCCGTCGAGCTGGGGGGGCTCTCCGTTCAGCTGGCGGCCCTCAACGGCGCGGGCAGCGTAGGCAACCGGAACCCGACCCGCTCCGCCCTAGCAGTCGGCGCGCTGAATGCCGACAGCCTGTTCGCCGGGGTGATCACAGGTAACGTGGCGGTGACGAAGGTCGGCAGCGGACGCGTCACGCTGGCCGGCCCGAACACCTATGCGGGGCCCACGGCCGTCGAGTCCGGCACGCTCATGCTGGCAACCAGCGCCTCCTCCGTCACGGGGCTCGTCTACCGGCTGGACGCGTCGCTGACCAACACGTTCACCACGCTGGTTGACGGCTCGAACGTGACGGCGTGGGCGGACGCGGAAGGCTCTGGGTTTACGTTCGCGACCACTGAAGACAGCCACTGCCCAGTTTATGACCGCGCGCTCTTCAACGGCCGCGGCGGCCTGCGCTTCGGCCTGGGCGCGCGCAAGCGGATGGTCGGCTCGGCTATCACGAATGCGCAGACAGTTTTCGCGGTCAATATGCTCCGCGACGGCAGCAACGATAACGGCGGCTTCTGGGGCAGGAACCTGGAGGATAAAGGACTCCGCATCGGCGGAACCTCGTGGTATTACCCGGGCAACGGCGATGACTTCCACAACGCGGCAGGGGGTGGCATCGTGTACATGAACGGCGTCATTTCCAACAGCACGGCCGTTGTCGGCCAGCCCCATCTGGTCACCTCGGTCAGCGGCTCGCAGCAGAGCTTCAAGCCCGCGATCGGCGACTACTGGTTCTCGTCCTCGTGGCCGACCCGGTACTACCGCGGCGAGGTGGCGGAGATCCTGGTTTACAATCGCCGGCTGTCCGATCTCGAGCGGCAGACCGTGGAGGCCACGCTCATGGCGAAGTGGTTCCCGGCCACGAGCGGCGCAGTCCTTCCGCAGTCAGCCACGGTGTCTGTCGCCGCGGGCGCGACGCTGGATCTGG
The DNA here is from genome assembly GCA_964386865.1 of uncultured Lentisphaeraceae bacterium. Taxonomy (GTDB): domain Bacteria; phylum Verrucomicrobiota; class Kiritimatiellia; order RFP12; family UBA1067; genus CAYLUN01. Next base: position 112,701 of record CAYLUN010000003.1, on the reverse strand, counting down.
CAGGAGGCGCGATCACCATCGCCTCCCTCTCGGGCGGCGGCTCGGTTACGAACGGCCAGCTGACCGTCACGGGAGATGTCGCGCCAGACGGCACGCTGACCCTCGCCGGCTCGCCGATCCTGACGGGCGCGCTCAGGTTGGACATCCTGTCGAACGGCACCAGCGACCGCCTGGCCGTCGCGGGCGTGCTGAACCTCTCCGGCCTGGCGCTGCTGCCGAACCTTCCGGCGGGCCGGCCCTCCGCGCCCTCCCACACCATCGTCACAGCGGCCGGCGGCATCACGGGGGCCTTCGAAAGCGCAGCGCTGTCTGGGTCGTGGCGGGTGATCTACGGGCCCACGTCTGTGCGCCTCATCTACATCACAGGCACGCTGATTCAGATCCAGTAAACCGCTTGGGAGCTGCTCCGGCGGCGTTCGACGGCAAGGGAGAGGTAGCGATCCTTATGAACAGACTGCTCCTCCTGCCTTCAGCCTTGCTCGTAAGCCTGAGCGCCCCCGTGACTTCGGCGCGCGCTGACGTTGCGCTGCCCGCCTTGCTCTCCAACCACGCGGTGCTTCAAAAGTCTGAGCGCACGCCGATCTGGGGACGGGCCGCAGCGGGCGAGAAGGTGAAGGTCACGCTCGGAGGCGCAAGCTCCGAAGCGTCCGCGGGCCGCGACGGCACATGGAACGTGAGCCTCGATGTCTCGCGAGTCGGCGAGGGCCCCTTTGACCTGATCGTCGAGGGCGCCAACCGGCTTGTGGTGGCCGACGTGGTGGTCGGCGATGTCTGGGTCTGCTCGGGGCAGTCGAACATGGCCTTTGGCTTGGCCCGCGCCGCCGAGGCCGGCGAAGAGATCCCGCGGTCGTCCAACGCGCTGCTGCGCCAGTTCCGCGTGGCGAACATCGGCGCGGAGGCGCCCGCGAGCGACTGCAAAGGCGCGTGGATCGCTGCCCGGCCCGACACGGCGATGGAGTTCGGCGCGGTGGGCTACTTCTTCGGCGCGCGCGTGCAGCAGACGACCCGCCAGCCCGTCGGCCTGATCCTGGCGGCGTGGGCGGGCACCTCCGCGCTCTCCTGGCTGCCGCCCGCGGCCTTCGACTCCTCGCCCGAGTGGAAGGACAAGCAGGCCAGCGTAAAGAAGCGCGTGGATGACTATCCGCTGCTCAAGGAGCAGTACCTTCCCGCCTACCGCCAGTGGGAGGCCCGCTTCAAGCGGATGGATCGGCCGGCCGATCCTGCGCCCTACGCGGCGCCGGATGCGCCCCTCGACGGCTGGAAGACCGTGACGCTGCCCTCCACGCTGAAGGCCGCAGGCCTCGCCGACTCTGGCGCGGTGTGGTTCCGGAAGACGTTCGTCGTTCCGCCCGGCCCCTTGGAGAATGCGATGATTCAGGTGGGCGCGGTGCGCGACTTCAACGCGTGCTATCTCAACGGGAAGAAGATCGGCGAGACCGCTGTCGAAAGTTTGAAGGGCGGGTTCGACGTCCGCTACACGCTTCCCGCGGGCGCGCTGCGCGAGGGCGCAAACACGGTGGCGATCCGCCTGTTCACGCCCAGCGAGCGGGCCGCGATGCCGTCAACCCTGTTCGTCGGGGTCGGGGCGGCTCGCCTCCTCATCAACGGGGAGTGGCAGGCGAAAGTGGAGTTCGAGCTTCCGGCCCTGACCCGCGAGGAGCGCCAGGCGCTGCCAGCCATCCCGCCCAACCCCGGCGCGCACAGCGTTCCAGGACGCATCTTCAACGGCATGATTCATCCGCTGATGGCTGCGCCGATCCGGGGCGTCATCTGGTATCAGGGCGAGCAAGACACCGGACAGCCCGGCGGCTACGCGAAGGTCTTCGAGGCCCTCATCCGCGGCTGGCGGGCGGGCTGGGGCAGCGATTTCCCGTTCTATTTTTGCCAGCTGCCCAATTGCGGCGCAAAGAAGGACCTGCCTGAAAACAGCCTGTGGGCGCAACTGCGGGACGCGCAGTCCCAGGCGCTGGCGCTCCCCAACACGGGCCAGGCGGTGCTGATTGACCTTGGCGAGGAAGATGTGCATCCCGCTCGCAAGAAAGAGGTGGGCGAACGGCTCGCGCGGCTCGCGCTGGCCCGAACCTACAAGCGCCCGGTCGCGGACTCAGGCCCGGTCTTCCAGTCGATGACCGTCGAGGCGGACAAAGCGCGGGTCACCTTCCAGCCCGGCGACGGCGGGCTGGCAGCGAAACCCCTGCCCGCGCACTACCAGCCCACCAGCATGTCTCCGGCGCTCAAGCCGCTCGTGCGGCACAGCCCGGGCGGCGAGCTGGAGGGCTTTGCGGTCTGCGGCGAGAACAAGAAATGGGCGTGGGCCACCGCGAAAATCGAGGGGGCTTCCGTGGTCGTCTGGTCGCCCGCCGTACCTAAGCCCGTCGCGGTGCGCTACGCCTGGGCCGACAACCCCACCTGCAACCTCTTCAACGGAGCGGGCCTGCCCGCCGCTCCGTTTCAGACCGGAAACCCCTGAGCCTGGCCCCGTGGTAGGGACGGCAGCCCCTGCCGTCCGCGGACGCCAACGGGGTGGCGTCCCTGCGGTGAGAAGCCGCGGCGCCCGACGGGCGCGCAGCGGGGTCAGTACGGATTGCTGGGGGCCATCTGCCACGCCTGGCCCTCGCGCACGCGCGCCGCGCCGCCGTTCGCGAAGGCCGAGACGCCCACGCTGTCGACGCGCACCGGATAGACGCGTCGCACCAGCGCCTGCCGGCCGTCTGCGGTGAAAACCTCCACAATGGATTTGTCCACAAACACGCGTAGCGCGAGCGGCTCGCCGGGCTTGAGCGCATACGGCGCGGACTCGACCGCCTTCGTCCCTTCGGCCAGGCTCGACTTGCCCGTATCAATTTTGAGCGTCTGCTCGGCCACATCGTAGATGACCAGCGTCTCTTCCTCGCGGTCGGGCGAGCGGCACACCTTCACGCCGAACTGCTTCGCGTCTTGCGGCTCGATGGTCAGCTCCAGTTCGATGGCATTACCCTTGAGGGCGTGAAGCACGACCTCCTTGTCCGCGGGCAGGGCGAGATTCTTGAACGACTGTTCGTTGTACCGCAGCCGCTTCAGCTCGTCGAGCGGGCGCACGCGCAAGCGGCTGTCGTCGCCCAGCGTGAGCTCGCGCGGCAGCGCCAGCTCGCCGGACCAGCCGCTGGCCAGCCGCGCCTCGCCGCTGCGCTGGTCAAAGATCCAGGCCCACATTACGCGCCGGCCGTCGGGCGTGAGCAGCGACTCAGGCGCGAAGTAGAGGTTGTCCGTCCAGCTCATGCGCTCGTGGACTTCGGGATGGAACTGCTCGTTCTTCCACTCGCCCACGTAGTAGCGCGTGCCGCGGTTGTGCGCGATGCAGACCAGCACGCGCTTGCCGCCGAGCGTGAAGAAGTCGGGGCAGGATATGTCCTCGTTCGCCGCCACGCCCGGCATCTCGTGGTGCAGGAACGGCCCGACGTAGCTCCAGCCGTCCAGCTCGGTGGCCTTGAACGCCGCCGCGGGCTTCGGGCTCTGGCCGGGCTGCCCGCCGAAGAGCGCGTAGTACGTGTCGCCTTCGAGCCAGCCGTGCGGATCCCACGACGTGTAGGGCTCCTTGCCGGTCGGGTTCGGGATGATCGGGTTCGACGGCAGGCGCGCCCAGCGGTCGAGCGCGTCGTCCGTGCTGAGGAAGATGCAGTTGCCCGCGCCCACGCCGTGGACGAGCATCGTGGCTTCGCCCTTCTTGTTGACGAAGCAGTTGCCGCTGAACATGCCCCGGTCGGCGCTGTCGGCCGTCGGGAAGAGCGGCGTCGGGTGTTGACGCCAGTGGATCAGATCCACGCTGGAGGCATGTCCGAAGACGTGCACCCGCCTCTCCTGGTAGATGTAGAACAGGTGGTAGCGGCCGCGCCAGAAGATCGCGCCGTTGGGATCGAACGGGCCAGCGTAGTCTTCAGGGATTGCGAAGTGATACGTGGGCCGGTACGGGTCGGCGAGCAGGTGGTTGCGGAAGCGGCGAACAATCGCGATGTCGCCGGGCAAATCCGGCTTGAACGCCAGCGAGGGCGGCAGCGCGCCTGAGGAGAAGCCGCCCAGCATCTCGGCCGTGCGAGCGCCGCAGAACGCGGCCCGCTTGCCGTCGAGCAGCAGGCGGCCGCCCTCCGCCTTCGCCCCGCCGCTGAGCTGTGAAGCGGCGAAACGGCCGGTCCGATCCTTGCCCGCCGCATCGTCGAACGTCCACCACGCCCACGGCTTAACCGTGCCTTCCTCGTTGGGCCTCAGCGCGGCGATCTCCTCCACCGTCAGCGCGCGGTCGTAGATGCGCGCATCGTCGACCGCGCCTGCGAAGAAGTCCCCGTTGCCGGCGTGGCGCGGGCCGATGAGCACGAGGCTGTCGGATCCAAAGGTCTGAGGTTCCTTAATCGCGTGGCGCGAGTACTCGCTGCCGTTGCGATAGACGACGACCTCGCGACCGCGGTAGACGGCGGCGAGCTGCACGAACGTTGTCGCGGCGGCCGTCTCGACGGGCCAGGCGTCTTGCTGCAGCGCCGTGCGGCGGTAGTTGTCGCTGCCCGCCATCCACTTGGCTGGCGAGCGTTCCGCGAACACGACGCCGTCGAAGTGCGAGCGGCTGTCGTCGATGGTCAGCGCGCTGCCGCCGTGCTGCGTGAGGTTCGCGGGCGCGGCCCACACGACGAGCGTCTTGTCGCGCAGGGCCTGATCGCCGCCGGCGGCTGGCTTCGCGGCGGCTGGCGCGACGGTTCGGATGAACGCGGGCTTGAGGATTTTGACCCGGATGTCTTTGAACTGCGCGACCGTAGGCGGCCCGGTGTGGAGCTGCAGCGCGAGGATGCCCTGCAAGGCCTGGTGCTTCGGGTCGTTGTCAGTGAACGCGGCGGCCCGTTTGCCGTCGACCGCCAAGGTGACGTGCGGGCCGACACAGACCAGATGGTATTCGTGCCACTCCTCCAGCTTGAAGGTGGCCGGGCCTTGGGCTTCTGCGAGCGGCTCCTTGATCATCTTGCCGAACTCGTCGATCACGGTGCGCTCGCCGCGCAGCGCCAGATTGTGGCGGCCGTGCTCCTCGTAGAGCCGCACGAGCCACGGCGTGTCGAGGTTGTTGTCCATCTGGTAGCCGAGCACGTCGTGGTTGCGCAGCTCGCGGCTGCGGTACTGGAAGCCGCAGTTGATCTTCGGGGAGCCGAAAACGCGGTGCTTCAGCTTCAACTCGAAATCCGCCAGCTCGCCGCCCTGCCAGATGAGGTAGAGGTTGGCTGGAAGCGGCTTCTCTGGCGTGATCGTGGCGGTGATCGCGCCGTCCTCGACCGACCAGAAGCTCATGTCGGCGGCCTTCCACCCGTCGAGCGTCTTGCCGTCGAAGAGCGCTTGAAAGCCGTCCTCCTGGGCGACGGCTGGAAAGGACAGGCTCGCCAACGTGAGCACGCCGAGCAATCTGCCGCAGTGGAACAGTGCCTGACTCATTCTTATTACGACCTTCTCTTACGGCTTTAGGGCCGCGCGAACGTCGGCCAGCGAGACGCCGAGCGTCGCCTTCGCGACCACATCCAAGGCCGGCTCCGGCCCACTCAGGTGGAGGGTGCGGTGAACGTGCGTGAGGCTCTTGCCCGGCTCGAGCGCGGCGGCGGGAGAGGACGACTCCAGCTCGTAGAACGGCCCGAGCGGCTTCGCGCCGGGAGCGGGAGGCCCGTCGTTGTAGCTGTTGGCCGCATCCCCCGCAAAAGGCTTCTCCTGCAGCTTCCACAGCGAGTTGACGTAGTCCGCGGCCCCTTCCGGCTGCGTGAACTGCACGATCGTCAGCACGCGGCTGCCCGCGTCGTAGCTGCCCAGCACGCCTTTGCTGCGCCTGGGGTTCACGCCGATTTTGCTGCGGAACTGGCCGTCGCCGCTGAAGAAGATGACGCTTTCCTTGACGACCAGCCGCTCGGGCGGCACGCTGCCGAAGTAGTCGGAGGTGACCTTCGCGCCCAGCTCGGCGTCAGAGCCGGGCTTGATGGGCACCACGATGGTGGTCGTGGGCGACGGGTTGAACATGCCGAGAATCCAGACCGAGAGCAGCCCCGTCTCTTTGCGCCAGGGCAGCCGGCCGGCGTTGGTGATCCGGTTGTCGGTCTCGTAGGCGACCAGGCTCACGGACGGCGCCGGCGAAACGCCGAGCGCCTTCCACGCGCGGTCGCTGGGCAGCAGGGCCACCTTGCGGTCGACTTGGACATCGAAGCGCGCGCCGCTGTAGTTCGTGAGCGCAAACGTGACGGCGAACTGCGCCAGCGTCTCCGACTTCTGAACCAGCGTGTAGGGAAGCGTGTCGAGTGCCGCCGGCGTCTGCCAGTCCGCCAGCACGAACTTCGCGCCCGGCGCAAAGAAGATCGAGAACTGCCCGCCCTCCGGCCCGAGCCAGAACCGGTCCTCGCCGCCGAAGACGTTGATATGGGGCTGGATCTTGCCCGAGGCGATCAGCTCGCGGTTGATCCAGCCGAGGCTCGCTCCGCCGCCGCCGCCCGCCGTGCTGGTCATCACGCGGCCCTGCCAGGCGGGAACAACGGCGACTTGGGCCGATCCCGCCCCGTCGCTCAGCACGATCGTGTCGGCGTGCTTTTTCAGAAAAGCAACGTCTTCGCTAAACGTTGCGGCGAGGACCGATGTCACTGGGCTCATCACGGTGAGGCAGGACAAGGCAACACGTGCAAGGCGCTGTTTAATGTTCATCATGCTGATCAGTGTCGTTGACTTTATTGGGCGTGTCAAGCACTGACGACTCTGTGCGCAGGCACTTGTGCACTTCCAATCCTGCAAAAAGCACCGCGAACAGTCCGTGTGTGTCGTTATCATAGAGCGGGCGCCGCACGTAATATTCGACGTCTTCCGAGCACATCGTCCCCATGCAGATATCGTGCACCGTACCATCCGGCTCGACGCGCGTCGCCAAGGCTTTCCAGCCGCTGAGCGCGGCTGTCCGGTACGCGTCCCCTCGCAGCCAGCCCGCACGCACGCCACGGGAAATGGCCATAGTGAAGATGGCGGTTCCGGAGACCTCCTCCGGCGAGTCCGGACGGTCAAGCACGTTATGCCAGAAGCCGGCGGCGCTCTGATACCTCAGAAGCGAATCCACGTGCCGCCGGAGGTGCGCAAGGATGACCGCGTACCGCGGGTTCTCTTCAGGCAGCGCCTGCAGAACCTCCGCCATGGCCCAAAGCGCCCATCCGTTACAGCGCGACCAGTGCGGCATTCTTGAATCGGTGCCCGAATAGCGGGCGTGCCTATACAGCTGCGCAACTTCATCCCAGACCTCCGCGTTGAACGCAAGCGCCTGGCTTGCCGCGTCGTCGAGAAGCGCGGCCTTTTCAGCGGGCTCGCTCGCGCAGCGCGACGCCTGCACCAGAAAGGGGATTCCCATGAACATGTCATCAGCCCACGTCGTATATCTCACAGGCGTGGTGCGCGTGAATATGTTCAGCCCTGGCAAGCGCACCTGCCCTTCCCGCGCGTAAGCCATCATGCGCCCCACGAAGGCTTCATAGGCCGCACGGTTCTCGAAGGACGGCTCGCGCTGAAGGCGATACGCGTAGGGCAGCGACGGCGCCAAGGTGAAGTCGAGTAGAGGCGTGTCTATCAGCTGGTGATTGGCGCTTGTGACCGCATGCAGCGCTTTGACCTGGTGAGCCACAAAGGGAAGGCTGTTCAGGTGGAAATCGCAGAACCGGTTGGCGTAGTCTGCATACGCCGCTTCGCCCGTTAGCTCGGCCAGGTGCTGCATGGCCCAGGCGACGCCTCCGTTGTGGTAGTTCCAGTTGTAGTTGGTTCCCCAGGGCAGCGGGTCTATCACGTTGCCAAGGATCTCAATCTTGGGTATGGTCCACGTCACCCGCTCATCGCGGCCCTGATACATGACGCCGAAGCGAATCTCGGATTCCGGCGCATGGGGCTCTTCCAGACCGCAAAACAGGCCATCGCGGACCCGGTTGGCGAACGGCCCGATAACCAGCCAGTTTGTGAGCTGCACAATGCGCTCGTCGACGCCCTCGAAATTTCGCAGTCCGATCTCCGGGGCAGGCGCCTCGTCCTGCATAACCGAGCCCTTGCGGCTCGGCGGCTGAAGCAGCACGGCCCACTCGCTGCCGCGCGTCTCCGACTTGATGAGCAGCGCGTTCATCCCGCGCCTCAGCCTGACGCTGAACTGGTTCGTCATCACGATGCTGCGCTCATCGATAGTCAGCCGGAGCGGGCGAAGGCCGCTCTTCTCGTAGACAAGCGAGCCGTTCAGCCAGACCTTGCAGCCGTCGCTGTGCTCGATCTGAATATCGATCTCTGCCTCGGCCTCCGACCGGAGCTGCGTGAACGCGTATGCGATGCCCGGCAGCCCCAAGCCAAAGGTGCGGCCGAAGTCGACGGCCTGCAGGCCGCAGGAGCTTTCGTTCTTGAACTCCCGCTTGCACGGTGCCAGCTCCAAGCGGTAGCGAAACGGCGTCGTGCGGATCAATCGGTCGGCAATCGCTCGTACAACTTTCAGCGGATCATTCATGCCATGCTCTTTCTTTCTCAATCAGCTCTTAGCCATCAGGCGCTCAACCGCAGCCAGGCTTGCGCCGACCGTCGACTCGCCCACCTCTTCCAGCAACACATCGACCTGCGGCCTGTGCCGCGTGAGCCACGCGAACACCGCCTCCCACCGGAGGCCGCCGCCGCCGCCCATCGGCCGCAGCCGCAGCGTGCCGTCCTCAACAGTGAAGTCCTTGGCGTGAACCACGTCAATCCGCTCGCCAAACAGCTCAAAAGCCTCTTGGAAAAGAGTCTCTTGCCGAATCCAATTCCCGGCGTCGAGCAGATTGGCGGCATCAAAGACGACGCGCAGGCTGCCGGACGCAACGAGGTCCAGCAAGCGCCGCATTCTGCGCGGAGTCGACACCGTGTGCGCGGTCACCGCTTCGACGCCCACGCTCACGCCGCACGCCTCGGCCGCCTCGGCCAGCTCAGCCATGCTGGCCACCGCGCTCTCGAACGCAGGCTCCCCGTGATTCGCCGGGTGGGGCGAGTAGTCGGCGTTCAGCGACCCGGTCTCCAAAGCGACCAGCCCACAGCCGAACGCGCGGGCGACACGCAGGTGGGACTTGAAGACCGCCAGAAGGCGTCGGCGCTCCGCGAGGTCGGGGTGGATCGGGTTGACGTAGCATCCTAAGACGGAGATGGCGACCCCGCGCGCCTCAAAGGCCTGGCGCGCGGCCGACGCCCTCTCCGGCGTCAGCGCGCCGGCCTGACTTCCGAACTCTGTCAGCGCCTTGAACGGCGCCAGCTGGACGCAGGACAGGCCCTTGGCCGCGATCGCGTCAGCCATTTCTCCTGCCGGCCGCCGGCCGAAATCGTGAGCCCGACACCCGATTCTCATGTCAAGGCCCCTTTACGTATGATTGGTAGTTGTAGAGGCGCTCAACCTCGGCCGCCGAGAGCGCGCGGGCGTAGACGCGCAGGTCGTCGAGCAGCCCCGCGTAGCCCGCGCCGAGCGTGAGCGCCGGGCTGAGCGGCGGCGGCTTCTCCAGCGCACCGGACTTCAGCGGGCGCCCGTCCACGAACAGCGTGAGCGCCGCACGGTCTACCGTCACGGCGAACTGGTGCCACGCCTCGCCGTTCAGCGGCGCGTTGCCCTGCCAGCGGTGCTGGCCCAGCGCGTCGGTGCGCAGGAACTTGCCGTGCTCGAGCGACAGCGCGAAGCCCCGGTTGCCGTTACAGCTCACGTACGAGCCCGCCGGCGGCTCGGCGCGCGCCCAGAAGGCAAGCGTAAAGCCGTTGGTGAGCGGTCGCAGGTCCACCGGCCACGCCACGCCCTCTTTCGCGCCTGAAAACCGCAGCGCCTGCGCCACGCGGCCGGGCTCTTGCGCCAGCCCCGGCACGGCCGGCGTGGCGAGCCGGCCGGGCAGCGCGTCGGGGCTGAAGCCGGCCAGCTCGCGCCGCAGCCGGGCGACGCGCGCCGCCTCCTGCTCGAGCAGCACGTCTTTGAGCGTCGGCACCGGAGCGCTGACGCTGACGATCCGCTCGCGGCCGCGCCAGACGGCGACGTCGGTCTTGCCGCAGGCCGCAGGCGCGAAGGTCAGCCGGTCCGCCGCCCCGCCGAGCGAGACCGTCACCTCGGTGCGCGCCTGGTTCCACGCCGTGACAGGCAGCGGGTCGCCCGGCAGGTGCGGGTAGAGCAGCACCTTGAACGCGGGCGACGCCGCGTGCGCCGGAAGCACCAGGCGGCGCACAGGGCCGTACTTCTTCGGATCGCTCTGGTTGGGGAAGTCGTCGAGCGAAGGCTCGCCGAGGCCTTCGCCGGACAGCACGCGCACCAGCAGCAGGGCTGGCGAGGCCTCGCCTTTGAGCAGCACGTCGAGCTGCCCGCCGCTGCGCGCCGTCTTCAGAATCGCGACGTCCTTCTCCAGCGTCAGGATCCAGTCGTAGCGGCGCACGGACTCGTCCTTCTGGATGTCATCGACCACGAGCGCGTAAGGGTGCGGGCCGCGCACGAGCCCTGCCGTGCGGAACGCCTTCCGCACGGGGTAGAACGGCTGCCGCACCACGGGCGAGACGAACCCCGCCTTCAGGCACCAGTGGGGCTGTGCGAACAACGGCCGGCTCAGGTACTCGAATGGCAGTTTCGTGTAGCTGAAGTCGTTGATGCAGTGCACCTCCTTCTGCCAACCAGGCGGAATCTCAACGCGGTCAGCCTCCACGTCCTCCGCCGAATAGGCGCCGCCGCCTTTGCCGAGCGTCTTCCAGTCCCAGTCCCAGCAGTACTTCGCATCGCCCACCGCAAAAGTGGCCAGAGGCGCGTCCACAAAGTCCACCAAGCGGCCCGGCACAGCCAGGTTCTGGCTCTTGCCGTCGATGCAGACCAAGCTGTTCTCCGGCGTCTTGAACGTCGCATAGCCGGGCGGCGACCAGACGCGGCCGGCGCCGGCGAGCTGGATCGCGTTGCGATCCGCGAACGGGTGTCCGCCGTTCGCCTGCCGCGTGTGCAGGCAGAGCATCAGCGCGTTCGTGTCCCAGCCGCTGCGCGTCATGAGCAGCGCGCGCTCGCCGCAGAAGAAGGTGTGGCCGAGCCCGAGCGCGGCCGGGTCGCGGTTCGCGGGGTCGAAGTCCATGGCGTACATCAGAAAGAAGAGGAGGTCGTTGCGGTAGCCGTCGCAGCGGTCGGGCACGTGCTCGTAACGCTCGCCGACCGCGCTGCGATAGACCCAGTCGACCCGCTTGTCCTCGGGGAACATGAACTTCAGGCCGAGCCCGTCGGGCGGCATGGGCCGGCCGTGCGCGCCGCCCAGCAGGTCGTACTTGATGAAGCCGTCGAGCGTCGGGATCACGCTGTGCGGCAGGAAGTTCGTGGCGTAGGCCCGCAGGTACGGGTGGCCGCTGAGGTTGTCGAAGCCGTAGGCCTGCTGCCGCATCGCGAACGGAATGACGCCGTCCATGCCGAGCTGGTTCTTGGCCTCGCCCTCGAAGGTCGCGCCCGACTGGAACCAGCCGTAGGTGTAGAGGTTGCGCCAGCCGCGGTACATGCCGCGAACCTTAAGGTCGTTGAAGCCCTCCTCGCCCTCGATGGCCAGCACGGGGTAGAGCCAGTAGGAGAAGGTCGCCCAGTTGCTGCGCGAGGCGGTCGCCTCGTTGAACGTCCCGTAGTTGTCGTGGCGCCACGAGCACGCGGCCAGCTCGGCGTGGATCGCGCGGCGCTGCTCCGGCGCGAGCCAGTTGTAGATGAAGTCGTAGACGAACGCCAGCTGGAAGCCGCCGGCCGGCTGGTCGGGCGGTCCTGCGAGGCCTTTCTTCTGCCGCTCCGCATCGCGGGCCGCTTGGTCGACTCGCATCGCCGTGACGACCGCGCGCCCCAGTTTCCGCGCCGATGCCTCGTCGCTTTCGATCAGGCAGCGGAACGCCTCCAGCGAGAAAACGTTCCAGTAGAACGTGGGAAAGTTCGTGGCCGAGCCGTCGATCAGGCTGCCGTAGATCTCGGCGGCGCGTGGGTTGCGGTTGTAGGCGAAGCCCTTCTCGCGCGGCACGCCCAGCCGGAAGAGTGGCACGCGTCCGCGCAGGCCGCCGAAGCCGCCCTTCCACACGTCGGGCTGCGCGTACTCGGCCGTATCGTCGTAAGCGCCTTTCATCATCTCGGTCCAGCAGAGCAGGTTCTTCCACGCGGCCTGGCCGCAGCGCGTCTCTTTCAGGCGCTTGCGCATGTCCGGCAGATCCTCCGGCGCGAACGCGATGCGCGGGTGCACGCCCGGCGCGGGCACCGGCCTGAGCTGGCGCACGCCGGCCGGGTCGAACGCCACCTGCCGCGAGCCGAAGTCCGCCACGGGCGCGTCGCCCCAGCGCAGCTCCACGGGCTTGCCGTCCGGGCCCTGCGGCGAGGCATATGAGAGGCACGGCCGGTCGGCGAACGGCGACGCCGCGCGCGCCGCGCAAGCCGCAGCGACCAGACAGATGACTCGCAACTCAATTCTCACGGCTTCGTCCTTTCACTTAAGTTCAGACGTGTCGATCAGCACGTCGCCGTCACGCTTCACGGCGCACCGCGTGCGGCCGTCGGCGCCGACCTCGAAATCGAACGTGTCGCGCTGGCCGTCCCACTCGACGGTGCGCCCGGCGACGCGCGGCAGCGGATCGCCCCAGCGGAACGGGAGCAGCAGCACGCGGAAGCGCACGCCGTCGGCCCGCGCGCTGACCGCGAGGCGGTCGTAGGCCTGAGGCTTGCCGCTCCGGTCGAGCGGCCCCGGCTCGGCGCTGACGCCCAGTTGCTGCGGCGCGCCGGCGGCGGCCGGCTCCAGCAGGCACACCAGCAGCAGCGGCTCGCCCGCCGCCGGCCGGATCGGCGCGCGCGCCTGCGAGGCGCCGGGCTCCGGCGGCCGGCAGGCCAGCGCGAGCTGTCCGGCTGCGAGGCCCGGGACTTCGGCCTGCCACACGCCGGCGTTCAGCATCGCGGTCCACTGGTAGAGGCGCGCGGCATCGTCCTTCTTCACGTCGTCGAGCACGAAGCCGTACGGGTGCGGGCCGCGCACCAGCCCGGCGGTGCGGTGCACGTGGCGCATCGGATTGAAGGGCGCGCGGCAGGTCGGGATGTAGTTGCAGAAGGTGTAGCTGGGCCACCAGGGCCGCAGCTTGTCGCGCGCCGTGCCGGCGAAGATCCGCGCCAGCGCCGGCGAGGGGTCCAGCTCCCAGCCCATGGCGCGCGCGGCCTCGCTCCACACCTGCGGCGGCTGCGTCAGCCAGCGGTAGCTGTACGCGGCCGTGAGGTCAGCGGCGGCAGCGGCGCCGCTCGCGCCGAGGCGTGCCCCCGCGTAGGTCGCGGCGGCCTGGTAGCCGTTGACGAACCCCGGCAGGTTGGTCGGCTGCGAGAGGCCGTCCACCAGCACCTGGCTGTGCACCTGGCCGTCGTAAACCTGCGACAGGTTTGACTCGGTGATCCAGTCCACGCCCAGCGCGGAGAAGTGGAGCATGCCGGCGTCGGCGTGGTGATGCCCCGCGCCCAGGTAGTGGTTCGGCCGCACCATTAAGTTCATCCAGACCGCGTTCGTGGTTCGATCGCTGAAGCTCGAGAATACGCCGTGCGTCGGCGCGCTGAAGTCCAGCGGCAGGTTCAGGTCCGCGCGCGCGGTTGGCGCGAAGTCCGCGTCATAAAGCACCCCGCGCACGAAGCCGGGGTAACTCGGACTGGGCAGGCGCAGGTTGCGCGCCTTCTCCATTCTGGCGCGATACTCCTCAGCGTCCGAGCCGTCCGGCAGCCACAGGTGTAGGCTCTCGTCGCCGGGCGAGAGGTGGGCCGCCTGGCTCAGCAGGTAGTCCGCCCGGCGGTCTGAGGGGAAAAACGCCTTGAACGTGTCGACCAGCGACAGCGAGAGCGGCTGCCGGCTGTGCGGCGCGTACTGCGTGCCGCTGTTGACTGTCACGCGGCCGCTCGGCGAGGTCATCTGGATCTGCGCTTCCAAGAGCCGGCGCCAGTGCGGGTGGCCCCAGAGGTTCTCGCCGCGCCGCGCGAGCGTCACCAGCGAGAGCGCGACGAACTGCATGCTGCCCGGCGACTTGCCGTTGCTCTCGAATACGACGCCCGCGGGGTCCACGCCCCAGTCGCAGAAGGCGCGCACCGTCTCGACGTTGGACGCGTACGCCTCGCGGTCGAACCCCTCGAGGCCCTCGATTGCGGCGACCGCCAAGAAGTGCGGCAGGTCCCAGCCGGCCCAGTTGACGTCGCGGAAGCGCGCGGGCGCGTCCTGCGCATAGGCGCGGCGGCCGTAGGTCGCTTTGGCGATCACCCGCCGCATGAGGTCCTTCTCGCCGGGCGTCATCCACATACCCGCGAAATCCAGCGCCAGCCCGAGGTTCATATGCGCCACCAGCCCGTGCATGCCGCGCCAGTGCGTGGCGCCGCCGTTGCCGGCCATCTGGCAGGCAGCACCATTGGGCCGCGTGTATGCGCTGCCAAACTCCGAGTCGCTGACCGCGTTCCACTCGTCGATCAGGGGCTCGCGCAGCCGGTAGTAATTCGCGATCGCCGCTGCCGCCTGGCGGCCGTGAGCGTCGTCGCCCGTGAGCAGGCAGTAGAGGGCCATGGCGGTCAGGCATTCGGGGACGTACGCGACATGCGAGTTGCGGATGCCCGGCTTCTGCCCGTTGAACATGTGGGGCACGGAGCACGCTGGCGTGCCGGGCGCGCACTCCGCCCAAGCGAGGCCCGACAGGTCGCCTGTCGCGAGCTTCGCGAAAACCTGGCCGTCGCTGCTCGCCGGATCCCACCAGGTCTTCTTGAGAAGGACCTCCATCTCGATCAGCGAGCGCCGTCCCAGGCTGTTGGCGCGAAGCCGCGCGGCCAGAGCGGGCACGTCCTCCGGGCTGAAGAGCAGGCGCGGATAGACGCCGGGCGGCGGCACCTTGGAGCCCAGCAGCTTCTCGTTTAAGCCTGTGAAGTTGTAGTCGGCCTTCTTCGCGGTCTCCCATTTTGTTTCCGGGCCGTTCAACAGCGCGAGCTGCGCGGGCGTCGCCTTCACGTGATCCGTCCATTTTCCTTGGCGCTTGAGAGTCGGAATATAGTTCGTGGCAATGTCCGGGTCCGCGTACTTTTCCGGCGTGTCGAACAAGGTGATGACGCTCTCCAGCACAGCCGTCTCATGAGGGCCAAACATCAACTCATTTGCGCCGATGTAGAGCAGGCCGCGGGGGTGCAGCGTCACCTTCATGCCTTTGTTTTGCGCGAGGTCCGACAGCGAGTAATAGGTGGAACCCCGCACTTCAAGGGAGGGCAGCCCGGCAGGCGGAGGGAAGTCGAGCTTGGCCGATGAGCCCGGGGCGAGTTCCTCCGGCGCGTAGACCCAGCGGTCGGCAATAGCTGCCAGCTCCGTAGGCACCGCCGCCGGCTTGATCTCCTTCAAGCCCAACACTGCGGCGAATGAACCGGGAACATAGACCTTGCCGTCCTTGAGCACCGCCTCGGCCTGCAGCAGATCGGTGTCGCTCAGACGGACGCGATAACCTTTGGCGTAGCCGTAGCGGCTTCCGGCGAATACAGCAACGCCGTCCTTGATCTTATCCAGCGCCGCGGGTTGAGCCGAGCGCGTGTAGGGCAGACCTTTGTCCTGGGGTGGCGGGGCGAGCGGAGCCAGAGACGGCGTTTCCGCCCCTGACACGACGGGTATCAACGCCATGGCACTTATCACGATTGTTCTTAGGATCATATTCGAGCGCTTTCAAGGGCGCAAACTGTACACACATCAACCTTTTGGCAACCCTCCGTGTGCCAACCCCTCGGCTGAAGCTCTGCCAAAATCATGCGCCCGACAACCGATACGCAAGAATCACAGCATCCTGATCAGCGTGCCCGTGCTCGTCTTCATGACCTTGACGTACACGGCCGAGCGGATGGTCTCTTCCGTGACCTTGAAGTCCGCAGGAGTGGCGTTGCTGCCGCGCAGCGTGATGGTGTTTGCTGTGATGGCCGCATTCACCTCGCTCACGGTGTCGATCGCGCCGCCCGCCACACCCTTCTGGATGTAAAGCGTGCCGGCGACAAAGTCGAACGTCGCGCCCGGGGCGAGGGTGAGCGAGTTGGCTGTGGTCGTGCCCGATGCCAGCCGCACCGTGCCCGCGCTGACGGTCACCGTGCCCAGCGTGTTCACGCCGCCGAGCGCCAGCGTGCCGGTGCCTGTCTTGGTCACGGCCTGGCCGCCCGTGAGCCCGCCCGTGAGGGAGAGCAGGCCAGCCAGCCCGTCCACAGCGATCGTGGTCGCGCCCGTCAGCGCCAGCGGCACGCTGATCGTGTGACTGCCCGCCGCGACCGCGAGCCGCGGCGCGGTCAGCGCGTCGCCCTGAAGCGTCAGCGAGCCCGCGCCCGCGATCGTGTAGGACGCCGCGCTGTTGGTGAAGAGCAGACCGCGTACCGTGCGGGCCACATCCAGCGTGACCTGCCCCGACGAGCTCAGCGCGGTGCCGAAAACTGCGGCCATGTCGCTGCCGCTCGGATCCGCAAGCTTCCAGTTGGAGGCCGAGTCCCAAGTGCCGCCCGAAGTCTGGTTCCAGGCGTTGGCGCTGTAATTCGACAGAATCACCGTCTTAGCCGCCGTGTTGAACAGCACGTCGAACCGCGAGTAACCATCGGCGCACCAGACCTTGCCGTCCGGCACGTTCGAGAAGCCGCCCGCCAGCGCCCCGGCGGATCCGGTCGCGGCCAGCACGGTGAACTTGGTCACCGTTGTGGCTGGAACATAGGCATTGATCAGGTTCACGTCCAGCCGACCCGCCATCAGCGCAGCTCCGCCGCTCACGTTGACATAGTCGTGGTAATTTGCAGCATTGGTGTACGCACTGGCCTGTGTCGTACCGCCGATGTCGAGCGCCAACACGGCTGCTAGCGCGTTCGAATAACCACCGTTGACGGTTGTCTTGCCAGGCGTGCCAAGATCACCCGGAGCCAGCGTGCCCGCAATGTTCATCAGGGAGTTACTGTCGATACTGCTGCCCACTCCGTTGAAATTGGTCGAAGGCGTAACCGCAAGCGCCGTGAGTTGGCCACCCGTCCAGAAGAAGGCACGCGTGGTATTTGCGCTCACGGCGGGAGCGTTCACTGCGATCGTGCCACTGACCAGCAGTTTGCCGCCTGGCACCAGACTGACGTAGTCATACTCCGAACCGCCGGCGCCCATGGCCGTGCCGCCGCCAAGAGTCATATTGCCAGGAACAGTAATTGAACCTCCGCTCTGCACCGTCACCGAATTGGTCACGGCCACCGTGTTGTTCTGGCTGAGCGAGAGGGTGAACGTGCCCAGACGCGCTCCTAGTGACACGATGCCCTGGTTCAGAGCGTTGACTGCGAAACCCAGGCCCGGCCCGTTTTCGGAGGTGGGGTCTACAAGGTTCAACGTGCCAGAGCCGCCGACGCCGCCGACATTGAAGGTACCGTGAGCGCCATAGCGCATACTTGTGACCGTGTAATTCGCGCCGCCATTGATGTTAAAAGTGCCGCCATTTTGACTACCCGTACCATTAAAACCTTGGGTGCCCACGTTCCACACGCCGCCGTTGACGGTCAGCGTCCAAGCCTTGCCCGTGTTGTACCCCAACGTCGCCACGACATTCGTGGAGCCAGCGCCGTTCAGGATCAGCGTACCGGTCGTGGAAACATTCTTGATGACATTGATTGAATTGCTGCCGGTTGCCATATTCAGGGTGGCCGTACCGTTGCCGCTGGAGCTGATGGTGCCTGCTCCTGAACTGGTGACTTGACTGCCGACCGTGGCGACATCCGCGCAGTTGATCGTCAGCGTGCCGCTGTTTAAGATGCTTCCAACCGTACCGCCGTTCACCGTCGCAGTGCCGTTGTTGGCGAGCGCGCTGTTCAAGCAAGCACCCGCGTTCACCGTCACCGTGCCGTTGTTGGTGATGACACCATTCACGGTGCCGCCACTATTGACGTTCAGAACACCTCCATTGTAGACGGTCACCGGCGAGCCAGCGGCGAGGCTGCCGCCGTTGGTGAGTGTCAAACCGCTGTACAGAATGGTAGTCGGGCCGGTATAGGTGTTGGCGGCGGTCAAGGTGAGCGCGATGGTATTGCCGCCGCCTGCATTGACTGTCACACCCGCACTTCCGTCGATGGGTGTCGCGATAGTAGCGTTCTGGCCATTGTAAATAATGCCCTCGCTGGTTCCGAAATCAATCTTACTGGCGAGGGAATCGCCCGCGCTGCGAATCGGGCCGTTATGTACAATAAGCCCGGCAGGTTGCACACCATTGCCAATGGACAACACCGCGTTGTTACTCAGGGTCAGCGTACTGGTCTGCTGCAGGTTCAACGCATAGATGGACGCACTATTGGTCAGAATCGGATAGGTGGCGTTAGGCACCTTGACTTTCTTGGTATTGTCCTGAACGCCTGCCCACTTCGCATTGGGTGCGTTCAAATCATACGAAAGATTGGCTAAGCCGTTGACCGCATCGTACTGCAGGAAATCGAAATTCCACTGAGAGCCCATCGTCTCTGTTGTGATATAGGCATCCACCATCCCGTTGCAGCTCGGCACGCCGGTCGCGCCATTAGCGATGAGAATCTTGCCGTTGGCATCTCCGATTACACCGCCTGGATTGGCCGTTGTGGAATTGCCTACGGACAGCGTACCCTTGCCAAGGCGGCTGAAGACGCTGCCTGTATCTGCGGCGTTGCCGAAGGTGTAGGACACGCTACTCTGAGAACCTTTGGCGAGATAAATGCGTGAGTAGCCGTCGAAGGCGATCAGGTTGCCGCCGTCCGTACCGCCGGTCAGCGCAATAGCACTGCCGCTGCCACCGGGCGTGAGGTAAAGCCAACTGGCATTGGTTGTCGTACCGCTATTAAAGGTGATGCCTCCCGTGCCCAGCGGCGTGCCGCTGGCCGACCCCAGATATTTGATCACACCTCCATTAAACAGCGTCCCGCCTGAATAGGTACTGTTGCCGCTGTACACGTTTAAGGCATTACCCGCCGTGTTAACCTTCGTCAAGGTATAATTGCCGGAGATCGCACCATGTACCCAAAGCGCGGCCGTCGTGTTCCAGACCTGATTGGCGGTCAAAACAACATCTGACCAGATGGCTTGATTATCGGTACTGTTTTTGTCGCCGGCACAGATCACGCCGCCCGCGCCGATCCGCAACGTGCCGTTAGAAATGCTGTTAAACGTGGAGTTGACGCCCGCCCCTGTCCAGCCAAGCCCTAACTGATTCACGTCGACCGTGCCGCTAATGGTAACCGCGTTTGCGCCCGCGCTTGTGCCGAAGAACGCGTTGTTGGTGCTGCCACCCGGCCACGTCACCAAAGAGGTGCCGTTCAGCGACCAAAAGGCACTCTCCCAGGTGTTAGTGCCAGGCTGATAGCCAGCCGTTGCCGTGGAGTCCCAGTAATAGGTCGCAGCCCTCGCCGTGCCCAACACACCTGCCATGAAAAAGCCGATCACCGCAACGAGACTCAGCCCTGCGTATTTCGCTTGCAGCATTTTCATAAACGTATCTCCTTTGACAACCGTTCACCGCTCAATCCACGTGCACAACCTATAACCGTAAAAACGCTTTAATTTTCTCACATTGCCACATGATAGTCCACGTCATTGGCTACAAACTAGATGTCATTTTCTTCAAACCGCCAGCGTGTGCAGAACCGCTCACGGACGCCCCTTCAGAGCGCCCGGGCACATACCACCCGCCTGTATGGACGGAAACACGATCGCGTCAAAGTCAGCGCCTATGCCGGGAACGGCCTGTCCGGGCCCGTTTAGCAACCTCTCAACCTGGTTAGAGCCAAAAGATTGCCAGCGTGAGCGTGCTGCCTGTCCCGCAGCTAGGCCATAGGCCAGAAACTCTTCAGGCTGAAATCGCCGCCCCTCCATTCGCACTCGTGCTAGGTCGTAGACGCAGTTCTCCCCCTTCCAGACCGCACCTGTGACGCACTCCAGACCGGCCTCCGGCGACCCACGGATGACGCTTTCTTTGGCACTCACCGTGCCCGCGACAAGCCATGAGAGCCCCACGCTCGTCACCCGGTTCGCTTCCAGCACGCCGTTCGGCGCAACCTCAAGCCTCTTCCGCTCGACTCCCGAATAGCGGATGAGCACATTGTCAAGCGTGACTCGGCAAGTCTGCGCTGTTTTCGGGTGCCCTCGTATCACAACGGGCGTCGCAGCAGCCGAACTGTCGATGATTGCGTTACGGATCTCGAACTGGGTACCCTGGCAACCGAAGAAGTCATAGCCGTGATTTCCGCCCAGATAGACGTTAGTCAGTTTACAGACCGCCTGCTGAATATTGCACACACCCGTTGAGTTCCCAATCGCCACAAGTCCGACGACTTCCATCTGGCAGGTCTCATGCGCGCTGAACCCGTCATCGCCATTCTCGACCGCCCGGATATTTTCGAAGCGAAGGTCTTGGCTTTCGTTATGAATGTTGAAGCCGTCATTCAGGAAGTGCGTGGCCGTCAGATTCCGGATCATGAGGTGCGCGTTACCTTTGCCGTGTATGGCGATGCCGTTTAGGCGGTAGGGAATCTCGATGTGCGCGTCAGCGAGCGACTGCCCGGGTGCGATCCGGACATAGAACACGTTCTCACCTTCAACAAACGTCCATTCACCCGGTTGCAGGTCGGCTGGCTTCTTGAACGGAGCCTTGGGCCCCTTACTCGTACGCCCCATGTGCCGCATATCGCCCTGAAAGAGAAAATAGACGCGGTCGATGATGAAGGGCTGTCCTTTGATAGCCGCATACAGGGTGTCGCTGCGAAATAGCCCAGGGCCTGCTTCCTGCCAGTCCGCAGGGCGTAGCGGGTCACAGCCGGTCAAAACGGCACCGTGTCCGTCGATCACGATCGGTCGCCCCGGCTCGCCAGCCCGGCTGTGCAGGTTGATTGAATCGTGATACGCACGTTCCGTCGCGGCCAGATGAACCGTGTCGCCAGCCCGCGCCAGCGCTACGGCGCGAGCGATTGTCTTAACCGGCCCGGAAGCGCTCGTCGCAACGCGAGCGACGGCGAGCGCATCGGCAGTGTCCACACCTTTGTCGTGATCCACATATAAGTCGCGAGCCCTTACGACCCCAGATACCAGAAGACAACTGAAAGTGATCCTGAGCGTATTACGCTTCATAATGTCCTTGATCATAATAAGCCGTTTAGCAGTTTGAGAACTTGATATCGCCCCCCTCCATCCAGAGTGCTGGCTGTGTTTTCTGTTTTACCGTACAGTTTCCACCACGTTAGTCCCAAACACAATGCCTTTTCCGCCCACATGGTTGCCTTCGAACCGCACGCGTGCGGACGCAGTCAAATAGATGGCCGCGTCCGGATCGACCCCATACTTCGCCCCACCGACCATGGCTCCAAGGGCACGCGTCGTCCCGACGCGGTTGCTGCGTACCACGACATCGGAGGCACAGGCAATCATCATCCCGATGCCGCCGCTCGCCTCCATGTCGTTACCTTCAATGACCAAGTTGCGGTTGCCTGTTCCTCCCGGCACCTGCTTGTCTGGCGTCGCTGCGCACACCGTGATCGCCCCCACATAAATGGATCGTTCATTCTTGGTACAGTCTGCCCCGATCCCGACAGCGTGCAGACGGTTGCCTCGCACACTCACATTTTGGACGTAATCGCTTTCCATCCAATAGGCGAACTCCGGCCCCAGACAGATCCCGGTACCGGTGATGTTCTCGACCCGGTTGCTTTCGATCAGTCCGTCCGAAGCCTTAACGATCATCCCCCGGCCACGGCAGTAGCGGATCACATTGTTCCGGATGATGAAGCCGCTCCCGTCCCAATCCGGCGAGCTAGCCAGATCTCCCATCTCCGCCTGGATCGGATGATCCAACGTCAGCGTGTAATACCGTTTGCCAGGTAGATCCTCGCGATACCGCTGCCAACACGCGCGAAGCGCCTCCAATCCAGCGCCGGCTGGCGCTTCCGCCTTTTGAACAGCCGTTATCGTGGCCTTCCCCTTGAGCTGGTATTCCCGCCCGCCGTAAACCCGCAGCCGGTCGCCTGCGCGATAAACCATCTCGTGTTTGGGCGAGATCCTCAGTGTCCCGGAAGTCGCCTCCTCCGCGATGAGGACATAGGTGCCTTTGATCGCAACCCCATCGTCGCCCTGTGCTTCGAAAAGACAGTTCTCAACAACCGGCCCCTGGTGGACACTCGTGCTGTTGAACGCGTCGGCATCCGTGCTCATTAACCGTGCCGGGCCGCCTGCCGGTGCAGGCCCGGGCGTAACCGTATACGTATAGCGGCTTCCGCCTGCGCCGCCCGCCTCCTGCAGGGCGATGCCGGGCGCAGCCCAGATCGTCACCCCTTCAACAGCCATCCCCTCGCACTCCAGCATGCGCATCCCAATCTTTTTCCGCAGACCCGCAACCACCCAATCGCCCACGGCTGCGGTGCTGGCACGTATGGGCTGGGCACTCTTGAAGCGCAACCGCAAGAGGCCTTGGCTCACACGGGTAACCCCGACATCAAACATCTCATATCCTCCGCGCTTCAGCCGCCACGTCTCCGGGTCGTAGAGAAACACCTGCACACCCTTGGCGAGTGGGTCCGGGTCGTCGGAATATCCGGCATCAACCTGTATATCATAGCAAGCATCTGCCAAATGGATCGCAGTGATCCGCCCTTGGGTGAAGGGCAGCGGATCCCAGTCGAGCGTCAGGCCGGATACCGTCACGCGGCTGCAGCGCTCGAAGAGTATGCCCCCCGCCTGCGGGTTCTCAAAGACCAGTGTGGCCCCCGCGCCTCGAATGACGAGGTCTTTGGCACCGGCGAGCGTCAGGTGGTAGGCGCTCTTTGCCGTTGCCAACTTCACGCGGTGGATGCCGGGAGGAAGCGTGACTTCCTTGGCATGCGAGGCAAGCGCGGCATCCAGCAGGCGCTGCAGGTCGACAGCGGGAGAGGCGGGGGATCCCTGAGAGAGTAACGCCACCCCCAGTCCGAGACTCAGTCCCGCCAGACTCAAGAAGCGCGTGCCGAACCGCCTTGTCTGAGGCCGCTGCTCATGAATCAAAGATAATGCTATGCCCCATCGGGTACAATCCGTCATTTCACTGACCTTCTTTCAGGTGAACCGCTTCAGGATAACCGCATCAAGAAATCAATGTACATACTCCAGCCAGTGTGCCTGAAGCTCCCCTCATCCCAGTAACGACGCTCTGCCTGCCTAGCGGCACTGCTCCACAGCTTCGTCAAGCCCCGGCTCGGCAGGCGCGTTGGGCAAACCGAAATACCGACCCTCGTACAACGATGAGCACAGGGGATCTGCCCCGAGTGTGCGATACTCCTTCCACGCTGCATCGTAATCGCCGATGGCGGCTTGCATTTCGAGCCTGTCGTCAAGCCGCTTCGCAACGAGCACGCGCCAGCCATGGTACACAAGTGTAAAAAGCCGCAGCCCGTACTCGGCGGAGACTCTTGCGAATTCACCTCGTTCACCGGCCGACCACTGGATGTTCCGGGCGAGGTCTGTAAGCTGTGTCCAGAGCTGAACCGCCTCCTCTTTCTCGCTGAGTGCCTCCGCAAACCAATCATGCGCTGCCAGGTAATCAAAGACCTTCGCAAGCTGGCGTTCCCCGCCGAGCCGGTCGTCGCGCATCCAGGCGGCGGTGGGCAGGACCGACTCACCCAGCGCACGGTCGAACGCTTCGCAGCAGCGCCCTTTGAGAATCGCCCGCGCGGAAAGCAGGCAGAGCTGCCGGAAACGCTCGCTGTCGTCAGCCGCAAGTCCGAGCCGGTCGGCGGCATAACTGCGGAAGATCGCCTCCTCCGAACGGGTGGGGTCACGGACGAACTGGGCAAGCACATACGCGTTGAGGTCGGGCCACAGTTCGTCCTTGATGTAGGGCCCGTACCAGCCGCCGCCGCGCGACCAGCCGTAAACGCCCCGGATGAGCGGATGCCCGATAAGATCTTTAAGTCCGACCTTGACCGCGTTCTCCTCGAAGCCGTTGATGACGCCGTCCATCACGTAGTTCGGATAGGCACCCTTGCCCTCGTATTCGCGCTGGCACTGCACTTCGATGAGCTGCCCGTGTTTGCCGCGCGTCAGGCACTCGTTGAACTTGACGCGCCTCCAGAAGTCGAGCGCGGTGTGCTTGATCGAAAAGAGGAGCTTTGGGTGCGGCTCCACGCGGTCCGTCACGTCCAAGTAGTGGTCGAGCCGGGCGTGCAGCTTGTCAGGGAAAATATCCCATGTGCGAAACATCAGCGTTTTGCCGTGCTTGACGCAAAGCTCGTCGCGCAGAAAGCGAAGGAGCGTCACATAGGCGTCAGCCTGAATGCTCGACCACCGCGGCTCGTAAGGCGCTTTCCCAAGCGTCTCATCGTAAAGGTAGGTCGGCGTCCAGACCGGGCCGATGCGCGGAATGGGACCGTTGCCTTGATGATACGGCGTATCGAACAGATAGGTTTCACCGACGCGAATGATGTAGCCGTCCACCTGCGGAAACCGCTCGCACAGCTCGTCGAACAGAACCCGGTGAAGCTCCAGCGTCTTGGGCCGGTTCAAGAGAACGCGCCCCGTCTCGGGATCGCAGATCTCGCCCTTGAAAGCCTCGACCAGGCGCTTGGGCAGGACAAAGAGGTCCACGTGGTAAAACACGCTGAGCCCCTTGTCCTTTGCCGCAGCAATCTCGCGCTCGACCTGAGCCGTTAACCGGTCGAGCCACGCGCGCTCGGGCGAACCGGCCAGGAACAGGTTCAGCCCCAGCCTGTCGAAGGTGGCGACGCAATTGATGTGTTTGAACACCTGGCCGTTGAACCCGTAGTCCGCGAGGTGCGCCGGATCGAGAAACGCGCTCTGAAACGGCGGCTCGCCGGGGTTGTGGTGCACCATGTCCAAGATGTATCGCGTGCCGTTCATCCTGCTCCGCCTAGCGCTCCGTGACCTCGACCTGCACCGGGCCCAGCAGGCCTGAGGCGGTGCTGCCGCGGTAGCCGGTCGGCACCGTGGTGTAGTGGTTTGCCAAGGTGTTGCAGACCAGCACCTCGATGCGGTTCTCGCCCGCCTTGACGAAGGGCGTGATGTCCAGCGTCCAGGGCGGCGCCACTTTGATCCCGGCGGGCTTGCCGTTCACGCGCACCTCGGCCGAGGCGGCCACGTCGCCGAGATTCAGAACCGCCCGCTGCGCCGCAGGCAGCGTGACGGACTTGCGGTACCACGCGCCGCCCGAGTAGCACAGCAGCCCCTCGTTCTTTGACCAGTCGCCGGGCGCCATGCTGCCGCCGCCGCACTCCAGCCGGATCGGCTCGGGCAGGGCCGCGCCGCCGTAGCAGCCGCGCTCCTGCTCGATCCGCAGCGCGACCGTCACGGGGTGCGCCGCGGGCTTCGCGACAACGAGCCGGCCGTTGCCGGACGGCGTCAGCGCCTGCCCGTCGGCCCACGCCTGCACGCGGCCCCGCGCCGCGACGGTCATGGCGCGCAGGCCGGGCGGCGAGACGAAGCGGTACCAGCCGACCGGAGCCGGCTCGTCCGGCCGCACGTCGAACGGCAGCACGTCCGCGCTGTTCCACCAGCGCGTCGCCAGCGGGCTCGGCTTGAACGCCGGCTGCTCGACGGCGTCCGCCTTCACCAGCTTCGGCGGCCCCTGCGGATGGTCATACCAGAGGCTGCCGCGGAAGGCGGACACCTGCTCCGCATTGACCACAGGGCCCGCCGCATCCTTCGAAGCCAGCCAGCTCCGGTCCGTCGCGACGCGCGTCGCGCCGGCCGTCAGCTCGGCGATCAGCCCCGCGGACGCGCCGGTGTTGCTGGCCTTCACCGCGATCTCGTTGCGCCCCGCGCGCAGCATCCGGGCCACGTCGTACTCCTGCACGACCTCCCAGCGGCCGCCCGAGCCGACCGGCTGGCCGTTGAGGGACACGCTGTACCCGTTGTCGCAGGTGATGCGAAGCCGGGCCTGCTCGGGAACCTTGTCCAGCTCGAACGCCTTGCGGAACCAGCGTTCGCCGTTGGCCGGCCCGCCCGGGTGCCAGATCCAGTACGCCGCCGGCGAGAAAGCGTCGCCGTCCGCTTCCGCGCCCCGCTTTGGAGGCTGCGACGAAACGACGTAGTACGTGCGGCCGGGCCTGTCGTACTCCAGCACGAGCGGGTTGGGGCCCGCCTTCAGCTGGAGCGCGTCGCCGGCTACCGCCGCGCCGTTGAGCCAGACGCGGGACGGCTTCAGCGCGCCCGTCAGCGCATAGGCGGGCATCGCGTGCGGTGCCAACACAGCGGTCGAAAGGAAGGTGCTGCGGCCCTCGGCCTCGTAGCGCACGGTGTCCGGCATATGTTTGGCGTTCGGCTTGGGCGTGCCGAGCGCGAAGAGGTCGTCATGCAGCTCCGCCTTGAGCCCGTGGTAACCTTGATGCCCCGGATCACTCTCGAGCCCCCAGCGCCACGAGAACGCGTACGGCGTCCCGCCCTTGCCCGGAGGCGCCTCAAGCGATTTGCGGAACTGCGGGCCGAACGAACAGGTGACCCGGCTCCACGGGCCGTTCGTCGCGTCGCCCTCGCAGTACCAGAGCTGCCGCACCTCCGCGCCGACCTTGTCCGGCGTCGGCGGCCAGTGGAAGTCGCCGAACCGGTTGTCGCTCGTCGGCTGCAGCTCGAACTCCCAGTCGCCCTCGACAGGTATCCGCGTCGCGGCCGTCGCGGCCTCTGCCCGCGCCGCTACCGGATCGCCGGGCGAGAACACGATCAGCTGGATCTCCTTCTCGGTCAGCGGCAGCGCCAGCTCCGTGTAGCCGCCGGCCTGCGAGCGGACGCCCAGCGGCGACGTGGCGCCGGCCCAGGGGTCCCACAGCTCGGCGCGGCCAGAGGCGCGGAACGTACAGAGGCTGCCCTGCGGCGCGCCGTACAGAACGTAGAGATCGCGCGGCCCAACCTTGCGGTGCTGCACCATGCCGGGGCCCGTATAGTCGCGGCTCGGCGGCAGCGCGGCGAAGGCATCCGCGGCTGCGCCCTTCGGGAACAGGGCCTTCACCAGCGCGGCGACTTCCGGGTCGTCGCGGCCGGCGCGGTCGCTGGCTTCGGGCAGCGCGCCGAGGCCGATGACGACCCCGCCTGCGCGGTGAAACGCGAGGGCCTTCTCCAAGGTCGAGTGGCGCGCGGCCCGCATGGCCGGCAGAACAAGCGCGCGGTAGATCTCGCCGGACACGTGAAGCTCCGGGCCGACGACCTTGGCGCGGGCCAGCGACTCGAAGTCCATGAAGTCGAAATCCACGCCCTTGGCGTAGAGCTGCTCGCCCGCTGCGAAGGCGGTCTTGACGGCCTCTTGTCCGCCCATGTCGGCCTCCACCGCCGCCACCGGATAGAGGATTGCGACGTCGCACCGGTGGACGCCCTGGCTGAGCAGGTAGCTGAGGCGCTCGACGCAGCCCATGAAGCCGCGCAGGTGCTTCCAGTACGGCATGCGGAAGGTGTTGTCCGGCGGAGCCCACTCCCACCAGCCGCCGTGCGTGGCGTAGTACATGCCGTGGATGCCGAGCAGGTTGAAACCCATCGCGTAGTTGGCGAAGGTCGCGTCGACCACGCCCGCTGAGGTCGTTCCCCAGCCGCTGCCGTAGTAGCCTTCGAGCCAAACGCGCGGACGCTCGTACAGGTGTGCGATCGACGCGGCCACTTTGGCCTTGATCAGATTCTTGCCGAGGCCGGGCTGGTCCGCGCCCGGGCCCTGATTCCAGCGCTGCGTGCGGAAGTAGTCGCCGAACTCGACCACGTTGCGGCCGCGGCCGCCATGGTCGCAGCCCATGATCATACCGCGCTGCTGGTGCCAGTCGAAGACCGGCTTGAAGAACCCCTCTTCGCTCAGCGCGACCACAACGTCGTTGTAGTCGAGCCGGACCTTCGGCGTGCGCGGTCCGACATCCTTGAAGAGCGCGGGCAGTTCCGGCGTGATATCGTAGCCCTTTCGCTTTTTAAACTCCTCGGCGAACGCCGGGGACCAGAGGCGTCCGCTCACGCCGAACCCCAGCTCGTCCGAAAAGAAGAAGTTCAGCCCCTTTCCGCCCTCGCCGGGGAAGCGGCGCTCGAACGGACCGAAGAACGCCTCCGCGTACCATTTTCCGGACATGGGGTGCATGGGGTTCAACGACCACGGAACCGTCTCCGGCGCGACCGTTCCGTCCTTGCCCATGCGCAGCACCATGCCCCTGACCTCGGGATGCTCGCGCAGGATCCGGTCCACGCACCAGCCCTGGCCGAAGCCGAGCGTGTAGTCGCTGAGGCTGACGCCCGCGCCCTGCCTCTTGGCCTGCTCCATGAACCAGCCGGTCAATGACCACCACGCCTCGGAGAAGAGCGCCGGCTCGCTGGGCATCGTGAGGCCGTACGAGCGCCCGCCCGAGTCGGAGTGCGCGTAGTTGATCTGATAGCCGGATACGCCCATCCCCTCCATCTGCTTCAGCTCCCACTTCAAGCGCTCCTTCGTGAGCGGATCGCCGAGCCACCAGTAGAACGGCACCGCGCCGAAGCCCGGCGGCGGGCTCTTGAAGCCAGGCAGCGCGTCCAGCCCGGGAGAGCGGTCGGCCAGCCCCGCGGATCCCTTCGGCATCGGGCTGACAGCGGCTGGATCGCTGAAGTTCAAGTCGCCGGCCGCGGCCGCTCCGCACAGCGCGGCGGCCAGCGCAGCGATACGCCTGCGCGTAGGCGCGGGCCGCGTCTGCGCACCGTGTTCGATAAGGCCTGACACACGTGACTCGACAATCGTATTCATGGTGAGAACCTGACGTAATCAAAGTCAGCATGAGCCGTGCGGCTCGCGGGCTCGATCGACAAACAGAATAGCCCGGCCTTGGCGCCCATCCAGCCGCCGTGCTTGGCCTGAAAGACCTGCGGCAGCATGATGAAGGGGCCCGCTTCAGCAGCCCAGCTGAAGCGGCAGGTGGCGGTTTCGTCCACGGAGACACGCAGCCGGAGCGAGCCCCCGGAGACCGGATTCGCCACGAGCGGCTGACCCTTGATCATCAGCACACAGGCGCCGCCATCGTATGCGAGCGCGGCGCTCTCGCCACCGCCGACAACCGCGAGGCCCGCAAGGCCCCGCGCGCCTGCCGGCCGGATGTCGAGCAGGGTTTCGACCGTGAAGGCGCGCGCCGGAAATTTCTGCATCAGCAGGGCGGGCGTCAAGCCGAGGTCGAGGCCCGCCGCGGCCGGCTGCGCATAGAGCCGGAGCCAGCCCGGACGCGCCGCCAGGGAATACCAGTCCTCGTCGTGGTTGGCCTGCCACTGCCACTGCAACCCCAGCTTCGATGCGTTGAAATCGTCGCTGGTCTGCGGCGCGGCTACGGGCACTGATCCGGCAACTGCCGGCTTGCGCCACGCCGGCACAGGCTCGCCCTCTCCGTTACCATCGTAGTCCACGCCCATCAGCGGCCAGTTGTCTTTCCAGACCACCGGCTGCATGTGGACGATCCGTCCGTACGCTCCAGCATCCTGGAAGTGCAGAAACCACCACTCGCCATTCGGCAGATCCACGAGTGCGCCCTGATGCGGGCCATTGATCGGTGTGGAGCCCTTTTCAAGTACCACCTTCTCTTCGTAGGGCCCAAACAGACTCCGCGAGCGGAAGACGACCTGCCAGCCCTGCGGCACGCCGCCGCCGGGCGCGAGGATATAGTACCAGCCGTTGAGCTTGTGGACCTTCGGCCCTTCCAGATACGCATGGTGCGGCGCATGGATGACCTCTTGGCCCTCGCCCAGCAGGCGCGTGCAGTCCGGCGACATCGGCCGGATGTGGATGCGCTCCTTCTTGCCCGCGCGCGAGTTGGCATAGGCATGCACGAAATAGGCTTTCCCGTCATCGTCCCAGAACGGACAGGGGTCGATCCACCCCTTCGCCTCCTGCAGGCACCACGGCTCGCTCCACGTCCCCGCCGGGTCGTCCGCGCTCACCACGTAGATGCCCTCGTCCGGCATCGGGAAGAAGATCCAGAACCGGCCCGCATGAAAGCGGAGCGCGGGCGCCCAGACGCCGCAGCCGGGCTGAACCTCGCGGAAACGCGGATGCGGCAGGTTCTTAATCGCATGGTTTCTGATCGTCCAGTTCACCAAGTCGCGCGAGTGCAGAATAGGCAGCCCCGGCGTGCTGGTGAAGCTCGAGGCGACAAGCCAGAAATCGTCGCCGTGCCGGAGGACATCGGGATCCGAGTAATCCGCGTGGAGGACCGGGTTGCGGAATGTTCCGTCCCCCTGATCGGGCGACCAAGGATAACCCATTTTTAAGTGCGTCTGCCAGCGTATGTCCATGGCGGGCCTTATGAAGCTTCGTGTTCCTGTTCGGACAAATCCCGCTTGATGTCAAAGACCGTCAATCCGGCCAAGTCCTTCTTGCGCCCCGGCACCAGCAGGCTGACGACATAGCCGATCGCGACGCAGGCGATGACCGCAGCCGGCATGTAGCCGTACCAGTGCAGGGCCGTGAACTTCTTGACCAAGACGGTCACCGCGATGCTCGCCACCGCGCCCGTGAACGCGCCGATCGCGTGGGTCCGATGCGTAAAGATGCCGAGAATGAATACGCCCAGAAAACCGCCGCCGAGTAGCGCGAAAAGTTCATTCCACGTTTGGAAGAGGGAACGCATGTTCATCTTGGCCATGTAGAGGGCGCAGGCGGTCGCGACCAGCCCCGAGACGACGGACGCGATGCGCATTACGACCAGCCGCTCGTGATCCGAAGCACCCTTCTTCATCTTGCGGTAGAAATCTTCCGTGAAGATCGTGGCGACGCTGTTCATGCTTCCAGCCAGCGCCGAGGCGGCGGCAGCGAAGAGCGCCGCGATGATCAGTCCCGCGAAGCCGATCGGCAGGCGTTGTACAATGTAGAGCGGGATGATCTGGTCGTTCGTCATGGCCAGGTCGAGTTGCGTCGGGTGCTGGTGGAAGTAGGCGAACGCTCCGATGCCGGCGAGGTTCACCATGAACGGAATGGCGACGCTGCACACCAGAAACATCCCGGCCAGCTTGCGCACGTCCTTCAGCGGTGTCGCGAAGACGCGCTGCACCACAGGCTGATCCGCCGCGAACGCCAGCTTGTTCAGGATGGGCGTCAGGATGATCAGCCAGAAGATCGGCGCGGTCAGATCCAGCGACCAGATGCCCGTGTCGAACTTATGGAAACGCGTGCCGATCTCCACGAAGTCGCCCCACCCGCCGCGCAGGCCGGTGATGGCCAGCACGATCATCAGGCTCACGCCGAGGAGCATCGTAATGCCTTGGATCATCTCCGTCAGGATCACGGCCTTCAAGCCGCCCTTGGCCGTGTAGACCGTGGTCACCACGCCCATCAGCAGCACGCTGTACACCACGTCGAGCCCCGTTACCGCCGCGATCGCCAAGGCTGGCAGCAGCAGGACCATGTTCATCCGTCCGAACGTCTGCAGCGCGATGCACTGCGCGCTGGCGATGTAGCGCAACGACGGGTGGAAGCGCCGCTCCAAATATTCGTAGGTCGAGGTGATGCTGAGTTTGCGGATCAGCGGATAGATGATATACGCCTCGACAAAAAAGAGCGGGATCAGCATCAGCCACGGGAACGCCCACAGCCAGCTCGTGCGGAACGCCTGCGCCGGAATCGCCATGAAGCTGATGCTGCTCGCGCCCGTCGCAAACATGCTGATGCCCGCCATCCACCACGGCACCTTGCGGTCGCCGAGCGCGAACGACGCCGTGCTCTTTTGCCGGTGCGCATACCAGATGCCAGCAAACGCCACCACGAGAAAGTATCCCAGCAGGAACACGTAGTCCCAGCCGGACAGGCTCTTCACCGTGCGGCGCAGGGTCATGTCGAACGCCGCCACCCCGTCTCCCTTCGGCGCGACGAGCACCTGTTTCCCGTCCATCTTCAGCACCGCGCCGCTGGCCAGGGATTCCGGCAGCGCGCCTTTCGCGACCCACGTGTCGGTGACGTTGTGGTAGCTCCAGATGACGTCGCTGTGCGCGTCCTTCGTTATGCCGCCCGCGAGGCCGGCGTGCACCTGGCCGGTCTGAAACACGAGCGGCGCTCCGAGCGGCAGAGGCAATGGCGCGAGTTCGCGCCAGCCGGTAAAGGTCGTGCCGTCGATCACTTTCCACCGATACGCAAACGACTGTGTGATCGGTACTTTTGCCGCGTCGATTCCGCCGAAGACGTGCACGTCGTTGTAAAAGCAGATGACTCCGGGAAGCATCCGCCCCTCACCCGGCAGTGGCGGCAGCTCCTCCCACGCTGGCGCCGCTGCTCCGAAGGCGTACCTAAACATGCGCCGTGACAGCCCGGCTTCCGCCAGTCCGCCCACCACATAAAGCTGCTTCTCCGGCTGATCTTCAAAGAAGCCCACGCCCGCGCCCGACACGGCTACCGGCAGCGGCGGCAGCTCCAACTGCCGCAGCGCGCCGTCTCGCCACTCCAGCACCTGCACCTTGTCCGTAACGCCTTTCGCGGCCGCGCCGCCAACGACAAACACCTTTGTCACGCTCTTGCCGTTCTCCGTGAGCGTCCCGGTCACGTAGCCCGGCAGCGTCACAGGCGTCTTCAATTCGAAGGCCCGCCACTCTTTTTCGCCGGCCGGCTGCACGAACAGCTTCCCGTTCGGCCCGAAGTCATGCTGCAGGCCGCCGCCGACAATCAGCGCGCCTCCTGACTGGCCGAAGAACGAGCCGCCCTGCTTGCTCGGGAAGGCCAACTCGCGACGCTGAAACTCAAAACTGTTCGTCTCTGCCCGGCTGGCGGTCGCGGCCGCGCACAGCAGTGCGGCGCCGGCGAGGACGTGTCGGAAGGTCTTCATGCTTGCTCCATGTCAGTTCAATCCCTTTCTTTAAAAGAGACCGACTTTGTTTCGCCGGGGCCGAGGCCGACCGCGCGGCAACCCAGCAGCCCGCTTTCCGGCAGAGGCTTCGCCGCGTCGGCCAGCCGCTCCGCCAGAACCGTGACGCGCGCCGCCGCAGGCGTCGGATTGGTCAGCCGCACCGTCAGCTCGTGCGGCGCGTTCTCGATGACCGTCGCCTCGATGTTGTCGAACGCGACAACGAGTGGCGGGTCGGTCTGCACATACAGGCCGGGAATCTCAACGGCCGTCAGCATCAGCGACGTCTCGGCCCACGTGGACATCAGCAGCGTCTCGCCAATGCGCTCAGGGCCTTCCCAGTCGGTCATGTTCACCCGCTCGCACATGTGGCCGGGAGCCGCATCGCCCAGCGGCTTGAGCGGGTGCGGCAAATACTGCGGCATATTGTGCGCAATGTCGCGGAGCAGCTCGAGGTAGAAGCGCTCGCCCGTCGCGCGGAACAGCTTCAGCAGGCCCAGCCCCGAATAGGTGCACAGCCCAGGCGCGGCGTGCTTGTTCTGCGTGTTCGCATAGACGGCGCCCGTTGTGCGAATGCCCGCCTTCGCAAACGTCGAAGCCTCGGGAAAGTCGTAATCGTAAGCGACGACCCAGGTCGAGAACTGGCGCGCGGTCTCGCCTGCCCTGGCCATCCACCGCGAGTCGCCCGCGGCCTCGGCCAGCGCCACGTAGGACTCGATCAGCGCGTACCACGACTCCGAGTCGGGGTTCTGGCAGGCGTCGCCCGGGCCGCCGCAGCTCAGGCCCCGGCGCGTGAAGTTCTGATAGAAGTGCTCGCCCGACTGCCGCGCCACGTCGAGATACGCGGGCTCCGCAAAGTAGCGCGCCGCCAAGGCCAAGGCGGCGGGGATAATCGCGCCGCCCGCCGAGCTGCCCACGCGGACCTCGCCGGTGATCGCGTCCACGAACTGCCCGAACTGTCCGGCCTGCGTCCAGAGCCTGACGAACGCGTCGCACACGCGCCGCGCGCCCGCGCGCCACTCGGGCTTAACGGGAAGGCCCAGCTGCTCCATCAGCCGGAACTGCTTGACGATGTAGAAGACGGCGTCCCCGCTCTTGCGGATCAGGTGCCAGCTACCGGTGTGCGGCTTGCGGATGTCGCCGCCGATCCACTGCGTGCCGTTCGCGCCGCAATCCCAGAAGAAGCCCGAGGGGCTGATGCCGTTCGGGAAGAGCCAGTCGAAATTCCGCACCACGTTGGCCCGCGTCTGCGCGTCGCCCGCGAAAAGCAGCGGGTAGGTGCTGATCATGCCGCCCGTCCAGCCGATCTGCCAGTCCTGCAGAAAGTTCGTGCGCGGCCCCACCGAGTAGTAGCCGTGCTCGGGCACGAAGTTCTCGCGGTTGAACTTCGCGACCTGCAGATCCAGGCAGGCCGAGTAGGGCAAGGTGCAGGTGCTGCGGATCGTTTCCCGCAGAGGCGCGGAGACGCAGAGGGGGCGCTTGCGGATCACGGCAAATTGATCGAAGAGCGACTGCGTGTCGGGCGCGTCGAAAAGGTGCAGGCGGAACGAGAGCGTGACCGCGTCGCCCGCTTTGAAGTCGCGGGGCTCGTCAGCCGAGGGGAACCGCGCGTCGCATATGCGGTAGCTGTAAAGCTCGCGCACCACGGGCGAGGTGATGGACAGGGTGGCGCGGCCGCGGCCGCGCGTCTCCTCCACGCTGAGCCCGTAGTCGCCGAGCGCGTTTGCCTGCGGCGTCACGAGCCAGCACCCTTTTCCCGTCGGCTCGGAACGGAAGCCGATCGCCGGCAGGGCCATGCTGCCGCTGCGCTCCTGGATGCGCGAGGGGCCGTCCGACTCGTTGAGCTTAGGCACGTCCGTGATGATGACCGGCTTGTCCGGCCCGATGTCCTGCACGTAGTAGAGCTTGGGCGAATACGGAATGCGCCGCGACGGAAAGCGGTTGCCGTTGTAGGCGGCCGACGGCAGCAGCACGTAGTTCTTCTCAGACCACCCGTCGAACGCCAGATCCACCGACAAGCTGGCCTGCGGCAGCTCGCCGCCGACGCACGTGAAGGTGACCTCGCAGGCGAGCGCTTCGGGCAGGCCCTCAACTGGGGCAGCCTTGACCGCGAGCGACCACACCGATGCGCCCAGCGTAAGCGCCGCGCCGTCCTCGAGCGGCTCGCGCGCCTGGTTCACGAGCAGGTTGAAGCGGTCGCGGTCATAGGCGCGGAGGCAGGCCCATGCGGCACCGCCGTGCGCCTGAAGCCACGCAGCAGCCTTCGCCTGAGCCCGCGACGCGTTGGTTCGTTCGTCGGTTGCCGTCATCGCCCCACCTGTCAATCCTCTCTCACGATATTCGCTGTGCAGCCATCATAGCGCGGTTGAATCGGTTCGTCCAGCCGCATGCCGACAGATGCCTGTGCGGCCCACGCGGAAGCGTGGCCGCGTCAGGCCCGAGCGCGCCGGCGGAGCGCCGGAAGGGACGGGCCACGCCCAGTCCGCTGCCCCTAGCGGCAACAGCCCCCTGCCGGTCAGCGCACGCTGATCACGGTGCCCAGCGATTTGAGCGCGACCTTGATGTACGCCGTTCCGCCCACGTCCACCTCGAACACATTGAATGCGGAGAGCGGGGCCGTCTGTCCGCGCGCGCGGAGCTGCCCAGCTGCGACGGCCGCCGCGACGTCGCTCAGCGAGTCGACCGCGCCGCCGGCGCTGCCGAGCCGGAGATACAGGGCGGCGCCAGCGGCCTGCAGGTTGTAGAAGGCGGAGCCCGCCGGCGAGAGGCCGCCCGCGAGGGTCAGCGAGCCGGCCGCCTGAGAGAACGACGTGCCATCGGCCAAGCTGAGGCTTGCGAAAGCCGAAGTTCCGCCGGCCATAAGGACCGTGCCGCCATTGACGGCGACCGCGCCGAGGGCGTTATCGCCGCCCAGCGTCAGCGCGCCCGCGCCGCTCTTGGTCAGCGCCTGGCCGCCGGTGACCGCGCCCGAGAGCGTCAGGGTGGCGCCGGCGGCCACCTCGACCGAAGCGGCCTGGGCGAGCGCGAGCGGTAGGCTGATCGAGTGGCTGCCGGCCGTGGCACGGAGAAGCGGGGCGGTGAGCGCGTCGCCCTGCAGGGTCAGCGACCCCGCACCGGCCACCGTATAGGAAGCTGCGCCGTTGGTGAAGGTCAGCCCGCGCACCGTGCGCGCCGCATCCAGCGCCACCGTGCCGGATGACGCCAGCGCCGAGCCGAAGTAGGCCGCCATGTCGGCGCCGCTGGGATCCGCCAGCGCCCACGACCCCGCGCCGGCCCATACGCCGCCTCCGGACGTGTTCCATTGGTTCATCGCGTAGTTGCTCAGGCGAACTCGCTTGTTGGCCGAATCGACTGCGACCGCGAACCGCGAGTAACCGTCTGCCGCATAGAGGTAGCCGGCGGCGACATTCGCAAAGCCGCCGGACAGCGCCGCGCCGGCGCCCGTGCTTGCTACCACGTCAAAGGTGTTTGCCGCAGCAGGCGTGAATCCGCCGACTAGGCTCACGCGCAGCGTGCCGCCGAGCGCGGCAGCTCCGTTGAAAACATACAGATAGTCGTACTGTCCGGTCTGAAAACCGGATGCTTGGGTCGTGCCTCCGACGTCGAGCGCCAACAGCGCGGACGGGCCACTTGAGTAGCTGCCGTTGATCGTCGTCCGCCCGGCCACGCCGAGGTCGCCAGGCGCCAGAATGCCGCCGCTCTGCACCAGCGCCGTGGCGCTGAGGCCGCCGCTGGCAGGGGTCGCGAAGCCCGCGTTTGTCGTGATGGCCGCCGCCGTCAGTTGGCCGCCCGTCCAATTGAAGAGGCGCGTTTGTCCGACGGTTGCGGCAGCCGCCGTGAGCGTCCCGCTGACCGACAGCAGGCCGCCCTCCAGAGTGAGCGTATCCAACTCGTTAGTCTGCGCCGCCGTGTTGCCCAGCGTCACGTTGCCCGTCATCGTCACCGCGCCGCCCGCGCCGATGTTGAGCGCGTTGGTCATGCTCGTGCCGCCGCCGGCGGCGAGCGTCAGCCCAGCCGCCGCCAAAGCGCCGGCGCCGCTGACGTTGAGCACGAGCGCGGCGTTCGTATTCCCGTTGTTCTCCGCGATGCCGCCGTTGAAGAGCAGCGACCCGTTGGTCACGTTCCATGTGCCGTGCGAGTAACCGGTGTTGCCAACAACGGTCACCGAGGCGCCGCCGGTCACCGTGTTCGTTCCCGTCGTCTGCGTGCCCGTGTTGTTCTGGCCGATGTTACCGAGTATCCACGAGCCGCCGTTGAAGGTGTGGCTGCTCCGCGGCGTGGAGGTGTTGTAGCCCCAGAAATTGAAGAAGACGCTGCCGGCTCCGATTTGCTCCAGCGTGGCTTTCGCGCCGTCCGCGCCGAACCAGAACTGTGCGAACGAGCTGCCGCCTTGGAACGTGAGCGTGTTGCTGGCCGCGCTCGAGTTGGCGATCACCCCGTTGGTGCCGCTTCCGCTGATCGCCTCCACCGTCGTCGAGCCCAGAATATCGAGGCGCCCGTTGGCCACCACGAGGCCGTTCGCGCTGCCCGCGTTCAGCTTCGCGTACCCGGCGATCGCGTTGCCGCCGAACACGTAGGTCGGCCCGGACAGCGGCGGGAGGAGCGTCAGCACGCCGCTGAGCGTTCCACTGTTGTTCACGTTGGCCACGCCGTTGCCGGTCGACGGTTCTGCCGTCACGCTGTCCGCAAAGCCCCCCGCGTTGATCGTGAGCGTTGACCCGATCGAGACCCGCGTATTGCCTGGCAGAACTCCGTTGCCGCCGACGACCAACGTGCCGGATCGGACGACCGAGCCACCGGTGTAGGAGTTCGCGCCGTTGAGCGTCAGGGTGGTCGGGCCGCCCTTGATGACCTGGGTGGGCGTCGCGCCGTTGTTCTGGATCACAGCCGGGATGGTCAAGTTCTGCCCGTTCAGCGCGTGGATGAACAGCTCGCCTGTAGGCAGGCCGGACTGGACAAAGCCGTTCGTCAGAACCGGGCTGCTGTTGGCGCCCAGCAAACCGCCGCCCGCCAGCGTCAGCGTCGAGCCGCTCAGATCATGTATGGCCGCGGTCGTGTTCCACCCCAGGCGCAGCGCATGGATCGTCTTGTCCGTGAGCGGCGCGATCAGGGCTCCGCTCCAGTTGACGTTCTCGTTGGCGGTCCAGCCCGTGCTGGGGTTAAGGTCCGCGGTTCCGAAGCTCTCGCCGATCGTCCCGTCCGCGTCGCCCGTCTGATACGCCCAGCCCGCCGACGTCGTCGCCCACGCCCCCAAGATTCCGTTTGTGTTGGCGTTGCTGGCCGTGAGGATGTTGCCTCCGCTGAGCCGCAGGAGGTTGTCTGACGCGCCGCGGGTGATTGCGCCGGCCTGCAGCACGCTGCTTCCGCTGACGCGCTGGAGGTACGCGTCGCCGGAGCCCGCGATCGTCAGGCCGCTGACCGCCTGCGTGTACGCGCTGCCGCCCAGCCACTGCAACACGGCGGCGTTGGTCAGGACAACCCCTTGGCTCGCGTCCAGCTTGCTGTTGCTCTGCAAGCTGAAGTCGAGCTGCAGCGTCGCACGGTTCTGAACCTTGGCCGCGCCGGCGAAGGCGTTGGCGCCCGCGAGCTTGAGCGTGCCGCCCGCCAGGAGCCCGTCAAACGTGAAATCCCCTAAGCCCATGAGGGCGCCGATGACGTTGAACGCTTTGTTCGCGTTGAGCGACCACATCTGGCCGACCGTCAACTGCACGTCGTTGCTGATGGTGAGGCTTCCGTTGCTGAGTGTGTGCGCGATGCCGCCGGCGCCGAGTTGCAGGAGCTGTCCTTGGAAGATCCAGTTGCCGCTGGCGTTTCCGAAGGTTATTCCCGCAGCCCCAACCTGCCCCGCCGAGTTGTTCACGCCCACGGCGAAACCCGCCCCGGACTTGTCGAATCTGGCCGTGTCGGCATTGTTGGTCCAGTTCACGCCCGTGGACGAGGTGAACTTGGTGGTGTTGTAGTCCCACGTTCCCGCGCCGTCCGTCCGCGTCAGCACGGCGGCGCCCAGTTCGCTCGAGAAGCCGAGCCAGACGCTCAATACACAGAGTCCGCATACCTGCTTGCTCATGTTCGCTCTCCTCGTTTCACACCGATCCCGTAATCCAATTACGCCACGACAGTTTCCAAGACACCGCCAGTTAAGCACAGAAGGCTGCAATAGTCTATGTCACTATTTACACACTTCATGTCATTTTATCTAATTGGGGCTTGCCCAGCGGAGCCGCTTGGCGCTATTGTTTTTAATGCTTTCCTAACCATGCGCAAGCACGTCCATGTTCTGATCGGCTGGAACAACCCCCGGATCATCCAAGGGTTTTGCCGCTATGCGCACGAGGCCCACTGGCAGCTCGACATCCTCTCCATGATGACCGGCCTCGTCCCTGACGCGCGCACCGGAGACGGCGTATTGCTCACCAACGCGCACACGCCGAGTCTTCGGAAAACCATGCTCCGCCTCGCCTCCCAAATTCCCTGTGTGCTGCATGGCTCGAACGACCTCGGCATCGACGTGCCGACCGCGGAGACCGACGAATGCCGCATCGGCGAGCTGGCCGCCGAGCATCTCTTGGAGCGGGGGCACAAGCAGCTGGCCCTGTTCTCGCGCGGCAAGGGCGAGTACCTGCGCCGCAGGGCCGAGGGCTTTGCGCGCTGCGCCAGGGCCCAGGGAATCGAGCCGGTCATCCTGCACGACCACTCTCCCCGCTTCGATTCCGTTGTCGATTGGCTGACCGCTGAGCTGAGCGTGCTGCGCCGTCCGCTGGGCCTCTTCGCCATCGACGACATTCTTGCGTCAGAGGCGATCGAGGCCGCGCATGTCAGCGGCTGGCGCGTGCCGGAAGATCTCGCGGTGATCGGCGTCGGAAACCACCCCGCCGTCTGCGAATACAGCCGCGTGCCGATCAGCAGCGTCGTGATGCCGTCCGAGGAGCAGGCCTATCGGGCCGCCCGCATGCTCGACGCGCTCATGAGTGGCCGCCCGCTCGCGAACCGGCACGAGACCCTGCCGCCCGTCGGCGTCATCACGCGCAGCAGCTCGGACTATCTGGCGATCACGCACGCGCAAGTACGCAGGGCCGTCGACTTCATCAAAGAGAACGCCTCCGATGACGAGCTGACGCTGGCGGCCATCGCCCAAGCGTCCAACGCCTCGCTCAGCAACCTGTACAACCTGTTCCGGCGCGAGCTTCACGCCACGCCGGCCGAGATCATCCAGCGCTTCCGCCTCGCCAAGGCACACGACCTGGTCCTCCGAACCGACGAGAAGATCGGCGTCATCGGCGAACTGAGCGGTTTCGCCAGCCTCCGCACCTTTCAGAGGAGCTTCTTCAATCAGTACGGCGCCTATCCCAGCCAACTGCGGGAGGCCAAGAACGCTTCTGTCCGCTCGCCTCTTACAGGGCATCTGGGCGAACGTTTCCGTTGACGTATGACAACGCCGCCGAACAGGCTGTCCCCGGAGTAAGCGGAGAGTGGCAGACGGCTGGTGCGCGGCGGCGGGGAGCGCTTCGAGGTGGACGGGGACGCGGAGGCGAAGGCGACGCCTACGGCTTGCGGGTGGCGGGCTTCATGGTCTTGTATCGGCCGTAGACCGGGTGGTCGTCGGGGATGACTTGCGGTTTCATCTGCGTGCGCCAGGCGTCGTAGGTTTGACGCAGCGCAGCGACGCGCTCGGGCCGGGCGGCGGCGAGGTTGTTTGTCTCGCCGGGGTCGCGGGCGAGGTCGTAGAGTTCCGGCGGGTTGTCGCCTTCGACGACGAGCTTCTCGTCGCCTTCGCGAGCCGCGCGGAGCGGCCGCGCCAGATTGGTGTCGCGCCCCGGTATGCGCCACTCCTTGTGGTCGTTGTACAGCCAGAAGAGCCGCTGGTGCGGCGCGCCGTCGCGCTGGCCCTGCAGGAACGGCGCGAGATCCACGCCGTCCACGCAGTCGGGCCGCGCAAGCCCGGCGGCGGCGAGCGCCGTCGCGAAGACATCCGTGGCGTGAACCATCGGCGCGTACGTACGCCCGCCCGCTATGTGTCCGGGCCAGCGCAGGGCGAAGGGCACGCGGATGCCGCCCTCGAGCACATCGAACTTCATGCCGCGGTGCGGGCCGTTGCTGGTGCCGAGCACGGGCGGCTCGCCGCCGTTGTCGCTGAGGAAGAAGAGCAGCGTGTTCGCGTCGAGGCCGGTGTCCTTGAGCGTCGCGAGCAACCGGCCCATGTTGTCGTCGAGGTTCGCGAGAATGGCCGCGGCCATCTGGCGCTTGCCCGCGAGGTGGCTCACGCGCTGGAGGTCTTCGGGCTTCGCCGCCTGCGGCAGGTGCGCCGCCATGTGGGCGAGGTGGAGAAAGAACGGCCTGTCGTGCTTCTCGCGCAGGAAGCGGCAGGCTTCGTCGGTGAGCAGGTCGGTGATGTAGCCGGGGCGCTTGCTCTCCTGCCCGTTGCGCGAGAGCGTAGGATCGAAGTAGACACAGGACGCGCCGAAGTAGCCGAAGAACTCGTCGAAGCCGCGGTTGCGCGGCGCATACTCGAAATGCTCGCCCTTGCCGAGGTGCCACTTGCCGACGAGCCGCGTGTGGTAGCCGGCCTCGCGCAGCCGTTGCGGCAGCGTAACCTCGCGCACGTCCATGCCGTCGCGCGGTCCGTCGAGCGGCCGGTTGTCCTCGATGCCGAAGCGCTGCGGATAGCGCCCGGTCAGCAAGGCCGCCCGCGTGGGCGAACAGGATGGCAGCACGTAGCCGTTCGCAAACGTCACGCCCTCGGCCGCGAGCCGGTCGATGTTCGGCGTGGGGAAGTCTTTGCCGCCCGAAAAGCCGAAGTCGCCGACGCCGGCGTCGTCCACCACGACCAGCAGGATGTTGGGCCGGTCGGCTGCGAGAAGGTGGCACGCGCATCCGAGTGCGAGCAGGACGCACAAAATGGGTAGGTGCAAGATTCGCCTCGGAAAGACCGCCTGCGCGCACGCATGGCAGGGACGGCGCCCCGCGCCGTCCGCGGACGCCGACGGGGCGGCGTCCCAGCCGATCTGTGAGCTTCCGCCCATTGGAAATTATTTTCCCTTCTCGCGGATCTCCTCGCCCCACTCGTTGCGGGCGGGGCCGACCCAGTCGTCCACGAAGGTCGTGGCGGCCCAGTCTTGCCACTGGCGGATGAGGTGGTCCCGCATGGCGGGGAACTTGTCGATGATGTTGTGCTGCTCCGTGCGGTCGTCGTCGATGTTGTACATCTCCCACGGGCCTTTGTACTTCATCACCAGCTTGAACGGGCCGCTGCGGATCGCGCGGTTGCCCTCGTGCTCCCAGAAGAGCGGCTTCACGCGGTGCAGGGGCTGGCCGGCGAAGGCGGGCGTCAGGCTGAGCCCCTCCAGGGGCAGGATGCGGCGGCCCTTGAACTCGGCCGGGTAGAGCGCGCCCGTCACGTCGCAGGCCGTGGCCATGACATCGATCAGGTGGCTGGGCTGGTTCTCGAGCTTGCCAGTACGGGCGGCAGGGATGCCCGCGGGCCAGTGCGCGATGAGCGGCGCGCTGATGCCGCCCTCGTTCGTGAAGTGCTTGTAGCGGCGGAAGGGCGTGTTGTTCAGCGTGGCCCAGCACATGCCGAGGAAGACGTGCGACTCCGGCCCGCCCAGCGGCTCGCCCTCGGTGATGCCGCGCGGGCCGGACTCGGCGTTGCCGCCGTTGTCGCTCAGGAAGAGGATGAGCGTGTTGTCGAGCAGCCCGCGCTCGCGGAGCCCGGCGACCATACGCCCCACGCTCTGGTCGACGCAGTCGATCATCGCCGCGTAGACCGCCATGATGGCGTCGTAGCGGTCTTGCTCCTGCGGGCTGAGGCTGTCCCACGCCGGCACGTCGGCCGGGCGCGGCGCGAGGGGCCACTTGGGGTCAACGATGCCAAGGTCGATTTGCCGCTTGTGGCGCGCCGCGCGCAGCGCGTCCCACCCGGCCTTGTATGTCCCGCGGTACTTGGCGATCACGTCTTGCGGCGCCTTCAGCGGGAAGTGCGGCGCGCCGTGGGCGACGTAGAGGAAGAACGGCTTGCTTTGCGCCTTCGCGTCGTCCACGAACTTCAGCGCCCAGTCGGTGAACATCGAAGTGGCGTACCACTCGCCGCTGCCGACTTCGGGCGAGTCGGCGGGAACCTTGCGGCCGTCGAGGTAGACGAACTTGCAGGCTTCGCGCGAGCGCTCTTTTGGAAAGTAGAGTTCGCCGAACTGCGTGGTGGCGGTGCGTTGGAAGCCGCGCTCCCACGGCGGCGTGCCGTGCTGCTGGCCGAGGTGCCACTTGCCGACGATCGAGGTGTGGTAGCCGGCCGCGCCCAGGACTTCCGCCATCGTCACGCAGCGGTCATGCAGGCGCGCGTGGGTGCCCTTGGACTCCGGCAGGCGCAGGCCGTCCAAGTAGCCCATCCCCGCCTGGTGCGGATAGAGGCCTGTCATCAGCGAGGCCCGCGTGGTGCTGCACCGCGCCGTGTTGTAGAACTGCGTGAAGCGCACGCCCCCCGCCGCAAGCGAGTCGATATTGGGCGTCGGTATCTCGCCGCCGTAGCAGCCGATGTCCGAAAACCCCATGTCGTCCACGAGGATGACGAGGAGGTTGGGCCTTTCGGCCCGCGCAGGCTCGGCTGCCGTGTGCAGCGCGAGGGAGAGCAGCAGCAGTAGTAAGGTCGGCAATCGCACCGTCATGGAAGACCTCCATTTGTCTGGACACGAAGGCAAGGCTAGCGCTTCTTGAGCGTGAGGCCGATGCCCGACCCCTCTTTGTTGATGAAGACCGTCTCGAGCGCGGCGTTGGTCGTGATCGCGCTCACGTAGCTGGGGTCGGCCATGCGCGGCGTCATGTTATGCGCCACGATCAGCCCGCCGGGGCGCACCAGCGGCAGCAGCTTGTTGAGGTAGTCGATGTACCCCGCCTTGTCGGCGTCGATGAACACGAAGTCAATCGTCCCGCTGAACGACGCAACCTGCTTGTGCGCGTCGCCCTCGACGAGCGTCACCAGATCGTCCACGCCCGCCTGCCTGAAGTTCTCGCGCGCCTGGGCCGCGCGGCCGGGATCCATCTCGTAGGTCGTGAGGTGGCCGCCCGAGCCTCGCAAACCCAGGCACATCCACAGCGCCGTGTAGCCGGTCGAGGTGCCCAGCTCGACCGCCGTTTTGGCGCCCATGCTTTCGACCAGCACTCTCAGCAGCCGCCCGTCGTCGGTCGGCGAGAGCAGCGCGCCCTTCCGCTTGTTCGCGTCGATATCATTGATCACA
Source organism: uncultured Lentisphaeraceae bacterium (assembly GCA_964386865.1). Lineage (GTDB taxonomy): Bacteria > Verrucomicrobiota > Kiritimatiellia > RFP12 > UBA1067 > CAYLUN01. Next base: position 68,730 of record CAYLUN010000003.1, on the reverse strand, counting down.
GCGAACGTCTTCTGCTCGGCCGCACTATTGGCCGTCGTCGCGCTGGCGATAGGCGTGCCCTCGTTGCCGCGCGGTTTTTTGGGCGCGCCGCCCGGCTGCTGAGCCGCAGCCGCCGTTGCGAAACACGCCGTCACAAGCGTCCTGCTGATCGCGTTCATATCGTCACTCCCCTCGCCAACCCAACGTTGCGCCGGCCCCACCGTGCTTACAGCATCCGTCTAGCATTCGCCGTCCCGCCTCCCAAGCGGTTTCGGTCGCTCGTTCTTCATCCGCCCGCCGCGGCTCGCGGCAGTTTGTTTGACCGTCCCACAAATCCTGTTGTTCGGGAGTCAGGCAGGCGTTCTTACCGCGTCATGTTCGGACTCGGAGAGGCGGACGGGGCCGGATCTCGAACAGCAGGCGGGCTCGGCAGCGATTTTTGGCCGACGGTGTTTAGGGCCGTGATGTGGTAAGTGTGCGCCTTGCCGGATACCGCCGTCGTGTCGGTGTAGCGCATGGCCGCGAGCGGCTGTGCGGGCGTGTCGCTGTATTGGAGGCTCTGGAAGAGCGGCCGGCCGAAAGGGTTCTTGCCCTGCTCCGGAACGCAGGCGAGAAACTGGCCGTCGCGCTCAACGATGAAGCCGGCGAGGCCGCTTTCGAGGTCGGCCTCCGACTCCCACGTCAGCTCCGCACCCGTCAACCGCAGGTTCGACGGCGCGGGGGGCGGCGTGGCGTCGACCACCGCGGTGTCTCTGACGTACTGCGCCCACGCCTGGGCGACCGCCTCGCTCGGCAGCCAGACGGCCGCGCACGCATCGCCGGCGAAGGCCGCGGCTGGGCGGGCTTCGGCGCCGCGCACGGGAGCCAGCCACGCGGAATCGGGCGGCATCGGGCGCAGCGGCTCGCCGCTGGCTTTCGGCAGGCGGGCGCTGAGGCAGGCGTCGAGCCACGGGATGGCCAGGTAGCGCTGGTTGCCGCACTCGTGGCTCGTGAGGGGGTCGATGGCCACCCCGATGAGCCCGCCCCTGCCCCGCACCTCCGTGAAGAAGGCCTCGTTCGCCGGCCACACGCCCGCGAAGCGGCCCTCTGTCGCGGTGACGCCCTCTTTCGTGCCGAGGTTGCACATCATCGGCACCGCCAGCGCGGCGGGCGGCACGGCGTGCGCTCTGATGGTGGGGCGCTCCGGGTTCGGCTTCAGGAGCGGCACGCCCGAGCGCAGCCACGCGGCGGCGACGCGCTCGGGGTGCAGCAGAACCATTCCGCCCGCCCAATGGCCGCCCCCGCTGTGGCCCCACAGCGCCCACGGCGCCGTGGCCAGTTCGGGGTGCCCCGACTTCGCGCCGAGGTCGGCGAGGCCCTTCTGAAAGGCGCCGTCCGAGCCGTTGCGCGGGTCGCACCACAGCTGGCAGTCGGCCTTTTCGGGCTGCTCGTAGGCCGGCGCCAGCAGCGCGCAGTCGTGCCGCTTCGCCAAGGCCTGCCAGTGCAGATCGTACGCGCCGGTCAGGCCCGATTTGCACGACCCCTCGCCACACCCGTGCTGGTGCACGATGACGCCGCGCAGGGCCTTCACCTCATTGGGGATCCAGGCCGTATAGTTGACCGGATAGGCGAGCCCGCCTGGCAAAGTCGAGGCCTCGTAGCGCACGCGGTAGTACGGCGGCTCGGCGGGCGGGAAGGAGTCGTACGGCGGCATCTGCGCGCGCGCGCCGTGCGCGCAGCCTGCAGCGATAAGGCCGGCGGCGCGCAGCGCGCGTGACATTGATCGACTCGTTGTTCTGCTGTCCGTCAAAGGCGCGTGCCTCCTCGGCCTTGCCATCGCCGCTTTTCAGCGCCCATCCGTGGCCTGGCAAAGCGGTCTGGCCCGGTTCGCTTGACGCCCCCTCGCGCGCGCCTGTCCGACGGCCGCCCGGGCTTCACTTCGTTTGCGGGTTTTCCGCGCTCGGCGGCCCCCGCCGGGCGCTCAGCCAGTACAGCAGCAGCCCGGTCGGCACGAGCAGACAGGAGATCGCCGCGATGTGGGGCTTGTAAATGATCGCGTTGTAGATGAGAAAGACGCAGGCCGCGCTGAAAACCAGCGGCGTCAGCGGATAGCCTGGAACCCGGTACGGGCGCTCGACGTTCGGCTCTTTCCGCCGCAACACGATCACCGACAGCATGGTGGCGAGGAAGAACACGTACACGGTCGCCGCCGTGTAGAGGATGGCGTTGAGGAACGAGCCGAGTGTGAGGATCAGCACCAGGGCAATCGCCCCCTGCACCAGAATAGCGCGCAGCGGCGTGCCGGTCCGCGGATCCCAGCGGCCGAGCCAGCTAAAGACCCGGTGTTCCGCGCCCATCGCATACGTGATGCGCGCGCCGGTGAAGATGACTCCATTGAGCGAGCCGACTGCCGACACGCAGATCAGCGCGCTGATGAGCCGCCTGCCGGCTTCCGGGAAGACGTGGGAGACCGTGTCCGCCGCAACGGCGCTGGAGCGCGTCAGGGCCGGAAAGCCAAGGCTGTAAAGGAAGGCGGCGTTGACGAACAGATACAGCACGGTGACCGCCGCCGTGCCGATGACGAGGGCGCGCACGATGTTGCGCCGCGGATTTTTGACCTCAGCGGCAACGTTCGCCATTTCGTTCCAGCCGCCGAACGTGAAGAGGACCAGGACCAGCGCGACGCTCGCCGGCAGCGGCTCCGCAGGCTCGCATACGGCAGGAGCAGCCTTTCCGGCGAAAGCGATTCCAACGACGATGACCAGGCCGATCAGCTTCACGATGGTCAGCAGGTTCTGCGTCCACTTGCCGTTACGCACACCGAGCGCGTTGATGACGGTCAGCACGGCAACCGCCGCGGCCGCGTAGAACTGCGCGCAGCCGGCAAACGGCTGATACACGCTCTGCGCGTAGATGCCGAAAACGAACGCGAGCGCCGCGATTTCGCCGGGGCGCACGATGGCCATTTTCGACCAGCCGAACAGAAAGCCGGCCCAGTGCCCGTACGCGCGCCCGAGGTAGACGTAGTCGCCGCCGTCGCGCGGGTAGGTGACGGCCAGCTCCGCGTAGACGAGCGCGCCGCACAGCGAGAGCAGGCCGCCGCACAGCCAGACGGCCAGCGCGCCCCACAAGCTGCCCGCGCCGCGCGCCACGTCGGGCGCGGTCTGGTAGATGCCGACGCCGACGATGATGCCCACGATCAGGCAGGTCGAGTCGAACAGCGTCAGCGCCTTCGCCGGCGCGCTCGTGCTATTTGAGGGTGATTCCAACACCGGAGGTCTCCTTGTTGCTCATGTTTCCGCTCTTTGGGTGGCGCAGCCCTCGGCGCGCGCCCTCCAGCCGTGCTCTCGGCTTACCTATCCTTCCACGCTGTTATCAATACCATGTTTCCGGTGTTCAGGTCGAGTTCCATATACAGGTGGGCCGCGGCGGCGGAACCGCTCACTCGCGGCCTTCTTTCGCGAGCACATCGCAGCCTATGAACCACTCGCGCAGGAGCCGGTTCACGTCGTCAGACTTCTCGTTCGGCAGGCCGTGGCCGACGCCCTCGAAGAGGTGCCGGGCGTTCGGAACGCCGTGGCGGTCGAGGCTCTGTTTGAGGCGCTCTGAGCTCTGCGGCGCGACGGTCGTATCAACTGTGCCATGTAGGATTAGGAACGGCGCTCGCACGCGGTTGGCCACCTCAGCCGTCGGAGCCGCCGCCACCTGGCGGGAGTCGGCGACCACGCCTCCCGCTGTGATCGCGGCGGCCGCGACCTTGTCTGGCGCAGCCGCGGCCAGCGCGATCGTCAGGAACGCGCCCATGCTATGGCCGTAGAGGGCGATGCGCGTGGGGTCGACGTCTTTGCGCGAGCGCAGGATCTCGATGCACGCGAGGCCGCGCCGGATGTTTTCGGGCCGCGCGCCAGCCTGGGAGAAATCGACACCCTCCCGGCTGCCCCGCCCTCCGCCGCCGGCGCCCGCATGCGTGTAGTCGGTGGCGATGCAGACAAAGCCCCACTTCACGAGCTCGGCGCCGCGCGTCCGCATCATGGTCTGCGCGCTGCCGCCGAGCCCGTGGCTAAGCACGATGGCGGGAAAAGGCCCCTCCCCCGCCGGCTTCAGCAGCAGCCCGGCCAGCGTCTTGCCGTCAGCGGCGCACGTCCATCGTTCACCCTCCAGCTTGACGTCCTGAATCGCAGGCGCGGCGGCCGCGGCAGCCGGCTTGACCGGAGCCGCCGCGGCGCCTGAGGCGACGATCGTATCCGGGTCAAAGGATCCCGCGGCTTGCGGGTCGGGGTCGTTCGCCTGGTCGTTCGCCCGCGTGTGCCTCCTAGCCTCGTCCACTATGAAGTCCGACAGCTCGCCAAGCGTGATCGCTCCGTCCGGCTGCCGCTCCGCGCGCCCTCGCCGATACCCGTCCGCCGCGCCGTCGAACGCGCGGAGAACGGCGTAGGTGAACGGATTGACCACCTCTCCGTCGATCTGCCGAGGATTGGACAGCGAGCGCGCGTTCTGGCTGGTGAGCACCAGAAAATCGCGGCCCTGCTCCCGGCGCTTCTGCCACAGGCTCCGTGCCTTCGGTTCGGCGTTCAGGTAATCCACCAGGCCGCCCGAGTGGCAGGCCATGGTCAGGACGACGACGGTCTTCGCGGGAAGCGCCAGGAGCTGCTCCGCGTACTCCGCCCAGTCTAGGCTCGGCCCTCGGCCGCGCGGCTCGCCGCCTCCGCCATCGAGGGCCAGCCCCCCTTGTCTCCCGAAGCGCCCCATGAGCCCGTGGCTGTGGGAATAGATGACCACCGTGTCGTTGGTGCCCAGGCGCAGCCGGCAGGACTCCAGCGCGCTCATGACGCTGGCGCGCGAGACGGCCGTGCTGGCGCAGTTGGACGGCCCGAGCGCTTGCGCCCCAAGGTCCTGAAGGACGCAGCCTTCGAACCCGAACCGGACAAGCCGGGCCTGGACGGAGCCAACCGCGTCAGCGCCGCGCTGCCGCATCGGCGCCGGGTCGCTGTCTTTGGACTTGCAGAACCCGAAGAAGATCCGCTTCGGCTCCCCGGCGCCGCCATCCGCTGCGCCGTGCGCCGCCTGGCCACACGCACCTGTTGCGAGCGCGGCCGCCAGGGCGGCGAGCCGGGAGCGTCGGCCGAGCGTCGGCCGCGGGGCTGCGCCTGGACAAACTGACTTGCCTGCTGTAATACGGGTCATTGCGTCCTCCGTGCGGCTAGAAGAAACGGGCGGGCGGGCGTGTTTATTGCGCGAATTCACGCACTCACCTTCTGGCCGAAAAACCTTTTTTGTTTTCTTCCGTCTGTCCGTATAGTATTATCCATTCCATCTAAAGCAATTTCATGGGTGGACAAAGAATGAGAATATCAACCAAGGGACACTACGGGCTGCGCGCGATGATCGATGTTGCGTTGCATCAGGACAGAGGTCCGGTCACGCTGAACGATATCGCGGAACGACAGTCTATCTCTGTGAAGTACCTGTGGCAGGTGATTAACCCGCTCAGAACCAAGGGCTTCTTGAATGTGACGCGCGGCGCAAAGGGCGGCTACGTGCTGGCGCGCCAGCCAGACGCGATCACCATGCTCGACGTGCTGACCACCCTCGAGGGGCCGATGTCGATCCTCAAATGCATCACCGACCACGAGGCGTGCCCGCGCGTAAACTCATGCGCCGCCCGATCGGTCTGGTCGGACGTGAACGAAGCCATCGAGACCTCTTTGGCGGGCATCACGCTCGCCACATTGCTGCGCGAGCATGAGCGTTCGTCCGAAGTGACCAACTACGCGATTTAGCGCCTCCCGAGCACACCTGAGGCCATGGAGCTTAGACAGGCTGACTGCGGTTGCGAGAACGCCGTCAATCTGAGCGGCTGCCAGATATGCGACCAGACTTGACGAGTTCTATGAGACCTGCCAAAGTCTTGAGCAAGGGATGCGGCTGGACCGAGCCCTGCCTCAAACTGTTTGCCAGGAGATTGAAATGGAGAAACTCTATTACTGGGTGGCTTTCGTCCTCTATGCGGCCTTCATGGCAGGAATTGGTTTTTTCATATACAAGAATAAACTGGGGCACACGCGGGAAGAGGGCATCTTTGAATTCTGGATGGCCAAACGCCAGATGCCCGGCCTATGGCTTGGGATGTCGCTCACGGCAGGCTGGCTGATGCTCGGCTGGATCGGCTTCGGCATGTCGCAGATATACCTGCTCGGTGCTACGGGGCTTTGGATCCTGCCCCTCCCTTGGTTCATCCTCACCTTCATCATTGTCTGGATGGTGCCTTATGTTCGGCGACTTCCTTCGATGAGCATTCCCGAGGCCATAGAAAAGCGGTATGGCAAGGCCGCACGCACACTTCTGGCTCTGTTTTCCGTTTACGTTTTCATCTCCTGGACCCAGGCGGAACTGTTCATGACCGGCACACTCTTGAGCCCCTTTCTGGGCGTTAAGCCTTGGCTTTGCATGACGGTCTTCGTTGTTCCGATTATCATCTACATCTATCTGGGTGGCTTCAGGGCCGTTATCACCACGGACGTCATCCAATTTGTCGTTGCCGCGATCTTCATGGCCGTCCTTGCCGTTACCGCGTTTTCGTCAGCAAGTTCGGTCAGCAACGGCGACATCATCGGGGCGCTCCGTCAAATCACGCCCCCGCTGGCAGCAAAAGGCGAAATGTTCCATCTCTTCTTCCTGGGCCTCCTGTTCCCCCTTGTTCTTCTCATCGGCTATCTGCCGGGCTGGCTGATCGAGCAGGATCTGATTCAGCGCATCCAAGGTGCAAAAAGCACGAAAGAGGCCAAACGGGGAGCGTGGACGGGACTGGTGCTGATCATAACTTTCGTCATCGTGTTGCCCACAATCGTGGCGTTCTGCGCCCTGGTCGTTTTTCCGCCCGTCAACGGGGCTGCGGCCGCCGCCGTGGACGCCAAAGCCTATTCCATTATCTCGGCCTTCATTGCCACGATGCCTCTGGGGCTGGCTTTGTTCATGGTGATGGGCATCGTTGCCGCCCAGATGTCCACCATCGATACGTTTGTGAACGTGGCGGCCATGCATGTGTCCTATGATCTGATCGATCCGCTCGTCCTGAAGAATGCGCCGGAGAAGACCCGGTTGCGCGTCGGCAGGCTGGTGTCCGCCATCGTCATCGTGATCGGGCTTTGCCTGGCTTTCATCAGCGAGAGCCTAGGGGATATTTATTACGTATCTTCGGGCGTGCTGTCCGCGTCTATTGCCGTGCCGCTGTTTTTCATTTTCTGGAAACGCACCACACACGCGGCAGTCATTGTTGCTTCCCTTGTCGGCTTCCTGGGCACCGTAGGCGGCTACTGGTACGAATTCAAATTCCTGAACGGGGCAGACCCAAACGCACCCACGTATTACATGAAGGTGCTTCCCGCCTGTCTCCAAGGGTCATTCTGCTACAATTACTTGGCCTTTGGCGTGTTGCTTTCGCTGATTGCCATCATTGCCGTCAGCCTGGCAACCGAACAAGCGACGGAAAGCAAGCTGCGTTTCGTCAAGGCCGAGCCGGTGGATGAAATCGACGAATTCAAAGAAGCCTGTTTCCGCTGATCAGCACCAAGCAATAACGGGGTTTCTTGGTTAGAGACACGTTCCACCCGCGCCCGTCCTTTTAGAACGAGGCGGACACGTTCACGCCGCCCCACAGGATGTCTTCGTCCCAGTACGTTTCCGTATCGCGTGCGTCGCGGTCGATCAGCGACATCCAGGCGAGTTTTGCGCCGACAGACAGGTTGTCGGTGAGCGCATACGTCGCGAACAACGAAGCGTTGAAGTCCATCAGGCCGGCCTCATCCGTACCCACGTAAGCCATGTAGTTATCGTCTCCCGCGCCCAGCGAAACTTCCGCGCCCAACGTGAGCTGATCGGTCACTTTCACCTCTTTGTTCAAGCCGGCATTCCCGTAGAAGCCGTCGTACTCCGCATAGTCGTACGTGAGGCTCACGAACGGACTGACGATGTCGCTATTGTACGTGACGGACGCATAAAACTCACGCGTGAGGGAATAGTAATCATGCCCGTCTGCCTTGGGGACGGTGTACCAGTAATGACCCGCTTCGAGTGTGAAGCGCTCGATATCAATCGTATAGAAGAGCTGATAATCGATCTCGTTCAGCCCTGCGGCTGCAACCTGCCCATTGCGGTCGGTCAGATCGAAGTTGCTCCACAGCCCGGCACCAACCGAGCCATAGCCGCCCGTTGCGTAAGTCACCGTTGCGGCCGGCTGAAAAACCGGGCGGTCATTGTACACGCAGCCGCGCCACACATAGGCCGAAAAGAGATCAAGTGACACATCAAAAGAGAACCCCGTGTCCGGGTCCTCTTCCTTGACTTCAACAGGCGCTGCAGCGGGTGCCGCGGCAGCAGACTTCGCGGCAGGAGCATCCTGCGCCAGCAAGACCGTACTCATCGCACCCATCGCCACAGCCACAAACAACAACTTCTTCATGTTGGTCCCTTTTGACACCCGCATCATCGCAGGCGCATTTCCTGAAACGTACAGCCCGCCAACTGATCCCCGCACACTCAGGAGGCAGGACACTTGCAGTATCGTAGCAGACTTCATCGGCGAACGGCAATCCGTCTCTTCGCGATTCGGGGCTTCGACGCATTTTGAATCATCGAACCTTCATCCAAGGGCACCATACGCCGGCCTGCGCACCGATTCGTTAACATGAATAAGTAGGTGCCCTGCCTCAGTTGACACGATCTCGCCGGGAAACGCGTAGAACGTCGCAGTGCAAGAGCCCGGAGGCGCGGGAGGCGCATACGCGTGCAGGGCACCTGCCGCGACCAGCCGGGTCGCGGCCCCCACCTGCGTGCTCGGACAACAACCGCCCGCAACATCCGGATCGCTGCCTGTCAGCACCAGATAAGGCTCGCTCGCATCGATGAGCTGCAACAGGCGCCGCTTCAACTCCTGCGGAGCCGCACGCAGCGCCGCAAGCGCCACACTATCCAAGCTCGCCGCCGCCCCGTCACCTTCCGTCACGCGCGCCGCGCCGCTGCCGAGCGGCTCCAGAATGAACGCGGGCCCGCGCTCGCGGCAGGCCTCAGCGTACGTTTCGCACGGCCGCGCCTCACGCGCCCGAGCGGGCGGCAGCCGCACCAGCCCGCTCTGCCCGGCCTGCGACTCCGGCACAAGCGCCGCCACCCCGCGCCGCACCACACTCCCGTCTTTCAGCACCACCGCGCGGAACGGTCCCGGATAGACCACCGGTAAAAGTTGAGCGTTGATCATTGAACGTTGAGCGTTCTCCAGCATCTCCGCCAACCGCCGGCAATCCGCATCGAACGTGTTGCAGTCGAAGGGCACGGGCTCGCTGTCCAGCCGCGCCAGCAATTCAGGATCCGCCTCCGTCACGGTCAGCGAGTCGCGATACGGCCACAGCGCGTATATCCCGCCCGTCTTCTCGCAGACGCGGATCTTGCCGACGATCAGATGCCGATCATCGTCCAACAGGGCCGCCGCGTCACCGCGATAGACAGCGCTTCGGCCAGTGTCGTAGCACGGACCCGACTTGCCCTTGAGCGCGACGATGCGAACAGCCGCGAAGCCGTCGAATGCCGCAAAATGAACGGCGAACGCCCCGACCTCTTCAAGCGCGGCCAGAACTTCCAACCGCCGCTCCCATGCGCACACCGCTTCGAGACAGCCCCGCCGCGGCAGCGCAGCGAACGCGTCGCGCACATGGTCCGCAGACGGCTCGCCCAGCCGCACCGCGTGCTGTTGAAAATCAGAATCGTTCAACATCATCGCCCTTTCTGCCGCCGCACCGTCGCCGCCAAAGCAGCCGCCAATTCGTCCACGACCTGTTCATCCGTCAGCCGCCCCATGGAAACGCGCACCGTGCCGAGAGCCTCTGCGCGAGTCAGCCCCATCGCCAGCAGCGCGCGCGACGGCTCGAGCTTGGAATCGGCGCAGGCCGAGCCCGTGCCCACCGCGAACCCCTGCTGATCCAGGTCAGCAGCCAGCGCATGGCCGTCAAGCCCCGTGAAAGAAAGCGACACCAGCCCCGGCAGGCCCGCGGCCGGATCGCCGTTCATGCGGCACGCCGCATCAGACCCGCGCATGGCCTCCGCCAGCCGGCACGCCAGCGCCCGCAGCCGCGCGGTCTCTTGCGGTTGCCTCGCTTGCGACATCTCGAGCGCCGCGACCGCTCCGGCCAATCCCGGCAGATTCTCCGTGCCCGCCCGCAAGCCGCCCTCCTGCCCGCCGCCAGCGAGCCAACCCGTCCCGCCGTCCCAGCGCAGCAGCACGCAGCCAACGCCGCGCGGCCCGCCGAACTTGTGCGCCGCAAGCACGTAAAACTCACAGCACAGCTCGCTGAGTCTCACAGGAATGTGCCCCGCCGCCTGTGCGCCGTCCACATGGCACAGCACACCGCGACGTGCGCACACGGAGGACAGTGCGGCAACGTCGTGGATCACGCCCGTCTCGTTCGCCGCGTGCGAGCAGCAGAAGAGCCGCGTATTGGGCTTCAGCGCCGCAGCCAGCGCGGCGGGAGTCACGCGGCCCTTACTGTCCGGCGCGAGCACATCCATACGTTCCGCAAACAGCCGCGCGGCCTGCCACACCGAGGCGTGTACGTCCGACGCCACCAGGACGCGGCCCTGCGGATGACGGGCCAGCACCGAGCGGATCACCCAGTTGTTCGCCTCGGTCGCTCCGGACATCAGAACCACGCGTCCGTCAGGAACGTCCAGCAACCGCGAGAACCGCTCTTTTAGCCGACGCAGCTCCAGCGCGGCCGCCCGCCCCGCAGCATGACCGGCCGACGGATTGCCGTACCAGCGCCGCGCCGCCTCGGCCAATGCCTCCAGCGCTTCGGGAAACGGAGGCGCTGACGCCGCGTAATCGAAATATCGGTTTGCTCCCATCAGTCGCACTTCCCTTCCTTGCAGCCGCAACACTCGGACATGTCGCGCATAGCGGGTTCGAGAACGCCCACGAAAAACCGCGCCGCGGCGAGTGCGCCGACAACCGGCGACAGCACATAGACGAGAAAGAACCCGCCACAGCGATCAGGAAAAGCAGCGTGCCCCCACCCCATCAGCCAAGCGACCAAGCGCGGCCCCAAATCGCGCGCAGGATTCAGCCCCGCCTGCGTCAGAGGCGCGATCAGACAGATGACCGAGGTCACCGTGAACCCGACGAACACGGGGGCCAGCGCGTCATTCGGCCGCCCCACGTTACAGCCCTCAGTCAGCGCGAAGATCAGCAGGACAAGCAGGAACGTGCCGAAGGCCTCGGCACCCATCGCCAGCGGCAACGTCACCCGCGCCGCACCGCCGGGGTCGGGATAGAACTCGCCGAACATCTTCGCCGTCGCCACCGACTCTGCGGTTCCCCGCACGATCCCGTACCCCGATTCGAACGCCGCGATGGAGGGCGAGAACAGCGCGTACAGCACCAGGCCCGCAAGAATGGCACCCGCGAACTGCGAGGCGACATAGGTCGCCACCTTGCGCCACGCCATGCGTCCGCTTGCGGCCATCGCCAGCGTCACGGCCGGGTTCAGATGGGCGCAGGAGAGATGACGGGTCAGATAGATCGCCAGCGTCACGCCGATGCCCCACACCAGAGCCACCGGCAGCAATCCCTGGTGCGCCTTGAACAGCACGGACACGGCGACCGAACCGCAGCCCAGCAGAACCAGCAGGAACGTGCCCAGCATCTCCCCGATGACCTCCCGCCTGACTTTCATGCACAACCTCCACTAGTGGATCAACGCACATAGTGAAGCACATCTACTAGCCGGATAACAACACCAAAATGGAAGGGTTCTCCGTTCGGGTCATGTGCGACAGAGGTGCAGCACCACGTCGATGGTTTCGCGGTAGCGGGCGAGCGATGCGACCCATCGTTCCAGGCACAGCCGGCCGCGGTCCGTGAGCGCGTACTCACGGCGGGCCGGGCCGGCTGCGGACTCCGTCAGCTTCGAGGTGAGCAGCCCCCGCTTCTCCATGCCGCGCAACAGGCGGTAGATGCCGGAGTGGTCCGGCGGCGCGCCGAGGTGCGCACCCTCGCGGGCGAGCCGCTGCGCGATCGCGTAGCCGTGCAGCGACTCTTTCGAAAGCGCGGCCAGAATCGACGGCTGCACGAGCTTGGGGAGGTTCGTCCCCGAACACGCGCAAGCGGTGAAATCGGCGGTCGTCTTCTTCGCAAGCTTGGTTTGCATGGAACAGTTATGCCCGTTTCCCGGCCTCCCTGTCAAGCCGCAAGCGCAGTGTGAGGTATGCGCGCGCGGTAGAGGAAGCGACTCTGTTGTCCATTACATGTTGTTGCCGCTTGCCTTCCAATTATGCCTGGTAGTGCAGCCCATTTGGCAACTATCCGTGAGGGTGCGAATGCCTGAGGATATGCGGCCGCTCCAAGCCGTGGGCGAGCATGAGCGCATCGTTGTTAAGGATTTCCCTTGTCGGCCCGTCGGCTACGACTTTGCCTCCGTCGAGCACGATCACACGCGAGCAGACTTCGACGACCATTTCCAGATCGTGCGTGGCGATGATCCGGGTATGCTCGAACGACAGCAGAAGCTCGATCAGCCGGCGGCGTGCACGCGGGTCAAGGTTGGCCGACGGCTCGTCCATGACCAAGACGTCCGGCGACATGGCCAGCACCGTCGCGATAGCCACGGCCCTTTTCTCGCCCGCCGAAAGTCGGTAGGGAGGGCGCTCACGCACATGCGTCATCCCCACGCGCTCCAGCGCCGCTACGACCCTGCGCTCGACCTGCTCAGGCGGCAGTCCGGCGTTCAGGGGGCCGAACGCGACGTCCTCTGCCACGGTCGGCATGAACAGTTGGTCGTCGGGATCCTGAAAAACCATCCCGACCGCGCGACGGGCCAGGGCGACCGTCTCGCGAGTCACGGCAGTATCGCCGATGAGCACTTCGCCGCGCGTGGTCGGCAGATATCCGTTGAGGTGAAGAAGGAGCGTGGACTTGCCCGCCCCGTTCGCGCCCACAAGCGCCACCGCACTGCCATGCTCGATACGGAAGGAAACACCCCTCAGCGCTTCCGTGCCGTCGGGATACGCGTACTTCAATTCACGCACTTCAACAATGTGGTGGCTCATGGTGAAATCCTTGTGAGCAAGAGGCCCAATCCGTCCGCGAGGTTCCACAGTCGCGCGGCGATGAACAAGGCCAGCCAGCCGCAGACAAAACCCCAGTCCGTCCAGCGGAACGACGACTGCCGCATGACGCGGATCTCGCCGTCGAAACCGCGGGCGACCATGGCGCGGTACACGCGCTCGGCACGGTCCATGGACCGCAGGAGCAGGTTGCCGATCAGCGAGCCGTACACGCGCAAGCGCAACGGCCTCGACTTTTCTGAGCGAAGCTCGACGCTCCGGAACATTTTGCCGCCCTCGTCCGCCACCACGAACAGGTAGCGGTAGAGAAACAGCAACTGGACAACGAACACGCGGGGAACCCCAAGCCGTCCCAACCCCGCACCCAGACGGTTCATGCCCGTGCAGGCGACCAGCGCCAGCGCGGCCCCGACCGTCAGGACGAAACGCAGCATGATCGAGACAAAAGACACCCAGCCGCCGGTAACGGTGAAAGGCCCGATGGCGGCGAACGGCTGCCGGTCCATGAACGGATTGAAAATGCCGACAACCAACGCGAACGGCGCGGCGATGAGGATTTTCTTCAGGATGTGCCGCGCCGGTATGCGGCCCAGCGCGACGAGAGCCACGGGCAAGAGCACAAAGGGCGTCAGCGCGGAAACCTCATGCCGGGGAAAGGACATCACGACGGCGATGAACGCAAGTGTAACGACGGCCTTGGCCCGCGCATCGACCCGATGCACGGGCGTGTCCATGCGCCCCAATTCGTCCATCCGCCCGATTTCGATCCAGTCTGCAATCCCCATGATTCTCCCGTTTTACGCTCAACCTTTTCCGCCTGCGCTTCGGCGTGAGCCCGCCCTGAGCGCAAAACCAACCAGACAGGCCAACGCCAAGGTCATCAGTCCGCCCACAAGCCCCGATACGGAGGTTCCCGCGTTGACCGCCGGCCACGGTTCTGTTTTTGCCGCAGCCCCTTCCGCCGGTGCGGCTTCGGGCTCGACAGCCTTGAATCCATAACCTGGTAAAAATGCCGTCTTTTCCTGCACCGACGCAAACTCCTGATGCACCCCCGCCTCAGTCTCCGCCACTTCCTCCTTGCCGGAGACCTTGGCGATGGACCACTCCAGCCCGTCGGGGTGCGTGGACGCGAACCAGCTCGCCACGCCGCCCAGAACGGCGGCGGTGATCGCCAGCCCGGCCAGCACAGGCCGCAAACCGCGAGACGCCCCGTCCGCCTGCGCCGCATACAGCGCCTCGGGCCGCGCCCGGGCGACGAACGAGATCACGGCGACGGTCGCCAAGCCCTCGACGATGCCGATCGCCAGATGAATCGGCAACATCATGACGGCAAACGTGCCGAACGGCAATTCAGAAATGCCGGACGCCTTGGTTTCCAACACGACGCTGAACGCGCCCAGTTGCAGGCCCACGACGGCGGCGGCCAGCGCGGCCACCCAAGCCCGCGTGGTCCCATGCTGCTTCCCGGCGATGGCCCGGTAGATCAGCGGATAAGCGACGAACGCTGGGAAGAACCCCAGGTTGAAGATGTTGCACCCCAGCGCAAGCAACCCGCCGTCCGCAAAGAAAAAGGCCTGCACAGTCAAAACCGAGGCGATGACCAGAAAGGCCGCATATGGCCCAAGCAGCACCGTAAGAATCAGCCCGCCGCCAAGGTGACCGCTCGATCCGGTACCCGGAATCAAGAAGTTGATCATCTGCGCGGCGAAGATGAACGCGCCCAGCACGCCCATCATAGGGACGAGGTTGTCCCGCACCGTCTGCTTCACTTTACGGGCGCAGAAGACGATCAGTCCGCCCGACACGGCCCACAGCGTCCCGCCCACGGCGGGTGAAATCAATGCGTCTGCCATATGCATGTCATGTCTCTCCTATTTGTTCTCTTTGTCCTTGAATCCGAAAACCCAGATCAAACCGGCCGTCGCCGTGAACTCGGGCGCGTCCCCCGAGATCCGCGAACCCGCGCAGGCGACAAGCATGAAATCGTCCACAATCTCACACCGGAACCCTGTCCGGTACTGCCAGGCCGTCTCGTGGTCTTCCAGTTCTTCCTCGCCGAAGACTTCGCCGATCCACTGCAGCGAATCCGACAGTTGATAATCGGCAGCCAACCCGCCATGAACCAAGTCCCCCACGTCCTCGCCGGACGGATCTCCGAGCCAAGAATAGCCGGCATTCAGGTGGACGCCAAGCCTCTCGCCGATGGCCTTGGACGCCATCCACGTCAGATCATAATCCGTTTCCCCGCTTCCCAGTCCCTTTTGGTCGTCGGCCGTGGGCAAGGTCACGGAGGGGCAGACCGTCTGGCGTGGCAGATAGGTGGACTCCTTGAGATACATCCACTTCGTGGCCAGGTTTAGATCGGCAAGGCCGCTCACCCTCCGGTCCTCTCCCTCATGCTCGTGCAGCGTGCGCTGCTCAAGCTGCCCGCCGAATCCTGCGGCAATGTCCCACCGCGGCATCACGCCGTACGTCAGGGCGACCGGAAAGTCATAGTGATGGCACTCGGAATCGGTTTCGTAGCTGGAACCCGCCTCGATCTGGAACGTGCCGGGGTCCTGCGTGTCCGCCTCGTCGATGGTTAAGGGGAGCGTGGCGAAAACCGACCCCACCACGCAAAGAAAAACACCCGCCGCCACCCGGCACTTCATCCGCATCATTTGCCCGACTCCTTTTGACTTGCGTTACCTGTTCCGTGCGAATCGGAGATAATACTTATCACAGAATCGTAATACTCGACAAGTCAAAAGGGGGCTGGAATAATACTTTTTTAGATTTCGTGTTCCTAGATGCTCTGGCCCGTGGTGCCGGCAGCCAAAGAGACGTGCTTCAGCCCCTTGACGGATTTGAGGCGCTTGACAAGTGTTTCGATCTCATGCGGCGTTCCTTTGACCGCGATGATCTCCAGGCAGTTGTCATGGTCGAGGTGGACGTGTTGCGTCGAGATGATCACGTCATGGCAGTCGTGCTGCATGTCCGTCAGCCGTTTCCCGACTTCCCGAGTATGGTGATCATAGACCAGCACGATCGCTCCGGCCACCTCGTCGCCCGACCGCCATTCCGTCTGCACCAGACTGGACCGGATCAGGTCGCCCACAGCCTTCGACCGCGTGGGGCAGCGGTCATTCTTGATCTTGGCGTCGAACTTGTCCATCAGTTCTTCGTCAAGCGATACGCTGAAACGTGTCAATGACATGGTGCTTTCTCCTCCGTCGAGATACATTGAACCTTAGCAATTCAGGCTATCCAAAGCAATGCCGATGTCGGGCTTCATTTTTCGGTCAGTTCCGACAGAGACACAGCACCACGTTGATGGTTCCTCGATAGCGCGACAGCGAATGCACCCAGCGCTCCAGGCATTTCCGGCCGCACTCGGTCAGCGCGTACTCGCGGCGGGCGGGGCCGGAAGCCGACTCCGTCAGCCTCGAGGTAAGCAGCCCCCGCTTCTCCATGCCGCGCAGCAGGCGGTAGATGCCGGAGTGGTCCGGCGGCGCGCCGAGGTGCGCACCCTCGCGGGCGAGCCGCTGCGCGATCGCGTAGCCGTGCAACGACTCTTTCGAAAGCGCGGCCAGAATCGACGGCTGGACCAGCTTCGGCAGATTCGTGCCTGAGCACGCGCAAACGCTGAAATCGACAGGGGGCAAACTGTCACGCCTTTTGTTCATGGCACTGTTATGCCCGTTGCCAGACCCCTTGTCAAGGACGCACACATCATGGTCATTACGTTTGGAAATGGGGTTGCAAATCGGAGGCCGAACGGGGAAACTACCCTCCGTGAGGTTGCGTGTTGCCTTCAAGCCTTTATTCTGTGATAGGGGCTCAACGCAGCCCATGACCTCTCGCTTCTCGGATCAACGAATGGGGCTGCCATGAAAGTGATTCTGCTTTTCGGATGTATGCTAGGCGCCTCGGCGGGTGTCGCCGGAGACACGGAGACGGTCGGGCGGCATGAGGGCGGGCGCGTCGTGCTGCCGGTGAACCAGATCCTCACGCCGGCCGGCAAGCAGGTCGAGCTTCCCGGCATGCGCGCCCAGGCGCTAGCCCTTTCGCCGGACGGCACGCTGCTGGCCGTCTCCGGCCTGACGAGCGAACTGCTGGTGCTCGACCCCGCCACCGGCGAGACCCGGCAGCGCGTCCGGCTGCCCAAGCTCATCAAGGGCGCGCCGCCGGAATCGTCTTCTCCTGAGTTCCTCGATTTCGACGGGCGCAGCGAGATGAGCTACGCGGGGCTCTCCTTTTCGCCGGACGGCACGCGCCTCGCCCTGAGCAACGTCAACGGCGACGTGAAGCTGTTCGAGGTCACCGCGGACGGCACCGTCACGCCCTGGCGCGTGGTTGCCCTGCCGGAGGCCAAGGCGCCGCACCGCGCCGCGGAGATACCCGCTGGCCACGCGTGGTCGGCCGACGGCGCGCGGCTGTACGTCTGCGGCAACCTGTCGAACCGCCTGTTCGAGATCGATGTCAACGCCGGCAAGGTTCAGACGAGCTTCGAGGTGGGCGTCGCGCCCTTCAACGTGGTGCGGGTCGGCCAGAAGCTCTACGTGTCGAACTGGGGCGGGCGCAGGCCCGGCGCGGGCGACCTGACCGGACCCGCGGGGCGGGGGATGCTCGTCCGCGTGGACGCGGAGCGGTTCACCGCCAGCGAAGGCAGCGTCACGGTCATCGACCTCGCCGGCGGCGCCCCGCGCGAGATCCTCACCGGCCTTCACGCCAGCGCGCTGGCGGCCTCGCCGGACGGGCGCCACGTGGTGTGCGCCAACGCCATGAGCGACACCCTCAGCGTGATCGCCACCGCCTCCGATGCGGTCGTGGAGACCATCTGGGCCAAGCCGAGCCCGAGCGACCTGCTGGGCGCGTCGCCGAACGCGGTGGCGTTCGCCCCCGACGGCCGCACGCTGTATGTGGCGAACGGCACGCAGAACGCGGTTGCGGTGATCCGCTTCGACCCCGATGACAAGGAGTCGAAGCTGCTCGGCCTGATTCCGGTCGGCTGGTATCCCGGCACGGTCTGCTTTGACGCCACGCGCAAGCAGCTCTGCGTGGCCAACATCAAGAGCCTCGCGGAGGGGCCGAGCCCCAAAGGCTTCAACTCGCGGCAGTTTCAGGGCTCGCTCTCGCTCGTGCCGCTGCCGTCGGCGAGCGAGCTGCCCCGCCTCTCGCAGGCCGTCTGGGACAACCTGCGCCAGCCGCGCATCGAGGCCGCGCTTCTGCCGCCGCGCCCCGGCCAAGCCCCCCGCGCCATCCCGGAGCGGATCGGCGAGCCGAGCCTGATCAAGCACGTCGTCTACATCATCAAAGAGAACCGCACCTACGACCAGGTCCTCGGCGACGTGGCCAGCGGCAACGGCTGCGCCAGCCTCTGCATTTTCGGCGAGCGCGTCACGCCGAACCAGCACAAGATCGCGCGCGAGTTCGCGCTCCTGGACAACACGTGCTGCGCGGGCATCCTCAGCGCCGACGGCCACCAGTGGAGCATGTCCGCCTTCAGCACCGACTATGTGGAGAAGTCCTTCTGCGGCTGGCCGCGCTCCTATCCCGCCCCGGGAAGCGACGCGCTGGCCTACGCGCCGAGCGGCTTCCTCTGGGACAACGCCCGCCGCCGCGGCGTCAGCTTCCGCAACTACGGGGAGTTCATGACCGCCTCCGTCAAGTGGCGCGACGCGCGCAAGAAGGGCAAGCCCGACTTCCGCGCCTGCTACGAGGCGTGGCGGACTCAGAGCGACGACGTCGTCTACGCCAACGAGCCCGAGATCGAGTCGGTGCGCGCGTGCTCGGCGACCAACACCTTCGTCGGCTGGGCGCTCGAGGTGCCGGACCAGGTGCGCGCCGACTTCTTCCTGCGCGAGCTGAGGGCGTTCGAGGCGAGCGGCGAGTTTCCGCAGCTCGTGATCCTGCGGCTGCCGAACGACCACACCAGCGGCACCAAGCAAGGCCTGCCTACGCCCGACGCCCAGGTTGCCGACAACGATCTCGCCCTGGGGCGCATTCTGGAGGGCTTGAGCCATTCCAGCTTCTGGAAGGAGCTGGCGGTCTTCGCGATCGAGGACGACCCCCAGGCCGGCTTTGACCATGTGACCGGCTACCGCACCACCGCCTACTTGGCCGGGCCCTACGTCAGGCGCCGCGCCGTGGTCAGCACGCAGTACAACACGACGAGCCTGCTGCGCACGATGGAGCAGATCCTCGGCCTGCCCCCCATGAACCAGTTTGACGCCAGCGCGGTGCCGATGAGCGACTGCTTCACGGACGTCGCCGACCTCACGCCCTTCGTCTCCGTCGCGAACAACGTCCCGCTCGATCAGATGAATGGCGCCGTGAAGGCGCAGACCGACCCGCAGCGCTACCGCGACATGCTCGCCTCTGCCAAAATGAACCTCTCCGTGCCGGACAAGGCGCCCGAAGACGCTCTCAACCGCATTCTCTGGCGGGCCATGCGCGGCGCCGAGCCCTATCCCGAGTGGGCCATCGCACGTGTCGAAGAGGACGATGACTAAAGGAGCACACCATGACAGCCATTGACAGACGGGGACAGCTTATCGGCTTGGCGACAGCCGTGGACTACGCGGAAGGCGCCGTGATCAGCAAGACGCTGCTCGATAAGAAGGCGGGCACGCTGACGCTCTTCTCGTTCGATGCGGGACAGGGGCTGAGCGAACACGTCTCGCCCTACGACGCCACGGTGCTCGTCACCGACGGCGAGGCCACGCTCATCATCGGTGGCAAGCCGCTTCAGGTCAAGGCCGGCGAGCTGGTGATCATGCCGGCCAACATACCCCACTCCGTGCAGGCCGACACGCGTTTTAAGATGCTCCTCATCATGATCCGCGACGAGGTCCGCGCGCAGCCTGTTTAAGCGTCCGCTAAGCGGGCAGCTCCATTTTGCCGTTGACAGCATCCGGCTGTTTTTGGTCGGATACCGATGCGATTGATTTTGTTTGGTCAATTATGTGCAGGAGGCGTCATCCATGAGTCAGCGGTTTGTCGGTGTGGCCACCATGCTTCTGTTCGTCTGCGGCTTGCAGAATCCGGCGACTGCCGGGCTGCTCTCGTACGAAGGCTTCGAAACCGGCGCGGGCCATTACACGGCCGGGGCCGCCCTCCCGGGCCAGAGCTACAGCGGCACAGGCCAGGCGGCGGGCGGGGCGTGGTCGGGCGATGACGCGGCGGACTCGACCGTCAGCGCGACGGGCCTCAAACACGTGGTCGCCTCCTCGGGCGGCCGCGCCGTTCACAGCGGCAACGGCGGCAGCGGGACACGCGTCAACCTCGACGTCGCAGCCGGGGGCGCGTTCGGCGCGGCGGGCCTGCTCGGCAGCGGCGCCATCGGCGGCGCCACCGTCGAAGGGGTCGTGTACGTCAGCTTCCTCACCCGTTCGTCCAACCCCTCCAGCGGCGCCACCGAGCCGCGCTGGGCAGGGCTCACGACCTGGCGCGGCGACACCCGCGTCCAAAGCCTGGGCGGGAACCACTACTGGGCGTGGGCCTACAGCATCTTCGGCGTCTCGGGCGACCAGGACTTGATTGCCAACGGCGTGGCAGGCACCTACATCGGCGTGGACACCGTCACCCGCCTCTTCGTGGCCAAGATCACCTTCCACGCGGGCGCGGCGGACGACCTGACGGTGTGGATGGATCCCAATCCCGCCGCCGGCGACGCCCAAGACACCACGGTCCGCAGCTACACCGGCGCCGCCATCGGCGACCTCTCGTTCGACAACCT
Organism: uncultured Lentisphaeraceae bacterium; assembly: GCA_964386865.1. Taxonomy (GTDB): domain Bacteria; phylum Verrucomicrobiota; class Kiritimatiellia; order RFP12; family UBA1067; genus CAYLUN01. The sequence continues at coordinate 47,945 of CAYLUN010000003.1, read as the reverse complement.
GCGCCTGAGCGCCGGCGATGATGACCCCACCGACGACTGGGACTTCGACGAGATCCGCGTCGGCACGGACTGGGCCAGCGTCACGCCCGCCACAGCGGAAGCCCTCGCCTCGGACAGCTTTCCGACCGGAGCGGCCGGCTATACGGCCGGAGCAGCCCTGCCCGGGCAGAACCTGCTGGGCGCTGGCCACGCGTCTGGCGCCACGTGGATCGGCGACGATCCGAGCGACTCGTCCGTAGAAAGCGCGGGCCTGTTCCACCCGAGCGTCGCCTCCTCGGGCGGCAAGGTTCTGCACAGCGGCAACGACGGCAGCACCGGCACCGGCACGCGCGGCAATCTGGATGTGTCGGCCGAGGGGCCGCTGAGCCTCGCGGGCCTCGTCGACGCCGCCAGCGGGGTCATCGGAGCCAACAACGCGAGCGGCCCGCTCTACGTCAGCTTCCTGATCCGCGCCCGCAGCACCTCGGCCGCCGAGCCCCGGTGGGCCGGGCTCACGCTCTACAACGGCGACACCCAGATCCAGAGCCTCGGCGGCAACGGGCTCGGGCCGCACGCCTACAGCATCTTCGGCCGCACGGGCGTCCAAGACCTGATGACCAACCGCGTGATCGGCAGCTGGGTCATGGTGGACCGCGAAACCCACCTCTTCGTGGCAAAGATAAACTACAAGCCTGCGGCCAACGACGACATCACGGTCTGGCTGGACCCGAACCCCGCCAACGGCGACAATCAGGCCATGTCCGTCAGAAACTACGCGGGCACCAGTGTCAACGACTTCTCGTTCAACAACTACCGCTTCCAAGCCGGCACGACGAACAGCGTCGTCGACCCGTGGGAGTACGACGAGGTGCGCTTCGGCCGCACCTGGGCCAGCGTCACGCCCTCGCGCACGAACGAGCTCTATGCCTACGAGCCTTTCGACACCGCCGCAGGCGGCTACACGGCCGGCGCGAGCCTGCCCGGGCAGGCTCTGAAGGGAACCGGACAGGCCGTCGGCGGCACGTGGACGGCTTCGCTGGCCAGCGACGCGGCGGTGAGCGCGACCGGCCTCACCCACATCGTCGCCTCCCGGGGCGGCATGGCCGTACACAGCGGCTTGACGTCCACGAACAGCGGAACCGGCACGCGGGCCGCCCTCGACGTTAGCGCCAACGGCGCCTTCGCCGCGGCCGGGCTGGTGAGCGGCGGCGCGGTCGGCGGCGGCGCGGTCGGCGCGCCCGTCTACGTGAGCTTCTTGGCGCGCTCGCGCGGCACGTCGGCCCAGGAGCCGCGCTTCGCCGGGCTCGTCACCTACCGCGGCGGCGCACGCGTGCAGTCGCTCGGCGGCAACGGCCTGTCGCAGCACGCCTACAGCACGTACGGCGTGTTCGGCACGGACCTCATCACCAACAACGTCGGCTCGGCGTGGCGCGGCGTGACGACCGACACGCGCCTGTTCGTGGCCAAGATAGCCTTCCGCGCCGACGCGGCCGACGATATCACGGTCTGGATGGATCCCGATCCCACGGACGGCGACAACCAGGGGCCGTCGGTCTACCTGCGCTCCGGGGCGAACGTGGGCGACCTGTCGTTCGACAGCTACGAGCTACAGGCCGGACCGGACGGCGCGACCGACGAGTGGGACTTCGACGAGGTCCGCATCGGCAACTCCTGGGCCAGCGTCACGCCCGCGCCGGTGGTTCCCGCCGTGCTTTCGCGCGAGTCGTTCAAGGGCTACGCGGAGAGCGACTTGGCCGGGCAGCCCTACCTCGGCACCGGCTACGCGGCCGGAGGCGCCTGGAGCGGCGCGGGCGGCGGAGTCGACCTGCTGGCGTATCTCGACACCGTCGCCGGAGGGCCGTTCGGGCAGGCGCGCCTGATCGACTTCGCGTCGGGCATGATCGGCGGCGGCAACGTGGACGGCGTGCTGTACGTGGGCTTTCTGGCGAGGGCGCGGGTTCCGGCCGGCACCGCCACCGAGGACGCGCCCTACGAAGGCGCCTACTCCGCGCTCCAGCTCAAGCGCGGCTCGTATGAGGTGCAAACGCTGGGCGGAAACACTTGGAATGACTGGGCCTACAGTTTGTTCGGGGCCACCGGCGAGGTGGCGCTGAAGGATAACTTCGGTGCCGGCGCGTACCTGACCTACGACACGTCCACGCGCCTGTTCGTGGCCAAGATCACCTTCCACGCGTACGCCAGCGACGACATCACGGTCTGGATGGATCCGGCGCGCGCGGACGGCGACAGCCAGGGCGCGGGCGTCTACCTGTACTCGGCCGCGGGCGTGGGCGACCTGTCGTTCAACGCCTACGCGCTCCGCTCCGGCAACGACCCGGCGGATAACGGCTGGGACTACGACGAGGTGCGCTTCGCCCCGACGTTCGACGGCGCGCTGCCGCCCGCCGCGTCGGAGTATCCGCTGGGAACGATCATCATGATCCCGTAGGCGTACGGGATGAGGCCGAGGAGTCGCATGTGATTTTTGTCAAAAAATCACCTAAGCCTCTAGACAAACTGGCGATGGCTTTGATACTGTACCGGCCGACCTGTTTGACGTATCAAGCCTAACACCAAGCACTTATCATGAAATCGATTGTTTGTTGTCATAATAGTCTATCGAGTATGTTTGTATTGTTTACGGCGGGTTTGGCGTTGTCGCAGGAGTGCTGCGATTGGCCTGCCCTGCCCGCAAGCGCTTTCCATCCCGAGGGAGGAAGCGGCTTGAGCGTCGGGCTGAGTTACGGGTACACGCGGTCTGCGGGGCTACAGAGCGGCACGCGGGACGTGTCGCTAAGCGGCGCCAGCCAGACGTACATGCACATCCCGACAGAAATGACCTCGTATCGGATCGACGCCCAGGCCGCCTACACGTTCACTCCGATCTACAGCGCCTCGCTCTCGATCCCCTGGATGCGTCACACGATGGACATGTATTCCATAACGGAGACGACCCATACGGAGACGATGACCGACCACTCCCAGTGCGGGGAACCCGAGGTTCAGGGAACCAAGACCGTGACCACGACGGAGCGGCACACGCATCAGCATTCGATGGATCCGGTCGAAGGCTGGGGCGATCTCCGTCTCGAAGGCTCGGTGCGGCTCATGAACGCGGGCGCCATTGAAACGGGTCTTCATCAGGCCTTCTTCCTGCCCGGGCTGAAGACCCCCACGGGGAGCTACCGGAAGAAGGACGGCGGCGTTTACGTGGATCCCTGCATGCAGCCGGGCACGGGCTCCTGGGATCCGACCGCGGCGCTCGAGTACCGTTTCAGCCTTGCCCGGTTCGCGTGCAGCGCGGTTGCGGACTATCAGGTGACCACGCGCAACTCCCTCGGGTACGAATACGGCGATGTCGCCGCCTTCGGGGTCTACCCCTCTTACCGTCCGTTCGACTTCTTGAAAGTCTCAACGGGGCTCCGCTACCGCCACGTCGACAGGTCGCAAGACCACGAGGGTGCCTATACCGACTTGGAGAGCGTCACGGCCGATCCGGCCAACACGGGCGGCGATCTCGTCGACGGCGTCCTCTCGCTGGCGCTGATGCCGGTCGAGCGCCTCGCGATGAGCGTGGGCGTCAGCCTGCCCATCTGGGATGACCTGAACGGCATCCAGACGAAGCCCGGCGAGCTTTACACGGTCGGCGCGGCGCTCCGGTTCTGACAGGCCTCGCGGTTCTCGCCTTCGCGCCATTCAGGACTGCCCCGTCACCTTGCCGTCCTCGAGCGTGACCGTCCGGTCGCAGCGGGCGGCCAAGGCCATGTTGTGCGTGGTGAGCACGAGCGCCACGCCGTCTCGGCGGACGGCCTTGAGGAACAGCTCGAAGACCGCGTCTCCGGTCTGTCGGTCCAGATTGCCCGTCGGCTCGTCCGCGATCAGCACGCGCGGCCGGGTGATGAGCGCGCGGCCGACCGCCACGCGCTGCATCTGTCCGCCGGAAAGCTCCTTCGGCAGGTGGGTCGCGCGATCAGAGAGCCCGATCGACTCGAGCACGTCGGACAGTTCCTGGGCGGAGGCTTTCCGGCCTAAGAAGAAGAGCGGCAGGGCCACGTTCTCCGCGACCGTGAGCGTGGGGATCAGGTGAAACTGCTGGAACACGTACCCCAGCGTGCCGCGTCGGATATTCACCAGCTCGCGTTCCGAGAGCCCGTCCACGCGCTGGCCGTCGATCGCCAGCGTGCCGGCGGTCGGCGCGTCCAGCGCGGAGAGCAGGTTGACCAGCGTGGTCTTTCCCGAGCCGGAGGGGCCGAGGATGCACACCGCTTCGCCGGCGCGGATGTCGATGTCCACGCCGTCCAGGGCCCGCACGGTTTCGCTGCCCCGCCGGTAGTGCCGGCAGAGTCCGCGTCCCGTCAGAATGATAGTCCCACGCATGTCGCCCCCCTATTCGTTCGCGCGGATCGCTTCGACCGGGTGCAGCCCGGCCGCGCGGCGCGCGGGCCAGATGCCGGCCAGCAGGCCGAGAATCACCGCGCCCGAGACCGCCGCGCCTAGCAGGCCGGGCGTGATGCGAACCAAGCCTCGCGCGACGCCGATGTTTAAGAGGTGGCGGAGCGCCGCGTCGGTGCCGCTGGCGGTCACGGCGGCGAGCACGCAGCCGCTGACCGCGCCGGCCAGACAGAGCAGCAGCGTCTCCGTCCAGATGAGGCGGAAGATCTGCCCGCCCGACGCGCCCACGGCCTTCATGATCCCGATCTCGCCGATGCGCTCGTAGACGCTCATCAGGATCGCGTTGATCACGCCGATCACCGCCACGATGACGGCGATGACGGCCACGGCGGCGACCATGGTCTGCGCCGTCCCGACGAGCGAGACCAGCGCGCCCTTCACCTGTTCGAGGCTCACCACCTGAACCTCCGGTATGCTCATCCAGCGGCCCTCGAACTCGCGCATGCGGATGCCGTTGAACTCGCGCAGCTTGATGCCGATGATCGTGAGCTGGCCCTCGCGGCCGAACAGCGCCTGCGCGGTGCGGAGCGGCAGGAACACGGTTCCGTCGTCCTGCGAGCCCGTGCGCTCCAAGACGCCCGCCACGCGAAACGCGTGCGTCACCGGCTCGGTCTTGCCGTTGGGCGTGACCGAGGCGTAGAAGGTGTCGCCCACCTTGCGCTGCTCGTACTCCGCCGCCTCGAAGCCCATGACCACCTCGCCGGTCGCGTCCGGCGCGAACCAGCGTCCGCCGTCGTAGCCTGCCCCCTTTTTGAAAGTCAGCCACGGCTTCATCACGCGGAAGGACGGCGCGTCCACGCCGGACAGGATGGTGAGCGCGCTCGCCGATGGCGCGTCGTCGATCGAGGAGCCCTTCTTCTCGGCGATCCCGATGAAGATCGGCGTGATCGCCTCGATATCCGGATCGGATCTGATCCTGGCATGGGCGTCCTCGGGCAGGTAGAGCAGGCCCGTGCCGCCCTTCAGCATCATCGTCGCGGCCTCGTAGGGACAGCCCTTGGCCATGACCATCACCTGGAAGCCGAGCTGTTCGATGCTTCCGGCGATGGCCTGCTTGTAGCCGAGGTTGAATCCGCCCAGGCTGACCGCCACGGCGACGGCCAGCGCGACGCCGCCCGCCGTCAGCAGCGTTCGCACCGGCCTGCGGCTTAGGTTTTTCCACGCGAAGGCGGTGAAGGTCATGGCGTGCTCTTCTTTCTGAACGTCACGCGCGTGCCGATGAACGCGTGCGCGTCGCCGGCGCGGATCAGCTCGCCTTCGACCTCAGCTGAATGGCCGATGTTCTGCGGGAGTTTTGGCAGATAATCGCCCAGCTCCGCTTTCAGCTCATGTCCCTGTCCGTCGCTGAGCAAGAACCAGCAGCCCGAGGCGGGGCACTGTCGCACGATGGTTCCCGTCACGCGCACGGGCTTGCGGGCGAACGCGTCGGGCGTCGCGAGCAGCTCGCCGATGGTCGCCTGAGCGGCCGCCGTGAACGGCTCGCCGAAGTGCTGGCCCGCCGCGCCCGACTTGCCGCAGCCGGCCGCAAGCAGCGCCGCGCATGCGAGCGCCGCGCCGATCCCGAGGATCGCTTGTCTATGTGTGGTGTTCATGGCTTCGCCTCTTTCTTCTGCCGCGCCTCGACGGCGCGCTGGTAGAACGGTTCATGCCGCCTGTCGAAGGCGAACAGGTCAAGCAGGATCAGGCTCTTGCGGAGTCCGCGCAGCGTGGCCTCCCAGTCCGTCTTCGCGGCCTCGGGCAGCCCGGCTGGCGCCTGCAGCCGGCCGACCTTGTCCGACGCGTTCGCGGGGTCGGCGGCCGCGTAGTAATCGTGCTTGTAAAAGTCCGCGAGCGAGAGCCCCGCGAACTGTTCCCGCGTCGCTTTGGCGCGCAGCGCCGCGCCGCCCAGGCTCTCCAGCCGCTGATAGAACATCCTGCGGATCACCGCGTTCGTGGGGTCGGCCGACACGAAGACCTGGATCACGCCGCCGCGGCCGGGCACGTTGACGCCGTGCACGTAGCCGAGCAGCGCCTCGTCCCTAAAGACCGAGTAGAGCGTGTAAGGCGTTTCGAAGGCCTCGTACACTGGGTCCAGATCGCCGCTGACCCGTTCTTTGAGCGCCTGGTACAGCTCGTCCCCGCGGGGCAGCTTCGGCAGCTCCTTGACGTCCTCCCGGTACGAGGTCATTTCGGGGAAAAGCGACTTCAGGTCGCGCGCCGGATTGCTGAGCGTGCAGCCGATGGCGGCGCGCGCCTCGTGCGCGGCAAGCAGCGCCAGTATCGCCAGATAGCGTCTGATCGTTTTCATCGCGGCCTCCTTCTGCCTCACCAGTACCGGTAGTACTGAAGCATCAGAATCGTGTCCTCGGGGTCGTCGCTGAGCCGGGCCTGCCGCTCGACGCCGAGCGCGATCCAGTGCAGGTTTGCGTTGCCCACGTCGTTCCTCAGGTAGTACGTCAACACGCCGCTCACGCGCTCGTCCACCTCGTTCTCCGCGCCCGCGCCGACATCCTGCCAAAACTGTTGGTACTGAAGCTCCGAGCCCCAGCGCCGGCTGGGGTGCAGCCACCCGGCCTGAGCCAGCCCCGAAAGGACCGTATCCTCTTCGTCCTCGCCTACGGCGACTTCGGCCGTCAGCGTGAAGGGGCCGATGCGGGAGTTGAACCGCTTGCGCACGTCGGCGCCCGCCCGCCACGTGCTCACGACGGGGCCGCCGTGCGTGGCGTGGCAGACCGAGTGGCTGTGCATCACCGCATGCTCGTCGACGCGCTCGCCGGCCGCCACGCTCACGCCGCCTTCGAGCCCGCGCTTGAACAGCCAGTCGCTGTTGAGTGCGATCCGCGCCGCGCCCATTCCCGCCTGCCCGTCGAACGCGTGGTCCGGGCCGGTGCCAAGCAAATAAGCGACCGTGTAGTCCAAGTCTTCCGTCAACCCGCCGTAGAGCCCCACCTGCCAGTCGCGCTCGGCGCCGAACACGCGGTCGTTCGAGAGTTGCAGCAGCGTGCCGTGCGTGTCGGTCTGCTGATTGAGCCCGAACGGCTGGTAGAAGTAGCCGGCCCGCACGTTGAAGCGACCCGGCTCGCCAAACACGCTGTAGAGGTCAACATACGCATTGTGCGTCTCATACTCCCACGGCGAGGCGTCGCGCCCCATCGGATCCGCCAGCGTGTCGAGGGTGCGGTCGCGGTAGACGACGCGCCCTTGATAGTCGAAGGAGGCGACCGTCCGCGTGGGCGTGGAGAAGCGCTTCTGAACCTCGAAGCCGGCCGACAACCGTGACATAATGTCGCGCGCCTCGTCGGTGTTGTCACGCCCCGCGGCAAAGAGCAGATACACCTCCCGACGCAGCAACAGGTTGTCCGTCCACTCCGGTTCCGCCCGTACCACGTTGTTTGAGGCAGATGGGAAGGCAGCGACTACGTCCGCAAAGGGGTCTTCTTGGGCGTTCGCAGAGGCGAAAGCCAGCAGAAGACCGGTTACGATCACCGGCCTGGCCTTTCTTCCCTGTCGCTCGCTATGCATTCGTATTCTCCCTTCGCGCTCAGCGCGCCATGCATGAACAGTAAGTCTATTGATATAGTTAAGCATGCCGTATGCCAGCACGGTCCGTGTTGAAAGACGTCCGGACTTCGTGTTCGTGGCAGACAGGCGCGGCCCGTCGACACCCTCTCCACCCTCGGCCATGTCGGGTAGGGAGCACGGTTCGCACGGAACCCAAAAATGCCCCGTCGCTTCACTGACCAAGCGCTAGCTGACGCAAGGATAGCCGACCTGTAGCTCCGCCGCTGCGTCGGCGGAGAGGAGGCGAGTTTCCGGCAGTGTGTTCCGATAGCCCCCCCCGAAGGTGTCAGGATTCCTGCTTATCGTTCGTTCATTCTTGCCGCACAGCGTTCTTGAGCCCTATAATGCCGTCCCTGCAAACGGTTTTGTGCGGGAAGGATCTCGTCATGAAGAGCAGAGCAGACGTGTGGCTCCCCCTCGTCACAGTGGCCATGGTCTTGGGCGCAACGGCCTGGATCCCGAAACCTGTCGCGCAAGACCCGCTGGTTCGGATGCCGGGCACGCAGCCGCTGGCGTTGACACTTGAGGCTCCAGGCACCTGCATGAACTGCCACGCCGGCTACGACGCCGCCGTCGAGCCCGGCTTCAACTGGCAGGGCTCCATGATGGGGCAGGCCGCCCGCGACCCGCTCTTCTACGCCTGCTTCACCGTTGCGGCGCAGGACTCCATCTGGGCGCTGGGCAACCCGAACGCGGCCGACCTCTGCATGCGGTGCCACTTTCCGAAGGGCTGGCTCGAAGGCCGCTCTGACCCGCCTAACGCCTCTCTTATGCTCGGCGCGGACTTCGATGGCGTCCAATGCGACTCCTGCCATAGCATGTACAATCCGCAGTACGAGAGGACCCAATCTGGCCAGCGCGAAGGCGCCAGCTGGACGAACTACTGGGACGAGCGCAACGTCGGCGTGCCCACCTCCGCGTCGGCCGCGTCGGGCGCTTACGATTCCGACGCCGCCGAGACGTCCGCATCCCTCTGCTTCAACGGCCAGCCGTTCTTCCTCGGCAACGTGCCGGCCGGCGTGCTCTACACCGAGAACGGGGCCGGCCAGTTCTTCATGAGCATCTCCGACAACCGCGCCAAACGGGCGCCCTTCACGGACGCCCAAGCGCGACACAGCAAGCTCTACAGCCGCTACCACAAAAGCAAGTACTTCTGCCAGACTTGCCACGACGTTTCGAATCCGGTCTTCGCCAACCTCGGCAGCAACCCCTCGAACCGGCTCCCCTCCGAGGTCAACGCGCCTTTCCGCTTCTTCCATGTCGAGCGGACCTCTTCGGAGTTCATGCTCTCGGCTTACGGCCTCCAGGGCGGAGCCGCGGGAACCAACCAGTATGCGCCCGGCGTTTTCTCCACCTCGCACGCGGGCAACCCGATCGCAACCTGCCAGGACTGCCACATGCGCGACCGCACCGGCGTGGGCTGCAACAAGCGCGACGGCATCCTGCGCCCGAGCGGCAGCGCCGAACATCCCCTCAGCGGACAGCCCGTCCACGAGCTGACCGGAGGCAACATGTGGATCACCGCGCTCCTGGCCAGCACCGTCACCGGCTCGTCGAACTACAGCGCGACCAACGCCGCCCTTCTCAAACAGGGTCCCGCCGTGCTCACGCTCGATTTCGCACAAGGCATCGCCCTCAACGCAAACGCCCTTCTCGCCGCTGTCAGCCGCGCGCAGACCAACCTCCTGTGGGCCTCATCCATCGGTGGCATGACGTATGACTTCTCCAGCGGAGCCTGCCTCTTCCGCATCAACAACCACACGCCGCACAAGCTGATCTCCGGTTTTCCGGAGGGCCGGCGCATGTTCGCGAACATCAAGGCCTACGTCGGCAGCCAGCTCGTCTACGAGGTCAACCCCTACGACGCCACGGTCGGCACCTTGCGCGGGTTGACGGGCCCGCTCTCGGCTGGCAGCCCCGCCCTGCAGTCCGGCCAGATCTACGCGGACGAACTCGTCTACGAGATGCACCCCTCCAGCAGCGTCACCGGAGAGTCCGAGACCTTTCATTTTGCGCTGGCCGACGGACGCTACAAAGACAACCGCATCCCGCCGCGCGGCTTCCGCATCGCCGAGGCCGCCGAACGCCTCTGTCAGCCGGTCTGGCACGGCGCCGATGCCCCTGACTATTTCACCACGGACGAATATGCGGGCGGATACGACCAGGTCGCCCTCCGGCTGCCGCCCGGCTGCGACCGCGTCGAGACGCGGCTCTACTATCAGACCACCAGCCGCGAGTATGTCGCCTTCCTGCGCGACGAAATCAACGGCACAGCCTCGACACTCACCGGAGCCGGCGCGGGCGGCAGCCCGCCCTACCTCATCCAGAGCGACACGTGGTTCGCCAAGCTCAAGAGTTGGGGCACGACGCTCTGGTCGCTCTGGGAAAACAACAAGAGCCTGCCCGGCGCGGCCCCCGTCCTGATGTCGTCGGCCACGATGCAGCTCAACACGAGCGATGACGACCACGACAACATCCCCGCCTACTGGGAGGTCCAGTACTTCGGCGGGCCCACCAACGCGACCGGCCACGCCGACAGCGACGGCGACGGCGTCACCGACTATTCAGAGTTTGTCGCGCTTTCCATCCCGACCAACCGCGCCTCCGTCTTCGCGGTGACGTCCGCCGCCTTCCAGAGTGTCCCGTCTGGCACTGCCGGCGCCGTTTCCTTCACGTCCCACTATTCGCGCGTCTATCAGTTGCAGGTCGCCACCAACCTCGTCGCCCCGACCGTCTGGAACACGCTGCCGCCCTTAATGCCCGGTATCGGCGGGCTGACGACCCTTTTCCGCACCAACACAAGCGACCGCGGCTTCTACCGCATCGACGTGCACCTGCCGTGACGAAGCAGCCTGCGGGCGCCCGGCTGTCACTGGCCGTTCGCAATCGGGGCAATTTGACTTTCGCAGTCGGGGATGGTGTAATGATGGTCGTATGAGCGATACCCTTCCTGCCCGCCAGTGGCGGTGTGTCATTTGCGGCTATGTACACGCCGGCAACGAGGCTCCCGACTGCTGCCCGGTCTGCGGCACCGGCCCCGAGGACTTCGAACCGTACGAGGCAACAGCCCCCAGGCCTGCCGCAACCGCCCCGGCCACACGCTGGCAGTGCCTCACCTGCAACTACATTCACGAAGGCGCCGTCCCCCCATCCGTCTGTCCCATCTGCGGTGACACGGCTGACCGTTTCCAGGCCGTGCAGGACGCGCCACAGGCCCACACCGCAGCCTCTGCCCGGGTCGTCATCGTCGGCAGCGGCATCGCGGGCGTCGCCGCCGCCGAGGCTGTGCGGTCGGCATCGGCCGCTTCAGAGATCACCCTCGTCTCCTCCGAACACGAACTGCCCTACTACCGCCTCAATCTCACCCGCTACCTCGCGGGCGAGATCACCCGCGATTTGCTCCCCATCCATCCCGGGGCTTGGTACAGCGAACAGCGCATCCGCCTGATCCAGGGCCTCCACGTCGACCGGCTCGACCTTGAGGCGAAGGCCGTCATACTGGCGAACGGAACCTCGTTGCCTTTCGGACTACTGATCCTCGCATCCGGCTCCCACCCGCACGTTCCGCCGCTGCCGGGCACGCACTTGGAAGGCGTCTTCAGCCTCCGAACCACAGCCGACGCCGAAGGGCTCCTTTCACGGCTGCATTCCGGCCTGCCCTGCGTCTGCATCGGCGGCGGCGTGCTCGGCATCGAGACGGCCGCCGCGCTCGCCAAGCGCGGGGCCGCCGTCACCCTGCTGGAAAGCCACGACTGGCTCATGCCGCGCCAGCTCAACCGAGCTGCGGCGGCGCATCTCGAGCGCCATCTGAACAGCATCGGCGTGACCGTCGTTAAGGCCGCCCGTACCCAGTCGCTTGACGGCGAAGGCCGGCTGGCGTCCGTCCGCCTGCACGACGGCCGCGTCCTGCCCGCCGAGCTTGTCGTCCTCGCCACGGGCGTACGACCCAACACCGCCCTCGCCCGCAAGGCGGGACTGGCCGTCAACACCGGCGTCATCGTTGACAGCACGCTCGCCACCTCGGCACCCGGAGTTTTCGCCGCAGGCGACACCGCCGAACACAACGGCCAGTTGTACGGCACGTGGGCCGCCTCGCAGTATCAGGGCACCATCGCCGGCCTGAACGCTCTCGGCAGCCGCACCCTCTTCGGCGGGCTCCCCCGCTCCAACACCATCAAGGCCGTCGGGCTCGACCTCACCAGCATCGGACGCTTCCAGCCTGAAGACGGCGGCGACCTCTTCATTGAAGAGGATACGCCCGAGGCCTACACGGCTTTCGTTTTCCGCGACAACCGCATGATCGGCGCACTTCTTGTCGGTCACGCGGATCTCGCCGCGCCGGCCAAGCGCGCGATCGAGAGCGGCACCGATTTCTCCCTGCTGCTGCCGTCTCCTGATTGCGCAGACGTGGTTAACCGTCTCCGCCATCAGTGAGCGTTCAGGGCTGACCGCTAAACGATTCCGTTCGTCCATTTGACTTACGTACGCGGGAGGCGTAAAATGTTAACTAATTTGCACCGTGTAGTCCCGGCCGCGTGCAAACAAACAAACGAAGGAGATTCATGATGACCTCACGTCGTACGTTCGTCGCTTCCATGCTCACCTTGGCGGCAGTTCCCCTGCTGACATCCGGCCAGACCTGCGCCGCCGCAGCCAAGGCCGACAAGAAGGATGGCGCCCCCTCGACCGGCCCGAAATTGAATGCGACCGGCGCCGTTGTTCTCGGAGGTTGCGAGAAGAAGACCAAGATCAAGATCACCTGCGCCAAGTGCGGCAAGATCGTGGAGCTCGAAATCGACACGCCGACCGCCGACAAGCCTTACACGCTGGACTGGACCTGTCCCAAGTGCGGCAACAAGCAAAAGGTCGCCGTCGCAGTCGCCAAGCCTGAATAAGCGACACCCCTGAAGAGATCCATGCTTACAAGCTTCAAAGCGGGTCTTCCAAAAAGCTGGCGTCTCCGCCTGAAGGCGGGGGCGCTGGCGCTGTCTTTCGCTTTCTTGTCGCTCTTGCCGTGGGCCCATGTGATGACACTGGGCTCGCATGGCGGTCACACTTGTTGCCATCACGACGACGCCGATCCGTCAACCGGCGACGATCCTGCCCTGGTTGCGGATCTGACGTTATCGTCCGAGGTCTGCTGGGTGTGCGACAGCCTCGCCTCTCTGCTTCACCCGAACGTTCTGACAGACGCCCAATCCTTGATCCGGCCCACTCTTTTTTCAATTTATTTCGCGCGTGCCCCGCATGCGCCCTCGATCAGTCAGATTTATCCCGCCAGCCGCTCGCAGGCACCGCCCGCGAGCGCCTAGTAGTTCCGGCGGTGGCAGGCGCGTTCGCCGTCTGCCTTTTCCGCGTCCTCACCGGACAACCGGCGCAATGCGCCTCGCTCCGGTTCGGGCCGCACCTTCCAACGTTTCCGTTGCCGCATACGCGAGGCGTGTCGGCACATCATCTTCCCCTTATGAAAACGACTTCTTTACGCGCGAGGGCTCTCGTGGCGGGAGCCGCACTCTCCTTTGCCGCCACCTGTGCGCCGGCCCAGACCGGCGACACACGTTACCAGAAACTCGAAGACGAGGTGAAAGCGCTCCGTCAGCAGGTGACAGCCCTGCAGGAGCAGCACACACGCGAAATGGCTGAACTCAAGGACATACTGAAACAACAGGCCGCCGCCGTTGCTGCAAGCCCGCAATCGCCGGGAGTTCCAGTTGCAACAGCCGCGCCGCCTTCTCTCTACGACTCGCTCAAGCAGTCGGCCACAGTGCTGGTGCCCCAGGCGCAGGGCGTCAAGGGCGTTGACCTCGACATGTCCGTGGTGCTCGACCTCTACCTCTATCACGACGACACGAAAGAGGGGATGAGCCATCTGCGTCAGGGCCTCAGCGGGTTCGGCCATCACCACGATGACGCCGAAGGGCATGACCACGGCGGGTCGGAGAACGGCTTCAACCTTCGCCATGTGGAACTGGGCTTCTCGGCGGAGGTCGACCCCTACTTCCGCGCCTGGACCACGGTCGCCGTGGACGAGGACGGAGCCGAGCTGGAGGAAGCTGTCCTGCAGACCACCTCGCTGCCGTGCGGGCTGACGCTCAGCGGCGGCAAGATCAAGAGCGGCATCGGACGCCTCAACCGGCAGCACTCGCACACCTGGGACTTCTTTGACGCTCCGCTGGTGTACGAGCAGCTGTTCGGCGCGCACGGCCTGGCCGAAAAGGGGCTCCAGCTCACCTGGCTGGCCCCGACCCCGTTCTATCTGCTCGTCGGCTCCGAGGTGTTCAACGGCGAGAACGAACAGTCGTTCAACGTGGGCGATTCGGACGCGCTGCCCTCGCATACCGCGCCGCGTCTGTACACGGCCTTCATGAAGGCGGGGCCGGAGCTCGGGCCCAACCACGCGCTCCAATTCGGTCTCTCCGCCCTTTCCGGACGGCACCAAGTGGTGCATGAGGACGCGGAGTGCGCGGACGGCGACTCGCGGATCTTCGGCACCGACTTCGTCTACAAGTACGACGCCAAGCGGGCGCACGGCGAGGGCGACTTCGTGTTGCAGGGCGAGTATTTCTACCGCGACCTGGATCTCGAAGGCAAAGGCGACTGGGCCGGTTCACCCTATACCGCGAGGCAGGACGGCTACTACGTGCAGGGCCTCTACGGCTTCCTGCCGCGCTGGCGCGGCGGCCTGCGCTGGGACCAGATCGGCCTGATCAACGATCTGGACACACCCGAAGACGGCTCGGTTACCTACGGCGATTCCAGCCGGCTTTCCGCGATACTGGACTGGAAGCTCTCCGAGTTCTCGCTGTTGCGCGCGCAAGCCGGACGCGGCTGGTACGAGACCGAGGACGGTCGCGAAGACGCGTGGGAGTTCGCCCTGCAGTGGCAGGTGACCTTCGGCAAGCACGCCGCGCACGACTTCTAACGCGGGCGGTTCCCCGCTGCAATCCTGTCAATCAAGTCAATCCTGTCAAAAAATCTTTCAGAAAGACGACAAAATGAACCGAATCACTTTACTGCTGTTGGCCGCTGCCTGCCTGACGAACGCGCAGGCGGCGGGAATCAAAATCGTGGCCACGACCACGGATCTCGCGGACATCACCCGCGCCGTCGCGGGCGACTTGGCGGAAGTGTCGAACATCACGACCGGACGGGAAGACCCGCACACGCTGACCGCGAAACCGAGTTTCATCGTGCGTGCGCGCGACGCGGACGTGTGGATCCGCATCGGCATGGAACTGGAGATCGGCTGGGAGCCGGTGATCCTACGCGACGCCCGCAATCCGCGCATTCATGTGGGAACGCCCCGGCACATCGACGCCTCGGACCACGTCATCCGGCTGGAGGTGCCGACCCAGCGCGTGACACGCGATCAGGGCGACGTCCACCCGGAAGGCAACCCGCACTACTGGCTGGACCCGCTCAACGGCCGGCTGGTGGCCGCGACCATCTCCGAACGGCTGAGCGCCCTGTACCCGCAGCATAAAGCCAACTTCGAAGAGAACCTCCACCGTTTCGAGCGCGCGCTGGACACCCGCATGTTCGGCGCGGCGCTGGTCGAAGCGCTCGGTGGCGAGACTCTCTGGAAGGCGGTCAGCGAGAAACGACTTGAGGCGCTCCTCGCGGAAAAGGGGGCCGCAGAAAAAGCAGGCGGCTGGTACGGGACGATGCGTCCGCATCAGGGCAAGACCCTCGTAACCTACCACCGCAGCTGGCCGTATCTGACGGAGCGCTTCGGCTTGCGGGCCGACCTCCAGTTGGAGCCCAAGCCGGGCATTCCGCCCTCCGCCAAGCATCTGGCCGCGCTGGTCGCCGAGGCCGAGGCCCGCCAAGCCCACGTGATCCTGCAGGAGCCCTTCTATACGCTCAAGGCCGCCGAGTTCGTGGCCTCGCGCACGGGTGCGAAGGTCGTTGTGGTCCCGACCATGACCGGCGGGGCGCCGGAGGCTGGCAGCTATCTGGAGATGCTGGACAACGTGATGCGAAAAGTCGCCGCAGCCTTATGAACGTAAGGCCTGTCATCCAGTGCCGAGGGGTCACCGTTGCATACGGTCGGGACATCGTGCTCGACCGTATCGACCTGACGGTGCCCCGCGGCACCCTTCTGCCGTTCGTCGGGCCGAACGGCGCGGGCAAGACCACGCTGCTGAAAGCGTGCCTCGGGCTGATCCCGCACCAGGGCGGCGAGATCACGTGCGACTTCGGCAGACGTCCGCCCGCCTACGTGCCGCAGCAGAAACAGCTCGACCCGATCTATCCGGTTTCGGTCCGCGACCTCGTCTGCATGGGGCTCTATCCGGAACGCGGGTGTTGGGGTCGGCTGGACAGCGGGCAGCACGCCCGCGTGGCAGGGGTGCTCGCGCGGTTCGGCTTGGAGCCCCATCAGCACAAGCATTTCGGCGAACTCTCCGGCGGGCTGCGCCAGAAAACCCTGCTGGCCCGTGCCGTGGTGACGCAGGCCGAGGTGCTGGTGCTCGACGAGCCCACGGCCGGCTTGGATGCGGCCTCCGAGGCCGACATGCTGAACCTGATCCGCACGCTGCACGAGACCGAGGGGAAAACCGTGCTGTGGGTGCATCACCGCATGGATCAGTGCGCGGCCTTGGCCCGGCAGGTGTGCCGGGTGGACAAACGGGGCGTGCGCCTCGCCGACGTGTCGGAGGTGCAGTCATGAGCCTCTGGCAAGACGCCGTATCGTTCGCGCGACTGTTTCCCGAAGCGGTGCTCTGCGGCACCGTGATGGCGTCGGTGTGCAGCGCGTTCGGGGTGTTCGTGGTGCTTAAGCGGATCGTGTTCATCAGCATCGCGCTCTCCGAGGCGGCGACGTGCGGGCTGGCGCTGGCGCTGGTCTTCCACTTCTCGCCGCTGGCGGGCTCGGCTCTGGTGACCGGCGCGGTGGTGTTCCTCCTCACGCTCCCGGACAAGCGGCAGCGCATGCCCAAGGACGTGGTGCTCGGCACGGTGTTCCTGCTGGCGTCCAGCGCCAGCGTCCTGCTGGTGGCGCAGAGCGGGCTCGGACTGGAGGAAATCAAGGCCATGCTCTACGGCGACCTGATTGTCAGCAGCCCGCGCGACCGCTGGGTCTTGCTGTTGACGGGCGTGCCGTCGCTGGCGGTCTTGCTGCTGTTTCTGAGGCCCGTGCTCTACGCGTTCCTAGACCGCGAGGCGGCCTTTGTCATGGGGATCCGGTGCTGGCTCTGGGAAGGCCTGTTCTTCTTCCTGCTGGGGCTGGTGGTGTCAGGCGCGTCGAAAAGCGGCGGCGCGCTGCTGGTGTTCTGCCTCTTGGTCGTGGCCCCCGCGACGGCCCTGCTTCTGGCGCGGCGGCTGTGGGCCGTGATCGGAATCTCCGTGGCCTTGGGCGTGCTCACGACCTGGGCCGGACTTTTGACCGCCTACCGCGCAGACCTCCCCGCCAATCCCACGATCATCGGCCTCTCCTGCCTGCTGCTCATGAGCGTGGCTCTCGTTCGCGCCCTGGCAGCTACGTTCATCACACGACGGTGACACAATCTGTCGCTGCCTTAAGCAGGAGGATGTTTCTTATGTGAGCCCTGCATTGACTAATTTTTTCGCCACCTCCATAATCAGACTTTGTTGACACTAGCGAAAAGAAAGCCGTGTGAAAAAATGAGGGTGTTTGCGTGCCAGGTCTGGGCTGGGCTCCGCCCAATGAGCATGCGCGTCTTCGTTCTAGCAGCTTGTAGCGGCGGCCTATGGCCTTCCGCGGGTCGCGCCCAGACCCTGCTTGTCCCGCCAGGGGCAACGTGGAGGTATCTCGATAACGGCTCCAACCCCGGCACGGCCTGGCGCGCGACGGATTTCAACGACGCCGCGTGGGCCAGCGGCCCCGCGGAACTCGGCTACGGCGACACGGCGGACGGGCGCCCGGAGAAAACTGTGGTGAGCTACGGCGCAAACGCCAGCGCTAAATTCATCACGACCTACTTCCGTCACGCGTTCGTCGCCGCGCCCGCCACCTTCACGAACCTGATTCTCGGCGTGGTGCGCGATGATGGCGCGGTGGTGTATCTCAACGGCGCGGAGGTCTGGCGAAACAACATGCCTGCCGGTGTCATCGGCTACACCACGACCGCCTCGACGAGCGTCGGCGGCGGCGACGAAGCCGCCTTCTTCCGGACGAACCTGAATCCGGTGGCGCTCCGCGCCGGCACGAATGTGTTCGCGGTGGAGATCCACCAGAACTCCGCTTCGAGTTCGGACATCAGCTTCGATCTGTTTCTCGGCGGACAAAGCGGCGGCTCGGGGGCGACCAACGCGCTCGCCTTCTTCGTCGCGCCGAGCGGCAGCGACGGCGGGCCGGGCAGCGCCGCCGAACCGTTCGCCACGCTGGAGCGCGCGCGGGACGCGGTGCGCACCTATTCTCAGCTCGGCTTTCTCCCGCCGGGCGGCGCCGTGGTAGAAGTGGCAGGAGGCCGCTATGAGCGGACGAACACTTTGGAGCTTACGTCCGCGGATTCAGGCACGGCGTCGGGGTCGGTTCTCTGGCGGGCGCGGGCGGGCGAAGAGGTTCTCCTTCAGGGCTCGCGCCAGCTGCAGCCGGAATGGTTCACCCCCGTCTCGAACACGTCGCCGGTCTGGGCGCGGCTGGACGCCGGCGCACGTGGGCATGTCCTGGAGGTGGACCTGACCGCGCGCGGGATCACCAACTTTGGCACGCTGAGGCAGCGGGGCTTCGGTTCGTCCTCCACGCTGGCCGCGCTGGAGCTGGTCTTTGATCGCAAACCCCAGGAGCTGGCGCGCTGGCCCGATGTCGGGGAGTCGGGCCCTGACGCAACCAACGGCTTTGCCTATACGGCCTTCCCGCTCTCCGACACGAACTTCACCTACAGCGGAAGCCGCCCGGCCCGCTGGGGCCAGGCGGAAGAACTCTGGCTCCACGGCTTCTGGCGGTATCACTGGGCCGATTTCCATATGAAGGCGAGCGGGGTGAACACAAATTCACGCCTGGTGACATTGGCGGCGGCGCCGGGCTATGGCATCACCAACAACATGCCCTACTACGCCGAGAACCTGCTGGAAGAGATCACGGTGCCCGGCGAATGGTACCTGAACCGCGCCAGCGGCATCCTCTACTTCTGGCCGCCCGCCACGCCGGCCGGACACGATATCCAAGTCACCCTGCTGGAAGCGCCGCTGGTGCGCCTCACCGGCACCGAGCATGTCACCTGGCAGGACATCACCTTCGATGCGACCCGCGGCGACCTGCTCGCCATCGCGGGCGGCAGCAACAACCGCGTGTTGCACTGCACCTTGCGTAACGCCGGCAACTACGCCGCCAAGATCAGCGGCACCCGCAACGGCGTCAGCGGCTGTGAAATATCGGACCCCGGCGACGGCGGCCTCAAGCTCTCGGGCGGTGACCGCGCCACCCTGACAGGTGCCGGCAACTACGTGCGCAACTGCACGATCCACGGCTTCGGCCGCTGGTCCTGGATGTACACGCCCGCCGTCAACTTCAGCGGCGTCGGCCAGGCCGTCACGCACAATCTGTTCTACGACTCGCCGCACACCGCCATCTTGTTCGGCACCGGCAACTACAATCTCGTGGAGCTGAACGAGGTGCGCGACGTCTGCCGCTGGTCCTCCGACGCCGGGGCGATCTACACCGGCCGCGACTTGGGCGCCCACGGCACCATCATCCGCAACAACTTCGTCCATCACGTCGCCGGCCAGTTCGGAGCCGGCTATGGCACGCACGGCATCTACCTGGACGATTGCATCGCCGGCATCGAAGCCTTTGGCAACATCTGCTACAAAGTCTCGGGGATGGGCATTCAGCATGGCGGCGGGCGCGATGACCTGATGCTGAACAACGTGCTCGTCAAATGCGGCAAGGCGATGGGCTCGGACACGCGCGGCCTGACGTGGGACATGCGCAGCACGTGGGACAACCTGCAAGCCCTGCCCTATCGCGGCGCGATCTGGTCGAACGCCTTTCCCCAATTGTACGCCATGCCGACCAACTGGGTGACGGTCACCAACAGCGCCTGGCTGGCGCCGCGCGGAACGGTCTTTTCGCGCAACCTCGGCTACAGCAACACGGTCTGGACGTCCGGCAGCAGCGCGATCGCCTACTTTGCGGAGGTCGCCAACAACCTGACCAACAGCAACCCGCTCTTCGTGGACGAGGCGGGCCTGGATCTGACACTGCGCCCCGAGTCGCCCGCCTTCACCATTCCGGGTTTCATCGATATCCCTTTCCAGCAGATCGGGCCGGAGACCGACGCGCGGAGGGAGCTGGCCGCCTGGGACTTCCCGGCCGCCGCGGATCGCGCCGGCTTCTCCGCCGAAGCGCGGGTCACCCCCGGCGTGCTGACGGTCAGCGGCATGGCCGCCAGCGCCGCGCCGGGCCATCCCACGTGGTCCGTCAGCGTGCTCCAAGCCGAAATGAGCGGGACCAACGAAGCCGAGGCGATCGCGGCGGGCGACTACTTCGAGGTTACGCTCGCCCCGCTTGCGCAGCAGCGCCTCTCCCTTGCGGCGCTCTCCTTCGAGCACCGCACGAGCGGGGAGGCGCCCGGCCCCACGTTTTTCCTGCGCTCCAGCGCGGACGGCTACTCGGCCACGCTCGGCTCGGTCACCACGCTCGGAACGAACGTCTGGAACCGCAGCACCTTCGGCTTGTCCGGAGTGGCGCGCCTGCAGGACCGGTCGGCGCCCCTCACGCTGCGCCTCTACTGCTACAAACCGGCGGACGACCCCGGCACGCAGAGCGTTTTCCTCGACACGGTCAGCGTCACGGGCGCCGTCCAACCAAGCGGTGGCAGCCGGGTCGCCACCGTGTATTTGCTCGAATGATAGGCTGAGTGCCAACACATGAAAGAAAGGTAACGCGATGAATACCCTGACCCTCACATGCCATTGTCTCGCCGCCGGGCTCGCCGCCACCGCGTGGGCTGCGGAGCCGACGCGCCCCAACATCCTGTTCATCTTCTCCGACGACCATGCGCAGCACGCCATCTCGTCGTATGGATCGAAGGTGAACCAGACGCCCAACATCGACCGGCTCGCCAAAGAGGGCGCGCGCTTTCAGCACGCCTGCGTCCTGAATTCGATCTGCACGCCCAGCCGCGCCACCCTTCTCACCGGACAGTACTCCCACCTCAACGGCGTGCCGGTCTTCAACCGCTTCGACGGCTCGCGCGACAATGTGGCCAAGCGGCTGCAGGCGGGCGGCTACCACACGGGCATGATCGGCAAGTGGCACCTCGGCTCCGATCCGACGGGCTTCGACCGCTGGCTGGTCCTGCCCGGCCAGGGCGAGTACTGGAACCCCAGCTTCCTGATCAACGGGCGCAAGCTCACCCTCGAGGGCCACTGCACCGACATCACCACCCAGCTCGGCCTCGAGTGGCTGAGGACGCGCCCCAAGGAGAAGCCCTTCTTCCTGATGCTCCACCAGAAGGCCCCGCACCGCGCGTGGGAGCCGGACCTGCGCAACCAGGCGCTCTTTAAAGACAAAGCCATTCCCGAGCCCGCCACGCTCTGGGACGACTACGCCACGCGCCCGACCGCGCTGCCGATCAACCAGCAGACCGTGGCCCGCGACCTCACCCGCCGCGACCTCAAGCTCGAGCCGCCCGCCGACCTCAAAGGCCCGGCCCGCAACCAGTGGCTCAACCAGAAGCCGATGGAGCTGACCGTCGACGGCAAGACCCTCACCGGCCAAGACCTGGTCCGCTGGAAGTACCAGCGCTACATGCGCGACTACCTGGCCTGCGTGCAGGGCGTGGACGACAGCGTGGGCAAGATGCTCGACTACCTCGAGCGCGAGGGCTTGGCCGCGAACACGGTCGTGATCTACTCCTCGGACAACGGCTGGTACCTCGGCGACCTCGGCCTCTACGACAAGCGCTTCATGTACGAGCCCGGCCTGCACATCCCGCTGCTCGCGCGCGGCCCCGGCATCAAGGCCGGCCACGTGCCCGCGCAGCTCGTCGCCAACATTGACTTCGCGCCCACCTTCCTGGCTCTCGCCGGGCTGCCGATCCCCGACTCGATGCAGGGGCGCTCGCTGCTCCCGCTGCTGCGCGGCGACGCGCCCGCCGACTGGCGCACGAGCGTGTACTACCGCTACTACCACGATCCCGGGCACCACAACACGGTCGCCCACCTCGGCGTGCGCACCACCACGCACAAGCTCGTCCACTACTGGAAGCAGGACGCCTATGAGCTGTTCGACCTCGCCCGCGACCCCACTGAGCAGCACAACCTGCTGTTCGACCCCGCCGAGGCCCTCAAGCCCGAGGTCGCCGCCGTGTTCGCCGAGCTGAAGGCGGAGATCGCCCGCCAGCAGACGCTCTTCAAGGACGACGGCCAGTACGCCGACCCCGCCACCTGGCCCAAAGACAGCGCGGACGGGCCCTTCGGCGACAAGCAGCCGCTCGGCGTGAAGACCGTCGCCGAGGCCATCGCCGCCACGGCGTCCGCGCGCTGATCTTGAGTCGTTCAGAGGCCCGGCCCTCTGTCCGAGATGCTGCAAGCGCGGTGCCTCCGCGGCAGGCGTCATCTGGCGGCCCGCACGGAGGCGGGCCCTCCAGCGCGACTCGAACCGGAACGATCCGGCTCGCCTGGAGGGGCGACCTCCGCGTAGCCCGTGCGGCGGTGTCAGACCGCCCAGCCTGCGCGGTTATCGCGGCGCAGAAGCGCGTTGGCGGCCTCGTCGTTGGTGACCTTCATCGCGGGGCCGTCCCAGAGCAATTTCTTCTGGGCGCGGACCGACACGTTGCCCAGCATGCAGACCTCCGAGAGCAGGCCCGCGTGGTCGACGAAATTCGCCCCGGGAGGCGGGCCGCCGCGGCAGGCGTCCACGAACTCCTTGTAGTGCCCCGGCGAGCGCGGCAGCGTGACCGGCGCCTTGCCGTGCTCGCGCATGCGCGACTCGGGGATCAGCCGGTGGCCCATCAGCTTGCCCGCATCGCCGACGTAGAGCACGTCGCTCGCGTCGCGCCCGGACTCAAGCTCGGCGGGGCGCGGCGGGCGCAGGCCGCCGTCGTACCAGTTCACGCTCACCGGCGGCAGCGCGCCGCGCGCGGGGAATTCGAAGCGCGCCATCACGCCGAGCGGGTAGGTCTCCGGGTTCAGCTTGGTGGAGCAGGCCTCGACGCTGACGGGGTGGCCCAGCTTCAGCGCCTTGAACACGGTCGAGAGCTTGTGGCAGCCGAGGTCGCCGAGCAGCCCCGTGCCGAAGTCCCACCAGTTGCGCCAGTTCCAGGGGTGATACTCCGGGTGGTACGGCCGCTCCGGCGCGGTGCCGAGCCACAGGTTCCAGTCCAGCCCCTCGGGAACCGGCGGCGTCTCGGGCGGGCGCGCCTCGTACAGGGCCGCCTTCCAAAAGCGCGCGGGGCACGAGACGTGGACCTCGCGGACCGGGCCGATGGCGCCGGCGGCGATCAGCTCGCAGGTCACCCGCGACTCCGCGCTCGCCTGGCCGTGGTTGCCCAGCTGCGTGGCCACGCCCGCGGCCCGCGCGGCCTCGGTCACCTGCCGCGTCTCAGCGACAGAGTAGGCCAGCGGCTTCTCGCAGTAGACGTGCTTGCGGCCCTTCAGCGCGGCCAGCGTGATCACGGCGTGCGTGTGATCCGGCGTGGCGACCATCACGGCGTCCGCGTCCTCTTTGGCCAGCAGCTCGCGGTAGTCGCTGTACGCGCGGCAGCCGCGGTACTGTCCCGACGGCTGCTGCTGCGCGTAGAACTCCTCCGCCGCGCGGCGGGCCGGCTCGCGGCCGCAGGTCTGGCCCTCCTTGCCCTTCGCCCAGTTCCACG
This sequence comes from uncultured Lentisphaeraceae bacterium, assembly GCA_964386865.1. Lineage (GTDB taxonomy): Bacteria > Verrucomicrobiota > Kiritimatiellia > RFP12 > UBA1067 > CAYLUN01. The sequence continues at coordinate 24,192 of CAYLUN010000003.1, read as the reverse complement.
ACAGGTAGCCGCCGCCCTCGCGGTTCACGTCGCAGACGGCGACGACGCGGATTTCCGGAAACTGCAGGAACGCCATCAGGTTCTGCGTGCCTTGGCCGCCGACACCGATGCAGGCCAGCGTGGTCTTCGCGCTCGGCGCCACGACGCCGGGTCCGCCCAGCACATGCCGGGGCAGAATCGTGAACGCCGTCGCCGACGCGACGCCGCCCACGAACGCGCGGCGGGAGATGCGATTGGAGGGCTTCGTCATCGGACGCCATTCCTTTCCACGTATTCGCATGAAGAAGACGAACATCAATAGACCGGCAGCCAGATGCGGAAGAAGTCGCTCTTTCGGTTGAGCCTGGCGTAGTAGGGAATCAGGCTCACCGTCACGGAGCGGTCGCCTGCCGCCAGCGCCTGGCCAGCCGTTGCGACGCGCGACGCGCGGTACGGCGCGGCGTCCGCCGGGTCGCCGACCAACCGCTCCGCAGAAGGCGCTGCGGCCGCGCGGTCAACCAGCGCTCCGGTCAGCTTCACCACGCCTCCCAGCTCGCTGGTGAACGCGGGCTTCAGCTCCACCGCAGGCGGTAGGCACACGTGCTCGAGCGCGACGCCCTCTGGCACGTCGTCGCCTTCGAGGCAGTAGACGAGCGGGCCGCGCAGGACGGCGACCTTTCCGCGCGCGTCCGCCAGCTTCGGGTGCGCGGCCATGAGGCGCACCGGCATGGGCAGTTCCATTTCCACGACGTCGCCGCTCTTCCACAGCCTTTGGATGCGGCAGTAGGTTCCGCTGGCGGGCTGTTCAGGAAGCGCCTGTCCGTTGACGGCGATGCGGATCGGCGCGCTCACCCAGCCGGGCACGCGCAGGAAGAGGCCAAACGGCGCTTGGCTTTCGACGCGCTGAAGCTCCAGCCGCACCCGTCCCTCCCACGGGTAGCCGCTGACCTGGCGGCACTCCAAACGGCCGCCTTCGGGCAGACTGACCCGGACGGTGTTATCGCCGTAGAGGTTCACCCACAGGCCCTCGCGGCTGGCGCTGTAGGCCATCTCGACGGACATCGCGAGGGCGCGCATCACTTTGGGCGGACAGCAGGCGGCCTTCTTCGTGTATTGCCGCCGCCACGTGTAGGCCGACTCCCACGTATTCTCCGTTCCGTCCGTCTGGCTCCGCTTCGAGGCCGGCCCTTGCTCCTGCGGATTGCAGTAGAAGAAGTTCGGCCGGTCGAGGTCGACGCAGCCCGGGATGGTGTTGTAGAGCGCCCGCTCCGCGGCGTCCATGTAGGCGGCCTCGCCGGTGAGCCGAAACATCCGGTAGTGCCACTCCATGTACAGGCACTGGCCGCAGCTTTCGCAGTACGCGCTGTCGAGGGGAAGGTCGTAGGCCGCGCCGACCGCTTCGTGAATCTTCTCCGTCCCGTAGATTTTCCCGTGTACCGTCTGCTCCGGCCGCTCGCCGTGAAAGACCGGCGCGACCGCGCCGGTGATGTAAGTCTTCCGGTTGAGTTGGTCGGCGGCCAAGCGCTTCAACGCGTCCAGCAGCTCCCTCTCGCCTGTGATCCCGCAGAGCGTCGTGGCCCCCAAGAGGTGATGCGCCGTCTGCGTGTTGTGCCCGAATAGTTCCGGTGCCTCGCGCAGCGGTGGCCCGAAGGGCGAGCTTTTCGCGTAGACGCGCTGCAGCGCGCTGAGGCAGCTTTCGTTGCCGGTGCGCGCGTACAGGGGCGCGATGACCCACTGCATGGGGCCAGCGACCGCGCCGCTCTTCATGTAGTTCAGCACGGCCCGGTCCGCGATAGCCAGCAGGCGCGTGTCGCCGGTGGCGCGCTGCCAGCTTGTCGCGGCCACGTGCAGGCTCCCCATGTTGTAATGCAGCGCCCCCTGGAAGCCTCCCGCGACCTCCTTTCCGGCCAGGCGCTGCCACGGCTTCCCGTGGGTTTCGTCGAACCGTCCCAGAACTGTCCAGCTGTCAACCAGCCCGTCCTCGCGTTGAACGCGGGCGATGATCGGGAGCCAGTACTCCAGGCGCGCCTTCAGGTCGTCGTCCGGCTGATGGGCGTAGAGGCGCGCCACGCTATCCAGCACCAGATAGCAGTCGCCGTCCCCCCAGCTGCGCCCCAGCGCGCCGCCCTTTTCCACTTCGGCGGCCCGCAGCAGGTTCCGGAACGTCGAACCGTTCTCGATGGTCATGAACGAGCCGTCCAGAACGCCGGGCAGATAGATGTTCCGCAGGCGGCGCAGGCGGTCCTGCCAAAACCCGCCCGTCCATTTCACCGCGTCGAGCGGCGTGTCGTTCTTCAGCCGCCTGTCCCGCGCGTCGTTCACCGCCCGCTGAAGGGCCTTGGTAGCGTCTATGGCACCCGACGCATCGGCGCTGTAGGGCGGGCGTGTCACATCCAGCAGGCCGGGCTGCAGCAGGCGGTCAGCCGGTTCTGAGGCGGAATTGGCGGAGCCGCAACAAGCAGCCGCGCAGATAATCCACTGTAGCCTTCTCTGAACGTGCATGGTCGTACTCACTGTTCTTGTCAGAGATTACAATGTCCGCTCACTTGACCACTGCCTTCTTTAGGGTCTCAGCTGCGGCTTTCATGCCGCCGAGATTCTCCACGTTCGTGTAGTTCATGGCGGCAAGCGTCTTTCGGGCTATCCCTGCCCGATGGCCACTACGGCAATAGAGCATGATCGGCGTGCCTTTATCCGGAACCTTCGCTTCGATCATGCCTCCGACGTCGCCGTGTGGCATCAAGAGAGCTCCTTCAAGATGTCCGCCCGCATACTCTTCCGGCGAGCGCGTATCGATGATGATTGGAGTCGTTGTTATTTGCGCCTCCCCGTTTGGCATCACATTGCTTCCGGTTTTCGTGCCGTGTTTTGCGGCAGAGGCATCCCGGTCCTTGCCACAGGCACAGCCCCATAGGCAGAGGGCTGCTGATGCGAGAAAGGCGTACAATCTTCTCATATTGTCTCCAGAATCGGATCGGTCTTTCAAAATCCAATGACAAGCAGCAAAAGGATGGTCGCCAGCCCGAGCACGGGCAGAGCGACTGCAACCACCGTCTTGAGCCCTTTCTTGCGGGCCCGCTCCAGCAACCGCGGCAAAGCGTCCCAGACAGCGGTGCGGCCCGCCGAAACGGCGAGCGACTCCGAAACCTGCCCAGTTCCGCGCGCCAGGTCGAGCTGTTCATTTTTCTGTCCCTGAGTGCGGCCTTTCCGTTTGCGCTAGAGCGACCAGCCTTTTCGGTAAGGCGGATTGATGAAAGCGTTCGCCTCGTCGCAGTTCGTGACGCGCATCTTCTCCGCGTCCCACGCGAGCGTGGCGCCGGCGAAGCGGAGCGCGATCACGCCCAGCAGCGCGATCTCGGTCAGCGGCCCGCCCTGCGCGAAGTCGGAGCACGCTGTCTTGCCCTCGCGGATCGCGCGCGCCCAGTCCTGCTCGTGGCCGCCGCGCGGCACGCGCGGCAGCGTCGGCTCGGGCCGCTTGTAGGCCTTCATCTTCGCTTCGGGGAAGAGGCGCAGCCCGCCCGCGCCGTGCGAGCCGTACATGAGCGCGCCGGCGTCGCCGTACACGATCGCCCCGGTGTCCACCGGCTGCCGGTCCGGCTCCAGCTCCTGCGGCCGCGGCATCTTCTCAGAGCCGCTGTGCCACTTGAGCGTGAGCGGCCCGCGCCGGCCTTTTGCGGCGAATTCGAAGGTGACGATGTCGCCCCTCGGATAGACGTCGCCCCGCACCTCTTGCGGATAGTCCTTGACCTCCGCCGAGACCGTCGCGGGCGCGCCGAGGTCGAGCCCCCGGAAGACGGGCCCCAGCACGTGGCAGGCCCAGTCGCCGAGCGTGCCGTTGCCGAAGGGCACCCAGCCGCGCCACGCGTGGGGCGCGTAGGCCGGCGAGAACAGCCGCTGCTGCGCAGGCCCGAGCCACAGATCCCAGTCGATGGTCGCCGGCACCGGCGCGCCCGCGCGCGCCTCGGCGAGGCGGTCGAGCCCCGTGTTCACGTGCTTCGCGCCGGCGTGGATGGTGTGGACCTTGCCGATCGCACCGTCTGCGAGCCACTCGCAGAGCATCCGCGTCTCGTTGGACGAGTGCCCCTGGTTGCCGAGCTGCGTCACGACCTTATGCTCCTGCGCGGCCTTCATCAATGCGCGGACCTCGCCGATCGCGTGCGCGAGCGGCTTCTCGCAGTAGACGTGCTTGCCGCGCCGGATCGCCTCCATCGCCAGGACCGCGTGCGTGTGGTCGGGCGTGGCCACGATCACCGCGTCGATGGTCTTACCCAGCTCATCCCACATCCTGCGGTAGTCCTGAAACGACTTGGCGTTCGGATACTTCTTACGGAAGTCCGGCGCGCGGGTGGAGTCGACGTCGCACAGCGCCACGATGTTGTTGTCGCCGGCCAGCGCGTCAGAGTCCTTGCAGCCCGGCCAGCCCAGCCCGATGGTCGCGAGGTTCAGCCGGCTGCTGGGCGGGGTCTGCCCCTCAAGCCCGAGCACGCGGCTGGGTACGATGTTGAACGCGCACACGGTTGCGCCCGCCGTTTTCAGAAAACGTCGACGATTCATATTCTTCCCCCCTTGCACATGTTCAGAACGCAACAACCAGCAGCGAAAGAATGGTCGCAAGCCCGAGCACGGTCAGCGCGACCGCAACCAAAGACTCAAGCCGCGCCTTCGGCTGCGGCAGAATGCCAGCCGCCAGGTCTTTCAGATAGCGGCGGTAGCGGACTAATGCGGCCACATTTAGAACAACGCCCAGCGCGACCAGCCCCAGCCCCAGCCAAAGAGACGTGCCGTGCGACAGCGGCTGGGGGATCTTCTGAACGGCGGCCAACTCTCTCAGGAAAAGCCCGAATCTGGCCACCACAAACCCGAACCCCATCAGAGCGAGTCCGGTACGAATCCACGCCAGAAAAGTCCTCTCCGCCGCCAGGGGCACGCGCGGGTCTTCCGCCAGCAGCGACTTCTTGTCTGCGCTCATCTTTCCTCCAATAGAAAAGATATTAGCATTTCCGGCGGACACAATCCATGTTCCGAGTCGCACAAACGTCGTGCCCGGGATCGCCGACCTCAGAACTCCGTCCTCTGTCTCCATCCCCAGCCTCGACATCCGACCGCATCAAGGCGTGTGCGGCTGATGGCGCTTAAAGAAACGCCAAATCGCTTCACTGGCATCGAAATCATTTTTTACTTTGTAACAACAAACCAGACCCGGAAGCCATCCTCACGGGCGAGCGTTGGCATGCCCCCGTTTTCAACGATCATCATTGCCATGGCCGCCGGCGACCTGAAGTGACTCCGCATCAGGAACACCTTTTCGAGCAGGGCCACGATCTTGACCGGCAGACGCCTCACGTCCGGCTCTTCGATCACGAGCCGGCCCGAAGGTTTCAGGACGCGCAATAATTCGCGGAGTGCGATGCGCTGATCTTTGACATGATGAAAGGCGTCGACCAATAGGATGCGGTCGAAGGTCGCATCCGCGAACGGCAGCGCTTCCAACTCGGCCCGCACCGTCTCCAACCCTTTCTTGCGGGCCTGCTCCAGCATGCGTGGCGAGGCGTCGCACACGACGGCGCGCGCCACGGACGCGGCGAACACGCCCGACACGCGCCCCGTGCCGCCCGCGGCGTCGAGCAGCACGTGCGCCGGGGCCAGTTCGAGCAGCTCCCCCAATGCGCGTGTATCCGGCGGCGGAATCAGCCGCTCGTAGATCGGAGCCAGCCTGTCAAAGTGGTCAAACATCAGTAGGTGATGAGCAGTCGTTTGCCGTCAGCCGGGTCGAGTTTGGCTTCATACCGGGTTAGCCCTTTATTCGCCAGCCCCTTTTGCAGCGCGCCGTCCGTGCCGAACTTGGAGTGGCCGAGGCTCGCGCAGCGGAAGCGCTTTTCCTCATGCTGGTACTCCACCTCCACGCCCCGGTGCGGACAAAGCAGCGACACGACCGCGTAGTCGGCCTCGCCCTTCCGCGCAATGATAATGGACGTGGGCAAGCGTGAATCGATGACCTTGACCGACCCGCCCACTGCGGCCAGTCCTGGCACCTTGTCCAGCGCCACCTTGACCGTATTGCCTTCGATCACATACGCCTCAGCCGCAATCGCGGGCGTCTGGCCCCTTTTCGTGAACGTGGCGCAGCCCTCGTTCATGCCGCACACGCAGATACCCGCACCCGCCACACCGATAGCGGCGACCATACCTCTTCGTGTCATCTTCTTCATGTTGTCCTCCTTAACCCACCGTCAGTTCCCTCACGATCTCCCGGAATGCCCCCGCCGCCGGCGAACTCGTTGCCGACTCCACGAACGCCTTGCCCTCGTCGCCGGACTCGGCGATCAGCGGATCAATGGGAATCGACCCCAAAAACGGTACATTCATCTGCTCGGCCATGATGCGCCCGCCGCCCGCCCGCAGGATCGGCGTGACCTCGCCGCACTTCGGACAGGCGAAGCCGCTCATGTTCTCGATCACTCCCAGCACCGTCACCCCGACCTCATGACAAAAGTTGATCGACTTGCGCACATCAGCCGCCGCGACCTTCTGGGGCGTGGTGACGATCACCGCACCGTCCAGTTCGGGAATGAGCTGACACACCGAGAGCGGTTCGTCGCCCGTCCCCGGCGGCGCGTCAATGACCAGCAAGTCTAAGTCGCCCCAATCAACGTCTTCGAGAAACTGCCGGATCACGCCCATCTTCATCGGCCCGCGCCAGATCACCGGATCATCCGGGTGATTCAACAGGAAACCGACTGATAGCACCTTCAGTCCACCGATCTCGACGGGCAACATGCCGTTGTCACCGCCTTCGAGCCTGTACCCGACAAGCCCCAGCATGGTGGGAATGCTCGGCCCGTGCAGATCCACATCCAGCAGCCCCACGCGCTGGCCGGAAAGCATCGCGCTCATCGCGAGATTCACGGCCACCGTGCTCTTGCCCACCCCGCCCTTGCCGGACATCACGATGACCGTGCGGCGGATGCGGCTCAGCCGGTCTTTCAGTTTTCGGTCTTTGTCATCATCCGCCGCAGGCTGCGGGTTCGGTTGTCCGGCGGAACCGCAGGACGATTCCCCGCAGTTTCCGCACTGACTCGGCTCACACGTCTTCTTCTGGTCGTCTTCTTTGCTTTGCATCCTGTTCCTTTGTTCCTGTCTGGTAGGGACGGCTCCCCGAGCCGTCCGCAAAAAGTGCTAGAAAGCCTACGTTACCGCCCAACACGCGATGTCTCCCGCGCATGTTTCTCCAGCAACTCCGCAGCCACTTCAACGCACTCGCCGCAAGGCAGGATTCTTGCCGCTCGAATGTCTTTGCACGTCAGATGCCCGCCGGTCTTCTCGGCGAACGCGTGTTTGATCGACTCCTCGGCCGCCGTGCCCGCCAGCGTGCAGCTGGCGTGTACCGCGCCGCACAGACCGCCGGGCGCACGCCCGATTCCGCATCCCACGAAACACTCCTCGACCCCGCGACCGCCCGGATATTTGGAACCCCAGGCGAAGGCCACGGACTGGGCGCAGTTTCCGCGCCGCTGCCGGTGATACTCACTCGCTGTTTTCTTCATCTTGTCCCTTCGCTCCTAAAAACTGACTTTCATTCCCGCGTATCCCGGCTGCACCGGCGAACCCAGACGCTCCGCCAGATACGCGCAAGCCGCGTCCCCCGTACAATGACAGGGAATCACACAGGGAATAGCATACTCCTTGAGCGCCGCTGTTGTCCGCTCCAATCGTGCCTCCGTCGCGTGCAATAGATGCATCCCGCCGATCACCGCGGCGACGCGAACCTCTCCGGCCAACCCCATGCTGTGCCGTAGGGTATTGACGACGCCCGCGTGGCAACAGCCCAAGCAGACCACCAGCCCCGCACGGGTTTCGATCCAGAGTGAAAGATCGTCCGGAATCACATCCGCAACCTGTCCTTCCTCGTCCAGGAAAAACGGCCCGCCCGTGTCCTCATACGCGGTGATGCGCGGAACGGGCCCGGTCACCATCACGCCTTCTGCAAGAGCCCACGGGGTCGACACCCAGCAACGCCGCGAGTCGGGCAGCGCCCGCACCGCCATCTTAACCTCGTCCGGCATGCCGATCGGTTTCGGCGCATCATGAATGCTGTACCGAGCCTGCTGAGCATCCGGATGCAGATACAGGCGGGCGTGTCCGGCGCGCGCAAGCGCGGTGGACACGTTCCCGGTATGGTCGTAGTGGCCGTGACTCAGCACCACGCAGTCCGCCAGGCCGAGATCGATGCCCAACGCCTCCGCGTTCTTCAGCATCGCCTCGCCGCGGCCCGTGTCGAACAGGATTTTGTGCCCTGCGGTCTCGATCCACAGCGACAGCCCGTGTTCCGCCTCCAGCCCGTAGGCGGCGCGATTGTCCGACAGCACCGTAACGGAGATCGTATTGTACGTACCCATCACCGTCCCTTTAGAACTGACCGGTTTTCAGCAGAACGAGCGTGCAGGCCTCGACCACCTCCATGCTGGCCTCACGAAGCCGCCCTTCCAACTCCGGGTTTTCCGCTCCCGGATTGAAGATCACACGGCGCACTTCGCTTTTCAGAAGGTCGTCGGCAAGCGCCGTTTGGTTCCGGCCAGAAACATAGACGATCACCGTATCAATCCTGGACGGAATGGCATGAACCGTGTCATACACCGCTAAAGCTGCGACCTCGTTGAGCGACGGATGCACAGGGTACGGGGTGTGCCCTTTCTCCTGAAGCAAAAGAACCGCCTGATGAATGTACCGCTCCGGGTTATTGCTGGCACCGACCACCGCCACATTCATGTCAACCCTCCCCTTCAAGAACAGGCTGCGGCCGCTGCAAAACCTCACGGCGGTTGTGCGCGTCGACATAAACGGTCTGGCTCATAAAAGCCGCACGCTCCGCCTCCGGCACAACAGCATAGGTCAGAATAATCAGCGTGTCCCCGACCTGGCCCGTTCGCGCCGCTGCCCCGCGCAAACTGACCGTGCAGGAACCCGCAGGCGCTTCAATCGCGTAGGTCACGATTCGCTCTCCGTTGTTGACGTTGAGCACATGCACCTGTTCGCCGGGCAGGATGTCGGCCTGCTCCAGCAACAGCCAGTCCACGGTGACACTGCCCTCGTAATGAAGTTCCGTCGCCGTCAGTGTGGCGCGGTGGATTTTCGCTTTCAGCATCACGCGTTGCATAAGGCTCCTTAAAGTTCAAGCAGGTAATCGGCAACCGCCCGGTACAGTGTGCTGACCGCCAGAATGGAGCAATGGCGACCTTCTGCCGGACGACACTCGCCTGAGCGGATCAGTTCGCCCGCGCTGATCGAGAGCGCGTCCGTCACACTCCGGCCCAAGGCCCGCCGGGCGATGGCGTGGCCGCAAGACCGTGTGTTACCGCACCCGTCAGTATGGTACTTGATCTCTTGGATGATATCGTCCCGCACCACGAGGTAAACCTCCATGGTGTCACCGCTCGGCCCGGTGATCGTAGCCGAAGCCGTCGGATCATTCATCCGCCCGAAGAAAGGATCGGCCGCTTCAGGTTGCGCCGTCCCCGTTTCGCATCCGCACGTTTTCATCTCACTTTTCTCCAGTCTTCCCCGCCATTCCCGAACCGGGCACCGCACCGTCCGCCGACACTTCGCAGAACGTGGCCTGCGCCCAGACCAAAACGCGATGATCCCGGTCAGTCAATTCCGCCTTCAGCCGAAAGAGCGGCGCGTGAGACTCTGTCACCCACGCCCGCAGACCGATTCGAATGCCCATCGGCACCGGATGCGGATAGCGCACGCGCAAATCGGCGGTCACCGCCCGTATGCCCCGGTGGAAGAGGCAATGCGTCATGGCCGAGTCGAGCAACGCCGCCGCGACGCCGCCGTGGAGCATCCCGTCATACCCTTGCAACCGCTCATCCGGTTCCAGCGCAGTGCGCACGCCGCCGTCGCCGTCGCCGTTCGGCTCAAACGCCAGCCCCAGCGACCACGGGTTCTTGTCGCCGCACAGGAGACACGCCCGGTGGCCGTGGTGCTGGCCGATTCCGTGCCCGATGCTCTTAGTGGTCGCAGACATTCGCACCCGCCTGCAGTGTGCCCGCCAAATAGTGCCCGATCAGCGCCTCCGGCGTCTCCGCAGGCAAACCCACCGTCACCTTGATGTTTTGCTCCATGAAGAGCCCCTGCGCGCGCTGGCCCATGCCGCCCGCCAGGATCTGCTCAGCGCCCTGTTCCGCCAGCCAGCGAGGCAGCACGCCCGGCTCATGCGGCGGCGGTACGAGATCTTTGCGCCCGAGAATCTTCCGCTGCACCAGATCCACATCGATCAGCGCGAACGTCTCGCAGTGCCCGAAGTGCATGCACAATCTGCCCTCTGCCAGAGGGATCGCGATCTTGATTTTCATCGTGTTACTCATTCGTCTTCTCCTTGTTTCGAATTTTCAATTTCAGAATCCCAACGTTTCCCATACGCGCCTGATATCCGCTGCAGACGGCGCGTCGTTCTCCACGACCGCCTTCGCCTGAATCTGCGCCGCCGTCACCATGCGGTCATACCGGATGCGCCCGGCAACTAGCGCCCCGCCCACATCACACTTTTTCTCAATCCGCTCAGTCATCTCCCGGTTGATGTCCCATTTGTTTACGCATATCGCTGTCGGAATCTCGAAGTGCCGCGTCAGGGAGAGCACGCGCTCCAGATCGTGCTCGCCCGACACGGTCGGCTCAGTCACCACCAACACGTGCGACGCGCCGGTCATTGAGGCGATCACCGGACACCCGATGCCGGGCGGCCCGTCCGTGATGATCAGCGGCAGCCCCTTCTCGCCGGCGATCCGCCGCGCCTCGCGCCGCACGAGGGAGACCAGCTTGCCGGAATTCTCGGCCGCCACGCCAAGACAGGCATGCACCATCGTGCCGCAGCGTGTCTCGGAGACCATCCACTCGCCGCAGAGCCGTTCGGGAAACGCGATCGCGCCCGCCGGACAGAATCGCACGCACACGCCACACTTTTCGCACGCCACGGAATCGATCCGGTACGCGTTGTCCGGGATAAGTTTGACAGCGCCGAACCGGCACAGTTCCGCACACAGCCCGCAGCCGACGCATTGCTCGCGCCGGAGCACCGCCTCATGCCCGCTCTTGAAATCCGTGCTTTCGATCATCTTCGGCGCGAGTACAAGATGCATGTCGGCTGCGTCCACATCACAATCAGCGATGACCGCACGCCCGGCGGCCAGCACGGCAAACGATGCCGCCACGCTCGTCTTGCCCGTACCGCCCTTGCCGCTGATGATCACCAGTTCCTGAAGTTTCGTTTCCATACCGTTAGTTTTCTTCTTCGTTCCGACAACTCTCATAAAAAAGGGTATTGTCCTTGCGTACGGCCTTGACCGCATGCCGTTGCCTCAGAGACAGAACCCTTTTCAACACATGGTTGGGATGGAGCGCCAACCCGTTTGCGATCCCTTCAACCGTGCATGGACGCCTGTTCAGTAAGGCGAGAATGTCCGCGTCACTGGCGTGGCCCGGAGCCGCATCTTCTGTGACTTCCCGAATGTTCTCGCTGATGACATCCACTTGTCCGTGAAACAAACCTTTAAGCACAAGCAGTTGCTCGGAAGAAAGCGCGATGGCGAACTCCTCCGCCGGCGGCCATGCAGCGGTGTTCAACTGAATCCGAGCGACGCCTAAGCGGTTGGCGATCGCCGCGATTTTATTCGCTTCAACTGAAAGGCCGGTGACTCCCGCGAGCAGGAGCACCTCTAGCCAGACTTCACCCGGAAAACGCTTGGTGAACGCGGCCAGGCCATAGGCCAGCTGTTCAAAGGAGATGCCTCCGTGCGGACGGTTGACGTATTGATACAGGACGTTGTCACCGGCATCCAGCGAAGGAATAACAAGATCCGCCGCCATGAGCGCGTCCTGCACCGCATCCAACCACAGAAGCGAGCCGTTAGTCAACACGGCAACGGGGATATCCGTCCTGCCTTTGATTCCCCTGATGATGTTGCCGATTCCGGAATTCAGCGTCGGCTCCCCGGAACCCGCGAGCGTGATATAGTCCGGCCTATCCCGATCCGCGAGTTTGCGTTTCAGCTCCGATAGGATCATATCGCCGCTGATATACTCCTTGCGATCGAGGGTCTTGTTCGTGGTCCGTCCCAACTGACAATACACGCAGTCGTAGGTGCAGGTCTTGAACGGCACGAGGTCGACGCCGAGCGACCGTCCCAGCCGCCGGGACGGTACCGGCCCGTAAAGGTAGGTATAGGATTCTGCACTCATAATATCCGACCGTCGCTTGGCACCTAGAACGGCCATACTTCGTTCCTGACCTTCATGCGAACACCTGCTTGTACCCGTTCGGTGCGGCCATGTCATGTCCCTCAATCTTGTTGAAAAGCGACTGAAACAATTCACGGTACTCCGGCAGCGCGTCGACGGCCAACTCGCCCCGCGAATATGCCTCGGCGATGCGGCGGTCGTCCGGGATTTCGGCCAGCACCGGAATCCATTCGTCACGGCAGTACTCCTGCACGCGGTCATCCCCGCTGCCGGCACGGTTGACAACCACGCCGAACGGCAGACGAAGTTCGCGCACCACCGCCACCGCCAGTTTCAGATCGTTCAGCCCGAACGGCGTCGGCTCAGTCACCAGCACCACATAGTCGGTCTCGCGCAAGGTGGCGATCACTGGACAGGAGGTGCCGGGCGGCGCATCCAGGATCGCGTCCCCTTCCTTCGGGATCTTCACTTTCACGGCGCGAATCAGCGGTGGTGCCATAGCCACGCCCACGTCAAGCCGCCCCTGAATCAGTGTGATATCCCCGGACCGCAGCGTCTCGACCACGCCGATGCGCTTAGGCACCTCGCGGATCGCTCCCTTGGGGCAGACCCGTCTGCAGCCACCGCAGCCGTGGCACATCTCAGTAAAGACCAGCAACCGTTTCGCGATTACGGCCAGTGCCTTGTACGCGCAGAACCGGCTGCACTCGCCGCAGCCGTCACATAGCGCCTCGTCCACCTCCGGCACGGGAATCGAGACCGTCTCCGGTTCGCCGCACAATTCGCCCTTAAGAAACAGGTGCGCGTTCGGCTCTTCCACGTCACAGTCCAGCAGCCGCACGCCCGCGCCGCGCACGCGTGCCAGATTCACGGCTACCGTCGTCTTGCCGGTCCCGCCCTTGCCCGATGCCACCGCGATGATCATGATACCCCTTTGCTCTCTTTACCCGCCCGCGACCACAGCAGGGCCTGCGTACCCAGCGGAAGCCCCACGTTGGCCGAAATAACTGGGCATTTGACTTTGAACAGAAAACAGACGTCGCGCGGAGCGGCGCTCAAGGTCTCGAAATTGCCCTGCCCCTTGGAGATCACCAGGTCTGCCTGAGAGAACCGTTTCCGGAACTCCGCATCGCACTCCTCCAAAACGGTGCCCGGCGCGTCCGAACCGTTTGAGATGACCCGGACGATCTCAGGCAGCCCAGCCGCCCGAGCGTCGTCGATCGTCGCATCGTTGATGACGGGAGCTCCGCGCACCGCCACCGTGACCCGCGCAGGCCCCAGCGCCTCGACCAGCAGCCGGTCCAGCACGATCTCGCCCGCATTATCCGCCAGATACAGGATCTCCCGCGCATTGTTCGCCGCTTGCCTGAAGGTCTCCAAGTCACCTGAAAAAGGCTCATCCATGACTTGCCGGATCGAACGCCGTATCTCGTCCTCGCTCAAGTCATGCTTGGGGCCGAGGTCGATCAGATTGCCGGCGATGGCCAGCCGTACAGCCAGCAGCAGCGGATCCGCCGAAACGGCCAGCCGTTCGCGCAACTCGGGCATCAGGCTCAGCGCGAGCGCGTTGTCCCGCGCCTTTGCGCTGGCGTACGGATCGGCGATGCCGGTGAACCCGCGCAGGAAACGGTGCAGCCGCTGCGCCATCACCGGCGGCGGCTGATGCAGGTCTGCCGTGCTAACCCAACCCGCGACCTCGCGCACGACCCGCTCGGTCAGCGCGGGATCGTCTGAGACGCGCCGCGCGGCGTCGAGCGTCTGACGGAAGATACAGGGCATGCATTCGAGACTTGTGTTCATGGGTGGGTCCTACGCCCAGTGCCCTTCCACGTCTGCCTGTTCGCTCTTCTTCAGTTTGCCTTCGCGGTAAAGCTCCAGCGCCGCTGCCACGGTTGGCGCATCCGAGGTGTAGATTGCGACACCCGCCGCCGCCAGTACGCGGAAGGCCTTGGGGCCGCAGTGCCCCGTCACCAGCGCCTGAGCACCGCCCGCAGCCACCGTCTGCGCGGACTGGATGCCCGCGCCCTGCGCCGCGTTCAGGTTCTGCTGATTGTCGATTACGGCAAACGACGCCGTTTCCGTGTCATAGACCAGAAACTTCGCCGCCCGGCCGAACCGGCTGTCCAAAGGCGCGTTGAGTTCCGCCCCGGATGTTGAAAATGCGATCTTCATGTCTGCTCCTCCAGTTCAGGCTGTCGCCTGCTGTTTTCCTATCGAGTCGGCTGAGAACCTTCTGTCCTCAACCCTGTCTTCAGCGGTCGCGAAGCGATAGTGTGTACGCTTCAGCGGCGGCTGAATGACGTCGCTGAAAAACTTCATGCGGATCGATTCCTTGAAGGCAAGCGCCGTGACCACAGCCGACAAGGCTCTTTGCTTAACCGTAGGCTTCGAGAAAAGCTCATCGTATTTACGCTTAGCCGCTTCAAGCATCTTTGAGGTCGCCTCGTTCTGCGAAAACACACCTGCCGCCAGAATGAAGCTTCGGGTTGAATCAAGAAATGTCTTAAACCCTTCGGCCCGTACCTTGATGCGCGGATCGTCGCTGCAGGCTGCGTACTCATATCCCATCAGCGCGGTTTGAACGGCCCGGATGAAAGATGCGCCGTTTCGGTGGTACTCCCGTTCAAAGGCCTTTCTGAGAACGTCTGCCGAGTCCTCGCAGGTGAATTCCGGATGCTTAAACCAGATACGGTCTTGGCCGTGGCGCTCTTCATAGGGCATTTCGTCTGTCGTACACAATTTGCCCTGCTCCTCATAGTCGCGATACAGCTTGGTCCCGGGCAGAGGCCCCAGTTCCATAAACTGAACGTAATCGGCGTTCAAGCCGATGGCGAAATCAACGTCGGCCCACAGATTGTCTTTCGTGTGCTCTTCGAGAAACAGGATCGCCGAGGTCATGACGCTGATGCCGCGCTTTCTAAGCTCAGCGACCAGTTGCTTGAAATCAACCCCTTTGTTCTTCTCATAAATCTCGTGCGTCGATTCGACACCCATCCAGACAAAGGTGATCCCCAGGCGGACAAGCAGATCAAGGCTGGGAAGGCTTGTGATCGTTTCGGCGGAACTGAAGATCCCGAACGTGAATTGCCGGCCTGAATGTTCGATGCACGCGAGCAACTCCATCGCCCGCTGCGGCACTTTCAGGAAGTTCTCGTCCATCACGCCGAAGTCGGTGACCCCGAGTTTGTCCTCATAGGCGCAACATATAGCGAACATTTCTTTTCCGGTCTTCAGGTAAGTAACATACTCTCCGAAGAAATGGGAGGTCGCGCAGAACCTGCATTTGTTGGCACAGCCGACCCCGGGAATGAGGATACCGGAACCCTCCGGCAACGGCGTGCCCAGCACACGCCTGTTGTGCGAACTGTACAGGAACGGGTGTCGGATCGGTTTCGCCGGATCTTCGCCAAACAGTTGCCGTAAAAAGGCGACGCCCTCGCCGCGACACAGGTAGTCATGCTCAATGACGGCTTCTGTTTCGCTGACAGCAACGCCGTGACCTCCGAGAATGATTTTGCTCTGCGGAGAGCACTGGCGGATGAGGGCTGCCATCTTTTGCGCTTTTTTGAAATTGGGCATCACGTAACTGATGCCGACATAGGCATACCCTTTTTTCAGTTCCTCGATAAACTGCGGCAGCGTCGGGAAATCGAGAACCACGGTCGGCATGTCGATGTTTTCGGCCAAGAAATAGAGCCCGAAACTGGAATGGCAAAACCGATAGGAGAAAATCCCCTGTTCTCTTGTCACCTGATTGTGAAAGAGTTCCATGAGATTCTCTTTTGTCCCATACTCGTCATCGACGGCGTAAGGCCCGAAGACAGAAGTCAGCAGAAGTTCAGAAGGACTTGCCATATCAGACTCTTTCGGCTCCGATGCGACCTAATTTGGACGTTGTCCGGCCAAAGCGTCGAGCCAGCGGGGCGTTGACGTCCGCCCCGGATGTCGAGAACGTGATTTTCATGATCCTTCTTTACTGTCCGCCTACTCGGCTACTTTCTCTATGATGAGCGGATATCCCGCGCTGAACGACATCAGCGTGTTGAAGCCGAAGCCCTCCACCGGCACCTTGTCACGGTACCAATACGAACCCATGCCGAACGGTTTGGGCGGAAGTTCGCCTTCGTTGTCCGTGCAACCGGTCTGGCACTCCGCTCCAAGCCACCCCGGCAACAGCACGCCGGCATAACTGGCCCATACCGTGGAAGTCTTGCCGGGCAACGCGAAAGGCAAACGCATCGATCCTCGGAAAATGCCCGTCGCCTTGCTGAAGTAAAACGTGATGCCAGCCGGAGTCGCAGCGCCCCCGGCAAGCCACAGGGCGCTGTCCGACACCGCCACGTCCACGAACGGCAGGACGGTCGCTGTCCCGTAGTAGACGCTTTCCGGCACGTCACCGACTGCCATCAGACGCATGGGCCCACCCCCTTCGTATTGGTCGTAGTAGTCCAGCAGGCTGTCGGCGCTGTTGTAATACCCGCCAAACACCTCGAGCGCGATATCGAAAGTGGTCTCTTCATAACCGCTGACGCTTGACCAATACGGTTTAACGCCCTCGCAAGCCGTCACCGCGCTCGGATAGGTCAAATACGTCTCCGGCGCGTCAGGCGCGATGATAAACACCCCCGCCAGCGTGTACTTAGCGTTGCTCGCGAATACGGTCATCTGCGCCGTACCGCCGACGTGGGGTTGCAGGATCGCGCTTCCGCTGTAAGGCGTGCCGTCCGCCAAGTAACCGGCATAGGTTACCCGGCCGCTCTTCGTTGCCGTTGACGTCAGTGAGACTGTCATGAAGGAGTGCCCGAGCGGTGCCAGACCGCCCGTCGCCACGGAAGGCGACAGAATCACCGTATAATACCCCTGATAAGCTGCCGCCGGGTTCACCGCACTCCACGCAGGAGCGACGAGCGTCGCCGTCAACGGATATGCATAAGCCGGATCAATAACACGGGCGGTCAGCCCGCCCTCGGACGTTAACTGCACCGCCAGCCCGTAGCTTCCATTCCACATTCCGGCCGTCAGCACGCCCTGGCTGTCACAGGCCGACCAATTATCACCAGAGAAAGAGACCGTGCCTTTTCTCGAACGGTACTTGGCCGTTGCACGGCCGGTAGAGGTAACCGAATATGTGAGAACCCCCGCGACGCGAGCGGGCTCGTTAGTGTCCAACACCGCTCCTTCCGCCCCAGAGATAGTATTTGTCGCTGCTGCATTGACGCTCCCCAGTGCCGAAACCGTAACCGTCACTTGCACAACGCCACCCGCAACCCGCCTGCCCGCACGCGTCTCCGACACTTGATAGACGGCGGTAGAAGTCCCGGCGCGCTGCGGAACACCGGCCAACTTCAAGGCCCCTGCGGTTTTGTCATATACCGCTGTAATCCCCGAAGGAACCGTTCCCGAGAGCCGCGTCATGCTGATTGAACCGCCCTCCGTCTGAAGTACCGGGATTCTCTGCTCGAAGGTCACCGCCGTCTGCGCGGCGAACGCGATTTCGTCGGACGCGAAGAGCGGGGCGTTTTCGGCCACCATCTGGATGGTGACGCTCCGCCTGCCCGATACCGTACCCACTGTCCCTTTCGGCGTGAGGGTCACCGTCACGACACCTCGCGGATACTCGGCCAATGTCGGCAGGGCCAAGACCGTGCCTTGGGTGGGCATACGATCATTGTTGCCCCATGTCAGCGTGGACGGCGACAAGATCCCGGCCGTTGTTGTCACGACACCCGTGACAGCCGTTGACGCGCCGTCCACACGCGCGACGCCCAAAAGCACCTGCCCGCCCTCCGGCGCGATGATCGTCAGCGGCAAGGTCTTCGCGAAGAACGTGCCCGCCTCCGTAAACATCAGGCGACCGACCGACGGAGGGTCGTTATCCGTGATCGTCACCACTTCATACGTCTGCCCTTCGGCAGGCGTCGCGCCACCGTCCGTCACCGCGAGGCTCAGCGCAACCGCCTCGTTGCCTTCGTAGCCCAAGTCATCGGTTAACGGCAGGATAAAGCTCTTCGTTCCCATCTCGCCGTCCGCCCACGACAGGAAGAGTCCTGCCGCGAACACGTCCTCAAAGTCCTCGCCAGCCGTCGCAGTCATGTTCGTCGGATCGGTCGCGATACGGACGACGCACGCGCCTGAACTTCCGCCCGCCCGAGCGACCGCGATCACCACATTTCCGGCGGTTTCCGATACGTTCTGGACAGTCTGCACAAACCCAACCGTTCCGGGATTCCAAATCTGCCAGGTGAATGCCCCCTCCAGCGTATCAGCCGTCAACGCGAGATTGACCGCGCCGCCGGCCAGCGCCTGAAACACGCCGGGTTTTCCGGCGACGGGTTCGAACGCGCCGGGCTGGAGAACAAGCTGCACGCCTTCGCCAACCATCCGGTAAAGCTGGCCCGCTTGGACTGCAAGCGTCGTCGCAAAGACGCCCGCCGCATTCGTCAGCGAGGAGACCCGCACGCTCGCGGCATGCTCACGCGCGATCAAATCCACTGTCGTCTCCGCACGGTAGGCGCGGATGGTCGAGGACACATTCGTGAACGAGAAGGCGGCATCGTTCGTGAGCACGCAGACCTGATAGGACGCGCCGCCGACAATGCCGGCGGTCACGCACACACCGTCCGTCAGCCGTCCCGTTGCTGAGGCCAGCGCCACCCCGTTCGAACGGATCGAGACCGACACGGAAACAGGCTCGGAGCCGGTCAGCGTGACCCGCTGCTCCGAGCCGTCCACGGCGTCCAGTTGGAAGAAATCCGCCTCGTCGTTGGCGGCCAGGGTTTCATCGCGCGGCGTTTGTACCCCCAGCACCTCGCGCGTCCAAACCGCATAGTTGTTTTTTTCTTCGTGCGCGAACACCGCCCGGGCCTGTGTCATCTCCAGCTGCTCGTGGAGCCGCGTCATGTTGCAGTCGAGGGAGAACCGCATGAAAGGGGGATAGATTGCGCCCTCGCGCCGGTAGTTGAAACAGTAGTAACCTGGAATTCGGCTGGCGACGCTGCCGTCCTTGCGCAGCATGATCACGGCCGGCAGGTTCACGAACGTCTTGTCGGGCAGCGTCAGTTGGCGTTCAAAAGCCAGGATTCTCTCCAGTTGCGCCCACCCCGCCTCGGGGGTGATCCCGTGCCGCGTCATGTAGCCCGTGCCATTCAGTCCGGCGCGCCGGTCCGCCGCGTTGGCCTTGTTGGTGAACACATTGTGCGTCAGCGGCGAACCCGCATACATCCCGTCGCGTGACGGGATGCTGATTACCGTGAGCGCCAGATTGTTTGTCCGCGCAAACTCCTTGAACGACTCGGTCTGTAAAACATCGTCCTCGAAGCCCGCGCAGTAGGGACACCACATCGCGGTGAAAAAGACCAGTGTGCGGGCGTTCCCCGCCGCACTCTGCGCCACCGCGTTGGTCGCGGCATCCAGATCCATCGTCCACTCGCCGAAGTTGAAGGGCTCGCCGACGTAACGTGGGTTGTGTATATTGACCGCCTGTTCGCCGACCAGCGCGATGACCCGTGTCTGGTCCGCCTCGCCCGCCGCGCTCAAAGTTACGGTGATCCTCCCTCCGACCCAGTGTCCTGCGTTGGCGACCAAGACGTTCCGGTTGGTTTCGCCGTCCGCCCAGATAACGGTTTCCGTCCAGTTTGAGGTGCCGCCGCCCTCCAAAGTCCGCACGAAGGACAGCGTGTTGGTCAACGCGCCAGCAGAGCCGTAGTTGCGCACCAGCGGCAGCGGCGCAGCCACCGTTCCCGGCTCCATCTCCGGCGATGCTGTAAATCCGAATGCCGCCCGTCCGTGGTAGCCGAACGCCGCGACATAAACCTCGATATTGTCGATCAGCGTCTGAGCGTTGGCGCGGTAAGGGTAACCCGAGAACCGGTAATCCGCCTTGACCGTGCCGTCCTTCTGCACCCAGTAGATGCGGATAAACGGATAGGAAAGATTGCCGTCATTCGCGGCGGCAGCGTTGACCCACGTGTAAAGTTCTCCAGGCAGGCCCGACTTGCCCTCGCCGGCGACCATCAGCAGTTGCTTCTCCCGTCTCCACGCCGTGAACTCCGGCGTGTTGACCGCCTGGTCGATCACTTCCGAGCAGCGTGAGCACCCCGTGTTTGACCAGAACCCCAGAACAGGAATGCCGGTCTCCTGCGCCACCGCCAACGCCTTCGCAAGGCTCAGGTGCCATTCGCCCGGCACGATCGGCTGATCCGCCGGTGTCGCGGCAATACTACCCGCCGCGGCCCGGCACGCAAAACCGAGTCCGACCGCCGAAACCAACAGGAATGCACGCATCGTTTTCATTCTTGGCCTCCTTCTGCCCGCCAGATTTTGTTCTGTACGCCATCGTAAGGGCAGACGCCCCGCATGGCCGGAACCTGTCGGAAAAACCCTTCCGGCCACGGACAGCGCGACGTCTGCGTCCTTGATCCAGTCTGAATTAACTCTTCGCATCCAGCGCTTCCAAGCGCCCCTTAACCTCATCCAACTGCGCCTGCAGCGCCTTGGCCTGGTTCGCCAGCGCCTCTTTTTCGCCGATGACGCCCGTGCTCTCGGGCGTGGCGTTACCGCCGGCCCGCATCCAGCCCGGCAGTCCCGTGGCGAAAAACATATTGCGGCACCCGTGTCGGCCGCGCCCCTGATGAGCGCCGCCACGCCCGCCGCCGATGCCGCATCCGCGGCTGGCACCGTTGTGAGTAATCCCCGGCTGCACATTTCCCGCACAGAATCCCGCCGCGCGGCCCGTCATCGGCCCCATTCCCGCAGGTACCTTTCCATTTCCTCTTGGCATTGTATGCCTCCTTATTCTCTGTTTCTGTCGATAGGCGGCGGGGGTGGCCTCCGGGCACATGAGCTGTCCCGGAGTCTCTCCCCGGAAGCGCACCCCCGCCTAAATTGATTTTCGTGCGGCGCAACAGCGCTCGCCACCGTGCTGCCGCCGCATCCGTCTCCGCCCGCAACAGCCCGGCATCGTGAACGCCGCGCCAGTGAGCGATCCGTCAAACGACGCTTGGATGACCTGACGCAAATCACCCGCCACAAACGGGACAACGTTGATGCCGACGGCGGAGAGCCGTTCCTGAAGCGGACGCGAAACCGCGCCGCACACGAGCGTGCCTACTCCCTGCTCAGACAGCCACGCGACCAACTGCGGCACATCCTCTCCGGAAATCGCGTGTGCCTTTTCAGCCGTGATCCGCGTGCCGGTCGATTCAACCAGATGCATCTGACGCGCAGTGTCGAAGACCGGGGCGATCCGTTGCTCCCAGACTGAGAAGGCCGTTTTCATGGCTTACCTAACGCACGCCTTATGCCAAGATTACGGCATCGCGCAGAACAGTCATAAAGCCTTGATGCGTCCTGTTTTGCGCACTTTCTGAATGCTTCCTAGAAAATGCTTGAGATTCTAAACTGCTACTGTATGTTGATTTAGAGTAGCATTTATGATACTTCGATTGAGGGTAACCTGTCCAGTATCAACACGTGCTTGAGATAGGTGAAAGGCCGAAACCGCATGAGTTCCGTTGTTCTCGCTTGGTCAAACATTGTAAAGGAGGCGTTTGTCGAATGGCGAGTTACTCATTGGGCAACTCTAGGTAATGGACGAGCAAGTCCAGTTTCTCGGAGACTTCCTCCGGGATCTCGGCAGCGTCGGTAAACTTCACCAACTTGTAAAATTCGCCCTTGTTTAACATGGACTGGGGCTGGTGGTGCTCTTCGGCAAACGTCGCAAACACCTGTTCCGCAAACGCGCTCATTTTGACGCCCTTGAGCAAGGTCTTCTTGAGCCCTGAGCTGCTTCTGTGATACTCGGCCAACTGCTGGGCGTCTCCAGTGAAAACGATCATAAGCAGGCACTGGTCGACCACGTTCCGGAAAGCGTTGGTCAGCGTGGGCGTGAAGAGCTCGCCGGCCGTTTCATTGAAATGGGCCTCGGCAAAATGGCAGAGGACGTCGGGGGTGATGAAGTAATTCTCAAGTTCGTAGAGTTTCCAGTAACAGATTGCTAGTTCGTCGGTTCGTTCTTCTTGTCTGTTCTGGTTGTCACTGTCGAATACAGCGACCGCTTTCAGGCCGTTAACAAAGCGCTTAATCGTGTGGAAATGCGTGCGGAAGTCTCCGAAGGCGCCTGCGGCCCGATCAAGCCGGTTTTCAAACGTGTTGTCAGGATTGATGTTGCGAGTGTAATAACAGTTCAGCGTAGCGTTCAGAATCGGCGCTGCACGATGCGCCAGCTTGTCAGCCAATTCGCGCAGCATGTCGATATCCGTGCTGCCCTCAATATAGAGAATGCGCGGGTGGACTTTCGCCTTATAGTAGTGTTCGATACCGAACGAGCGCAAGGCGAGTTTCATGTCCTGTTGCTTGGCCAGATTGACGGCTTCGCCGTGAAGGAGCAGGGTCAGGTTTGTGTCGATGGCATCGTCGAGAATGACTTCAGAATGGGTGGCGATGACCACTTGGCAGCCGTTGCGTTCCGCGACATCCTTGAGGATCTCGTACACCTGTTTCTGTCTCAGTATTTCGAGATGGGCGTCAGGCTCATCGACCAGAAGGATTGCTTTCTTGTGCCAATAGAGATAGGCGACGATCAGAAGAATCTGCTGGAGGCCACGACCGGCCAACGAGATATCGAGTGTGCTGTCGACACCCGCCTGGTCATAGGTCAGGATCAGGTTGCCGCGGTTCTCGTTAAACAGGGGGCGGTGTAAATCCACGAGAAAGATGCGGCGGATTAGATCTGTGATTGATTCCCAATCGTGGGTGCCGTTTTCCTTGTCATGCTCCGTCACCTTGTAACAGATGTTTCGCAGTACTTGGGCAGTCTGCCCCTGACCGAGAAAAACATTGATGCGTCCATCAGGCAGAGGCGCTTCTTCTGTGTCAGCGGAGATTCCCGACATGATTCCCGACATGGGGTAGAGCAGATGAAACTGCATGTCGGCCGCAAAATGTAGCAACTCATCGTCTTGAACTGTTTGGTCGCAGGGTTTGCAATAGATGATTTCTGTGTCGCGGCATGTGAAGATCAGACGGCAATCTTTGGTGAGGCCATTGATTTCGATTCCGACATTGATCCTGATTTCAATGGGGGTGTTGGCCTTGCGCACGCGCGTTCCGTTCCAAAAAAAGCGGGTTTCGGAAACGGGCACATCCAAGATGTTTAGACGGTTGATGCCGGCCGAAATCCGTTCGCGGGCCTCCTTCTTCTTGGGGTCGCCTTTCTTTTCGTACCAAGACTTAACGCCTTTGCTCCAGAGAGATAGCGCTTGAATCACACTCGTCTTGCCGGCGTTGTTGGGGCCGATGAGCACGGCAGGATGCCCCAGATCGATATGGATCTTGCGGGAAAAGGTTTTAAAGTTCTCGATCTCGACATAACGGATACGGGTCATAAGGCCTCCAGTGGACGGCTGCGTGTTTTCGTGCTGAGGCATTGAGGGTTGCTTGCGCGTCGGCTGCACCCTTGAACCTTTTTTGAACCCTTGTGATAGCCCCGTATAAGAAATTTACAGTTTAAATACCGTGAGTGAATATGTCAAACGCCGATTACGGATTTGCCGTATGCAAGACGCTGCCAACGCCCTTGGAGGTTCCCTTCTCAACCGCTTTCCCGTTTGCGCCGTCCGTCGTGTCGGGGCAGGTCAATCCCCAACGTGCGGACCTTGCGGAAGAGAGTGGTCTTGTGTACGCCAAGTTCCTTCGCCGCAGCCAGTCGGTTGCCGCTGTTGTGTTCCAGCGCCGCTCGGATGGCCTGCGCGTCGAGCGCCTCGCGGGCCTCGCGTAAGCCCGCACCTCCGGAGCCGGTACGCGGCACACCCGAACCCGTCAGTGTATCGGGCAGGTGCGCCAGGTCGATCCGCCCCGTGCCGCACAGGATGAAGGCGCGTTCGATGACGTTCTCCAGCTCGCGCACGTTGCCCGGCCAGTCATGCGCCATCAGCAGCGAGAGCGCCTCGGGCGCGATGCCGCCCACCGTCTTGTTCT
>CAYLUN010000002.1:0-196591 GCA_964386865.1 uncultured Lentisphaeraceae bacterium | reverse complement strand
TCACTGACCGGATTATATCTTAGCACCCCGTCCAGTTTTTGGGGAGCGGCTCACAGGAAGCGGTCTCGGGGAAGTACCCGATTACGGGACGAAGCAGTGATCGTCTGATAGCATTCCGGATGACGCGCGAATGCCTTACGTCGTGGGACTAGCACCCCGCGCTCAACTTCCTCTGACAGCGTGAGTTGGCTGAGCATAACGCCACTCCCGTTGCGTATGTCCGCTACGGCAACACTATCACCCGCTTTCGCTCCACGTAGCGTCTCAATCCCCCCTATCAACGCTGCTACGCTACGCCACAACAAAACCACTTTTTGTCGTGGCAGAGGAACAGCACGAATAATCGTTTCCTGCCACTGAGCGTCCCAGTCGTCCGGCACAAGGATGACCCAACGGCTTCCGCCAACCAAGGCGTAAAGCTGCTCGAAACAGTCTCTCAACGTGTCGCCGTCGCGCTTCCAGAGAATCCCCCCGAGAAAATGATGGTTCTCACCACCGATGTCCTCCGTAGACGGCTTGTCATAATCCTGAAGGTATGGTTTGGCGTTGGGGTGTGTCTGTGGGTAAATCAGCAGGTCTCGCGGCGGCCGGTCAAGGTCGAGGATGAAATCTCCGTTGTCAGGGGTAACTTTTGCCTCAGACCGTGTGCCATCCACACGTTCATCAGTCTCGTAGAACGGGGCCTCAATCAGCGGATTCTTGCCGTTGATAACCGGGAACCAAAGCGGGCTATGGAAACGGGCTAGCGGCCATACGTTCTGCGTCAATAGTAGCCGCTGTCTGCTCAGCGAGTTTGGCTTCCTGTGCTTGAATCTTGAGTGTTAGCGTGGCCAGCGTAGTCTTTGCGTTGTCCGCTATTCTTTCGTTTTCCTGCAGTGAGCTACGAACGGCTTCAACACGAACGGTTACATTGGTCAATCGCTCAACTTCAACCGCGAACTGCTTATTCGCCATGTCAACAACCGCTAGCGCGGACGTCTTGTCCAACCCAAGCGCAACAAGCTGTTTCTTCAGGTTGGTAACGGCAACCTCGGAGTCTGACAACTCCTTCGCTTTTTCTGATATGTCACGCTTCAGCGTTTGCCGACGTTCATCCAACGCAACAGTCTCGTTCTTTGCCGCTGCAAGACTCCCTTGCTCGACCGCGAGCGTTTCTTTAGTCTTGTTTAACTCTTCCCTGGCCTGTTGGATCTCATTGCGCACGATCACAACCTGTCCGGTCAACGTGTTGAATTCCTCTAATTGCTGCTGTCGGGAGACTAGCAAAGCCTCTCGTCTTGCCAACTCATCGCTAACGGCGGCGTTCACCGTTTCTTGTTTTGCGGCAAACTCACGCAACCGATCCACCTCGCGCTTCGCCTGAGTACGGTCGGCATCAAAGACCAAGAACTCATATTGCTCATACCCAAGCATTACGAACGAAGCGACCGCCAAAACGGCGATGGCAATTACGCTACCAACGAAAGCGGCCTTGTTTCGTTTGGCATTTACGTCATTGCGCACCCCGTCAAAATTTACATGCTGATTCTGAGTCCCTTTACCCCGCTCTGCATTCATGAATTGATACTATAACATGCGAGGCATCCGAAGGGAATGGATCGTTTTTGCCGTCTTCAAACCCTTCGGACGCTCAAACCTGCTTGAACTAAGGACTCGGTCCGTTTAACAGCCTTACTTCCCGGCCGCCCAGAGCACGGCGTTGGCCATGATCTTGCGGATCTCGGCGTCGAAATAAATCGGGTTGGTCTCGTGGCCCAACTGGAGGTAGAAATAGCGCGCCTTGCCGACGTTCCAGCAGAAGCCCATCTTCGCATCCTCGCGAACCCCGTCCTTGTGGACTTGGACGCCGGTGAGCGGCACCTGGTCCGTGGGCGGCACCGCGTACGGGTCGCTGTAGCGCTCGTCGTTGGCGACCGTGAAATCGGCCTTCACGCCTTTGGTGATCGGGTGGTCAGGCATGGCGACCTTGACGGCCGTCTCCTTGTTGTCGCCCTTGTAGGCGGCGAAGGAGCACGGCGTGCCCATCAGCCGCTTGTTGGGCTTGGCGAAGTGCGCGGAGTGCAGCGCGATGAAGCCCATGCCCTCTTCTTTGACGCGCTTCTCGATCTTGTTGACCAGCTCGTCCTTCACCTCGCCGTGCTTTTTATGGCCCCACCACACGAGCACGTTCGCCTTGGCCAGCAGCGCGTCGGGCAGGCCCTGCTCGGGATCGCTCAAATTCGCAACCACCACGTCCCACTCCTTCATCTGATCGGACGCCTTCAGCCCCTCGGCGATCGCCCCGTTGATGTCAGCCGGATAGACGTTCTTTGGCGCGGTGCCCTCTGACCACACCACCACCGTCTTCTTCGCTTGCGCCCAACCGCACATCGCGACCCCCGCCACCACTGCCGCCAGCATGATCTTTGTCATTGCATGTCCTTTGTTTGTCCGCGTGAATTAGAAACGCGCTTCAAGCCCCCAGCCTGAATGCGCGTATTGTAGAGAAAGCCTAGCCGCACCGTCAACAGCCCGTATTCAAGAAGCGAAGCTCTTCAGCGCCTACTGGGTCAGGCCGCTGGCAAACTCGAGCGCCAGGAGCGCGTAAGAGGAGGCCAGAACCGGGTCGTTCTCCCACCAGCGGTTGTTCTCGTTGGCCCATGAGCCATCCGGCTTCTGCAGGGAGATGACCTTCTTCACGACTTCGTCGCGCCAGCGGATCTGCTCCGCCGCGTTCTGCTTGGGAATCGCGTCGAGGCCGGCCGCGCTGAGCGCGCGCGTCATGACGTTGTAGTAGAAGTAGACGCCTTGCTGGCCTTGGCCCGGATTCTCCTCCAGCGTCCAATAGCGCGAGCCGAAATCGACCGCCGAGCGCACGCGCGGGTCGCTCTTGTCGAGCTGCGCGTGCACCAGCGCGAGCAGGCCCGCGTAGGTCATGCTCCCGTAGGCGCGCAGCATGATCTTCCCGCTCGCGTTCGTTGTCGCGCCGCCCTTGGGGTCTTCGGTGTTGTAGGCGAACCCGCCGGCGGTCTCGCCCTCCTTGTTCTGCATCTGGCCGACATACTTGAGCGCCGCCTCCCAGTTGAGGTCCGCCTTCCTCTCTCCGGCCGGGCGCAGATCCTCCGTGCTCTGCGTGCGCCGCATCGCATCCATGGAGAAGTGCGTGTTGTTGAGGTCGGTGTACGCGCGCTGCGACTCTTTGTCGTAGCCGAAACCGCCGGCGTGCGTGTCGTCGCCGAAGTGCTGCGAGGCGGCGATGTAGGTGCGGGCTTTGAGGATTGCGGGCGCCAGGTCCCGGCGGCCGGTCGCGTGCAGCGCCATCACGCTGATGGAGGTGTTGTAGTTGCCGAGCCCGCTGCCCTTCTTATCCGGCTGCGCCACATAGATGCCGCCATCCGGGCGCTGCTTGCCGAGCAGGCAGGCAACCGCCTTGTCCCGCTCGGGCGCGTACGCCTGCGAGCCCGAGGCCGCGATCGCCCAAAGCGGCAGGGCCGTCAGCGCGGGCATGTTTTCCTCCGACCACGCCCCGCTCGGCTTCTGCTGCGCCTTCAGCCAAGCCAAGCCCTTCTCCACCGAGGCCTTCGCCTGCTGCGCGAGCTCGGGCGAGAGCGGCTGGGCGCGCGCGCCCAGCGACAGGCTGGCGACTACGACGAGGCTGGCCAAACGTGCGTTCTTCATCTTCGATCCCTTTCCGTGAACAGTGCTACTTTACTAAAACCGGTACTCAGCCGACAGGATGAAGTTGCGGCCCGGCTCGTTGCTGCCCGACCCGTGGATGCGGTAGTCCTTGTCGAACACGTTCTCCACGCCGGCCACGACCGAGACGCCCTTCCCTGCGCGCCAGCCGCCGCGCAGGTCGGTCACCGCGTAGCCCGGCGTTCCGCCCGCCGGAATGCGCTGCGTGTCGGTCTTGTCAGACTCGGTCAGGCGGTCTTCGGTGTCAACCGCCCGCTCGGCGGCCTCGGCCCAGAAACGACGGCTCCGGCTCTCCCAGCGCAGGGAGGTGTAGACCGTCAGCGGCATGGTTCGGATCGGCTCCGAGACCTTGGCTCCATCGGCGTCGTCATACTCGGTGTAGCCCTCCATCCAGGTGAAGCCCGTGGTGGACAGCCACTGCTTGCCGAGGCGGAGCTTCAGCTCGCTCTCCACGCCGTGTACATACCCGTCGCCGCCGTTGATCTTGGAGTAGACCCCGCTCGCCACGGTCTGGCGGACGATCATGTCGTGGATGCGCGTATAGAAATAGTCCAGCTGCCACTCCACGGGGTCGGCGGTGAAACGCGTCCCGACCTCTCCGCACACGTAGGTTTCGGGGTCGAGGTTTGTTGAGGGCGTCTCGACGTCCGTGCTTTTGCTGACGTCAAAGCGCGTCAGGTCCGAGAGCCCCGGCGCGCGGTAGGCCTGCGAGACCGACAGGTAGAGCAGCCACAGGTCTTCGACGGCCGTATACGCCAAGCGGATGCTCGACGACGAGTCGAACCACCACTCGTCCATCGAGGCTTCCGAGTGCGGCGAGGTCGAGAAGTCCTCGTAGCAGCCGATGTCGGCACGCGCATAGGTAGCGCGGGTGCCGACCGTCAGCTCCCAGCGGTCCGCGAGCTTCACGCGGTCCTGAACGTAGACGGCGGCGGTGTGATAGTACGAGTCGTCGGCCACGGGCCCCTGAATGCCGACCGCGCTCAGAGTCCCGTCCGCCTTGTAGTAGTTCCGATAGCTGTCGATGCCGTCCCGGACATACTCGACGCCGTAAGACCACGTGCCCAGCCGCGTCTCTTTAACCATGTCAGCGGCCGCGCCCCACGTCTGAACGTCGAACCCGTCGGTCGTGCGCGTATAGTCGCTCTTGATGACGTCCTTGGTCTCCTCCTGTCGCTGGAAGTAGACCGTCGCCTGCAGCTCGTCGTAGAGCGCCATCTTCTCGCGGTCGATGTAGCGAAGATAGGTGGTCGAGTGGTTCTGGTCGAACTCGTGAAGGCGCTCGGTTCCCACGCTGGTGCCCTTCCACGAGATGCCGTCCGTTGTGCGGTGGGTGCGCGAAACGTCGTCCTGCTCGACCGCCATGTGCGCGAACACCAGCTCGCGGTCGCCCTTCAGCGCCACGCGCACCTTGGCGTCATAGTCCAGCTCCTGATAGCCGGTTCCCTCTTGCCGGCCGACATGCTTGCCGCCCTCGAGATCGCCGAAGTCCTTGTACGTGACGCCGAACTGTCCGGCCCACTCCTCCGTGCCGTAGTAGCCCTCCGCGCGGCCGGTCACCGAGCGCTCGGCCGAGGAGACCCGCGCCGCGAGGCGGCCGCCCCAGATGTCGCCGCCGCCCTCGGGTGCTGCATATTCAGGCAGCTGCGTAAACGCCTGCAGGGTGCCGCCCACGGCGTCCGAGCCATACAGCGTCGAGCCGGCGCCCTTCAGCAGCTCGAACGAGTCCAGCGAGTAGCAGTCCACCGTGTTCCAGTACTGGTTCGCGCCCTCTCTGAAGACCGGCGAATTCAGCCGGATGCCGTCCACAAGCATCAGCGTGCGGAAGCCGGTGAAGCCCCGGATGTAGGGCGAGCCCTGCCCGGGGGAGGTCTTCTGCACCATGACGCCCGGCGTCGCGTCCAACGACTCCGGCAGCGTCCGCGCCTGGCTCTCGTAAAGCTCGTTACCCGAACATTTGGAGACGGAGGCCGCCGCCTTGTTGATCGGCTCGGCCACGCGCGAGGCGGTTACCACGATCGGCGGCAGATTGGCCACGTCTTGGGCGCCCAGCCAGCCACACAGGCCGGCCCCGACGGCAATGTAGGCAGAGTATCTCATGCACCATTGAACGCCGGCGCGCCCCGTTCGGTTCACCCTTTTCCAGAAATCACTTCGTTGCCTCAGACGCGAGTTCGCCCTTGTGCAGGACGGGCTTGACCGCGTCGCGCCAAACCTCGTAGCCGGCGCGCGTCATGTGCAGGTTGTCGGACTTCAGCAGCTCCTTGCGGACATTGCCCGAGGCGTCGAGCATCGGCGTTGCCACGTCGATGAAGGTCAGGCCCTCGCCCGCCGCGCACGCCTCGGCCAGCAGCCGGTTCGCCTCGCGCATCTGCGGCCAGAGCGCCCAGCGCTTGACGCTCGGCTTCACGGCGATCACGTAGACGCGCACCCCCGGCAGGCTCGCCCGCACCTTCGTCACGAGCGCGAGAAAAGTGTCGCGCACCGTCTCGGGCGCAATGCCAGAACCGATGTCGTTGTCGCCCTCGTACAGCAGGATTGCGCGCGGCTTGTACGGCACCACGACCCGTCCGACCACATGCAGCGCCTCGCTCATGGTGCTGCCGCCAAACCCGCGCGGAATCACCGTCAGCGGCGACAGGTCTTCCCTGATCGCCGAGTGCCACATGCGCATGCTCGAGCTGCCGAGGCAAACGATCGCCCCGGCCGGCGGGAAGGCCTTCTGATCGGCCGCCTCGAACGCCTGGATCTCCTTCTCGAATTTACCCGGCGGCCCATAGGCTTTCTTCGCGGCGTTCGTCGCCGCCTGCCCCCAGCACGACGCAACCGCTCCGACCACCAGCACCGCCAGCGCCCCCGCGCACGTCATCCGTCTCATCCGCAACTCCTTTTCCGTATACCGTCCTCTACGCGCGCATTATATCCGAAGGCGCGGTTGCCGGCAACCGAACCGGCGAACACACTTGACCCACCTGCAACGTGTCGTGTAACGTAACACCGCAGTTGTGTTGCACATGGCGATTAACCGTAACCGCTGAAGAGCCCTGAAGGACGTCTCCCATGCATAACATGATCCGTCGCATCCTCTCCTCGCTGTTCGCCGCCTCGGTCGTTCTCACGGCTTCGTCCGCACCCGTTGACATGCGGCTGCGGGCGGAGGAGCTAAAGAACCTCAAGTGGGGCATGTTCATCTGCTGGTCCTTCAGCACCTTCTCCGGCAAGGAGTGGACGCCGGGCGTCACCGACGTCTCGTTCTTCAAGGCCACGGACTGCGACACCGACCAGTGGGCCAAGACCGCCAAGGAGGCGGGCATGGGCTACATCCTGTTCCTGGCCAAGCACCACGACGGCTTCTGCCTGTGGGACACCGCGACCACCGATCGCAAGGTGACGAAAGCGCCGCTCGGACGCGACGTGCTGGCAGAGCTGCGGAAATCCTGTGACCGGCACGGCATCAAGCTCGCGCTTTACTTCTCCGAGGGCGACTGGACCTGGGAGGGCTCGGTGCAGGGCAAGAAGAGCGGCCCAAACCCCGAAATGAAGAAGGCGCAGCTGAAAGAGCTGCTCACGCGCTACGGCCCGGTCGAGTATATCTGGTTCGACCACGCGGTCGGCGACGGCGGCCTGAGCCACGAGGAGACCATCGCCTTCTGCAAGAGCCTGCAGCCGGGCTGCTTCATCGGTTTCAACCACGGCGGCCAAGCGGGCTCGGACATCCGCCTCGGCGAAATGGGCCGGCCCGGCCCGCTCGCAGACCACGCGGCCGCAGGCCCCCACATGCGCGACGCGCCGGCCGCAAGCTACCTGCTCGCCGAGTTCACCTATCCGATCCTTCCGCCGCACAAGGGCGGTGCGATGTGGTTCTACTCGCTGCCCGAGCACGACGGCCTCTGCCACCCGCCAGAGAAGCTCTACCGCGACTATCTCGGCGCCGCCCAATACGGCAACATCTTCTCGATCGACGTGGGCCCCAACTACGCGGGCAAGCTGCGCGACATCGACGTCGCCACGCTTCGCAAGGTCGGCGAAATGATCCGGTCGGGCGCAACCCTGCCTGAGCCGATTCGCGCCTTCTGCGTGGACTTCAACTGGGGGCCCGGCGGCCCGAACGGCTTTGCCCCGCCCGGGCTCTGGGCGGACGCCGACCCCGCCAAACATCTCGCGTGGTACAAGGCGCTGGGCGTGAACGCCATCCAGACATTTTGCGTTTCATGCAACGGCTATGCGTGGTACAAGAACGGCATCGTTCCCGAACAGCCAGGCCTGAAGCACGA
The DNA here is from genome assembly GCA_964386865.1 of uncultured Lentisphaeraceae bacterium. Taxonomy (GTDB): domain Bacteria; phylum Verrucomicrobiota; class Kiritimatiellia; order RFP12; family UBA1067; genus CAYLUN01. The sequence continues at coordinate 188,642 of CAYLUN010000002.1, read as the reverse complement.
CTTCCTCCGGGAGCTCACGCGGCTGGCCCATCGGGAGAAGATGCTCGTGCTCGGCTACTTCTGCGCCGGATCCAACACAAAGTGGGGCAAGGATCGCCCCGATCTTAGCTACGGGTTCCCCAGCGAGCCGCACATTCCGTACACCGATGACTATCTCAAGTACCTCGACGCGTCTATCCGCGACGCCGTGAGACAGACGGAGATTGACGGGCTCATGGTTGACTGGCTGCGAATGCCCACGTCGCGCGCCAGCAACGCCAACCGCTGGCTGGACTGCGAAAAGAAGCTCTACGAGCAACTGATGGGCGAGCCTTTCCCCGGCGAGCAGCAGGTGACACCGGGGCGGCTGACCGAATACGGCCGCCGTGCGGTTGAGCGCTGCTGGACGGCCATCCGCCGCGCCGCGAAAGAGGCCAACCCGAACTGCATCGTCTGGCTGACGTGCTGCGACGTCAACGACCCGCACATCATGAATTCGCGGGCGCTGCGAGAGACCGACTGGCTCTTGAACGAAGCTGGCGACTTGGGGCGCACCGCGGCGGCGAAGAGGATGATGGGGCCTCAGACGCGCCTCGTCACCTGCCTCGCCAACTGGAACAGACAGGATCCCCTGCAGATTGTTCCGGCCGCAATGGAAGAAGGGATCGGCCTCTATGGCTTTGTGAAGCCGAACGCCGACTCGCTGCCAACGCCCGTTGAAGCCTGTTTGGGCCAGCCCGTCGAATCGCTTAAGGGAGACGACCGCAACATCGCCGTCCTCGCCCGCGCGTTCAGCGGGAAGCCGCTCCCCGCGCCCGCCGCACCGCCCGTCAAGGCCTCCAGCGAGTGGGGCCGCGGCTACGAGGCCGCCAGGGCATACGACGGCGACGAAGCCACGCGCTGGGGCGCCAAGCCGGAGTCGCGCAGCGGCTGGCTTGAGGTCGACCTCGGCGAAGAGACGCCGGTCGGGCGGGCCGTCGTCATGGAGCTCGGCTACCCGAGAACACAAGCGTTCGCTATCGAATATAGAGCCGGCGAAGCCTGGAAGCCCCTGCACCGCGGCACGGCGATCGCCGGACGGCGCGCCTACGACTTCACGCCCGTCAGCGCCCGCTTCGTCCGCCTCAGCATTACGCAGGCCAGCGATGTGCCGTCCATCGAGGAATTTCGCGTGTTCGCCCCCGGCGCGAAGCTGCCGGAGTCGGTCGAGGCGGCGCGGCGCGACGAGCAGCAGCGCGCGGCGCGGCTGAAGTGGTTCCATGAGGCCAAGTACGGCTTCTTCATCAACTGGGGCCTCTACTCGATCCCTGCGGGCGAGTGGAAAGGCAAGCCCGTCGGCGGCATCGGCGAGTGGATCATGCACAACGCAAGAATCCCGGCCCAGGAATACGAGCAGCTCGCCAAGCAGTTCAATCCGGCGAAGTTCAACGCCGACGACTGGGCCCAGCTCGCCCTCGACGCGGGCATGAAGTACGTCGTGTTCGACTGCAAGCACCACGACGGCTTCGCGCTCTACCGCTCCGCGGTCAGCCCCTACAACTGCTTCGACGCCTCGCCGTGGAAGCGCGACCCGTTCAAGGAGCTTCAGGAAGCCTGCTCCAAGCGCGGGCTCACGCTCTGCTTCTACTACTCGCAGGCCACCGACTGGCACGAGCCGAACGGCGCCAACAACACGTGGGACTTTCCGCCGAACGACAAGAAGGACTTTGACCAATACCTGCGCGACAAGTCTTTTCCCCAAGTGCGCGAGCTTCTCACGAACTATGGCCCCATCGGCCTGATTTGGTTCGACGTGCCGACCCTGATGACCGCCGAACGCAGCACGCGCCTCGCCGACCTCGTCCGCTCGATCCAGCCCAGCACGCTCATCAACAGCCGCCTCGGCCCCGGCGGCTGCCACGACTACCAGTCGCGCGGCGACAACGAAATCCCGCACACGGTCACGCCCGGCGCGTGGGAGACCGCTGCGACCATCAACGACACGTGGGGGTTCAAGAAGGACGACCACAACTGGAAGACGCCCGAGGACATCTGCTTCAAGCTCGCGGACATCGTGAGCAAAGGCGGCAACTACCTGCTCAACGTCGGCCCTGACGCCGACGGGGTCATCCCGCAGCCGAGCCAGGACATCCTTCGCAAGGTCGGCGCGTGGCTCAAGGTCAACGGCGAGGCGATCTACGGCGCTGGCTGCACGCCGTTCGGCGGCGAACTCGGAAGCTACGACCCCGTCAAGAAAGACAGCAAGGGCCGCGCCGTCTTCAACGCGAAGAGCGACTGGCGCTGCACGACGCAGCCCGGAAAACTGTACGTCCACCTCTTCACGTGGCCCGGCCCAACGCTGGAACTTCCCGCCGTAAACGGCCAGGTCGTGAAGGCCTATGCGCTTGCGGACCGCAAGCCGCTCGCCTTCGAACAGTCCGGCGACAGGGTGTCGGTCACGCTGCCGCCGCGCGCGGCCGCCCCCCTCGCCACCGTGCTCTGCCTCGAGCGAGAGGAGCCCAAATGAAGCGCCTGCTCAACGCTGCGTCCTCTGCCGCGCTGATTGCTGCCGCGCTGCTGCCGGCGTGCGTGGCTTCGGCGGACACCCTTCAACAGGCGAACAAGAAGGCCTCCGTCAGCGAGGTGGCTGATCGCGTCGATTGGCCGAGTTTCCTCGAGCGGCACGACCTCGTCTGGGAGGTCTTGCCCGCCACGTTTGACCACGGCGCCTTCCTCGGCAACGGCCTGCTCGGCACCACGATCTACACCGACGGACCCGACCGGCTGCGGTTCGAGCTCGGCCGCTCGGATGTGACCGACCACCGCCGAGACAACGGCCGCCTGCCGATCGGAGGCCTGATCCTCAAGACCGCAGGCACAATCAAGTCAGGCACGCTCCGCACGGATTTGTGGAACGCCGAGACCCGCGGCGAGATCGTCACCGACAAAGGCCGTGTCCGCTTCCGCGCCCTGGACCACGCCGACGAGATGGCCTTGCTGGTCGACCTCGAAACCGAAGGCGGCGAAGGGGCCGCGGCCTTCGCCTGGGAGCCGGAAGCGGCCGAGGTTTTCCGCGACGAGATGAAGAAGGTTCAGGGCACGCCGAACCCGCCGCCCTGCACCGGAACTGAGGGCGAAACCGGCTTCTGCGAGCAGCGCCGCGTGGCGGGAGGCGCGTTCGCCACCGCGTGGTTGGTGCGCGGCTCGCCCGCAAAGCGCCGGCTCACGCTGAGCGTGGCCGACTCGTTTCCAGCCGAGACCGCGAAGGAGACCGCGCTGGCCACGGTTCGGCGGGTGGCCACGCTCCCGACCGTGGCGCTCGAGCAGAGCCACCGCGACTGGTGGCACGCTTACTACCCCGCCAGCTTTCTCTCCGTGCCCGACGCGCAGATCGAGGGCTTCTACTGGATCCAGCTGTACAAGCTCGCGTGTGCCACGCGCCAAGACCGGCAGGTGATCGACCTGCTGGGGCCGTGGTACCGGCAGACCGGCTGGCCGCGCATCTGGTGGAACCTCAACATCCAGCTCGCCTACTCGCCCGTCTACGCGGCCAACCACCTCGAGCTCGGCGAGTCCTTCACGCGCTTCATCGACGCCAAGCGGGGCAACTTCGTCAAGAACGCCAAGGAAATCTGGGGGTTCGACCACTGCGCGACGGTTCCGCACACGACCTGTTACGAAGGCCTGCGCGGCGACGGCACCTGCGCGCCGCAGGCGTTTATCAATCCCGGCGACTTCACCTGGGCGCTGCACCTCTACTGGCAGCAGTACCGCTACTCCATGGACCACGCGCTCGTGACCAACCAGATCGTCCACGCGTTTTATCCGATGCTGAAAGGCAGCGTCAACCTCTACCTGAACCTGCTCAAGCCGGGCGACGACGGCAAGCTCCACCTCCCGCGCATGCATTCGCCGGAGTACAGCCAGGCGGGCGACGTCGACACCAACTACAACCTCTCGCTCCTGCGCTGGGGCTGCGCCACGCTTCTCGATCTGAGCGCGCGCTACGGCTTCAGCGACCCGCAGAGGCCCGAGTGGGAGCGCGTGCTGCGCGACCTTACGCCCTACCCGCAGAACGAGAACGGCTTCATGGTTGGCGCGACGGTGCCCTTCGAGAAGTCGCACCGCCACTGGTCGCACCTGCTCATGGTCTGGCCGCTGCACCTGCTCTCCGCCGAGCAGCCCGAGAGCCGGGCGCTCGTAGAGAAGACCCTCACGCACTGGCTGACGGTCGAAGGCGGCAAGCAGATCTACGGCTGGTCGAGCGCGGCCGCCTCGCTGCTCTACTCGTGCATGGGCGATGGCGAGAGGGCGCTTGCCAACCTTCGTGCGCACCACGACAACAAGCGGTTCGTGATGCCGAACACGATGTACATCGAGGGCTCGCCCGTGATCGAGTGCTCGCTGGTCGCAGCCAAGGCGCTGCAGGACATGCTGCTCCAGAGCTGGGGCGGACGCCTCCGCATCTTTCCGGCGGCGCCGGCCGAGTGGAGGACGGCGGCGTTCCATGACCTGCGGGCCGAGGGCGGGTTCTTGGTGAGCGCGGCGCGGCGCGAGGGCAAGACCCGCTGGGTCAGGGTGAGAAGCCTGGCCGGCGAACCCTGCGTGATCGTTCCGCGCTTCGATGGCCCATTTTTGCTTTCCGATCCGTCGGTTCCCCTGCGCCAGACAGCGCCCGGCCTCTATGAGCTCGGCCTGCGGCAAGGGCAGGAGGTAATCCTCTGCCAAGAGGCCGGCGACATCCGGCCCGAGGTCGATGCCTGCGCGCTGCCGCCGAACGCGCGGAACGTGTTCGGCCTCAAAGATGCGAAGAAAGGCCTGCGCCCGGCCCTCTCTGCCGGCAGGCCCCTGCGCGCCTCCAGCGAGTGGGGCCCGGGGTTCCAGGCGGCAAAAGCCGCGGACGACGACCCCGGCACGCGCTGGGGCGCGGCCCCGGGCAGCCGCAGCGGCTGGCTGGAGGCTGACCTCGAAAAAGAAGAAACCGTGGGCGGCGTCGAGATCTGGGAGATCAGCTTCCCGCGCACACAGGCGTTCTCCGTCGACGTCCAGCAGGGCGAGGCGTGGCGCGAAGTGGCGCGAGGCTCCACGCTCAGCGGCAAGAAGACGCTGACGTTCGCGCCCGCGAAAACGCGCCGCGTGCGGCTGACGATTCTCCAGGCCAGCGAGGTTCCCACGCTGGAGGAGTTCCGCGTCTTGCCGCCGGCGCCGGCCACCCCGTAAAGGGCCGGGCAGGCGGCGGCGCCAGCATCAGGTCTGGCGCCGCAGCACGATGGCCGTGCGGCACGGGAGGTAGACTTTGACGATGTGGCAGCGCTCGTTGCCGCGCATCTCGGACAGCAGTTCGAAGGTCTGGCCGGGCGTGATCCGGTCATGCCCGCCGAACAGCTCCTCGTCTGTGTTCAGCGCCAGCCGGTACGCGCCCGGCGGCACCAGCACCGAGTAGTCGGCCACCGACTGCGAGCTGTGGAAGTTGAAGATGAAGACCAGCGGCCCGCGCTCGAACACGAGGATCTTCTCTTTGTCGGAGACGAAGAGGCGGCGCGGCACGGTGCCCTCCAGCGCCTGCGACTCTTTGACCAGGCGAATGCTGGCCTCGTCGAACTCGCCCAGGCACCAGTAGAGCAGGTCGGGGTTGTCGCGCAGCGCCCACTGTCGGCGGGCGTAGTGGTACGAGAAGCCGTTGCCCTCGCGCGGGAAGTCGATCCACTCCGGGTGGCCGAACTCGTTGCCCATGAAGTTGAGGTAGGCGTGCCCGGCCGTGGCCAGCGTGGCGAGGCGGGCGAGCTTGTGGAGCGACACGCCGCGGTCGGCCTTGATGTTCGGCGAGGCGCGCGACATGGAGTCGTAGATCGCCGAATCCACGAGCTGGAAGAAGAGCGTCTTGCCCCCCACCAGCGCCTGGTCGTGGCTCTCCACATAGTTCACGGTCTGCTCGTCTGCGCGCCGGTTCGTCAGCTCGTGCCAGAGGTAGCCGATGCTCCAGTCCTCGTCGCGGACGTCGCGCACAAGCCTGAACCAGCACTCCGGCACGCCCATCGACATGCGGTAGTCGAACCCCGCGCCCAGGTCGTCCGCCGGAGCCGCAATGCCTGGCATGCCGCTCACGTCCTCCGCGATGGTGATCGCGTCCGGCCGGACCTCGTGGATGACGCGGTTCGCCAGGTTGCAGTAGATCCACGCGTCGTCGTCGACCGTCGCGTCGAAGTACTGGCTGTAGTCCGTGAAGTCAACGCCCAGCCCGTGGTGCAGATAGAGCATGCTCGTGATGCCGTCGAAGCGGTAGCCGTCGAAGTGGAACTCGTCCAGCCAGTAGCGGCAGTTGGAGAGCAAAAAGTGGAGCACGTCCGTCTTGCCGTAGTCGAAGCAGCGCGAGTCCCACGCCTCATGCCAGCCGCGCAGGCCGTTGTGGAAGTACTGGTACGGCGAGCCGTCGAAGAGCGAGAGCCCCTCGCGCTCGTTCTTGACCGAGTGCGAGTGGACGATATCCATGATCACCGCGAGGCCGGCCTCGTGTGCGGCGTCGACCAGCGACTTGAGCTCTTCGGGCGTGCCGAAGCGCGACGAGCAGGCGAAGAAGTTCGAGACGTGGTAGCCGAACGAGCCGTAGTACGGGTGCTCCATCACGGCCATGAGCTGAATCGTGTTGTAGCCGGCTCGCACGATGCGCGGCAGGACCTTCTCGCGAAACTCCACGTAGGTGCCCACCGCGGCCTTTTCCTGGGCCATTCCGACGTGCGTCTCGTAGATGAGCGGCACGCGCCGGGGCACTGTGAATGACGGCACGCGCCAGACGTACGGCGGGGGGTCCCACACCTCGGCGGCGAACATCAGCGTGTTCGGATCCTGCACGGTGCGGCGGACGTAGGCGGGCAAGCGCTCGCCGCGCCCGCCGCTCCACGTCAGCTCCAGCCGATAGAGCTGGCCGTGGGCGAGCGCCGCCGGGCCTAGCTTCAGCTCCCAGACGTCGCGCCCCGGCAGCCGCTCGAGCTTGAAGGCGTCGCGCGTGCCCCAGTCGGAGAAGTCGCCGACCAGCCAGATCGCCGTGGCGTTGGGCGCCCACTCCCGGAACACCCAGCCGTCAGCCGTGCGGTGCAGCCCGTAGTACTCGTGCGCGCAGGCGAACTCGGCCAGCGAGCCGGGCGAAGTGGCCAGCTGCGACGCCCGCCTGACCGCGGCGTCAGCGCGCTTGCGGATGATCTCCGCGTAGGGCGCGAGATACGGGTCGTCCAGCAGAGACGAGCGTGCGGCGGTAACCGGCATAACCTGACCTCCTGATGCTTGGCTGATCGGACGCTACTCGAACGAGCGCACCAGCGGGCGGTGCAGCATTTGTTCGTAGATGTCGATGTAGGCCTTGGCGCACACGTCGTGGTTGAAGCGGGCCTGCCCCTCGCGCATGATGCGGGCGACCTGACGCTCGCGCTCCTCCGCCGGGCGCTTGTAGAACTCGAGGGCCTTGTCCATTGCCCACTCGAGCCCGCGGCTGTCGTAGATCTTGAACACGAAGCCGTTGCCCTTGCCCGCGGCCAGGTCGAGGTGCTCGACGGTGTCGTGCAAGCCCCCCGTGTCGTGCACGACAGGAAGCGAGCCGTAGAGCTGGCCCACCATCTGCGGCAGGCCGCAGGGCTCGAACAGCGACGGCACCAGCGTGAAATCGGACGCCGCGAAGCCGAGCTTGGAGAGCGACTGGTTGAAGTCGCACACCGCGAGCCGCCCGTACAGCTCGTGGAAGCGGATGATGTCGAAGAACGGCTGCTGGTACGCGCCGTTCGCCACGACCGCGATCTGCACGCGCTGCTTCCAGTGCCGCGACATGAAGCGGTAGAGAATGTCGGTTAGAAGCTGCGGCCCCTTCTGCGCGGGATCGAGGCGCGACGGCCAGAAGAAGAGCGGCGCGTCCGGGTTTTCCTCCAGACCCACCTTGCGCTGAAACGACAACTTGTTAGCACGCTTGGCCTCGTAGTGCGACTCGGACGTGTAGCGCACCTCGATTTGCGGGTCGGTTTCGGGATTGTCCGAGGGGTCCGGCGCGTTCAGGATGCCGGCCGCGCAGCCCGCCTCGTACTTGTTGCGGATCTCCTGGCGCAGGTCCACGGGGATGAAGTCGTGCCAGCCGTTGACGATCTCCTTGAGGAACGTCGGGCTCACCGTGTTGATGAAGTGCGAGGCGAACACGCCGCTCGCCTGCATGTCGATCGGGTTGCTGTTGCGCGACTCCTCGTAGTTGTAGGGCACGCGCGTATAGAACAGGTTGGCCCAGAACTCCGCCGCGTCGATGCCCGAGTCCTCAATCTGCGCGAGGGTCAGGTGGTGCGTGTGAATGTTGTGCACCGTGAAGAGGCAGGGGATGCCCATGCGCCGAGCCGCGCTTGGAATCAGCCCCGTCATCCAGTCGTTACAGTGGATCAGGTCGGGCTGCACCGTGGGTATGATGTTGTTGATCACCTCGCGGGAAAAGGCCAAGGCCAGCTTCGGGTTCTCGTTCTGCGAGTTGCTGTACACCGTATCGCGGTAGTAGAAGCAGCGATCTTCGGCGAGGTGGATGCGCGAATCCGGCAGCCGGCTCTTGTACACGCGCAGCTCGTCGCTGATGAGCTGGCCCACATCGATGTGGAACATCCGCCGGTAGTGCGGCAGCGCCACGTGCACGTCCGCGCCCCGGTCGAACAGCGCCGCCACCAGCGACGCGGAAACGTCTGCCAGCCCGCCCGCCTTGGCGGTCAGCTTGCCCGCCATGTTCCCCATGCCCGAGGGCAAATAGGTGATCTCAGGCGTGACGATCAGGATGCGAGGGCTCTCGGAACTCTCCGTCTTTTTCTTATCTCTGGCCATGTCTGACTCTCCGCACGCCGGTCACTCGCCGACTTTCTCCGTGATCTTCTTCGTCAGTTCCCGCTCGCGCCGCTTGGACTCTTCGAGCTGCCGCACCTTCGCGGCCACCGCAGGTATCTCCCGAACCTTCGCCTCAATCTCGCGCTGCGTCCGGAGCAGCTCCTGCTGCAGCTCGGCATAGCGGGCTCGCAGCTGCGCGATTTCCGGCGTCGCATACGACGGATCCATCCACGTCTGGCGAACCTCGCTGTCTAGCGTGTGCGACTCGACCATCAGCGCGGCGCGCTCAGCCATCCAATCATTCACCTGCTTGCGATCCGCCTCGGACAGCCGGGCGATATCGCCCGCCCCGGCCAGCTGAGCCAACAGGGCCGCGCCGGCACACAGCGCCACCCAACCCAACATCCTTTTCATGCCGCATCCTTTCATCTGCAACGGTCTGTGGAGCAGTATAATGCACAGCGCCGCTGGACGCAACCCTTTGCGGCGACGATTCGGGGGCGCGAACGCATGCGCGACTCGCGTGCCGTGAGGCGGCGCAGGCGTGCGCCCCTTGACGGCCGCGCCATCCGGGCGGGAGCGGCGTGCGCCCGCGCGCCGGGGGCCCCGCGGCAGCCTCCTCCGGGGCCGGATGAACCCCCGAAAAATAGTTTCGAATAATCTCTTTTTTGCAGTTGCAGGCTGCGACCTGATCTGATATCTTTTGTCCCGTTCTTTTGAAGCGGGTGTAGCTCAATTGGTAGAGCGCGACCTTGCCAAGGTCGAGGTTGTGGGTTCGAGACCCATCACTCGCTCCAATTTTTTATGGGGGTGTAGCTCAGTTGGTAGAGCAAGTGACTCTTAATCACTGGGTCCACGGTTCGAGTCCGTGCACCCCTACCATAAAAAAGAAGAGACGCAAGCTCAACCGCTTGCGTTTTTTTCTTTTTCCCCTCCGGAGCGCTGCCAGATGACCGCCGTTGACACCAGACACCGCGCGACGAAAGCGCCCGCACGCACGCAGGTCGTGGCCGTGAGCGACCTCACGGTGCCGCTGCCGATCGACGCGCTTTTCGATCCCGCGCGCCCGCTTGAGGTCGAGATCGGCTGCGGCAACGGCCGCTTTCTCGCGGCGCGGGCGGCGGCCGACCCGCAGACGCAGTACCTAGGCATCGAGCGCATGCTGGGGCGCGTGCGCAGGCTGGACCGCAAGGCCTGCCGCCACAGCCTGACGAACCTGCGCGTGCTCCGCCTTGAGGCCTTCTACACGTTCTATTACCTGCTGCCGCCGCACCGCGTGCGCACCGTGTACGTGTTCTTCCCGGATCCGTGGCCCAAGCGCCACCACCACAACCGGCGGCTTTTCTCGCCGCTGTTCCTCGACGCCCTCTGGGCGCGCCTGGAGGTCGGCGGCGCGGTGCAGGTCGCAACGGATCACCTCGATTACTACGCGGAGATCCGGGCGCGCCTCGGCGCCGACCCGCGCTTCCGCGAGATCCCCGCCATGGCGCGCGCCGAAGAGGAGCAGACGGATTTCGAGCGCCTGTTCCTGAAGCAGGGCCTGCCGATCGACCAGTGCGCCTTCCAGTCGCTGCCCGCCGAGGAGCGGCCCCTCCCGCCCCTTGAGATCCCCCCCGAAATGGAGCCGCGCGGAGCGGTCGAGGAGGATGCGGCGGACGACGTCGATGCGGGCGGAGAAGCGAAGAGCGAAAACGGTTGACCGAACCGCGAAAAGCGGGTTTACTACAGGCCTTTCATGAAAGGATCAGAAGCTATGCAAAAGTTCGTCTGCAACGTGTGCGGCTACATCTATGACCCCGAGACCGGCGACCCCTCCACCGGCGTCGCCCCCGGAACGCCGTTCGAGGCGATCCCCGACGACTGGTGCTGCCCCGAGTGCGGCGTGGGCAAAGACCAGTTCTCGCCGGTTTCGTAAAGGGCGCGTGAGGCGCGCGACGCCACGCGCCCTGCCCTCAGCGCACCGGCCGCCGAGCATCGGAGCCGGGCGCTCAGCGCTGGCGGGCCGCCCGCGCCTAGCTCCTAGTTCGCAAGCCCGTACTGCTTGACCTTGTAGCTCACGATGCGGGGCGTGGAGAAGAGCAGGCGCGCCGCGGCGGCGATGTTGTTGTGCGTCAGCTTCAGCGCCTCAGCTAAGATCGTCTTTTCGTAGCCGCCCACCATCTGGTCGAGGGACGCCCCCTCGACCAGCATCGGGGTGGGGCCCAGATCGGGCTTGTCAGGCTCGGTGGGCACCTGGATCGAGGACGGCAGCACGTCCGGGCGGATGATCTCGCAGTCCGCCAGCAGGACGGCCCGCTCGATGCAGTTCTCCAGCTCGCGCACGTTGCCTGGCCAGCGGTGGCGCATCAGCAGGTCCAGCGCCTCGTTAGTCAGCTTGGTCACGGTCTTGCCGTTCTCGGCCGCGTATTTCGCCATGAAGTAGTCGGCCAGCAAAATTATGTCGGCCTTGCGCTTGATCAGCGGCGGAACAAAGATTGGAAACACGCTGAGGCGGTAGTAGAGGTCCTCGCGGAACTGCCCCTTCTCGACCATGGCCGGCAGGTCGCGGTGCGTCGCGGCGACGATGCGCACGTTCACCTTGATCGTCTTGATCCCGCCGACGCGCTCAAACTCGCGCTCCTGCAGCACGCGCAGCAGCTTGGCCTGTATCGACAGCGGGATCTCGCCGATTTCGTCGAGGAAGATCGATCCGCCGTCCGCCAGCTCGAAGCGCCCCTTGCGGTCAGAGACAGCGCCCGTGAACGCCCCTTTGACGTGGCCGAACAGCTCGCTCTCGATCAGGCTCTCCGGCAGCGCCGCGCAGTGGACGCGCACGAAGGGCTCGCTGGCCCGGTTGCTGGCGTAGTGGATCGCGTGAGCAACCAGCTCCTTGCCGGTGCCGGTCTCGCCGTTGATCAGCACCGTCGCGTGGCTCTTGGCCACCTGGAAGATCTGGTCGTAGACCTCCTGCATCTCGCGCGAGTTGCCCACGATGTTGTCCGGGTGGTAGCGCCGCGTCAGCTCGGCGCGCAGCTGGCGGTTTTCCTCCTTGAGGCTCTCCTGCTGCTCCAGCAAGTCGCGGCGCAGCAGCACCGCGCGGGCCACCATCGACGCCACGATCTCGAGGATCGTCGCGTCCTCCTTCAGCTGCTCGTCGTCCGCGAAGGGCCGGTAGACGCTCAGCGCGCCGACGATCTCCTGCTTCTCCTTGATCGGCACGCAGATGAACGCCGTGTCCGGGCTCTTCCCCTGCTTGGTGCGGTTCAGAAAGATCGGAGACTCGCTCGTCCGCGGGATGATCATCGGCTCGCCGGTCTGCACCACTTTGCCGGTCACGCCCTCGCCGACCTTATAGTGCCCGAGCTGAGCCTGGGCGCGCGTCAGGCCATGCGCGGCCTCGATCAGGATGTCGTCCCCGCCTTTGCGCAGCAGCGTGATCGTCGCGTGGCGGAAGTCCAGGCACTCCGCAAGCGCCTCCAGAATCGGATGCACCACGGAGCGCATGTCGATGCTCTGGTCAACGATCGTGCTGATGTTGTGCAGCAGCAACAGTTCCTGCATATGACGAGTCTGATCCATTTCGCTACTCCTAGAGGCTCCCGCATAACCGTCTGCAGGCCTGGGCGGCACGGGCAACTTGCCCGTGCTTCATGGGCGGGGCGCCCCTGCCACAGGGGGCCGTGCAAAAGCCTGACTAGACAAACCGCCTCTTGGTCAGTTTTTCGAACGCTTCAGCGTACTTCGCGCGCGTCTTGGCGACGACCTCATCGGGCAGCGCCGGCGCCGGCGGCTGGTGGTTGAACCGCACGCTGTCGAGCCAGTCGCGGACATACTGCTTGTCGAGGCTCGGCGGATTGCTGCCGACGACATAGCTCTCCTGCGGCCAGAAGCGGCTGGAGTCCGGCGTCAGAACCTCGTCCGCGAGCACCAGCCGCCCGGCCTCGTCGGAGCCAAACTCGAACTTGGTGTCCGCGATGATGACGCCGTTCTTCGCCGCGTGGTCGGCCGCCAGCGAGTAACAGCGGACCGACGCCTCGGCCAGCTCCTGCGCCCGCTCCGAGCCCAGGGCGGCGGCCAGCTCGGCCAGCGTCACCGGAAGGTCGTGCTCGCCCAGCTCCGCCTTGGTGCTCGGCGTAAAGAGCACGGCGTCCAGCTTCGAGCCGTTCTGGTACCCCTCGCGCAGCGGCTGCGAGTTGACCGTGCGGCTTTTCTGATACTCCTTCCAGCCGGAGCCGGTCAGGTAGCCGCGGACGATGCACTCGAAGGGCACGATCGACACCTTCTTCACCAGCATCGAGCGGCCCCGCAAATCCTCTTTCACGCCTTGCAGCGAGGCCGGATACTCATCGACGTCGGCGGTGATCAGGTGGTTGGGCATCCCGCGCAGGAGGCCGAACCAGAACACGCTGAGGCTGTTCAGGATGCGACCCTTGTCGGGGATGCCGTTCGGCATCACCACGTCGAAGGCGCTGATGCGGTCCGTCGCCACCAGCAGCAGTTGGTCGCCTAAGTCATACAGGTCGCGCACCTTTCCGCGGCGCGGCGCCTTCAAACCCGGTATCGAACTCTCAAGCAACGCATGGTTCTTATCGTATGTCATAGCCAGTAACTCCTCTTTGTGACGGCTATTCTACCGAATCGGCGCCGGATATACAGATCGCATTCGACAAAAAAGTCACTTTTCTGGCAACGCCTTTCAGCGGTTCTCCGCCGAGGCCTTGACAAAGGCCGCGAACAGCGGATGCGGCGACACCGGTGTGGACTTGAACTCCGGATGATACTGGCAGGCCACGAACCACGGGTGCCCCTTCAGCTCGATGACCTCAACCAGCTTGCCGTCCGGCGACGAGCCGGCCAGGATCATTCCGCCCGCCTCCAGCGCCTCCCGATACCCCAAGTTGAACTCGTAGCGGTGGCGGTGGCGCTCGCGGATCAGGCTTTCGCCGTAGGCCAAAGCCGCGTGCGTGCCGGCGGCCAGGTTACATGGATACGCGCCGAGCCGCATGGTTCCGCCCATATCGGTGACGCCACGCTGGTTGTCCAGCAGCGAGATCACCGGGTGCGGCGTGCCGGGGGCCAGCTCGGTGCTGTTGGCCTCGCCCAGCCCGCACATGTGGCGGGCGAACTCGATAACCGCACACTGCATGCCCAGGCAGATGCCGAAGAACGGGATCTTGTTCTCGCGAGCGTAGCGGATCGCCTCGATCTTGCCCTCGACGCCCCGGATGCCGAAGCCGCCCGGCACCAGCACCCCGTGAACGCCCTTCAGCTTCGCCTCGGCCCCCACCTGCTCGATTTCCTCGGACTCCAGCATGCGGATGTTCAACTTGACCCCCGAAGCGATCGCGCCGTGCGTGAGCGCCTCGTAAATGCTCTTGTAGGAGTCCCGCAGGCTGATGTACTTGCCGACGACCGCGATCTCCACCTCGCCGTTCGGCGGGCGAATCAGGCTGTCCAGCATCTGGTTCCACTCGGTCATGTCCAGCTCGCGCACCGGCAGGTCCAGCATCTTGAGTATCTTCTCATCGACCTGCTGCTTCGAGAGGTCGATCGGCACCTCGTAGATCGAGTTGGCAACGTCGCACTCTTCGATGACGTGCTCCGGGCGGACGCCGCAGAACAGCGCCAGCTTGGCGCGGTGTTCGGCCGCAAAGGGACGCTCGCAGCGGCAGATCAGCAGCTCGGGAACAATGCCGATAGAACGCAGGATGCCGACCGACTGCTGTGAGGGCTTAGTCTTCATCTCGCCGGCGGCGCGGATGTAGGGCACGAGCGTCAGGTGGATGAACAAGCTGTTGCCGGGCCCCAGCTCGTGGTGGTACTGGCGGATCGCCTCCAGGTACGGCTGCGACTCGATGTCGCCCGCCGTGCCGCCAATCTCGGTGATGGCGATGTCGGTCTCCTCGTCCTCGATCTCGCGGATCGCCCGCTTGATCTCGTCGGTCACGTGCGGAATCACCTGCACCGTCTTGCCGAGGTAGCCGCCCGCGCGCTCGCGGGCGATCACGTTGCTGTAGATGCGCCCGGTCGTGTAGTTGCTGTGCTGGTCGCAGGGTATCCCGGTGAACCGCTCGTAGTGCCCGAGATCCAAATCCGTCTCGCGCCCGTCCTCCGTCACGTACACCTCGCCGTGCTGATAGGGCGACATGGTGCCCGGATCCACGTTCAGATAAGGATCCAGTTTCTGCATGCGGATCCGGTAGCCGCGCTTCTTGAGCAGCAGCCCGATCGACGCCGCCGTCAGCCCCTTGCCGAGTGACGAAACCACACCGCCCGTCACAAAGATATGTTTACAGCTCATATGACCCCCTGTGCAGGCACGGCGCACCGTGCCCTATCGTTTAACCGCCGTCAAATCCAGTCCTTCGCGCCTCGGCAGGCTGGTCGCGCCCATCAGCCACAGGTCGACTGCCGCCGCGCAGTCGCGCCCTTCGGCGATGGCCCAAACGATGAGCGACTGCCCGCGCCGCGAGTCGCCCGCGGCGAACACGCCCGGCACGTTCGTCTGGTAGTCGCGGCCCACCTTGATGTTGCTGCGCTCGTCGACCGCGACGCCGAGCCGCGCGATGACGCCGTCGGTCTCCGGCCCCAGGAACCCCAGCGCCAGCAGAACCAAATCCGCATGCCACTCCTGCGTCGTGTTGGGGTTCTCGCGCAACTGCGGGCGCTCGCTCCGCTTCGCCGGCTTCGTCCACTCGACGTTGACCGTCGTCAGCGACCGCACATGACCGCCGTAGCCCTTGAACTCTTTGGTGAGTATGCTCCAGAAGCGGTCGCCGCCCTCCTTGTGCGAGCTGCTCGTGCGCAGCTTCATCGGCCAGAACGGCCACGGCTGATCCTCCGTGCGCGCCTTGGGTGGCATGGGCATCACCTCAAAGCTGTGCACCGCGTCGGCCCCCTGCCGCAGCGCCGTGCCGACGCAGTCGCTGCCCGTGTCGCCGCCGCCGATTACGATCACGCTCTTGCCTTTGGCGTTGATCTTGCCCCACTCCTGCGAGCCGTCAGCCTTCGCGCCGAGCATGCGGTTCTGCTGCATCAGGTAGTCCAGCGCGAAGTGGATGCCCGTCAGCTGCCGCCCGGGAATCGGCAGGTCGCGCGGACGCCCGGAGCCCGTGGCCAGCACCACCGCGTCAAACTCCTTGAGCGCTTCCTGCGCGGGGTCGGTGTTCGTCACGAAACTCACGCCCTCGGCCGCCATAACCTCCAGCCGGCGGTCGATCACCCACTTCTCCAGCTTGAAGTCGGGAATGCCATAGCGCAGCAGGCCGCCGGGCTTTTCGTTCTTCTCGAAGACCGTCACGGCGTGGCCCGCGCGGTTGAGCTGCTGGGCCGCCGCCAGGCCCGCCGGGCCGGAGCCGACGACCGCGACGCGCTTGCCCGTGCGCGCGGCGGGCAGCACCGGCTTCACCAGCCCGTGGCTGAAGGCGTACTCGATGATCGACTTTTCGATGAGCTCGATGGCCGTGGGCGCCTCGTGTATGCCGAGCACGCAGGACTCCTCGCACAGCGCCGGGCAGAGACGGCCGGTGAACTCCGGGAAGTTGTTCGTCGCCTCAAGCCGCCCCCAGGCCTTCTCCCACTGGCCGCGGTAGACCAGGTCGTTCCACTCCGGAACCAGGTTGCCCAGCGGGCAACCGCTGTGGCAGAACGGAACGCCGCAGTCCATGCAGCGCGCGGCCTGCTGGATGATCTTCCGCTCGTCCATCGGCTCGTAGACCTCTTTGAAGTCCTTGAGCCGCTCCTCGACCGGCCGGGGCTTGGGGGTCTCCCGGTCATACTCCATGAAACCTGTGATCTTGCCCATAAACGCTCTCCTTCGGGCGGCGCAGAGGCCCGCCCCTCCGCTATTCCATCTCCGCGCCCATCTCCTCGCGCTGCAGGCGGGCGAGCGCGCGCTTGTAGTCGCGCGGCATCACCTTGACAAACTTGGCTCGCAGCTGATACCACTGGTTGATCACGCGCTTGGCCACCGGGCTCCCCGTGTACGCGTGGTGCCGCGCAATCAGCTCCAGCACCGCCTCGGTCTCCTTGTGGTCGCACAGCTCCTCGAGGTCGACCATCTCGCTGTTGCAGCGCTTCTCGGCGAACACGCCGCTCTCGTCCAGCACGTAGGCGATGCCGCCGCTCATACCGGCCGCGAAGTTGCGCCCCGTCGCGCCCAGCACCACCACGCGCCCGCCGGTCATGTACTCGCACCCGTGGTCGCCCACGCCCTCGACCACCGCGCTCACGCCGCTGTTACGCACGCAGAAGCGCTCGCCCGCGATGCCGCGGATATACGCTTCGCCCTGCGTCGCGCCGTACAGCGCCACGTTGCCGACGATGATGTTCTCCTCCGCCACGTACGAGGCCTTCGCCGGCGGGTAGAGGATCAGCTTTCCGCCCGACAGGCCCTTGCCGAAATAGTCGTTCGCGTCGCCCTCGACCGCCAGCGTCAGGCCGCGCGCGCCGAAGGCGCCGAAGCTCTGGCCGCAGGACCCTCTGCACGCGATGTGCACCGTGTCCTCGGGCAGTCCGACCGCCCCGTACTTCTTGGAGATCACGCTGCTCAGCATCGTGCCGAGCGTGCGGTTGACGTTGCGGATATCGACGCTCAGCTTGACCTTCTGGCCGCCCTCGAGCGCGGGCTCGGCCATCTGGATCAGCCGGCGGTCGAGCGTGTCGGCGATGCCATGGTCCTGCGCCTGCGTGCAGCGTCGCTCCTCCGGCTCGGACGGAACGGTCTTCAGGATCGACGAGTAGTCCAGCCCTTTGGCCTTCCAGTGCCGGATCGCCGGCTCCATCTCGAGCAGGTCGGTGCGGCCGACCATTTCGTCCACGGTGCGGAACCCCATCTCAGCCATCACGCGGCGGAAGTCCTCCGCGATGTACTTCATGAAGTTCACGACGTACTCGGGCTTGCCGGAAAACTTCTGGCTCAGGCGAGGGTCCTGCGTCGCGATGCCTTGCGGGCAGGTGTTGAGGTGGCACACGCGCATCATCACGCAGCCCAGCGCCACGAGCGGCGCCGTCGCGAAGCCGAACTCCTCGGCGCCCAGCAGGCAGGCGACCGCGACGTCGCGCCCGCACATCAGCTTGCCGTCGCACTCGAGCCGCACGCGGCTGCGCAGCTTGTTGATCAGCAGCGTCTGGTGCGCCTCGGCCAGCCCCAGCTCCCACGGCAGGCCCGCGTGCTTCACGGCCGTCATCGGCGAGGCGCCCGTGCCGCCGTCCCAGCCGCTGATGAGGATGAGGTCAGCCTTGCCCTTCGCCACGCCCGCCGCCACCGTGCCCACGCCGGCCTCGGAGACCAGCTTCACGCTGATCCGCGCGTCGGGGTTGGCGTTCTTGAGGTCGTGGATCAGCTGAGCCAGATCCTCGATCGAGTAGATGTCGTGGTGCGGGGGCGGCGAGATCAGCTGCACGTACGGCGTCGACATGCGCGTCGCGGCGATCCACGGAAAGACCTTCTCGGCCGGCAGCTGTCCTCCCTCGCCGGGCTTCGCGCCCTGCGCCATCTTGATCTGCAGCTCGCGGGCGTTCACCAGGTAGTGGCTCGTCACGCCGAACCGCCCGGAGGCCACCTGCTTGATCATGCTGATCCGCCAGTTGCCGGCGGGGTCGGGGCGGAAGCGCTCGGAGGCCTCGCCGCCCTCGCCGCTGTTGCTGCTCCCGCCGATGCGGTTCATCGCGATCGCCAGCGTCTCGTGCGCCTGGCGGCTGATCGACCCGTACGACATCGCGCCGGTCTTGAACCGCTTCACGATCGCCGTCCACGGCTCGACCTCGTCGAGCGGCACGGGCTGCGCCGCTTTCCTGAGCCTAAACAGCCCGCGCAGCGTGTACAGGTCGGCCTGGTCGCCGCAGAGGCGGTCCACGTACTGGCGGAACGCCTCCTCGTCGCCCTTCTGCACCGCCTGCTGCAGGAGCGCGATGGTGGCGGGGTTGTACAGGTGCACCTCGCCGTCGCGCCGCCACTGGTAGATGCCGCCCGGCGGCAGGTCCGGCGTGCCGGGCACGGGCGCCTGAAAGCCGTCCGCGTGGCACCGCAGCGCCTCTTCGGCGAGCTGCTCCAGCCCGACGCCCTCGACGCGCGAAACCGTCCCCGTGAAGTAGGCGCCGGTGACCTCGCTGTTGAGCCCGACGATCTCGTAGATCTGCGCGCCGCGGTAGCTCTGCAGCGTCGAGATGCCCATCTTCGACATCACCTTGAGCAGGCCCTTATTGACCGCCTTGATGTAGTGCGCGACGGCCTCTTCCGGCTCGTCCTCGATGTAGAGCTTGCGCAGGCACAGATCGCGCAGCGTCGCGTAGGCCAGGTACGGGCAGACGACGTCCGCGCCGAAGCCCAGAAGCGAGGAGAAGTGGTGCACCTCGCGCGGGTCGCCGGCGTCCACCACCAGCGCGACCTGCGCGCGCACCTGCTGGCGCACCAGGTGCTGGTGCACGGCGGACACCGCCAGCAGCGACGGGATCGGCGCCCGCTCCGGGCTCGCCTCGCGGTCTGAGAGAATCAGGAACGTCTTGCCCTGCGCCACGGCCCGCTCCGCCTGCGCGCACAGCCCGCTCAGCGCGGCCTTGAGCGCCGCGCCGTCCCCCCCGACCTGAAAGAGCGTCGGCAAGGTCACGCTGCGGATCACCGCGTTCTCCGCCTTTTCGATGCGGAGCAGCTCGGCCTCCGTGATCAGCGGCTGCTTCACGCGCAGGAGGCGGCACAGCTCGGGCGTTTCGGCGAGGAGGTTTCCCTGCTTGCCAAGGTAGGAGACGAGCGAGGTCACCAGCTCCTCGCGGATCGCGTCGAGCGGCGGGTTGGTGACCTGGGCGAACAGCTGGTGGAAGTAGTCGAAGAAGAGCCGGGCGCGGGTGGAGAGCACGGCGAGCGGCACGTCGTTTCCCATGGAGCCCGTGGGCTCGATGCCCGAGCGCCCCATCGGCGCCAGCGTGATCTTCAGGTCTTCGACGCTGTAGCCGAAGAGTC
The DNA here is from genome assembly GCA_964386865.1 of uncultured Lentisphaeraceae bacterium. GTDB lineage: Bacteria > Verrucomicrobiota > Kiritimatiellia > RFP12 > UBA1067 > CAYLUN01. Next base: position 168,916 of record CAYLUN010000002.1, on the reverse strand, counting down.
GCTGCCGCGCCGCGAGGGCGTCGCCCGCCAGCGCGAGGCGCGCGTCGCCGGCGGCATCCGGCAGCGCGTCGAGGGCCATCAGGTTCTGCTGCAGCCACTGCGCGTACGGCTGGCGGCCGCTGAGCTGCGCCTTGATCTCCTCGTCGTCCACGATGCGCCCCTGCTGGGTGTCGACCAAGAACATGCGGCCGGGCTGAAGGCGCCCCTTGCGGACGATGTTGGACGGATCGATCTCCAACACGCCCGTCTCGGAGGCGAGCACGACGAGCCCGTCCTTCGTCACCGTGTAGCGCGACGGGCGCAGGCCGTTGCGGTCGAGCACCGCGCCGATCACCTGGCCATCGGTGAACGGGATCGAGGCCGGGCCGTCCCACGGCTCCATCGCGCAGGCGTGGTACTCGTAGAAGGCCTTCTTTTCCGGGCTCATCTCGGCGTGGTGGTTCCACGCCTCGGGGATGAGCATGAGGATCGCGTGCGGCAGGCTGCGCCCCGCGTGGTAGAGCAGCTCAATCGCGTTGTCCAAGATCGCCGAGTCGCTCGCGCCCTCGGTGAGGATCGGAAAGAGCCGCTCCAGGCCGGTGCCGAGCAGCTCGGACTCCAGCAGGCCCTGGCGGGCCTTCATCCAGTTTAGATTGCCGCGCAGCGTGTTGATTTCGCCGTTGTGGCTGATAAAGCGGAAGGGCTGGGCCAGCGGCCAGGCCGGGAAGGTGTTGGTGCTGTAGCGCTGGTGGACCAGCGCCAGCGCGGAGACCAGCAGCGGGCTAGTGAGGTCGCCGTAGAACTCCGACACGCGGAACGAGCGCATCAGCCCCTTGTACACGATCAGCTTCGACGACAGGCTGGGCAGGTAGAACTGGCCGCGGCCTTCAAGCGCGCCGCTGCGAACCTCGTTCTCGGCCAGCTTGCGGGCGATGAACAGGTGGCGGTCCAAGCGCTCCGCCGCGATCGACCCGCGGCCCACGAAGACCTGCCGGATGAAAGGCATCGTGCCGCGACCGAGCTCGCCGATCGCCTCCGGCTGAACCGGCACGTCGCGCCACGAGAGAACCGCCAGCCCTTCGGCCTTCAGGTGCTTCTCCAGAATCTTCTCGCACGCCGCCCGGCTCGCGGCGTTCTGCGGCAGAAAGGCCATGCCCACGCCGTATTCGCCCGCCGCGGGAAGGCCTTGGACGACCGACTTGAAGAACGCGTCGGGAAGCTGAATCAGAATGCCGGCGCCGTCGCCCGTCTCGGGGTCGTACCCCGTCGCGCCGCGGTGCTCCAGGTTGCTCAGCACCTGAAGGGCCTTGGCCACGATGTCGTGCGTCTTCTCGCCCTTCAGGCTGCACACCATTCCGACGCCGCACGCATCTCGCTCAAAAGACGGATCGTACAGACCCTGCCGATCCGGGTAGTTGCTCGCTTCGCTCATTTTCATAGTCGTCCAACTTCTACTGCATCATCACGCCATACCGGTGATGGCGGTCTTCCAAATTCTCAGGCCCGTTCCGCTCGAGGGCGTGCTTGTTGACCACGTGATCGGTCGAGCACGCGTAGCGCCCCACGAAGCAGCCGTAACAGAAATGCTGCGGGCTATTCAGCACCGCCTTCAGCCCCTCGATGCTCAGGTACCCCACCGAGTCCGCGCCGCACAGCTTGCAGATCTGATCCACGGTGCGTCCCGTCGCGACCAGCTCGCCGGCCTCGGGGAAGTCGATGCCGAAGAAGCAGGGGTGGCGCGTCGGCGGGCACGAGATGCGCACGTGCACCTCCTTGGCCCCCGCCCGCCGCAGCATGTCGACGCGCCGTTGGATCGTCGTGCCCCGGATGATCGAGTCGTCCACCAGCACCACGCGCTTGCCTTCGACCACCTCGGGCACGACCGCGAGCTTGAGGTCCACGCTGCTCTTGCGCGAGCGCTGCGTGGGCATGATGAAAGTGCGCCCGATGTAGTGGTTGCGGATGAAGCCCATCTCGAAGGGGATGCCGCTGCCGTGCGAGTAGCCGAGGGCCGCCAGCACGCCGCTGTCCGGGATCGGCACCACCACGTCGGCCTCCACCGGGTGCTCGTCGGCCAGCCGCCGGCCGATGGCCGAGCGGACCAGGTAGACGCTCTGCCCGAAGACGTGGCTGTCGGGCCGCGCGAAATAGATGTGCTCGAACACGCACTGTCCGTAGCCCGACACGGGCACGTCCCCGAAGCGCAGGCTCTTGACGCCGTTTTCGTCCAGCTTCACCAGCTCGCCGGGGTTGACGTCGCGCAGGTACTCGGCCCCGGTCTGGCGCAAGGCGCAGGTCTCGCTGGCGACCACGTAGCCCTTCCCGAGCTTGCCGATCGACAGCGGCCGAATGCCCCACGGGTCGCGCGCCGCGTAAATGCAGTTCGGCCGCGCGATCACGAAGGCGAACGACCCGCGCAGCTCGACCAGCGCCTTGCGGATGCGGTCCTGCGCGCTGAAGTAGGCCGGGTCGGCCAGCTGGTGCAGCAGGATCTCGCTGTCCGTCGTCGTCTGGAAGATCGCGCCCTGCTTCTGGTAGCGGTCGCGCAGTTCGCCGGCGTTCACGATGTTGCCGTTGTGCGCGATCGCCCACATACCGTCGCGGCACTCGGCCAGAAACGGCTGCACGTTGGCCGAGCGCGAGGCGCCGGTCGTCGAGTACCGCACGTGCCCGATCCCGATCTTGCCCGGCAGGTGCTCCGTGAAGTCGCCCGTGAAAACCTCGCTGACCAGCCCCATTCCCTTGCAGAAGTGCATGATCTTGCCGTCGCTGACCACCATCCCGGCGCCTTCCTGACCGCGGTGCTGCAGGGCGAAAAGGCCATTATAGAGCGCGGTCGCCGCATTCTCAACGCCGCATACCGCCACCACGCCGCAGTGCTCGCGCGGCGCATCGGATGGACCAGCCTCACCAAATTTGTCGCTCGTCAAAAGCATAGACATGTCAAAAGCACTCCTCATGCCAAGAAAACACCCCGGTTACCGTACCGCCGGTTCGCCCCATAGAAAACCGCCCAGACACGCGCTTTTCGCAGCAAACCGCGCGACAGAATTGTCGAAACGCCCGCAGAGGCCATTGTCGGGCCTGCCAGCCACAGGACAGGGCTGCCCGGAGGCCTACATAATTGTCGCCGACGGACAACGTTATCAGCGTGACGGACATTTTTGTCTCTCACGCAAAACCCGCCTGGCGCCTCGGCGCGTTAATCTTGAAAAGCGTAGCACAATCTGGTGGCGCACGCCATGCCGTTTTTGTATCATGTCAACCCGTTTCCGCCCCATGCCCTGCGTGTTCCTCGGCGAGCCCTCCTTGGCACACGCCCTGCTGACAGTAAGTGTGTACACGCACACGCCAGACCGGAGCCCATCAAGATGCCCAAGAGAAACGACCTGTCCAAGATCATGATCATCGGCGCGGGGCCGATCGTCATCGGCCAAGCCTGCGAGTTCGACTATTCCGGCGCCCAGGCCTGCAAGGCCCTGCGCGAGGAGGGCTACGAGGTTGTTCTCGTGAACAGCAACCCGGCCACCATCATGACCGACCCGGAGTTCGCGGACCGAACCTACATCGAGCCTCTGACCGTCGAGATCCTGCACGAGATCATCCGGCGCGAGCGCCCCGACGCCATTCTGCCGACCCTCGGCGGCCAGACCGCCCTCAACCTCGCCATCAACCTGTCCGATCAGGGCATCCTCGAGCGCTACCAGGTCGAAATGATCGGCGCGAACGCCGAGGTCATCCGCCGCGCCGAAGACCGCCAGCTTTTCAAGGACGCGATGATCCAGATCGGCCTTGACGTGCCCCGGAGCGGCACCGCCCACACCCTCGAGGACGCGTGGAAGATCAAGAAGGAAATCGGCGAGTTCCCCATCATCATCCGCCCCGCCTTCACGCTCGGCGGCAGCGGCGGCGGCATCGCCTACGACGCCCAGCAGTTCGAGGCCATCTGCTCGAACGGCATCAGCCTCAGCCCGGTCCATGAGATCCTCGTCGAAGAGTCCGTGCTCGGCTGGAAAGAGTTCGAGATGGAGGTCATGCGCGACCGCAAGGACAACATCTCCATCATCTGCTCCATCGAGAACTTCGACCCCATGGGCATCCACACCGGCGACAGCATCACCGTTGCGCCGGCCATGACCCTGACCGACCGCGAGTACCAGCTCCTGCGCGACGCCTCCATCGCCGTCATGCGCGTCATCGGCGTCGAGACCGGCGGCTCGAACGTGCAGTTCGCCATCAACCCGGCCGACGGCCGCCTCGTAGTCATCGAAATGAACCCGCGCGTCAGCCGCTCCTCGGCCCTCGCCTCCAAGGCCACCGGCTTCCCCATCGCCCGCATCGCCGCCAAGCTCGCCATCGGCTACACCCTCGACGAGCTGCGCAACGACATCACCCGCGAGACCCCCGCCTGCTTCGAGCCCGCGCTCGACTACGTGGTCACCAAGGTTCCGCGCTTCGCCTTCGAGAAGTTCCCCGGCTCCAACCCCGCCCTCACGACCTCCATGAAGTCGGTCGGCGAGACCATGGCCATCGGCAAAACCTTCCAGCAGTCTATCCAGAAGGCCCTGCGCTCCCTCGAGATCGGCCGCGGCGGCTTCGGCGCAGACGGCAAGGACGTCGAGGTCAGCCGCCACTTCACCGACGAGTCGCTCGAGAACGCCCTGCGCCACGCCGGCCCCATCCGCATCTTCCACATCCACGAGGCTTTCGTGCGCGGCTGGAGCGTGGATCGCATCTTCAAGATCTCCAAGGTCGACCCGTGGTTCCTCAACCAGCTCCACGAGCTCGTTGCCTTCGAGGACGAGATCCGCAAGGCGGGCTCGCTCGCCGCGCTGGCCGCCGACCTGCCGCTCTTCCGGCAGACCAAGGAGTTCGGCTACTCCGACAAGCAGATCGCCTTTCTGACGCGCTCGACCGAAGCCGACGTGCGCAACACGCGCGCGTCGCTTGGCCTCGCGCCGGTCTACGGCCTGGTCGACACCTGCGCCGCGGAGTTCAAGGCCTTCACCCCGTACTTCTACTCCACGTGGTCCACGGCCACGGATCTCTCCGACCTCGGCAACGCCGCAGCCCCTGGAGGGGCGGCCTCCGCGCCGTCCGCCAAGAAAAAGATCATGATCCTCGGCGGCGGCCCCAACCGCATCGGGCAAGGCATCGAGTTCGACTACTGCTGCGTCCACGCCTGCTACGCCCTGCGCGAAGCCGGCTTCGAGACGATCATGGTCAACAGCAACCCCGAAACGGTCTCCACCGACTACGACACCTCGGACAAGCTCTACTTTGAGCCCGTCACCCTCGAGGACGTGCTCGCCATCTACCGCCGCGAGGCCTGCGACGGCGTGATCGTCCAGTTCGGCGGCCAGACCCCGCTCAACCTCGCCAAAGCCCTCGCCGCCAACGGCGTCACCGTCATCGGCACCTCGCCCGAGAGCATCGAGAAGGCGGAGGACCGCGAGTTCTTCAAGCAGCTCGCCGACAAGGTGGGCGTGCGCCAGCCCGACAACGGCACGGCGCTCGACTACGCGGGCGCGCTCGCCGTGGCCCGCCGCATCGGCTTCCCCGTGCTCGTCCGCCCCTCCTTCGTGCTCGGCGGCCGCGCCATGGCCATCGTGTACGACGAGGAGTCGCTCGCGTCCTTCGTCACGGAGGCCTTCGCCGCTTCCGAGGGCCACCCGGTCCTCATCGACAAGTTCCTCGAGGACGCCATCGAGGTGGACGTCGACTGCATCGCGGACGGCAAGATCCAGGTGCTCGGCGCGATTATGGAGCACGTCGAAAAGGCCGGCATCCATTCGGGCGACAGCGCCTGCAGCATCCCGCCCCGCAGCCTCAAGCCGGCCGTCTGCGACGAGATCCGGCGCTACACGCACGCCCTTGCCAAAGAGCTGAACGTCATCGGCCTCATGAACGTGCAGTACGCCGTGCAGAACGACGTCGTGTACATCCTCGAGGTCAACCCGCGCGCCTCGCGCACCGTGCCCTACGTCAGCAAGGCCATCGGCGTGCCGCTCGCGCGCCTCGCCGCCCTCTGCATGGCCGGCAGCACGCTCAAGCAGCTCGGCTTCACGAAAGAGGTCACCATCCGCCACTTCGCCTTCAAGGAGGCGGTGCTGCCCTTCAACCGCTTCCCCGGCTGCGACGCGCTCCTCACCCCGGAGATGCACTCCACCGGCGAGGTCATGGGCATGGACCACGACCCCGGCATGGCCTACGTCAAGAGCCAGCTCGGCGCGGGCAACCCGCTGCCGATGGAGGGCAACGTTTTCCTCAGCGTCGCCGACCACGACAAGCGCGACACCGTCTTCATGGCCCGCGAGCTGGCCGACCTCGGCTACGCGATCTACGCCACGCGCGGCACGGCCACGGCCCTGCGCGAGGCCGGCATCAAGGCCCGCGCCGTGTTCCGCATCTCCGAGGGCCGCCCTAACGCCCTCGACCTGATCCTCGACAACGAGATCCAGTGGATCGTCAACGTCCCCTCCGGCGCCAAGCCGGCCAAGGACGAGGTGATCATGCGCACCGAGGCCATCCGCCGCGGCCTGCCGATCACCACCACCGTGCGCGGGCTCCAGTCCGCCGTGGACGGCATCAAGCGCCTGCGCACGCTCAAGCGCTGCGAGGTCCTCTCCCTCCAAGAGTACAACCGCAAAGTCGTGCGGTCCGCCGCCAAGCCCTCGACCCCCAACGCCTGACCTGTGCGGGCGCCCCCCAACCGCTGAACCGAGAACCTCCCCAACCCCTCCCAAACTCTTATGTACAACTGGCAACAACAGCGCGACAAGAAAGCCTTCCTCGCCCTCGCGGACGGCACCGTCTACCCGGCCTGGTCCTTCGGAGCGCCCGTCGACCGCCTCGGCGAAGTCGTCTTCAACACCGGCACGCCCGGCTACGAGGAGATCCTGACCGACCCCTCTTACGCCGGCCAGCTCGTCACACTCACCGCCCCCGAGATCGGCAACACCGGCTTCAACGCGCCGGACTACGAGTCCGCGCGCATCCACGCCGAGGGCCTGATCATCCACCACTACACCGAGCCGAGCAACTGGCGCTCCCAGCACGCGCTAGCTGAAGCCCTGATCGCCGCCGGCGTGCCCGGCCTCGCGGGCATCGACACGCGCGCCCTTACCATCCAGCTCCGCAACAAGGGCACGCCGAAGGGCTACCTCTGCGCCACCGGCTCCATCACCCACGAGGAGGGCGTCAAGCGCGCCCGCGCCTGGGAGGGTCTCGACGGCCAGGACTACGCCTTCAAGGTCTCGACCAAGACGCCTTACGTCTTCGACCCCGACGACACGATGTCGGCCACCTGGGGCATTGCGGAGTCGCCGCTGCCCGAAGCCGAGATCCCGGTCGTGGCCTACGACTTCGGCATCAAGTTCAACATCCTGCGCCGCCTGCGCCAGCAGGGCATGCGCGTCACCGTCGTGCCGGCCAAAACCCCGGCCGCCGAGGTGCTCGCCCTGAAGCCCGCCGGCATCTTCCTCTCGAACGGCCCAGCCGACCCGGCCGCGCTCGCCTACGCCATCGAGAACATCCGCGCGCTCGTCGGCAAGGCCCCCATGATGGGCATCTGCCTCGGCCACCAGCTCCTCGGCTGGGCCCTGGGCGGACGCACGCGCCGCCTCAAGTTCGGCCACCACGGCTGCAACCACCCCGTGCAGGAGCTCGCCTCCGGCAAGGTCGAGATCACCTCGCAGAACCACAACTTCATGGTGGACATGGAGTCGCTGGACAAGGCCACCGTCGAGGTCACGCACATCAACCTCAACGACAGCACCGTCGAGGGCATGCGTCACCGCAAGGAGCCGGTCTTCTCGGTGCAGTACCACCCCGAAGCCGCCCCCGGCCCCCACGACTCGCGCTACCTCTTCAGCCAGTTCAAAAAGCTGATCCTGAGCGCGTAGTAGTGGCACGGGCGTCCATCCCGTGATTCCCACATTCCCCATTTTCCATCGACGGAATCGAGTGAGTCGAACAAATCGATTGAGTCGAAGCCGTCGCTTCACTCGACGCTCCCGCCCCCCGATCCCTTGACGTTCGGCAGCCGCCGCACACGCTTGGCCATGGCGAGCCGACGGTATCCAGACCGAGCACGGACGTGTTATGTACGTCGCTTGCGCCGGTACGGCCGGATCTACGAGCCGACCGCTGCAGTTTTCGGCGGGCTCGTAGCGCCCGCCGTACTGAACCCGGCAACCGAATCGCGCGTGCGTCCAGCCCTATCATCCCGTTTTTGGCTGAACGCGGACGCGTCAGCGCTCCACTTGGGGCGCGGCATCCACGTCGACAGCCTGCGCCTGATGGCCCGGCCGGCCGGCCCTTTGCGCGCGGGCGCCGGCCAGCGAGCCGTGGGCGGAGCATGCGGTATCTTGTCCGACGGGATTGACGGCGTACTGCCCGCCCTGGGGACAGGTCTGCTCCGTATTCCGCCTCCGGCGCCCAGCCTCACGACAGCGGCGTCAGCAGGTCGTGCAGGTAGAGCTGCCCGATCGCGCGCACGTCCAGCGTGTGGCCGGCGCGGTACGACACGACGCGTCCGACGAAGCGGCCCGTGTCGATCAGCGCGATCGCCGCCAGCAGGTCCAGCGTGGCGCGGTGCCACACCGGCTCCAGCGCCTTGCCTCCGCCCTCCTGGACGAAGCGCGGCTCGCCGTAGAACTTCTTCTTGCCGTGGATCAGGATGTTGTCCGTCGTGTAGCCCAGGTTGCGCGTGTCCGCGAACAGGAACCCGAAGGCGCGCACCATCATCATCTGCGAATGCGAGGCGTTGGTGCGCGCGAAGGCGCCGTGGCTGAAGGTCTTGGGCGTCACGTCGAAAACGATGCGCTGCTTGCCGATGATCGAGCTGAAGTCGACCGCGCAGTCGAGGCGCAGCTTCCGCTCGCCGTTCTCGGGCGGCAGGAAGGTCAGGAAGTCGCCGCGGTCGCCCCCGAAGGTCACCGGCTCTTTGACCGTCACGTAGCGCGCGGGCTCGGGGCGCTCGACCACGCCCGCCTGCTCGATCGCCTCCACGAGATCCATGCTGCTGCGGACGAAGAGCGGCGGATCGCCGGAGTTGACGCGGATGACCACGTCGTCCACGCCCATGCCCAGCCGCAGCGCCACGATGTGCTCGACCATGCGCAGGTAGTTGTGCGGGTTGCCGCTGCGCAGCACGATGTTTCGGGCCGAGGTCCACACGTTGCGGATCGTCACGTGGGTCTTCAGCTGCTCCGCCAGATCCGTGCGGTCGATCCACCAGCCGTAGTCGCGGGACGGCCCGAACGTCAGCGTGCGCTGCGCCCGGCCGTAGAAGGTGCCGGGGCCGGTCACCGACCGCTCGCCCGCCAGCGTCGTGCGCCGGTCGGAGAAGCCCGTCGCGCCCTCGCACACGTCCACCACATCAACGGCCTGCGCATGAAACCGCTCGTACGCCTGCCTCACGGACTGGGTCTCGCCCAGCATCACCTTGCCAACCGGATAAGAAAAATCCATACGCTCAGTCACTCTCCAGACACTACTCGTTCTTCGCCGCTCCGCCCGCTGCCGGGTCAGCCTTCCCGGCCTTCATCTTCTCGTAAGCCGACTGCGCCTTGCCCGCCGCGGGCTTATCCACCGCCGTAATGCCAGCCTTGCCCAGCAACTCCTTGAGATGCGCCACGTACGCCTCGGCGCCGCCCGTCTGATAGCCGGTACGGCCCAGCTCCTTGCCCTCAGCGTCCAGCAGGAACACGTCCGGGTATCCAGAGACCTTGTACTGAGCGGCCAGCTCCTCGTTCTGCTTCTTAAGCGCGGCGGACTGCTTCTTGTTCTGAGGGAAATCCACCTCGAGCAGGATCAGGTTGTCAGCCGCGAACTTTTCGAACGCTTTCGTGTCCAGCGCCTCGCTGCGCAGCTTCATACACCAGCCGCACCAGTCGCTGCCCGTGAAGAAGGCGAAGATCGGCTGCTTGAACGCGGCAGCCTCTTTCTTGGCCGCCGCGAAATCCTCGATAAAGCCTTTGGACTTCTCCGGCGCTTTGTCCTTCTTGGCCCACGACTGCGCCTGCACTCCCAAAACCAGCGCGCAAACCATGACCACTGAAAAAGCACGCTTCATGCTACACCTCCTCGCGCATTCAACTTCCGGCGGCCAGCCGGCGCGCCAGCCGCGGCAGCCCCGGGTCGCGGGCGCCGAACGTCACCAGAACGCCCGCGCCGCCAGCAGCCTGCTCGCGCATCAGCGCCTCAGCAGCCTCCAAGGTCGGAACAGTTCTCACTGTAACACCTTTGCCGCGCAGCTGGGAAGCCAAAACGTCGCTGCCGACGCTGCGGTCGGCCGTGCCGCCCGCGTCGTAAACTGGCAGCAAAATCAGACTATCAACGGGCCGGCAGACGCGCGCGAACGCCGCCACAAGCCCCTCCATCATCTTGCGCAGCGGCGCATAGCCGTGCGGCCGCCACACCGCGCACACGCCCGCCGGAAACGACCCCGCCAGCGTGGCCCACGCCGCGGCCAGCTTCTCGGGGTTGTGCGCGTAGTCGTCCACCACCGCCGCGCCGCCGCACGACCCCACCCGCTGCAGCCGGCGCTCCACGCCGCCGAACCCGCGCAGCGCCTCGCGCAGCCGCGCCGGGTCGGCGCCCAGCGCCCGCGCCAGGCGCACCGCGTGCCACGCGTTGTGCACGTTGTGCGCACCCGGCATCGGCACGACGTATTCGACACCCTCCCACGTGAAACAGCCGTTCCAGCCCTCCAGCCGAAGCCCCTCGGGGCCGCCCGACTCCTGCAAGCCGTCGATCACCACGCCCGGCACACGCGCGCGGAACGACGCAAAGAGCGACAGCGTCTCGGCCAGCGCGAAGTGGTCGGCCGAGGCGTTGGTGATCACCGCGTGCTCAGGCTTGAAGACCAGCAGCGACTTGTCCGACTCGTCCGCCTCGACCACCGCCCACGCGCCGCCGCTGCGGACAGATCCGATGCGCGTGCCGCCCGCGTCCCACCCCGCCACGGCCGCGCCGTTCACGACGAACGGGTCGAAGCCCGCGCCCTCCAGCAGGGAGCCGAGCATAGCCGTCACCGTGCTCTTGCCGCACGTGCCCGTTACGGCGATCAGCCGCCGGCCCTCGGTCAGCCGCGCCAGCTCCGCCGCGCGGTGCACCACCGGCACGCCCAGCGCCTGCGCCCGCACCATCTCGGGGTTGTCCGCCTCGATCGCCGTGCTGACCACCAGCCGCGCCGTCCGCGGCGTCACGCCCGAGCCGTCCTGCGGGCAGAGCGCCACGCCCTGCGCCTTCAGGCACGCCAGCGCCTCCGTCAGGTCGCCCGTGTCCAGCAGCCGGTCCGACCCCGTGACCGCCGTGCCCGCGTCCAGCAGCGCCTGCGCCAAGGCGCTCATCCCGACTCCGCCGATCCCCGCCACATGCACCGTTTCGCTCATCGTTCGCCCTTCGACTAGTAGATTCCGGCTCACCCGTATCACACAGCCCCTATTAAACCCGAATCCGCCGCAGGAAGAAACAACGAAACATGCGATGGCGCGGGTTTACACCCCTTCCGCATTCGGCGTTCGGCGTGCGGAGACGCTTGTAGTTCAGCTGCCACGCGCAAGTGCGGACTTCGGCCACCGCGCAGTGCTCTTCGGCCGAGCCGCCGCGCGGGCCGGCAAACGGTGGGCACGAAGAGGGTTAATCCGCTCAGTCCGCCTTTTTGGAACAAGTCTGTCTTCCCTCAAAGAATATTGCGGGCCCGCCGACGTAGAGGTGCCGCCGCGCTCGAAACTGTTTGCCGTCGTCGTGGAGCGTCGATCTCAGGCTCGCTCCATTTGCACTTTCCCAAAAGCGCCCGGAGGCTAACGGCCCCATCCCCCATCGCCCGGCTCAAGCCACTCCATGCCGTCCGCCGGCCGACGCAGCCGCAGCCAAAACGCGCACCCCGCCAGCACGGCGAACCAGAGCCAGACCAGCCACGGCTCCCACTTCGGAATCCGGAAGTTGGCCCACTCGAAGCTCACCGTGAGCTCCGCCGTCTTGATCATCACCAGCGTAAAGAAGCCGGCCGCGTGGTTAAAGCAGGAAGCCAACCAGTCGCTCACGAAGCTCGCCACCAGCCCCAGGCTGCCCGCCACCATCACGAGGAACGCGCACGGCGCGATCACGAGGTTGGCGAAGAACCCGCCGGGCGTGAACCGGCCGAAATAGTAGGCGCTCAGCGGCAGCGACGCCAGCCAGGCCGCCAGCGACACCGCGACAGAATCGATCATGAACCGCGCGGCCGTCCTCAGCCCAAGCAGCCGAGCCGCCGCCGCCGCGTTGCCCGCCTTGGCGTAGAGGCAGGCGCGCTGCTCCAGCAGCGGCAGCCGGCAGAGCGTTCGCCCGACCGTGCAGAACGGCTTGCAGAAGACCACCAGCCCGCCCATGACCGCAAACGAGAGCGTGCAGCCGATGCTGTAGACCAGCCACGGCGCCAGCGCGTAGACCAGCAGCGCGGTTCCGGCCAGCGCCGCCAGCCCGCTCGGCCTCCGCCCGAAGAGCGGCGCCGCGAAGTAGATGATCGCCATCACGCAGGCGCGCACGGCGCTCGGCTGCGCGCCGCTCGCGAGCGTATAAAAGATCAGAAGCGGCGCGACGCCAAGCACCCAGTACGGACGGGGCACGCCCAGCGCCGACACGACCACGATCAGAAGCCCCGCCACGAGCGCGATGTTGAGGCCGGAGATCGCGAAGACGTGGATCGTGCCCGAGTTGGAGAACACGCGCCGCATGTCGGCGGGAATCTCGCTGCGGCAGCCCAGCATCATGGCCTGATTGAGTTGCGGAACCACGCCCCAGCTCTCGATTCCGACCGTCACGCGCCGCGCCGCAACCCGCCGCGCCTGCGCCGCGCGCACCAGCCACGAGCCGCTGTCCGCATCGAGCACGCGCTCGGCGCGATCCTCTCCGGTGTTGAGCGTCAGCGCGGGCAACCCGTCGCGCCCCTTCTGCACCTTCGCGCGCCCCGACACGCGCCAGACCGCTCCCGCCTGAGGCGCGTTTGTGCCGCTGACGCTGTATGCGCCGTACCAGTTGACGACCACCGGCAGATAGCGGATCGGCAGCGGATCGCCGTCTCCCACGGCTTTTACGCGCTCCGCCCGAAACGTGTATTTAGCCGCCTCGCCCCGCACGGGAGTCACCGCCACATCCGCGCCCACACGGCACAGGAACGTCTGCCTCGGCTCGCGATCCCCCAGGCGATCCGCTTCGTCGCGTCGCCCGGCTTGATCCCACGCCGAACGGCTCCACCCCGCCAGGACGAGCAGCGTGATCAGCGCGGCGGCCCGCGCCCCGCGTGCGCCCGAGCCCTGCCTGCGCCAGAGCAGCACTGCCGCGCACAGAACCGCGCCCGCAGCCGCCAGCGGCCAGCGGACGAACCGGTACCCCGCCACGACGCCAGCAAGGAACAGCGCCGCGCCCAACAGCAGCGGCTGCCGGCGGAGCTGCCCCGCCAGCGCCTCAAAGGCCTCGCGTACCTGTCCGACGACTCTCAGCCCCCTCCGCATCTCGAACCCTTTCACACGTGACACGCTGACTGATGCCACCGTTTGTAGTCCGGCCTTCAGGCTGCCAGTCAGCCGTGCCCTGCTACAGCCTGAAGGCGGGATTACGGACGCGGGGCGCCGGACGGCGCCCCCCCGATTCCGATCACGCGCACGTCGCCCGCGTCCAGCTCGACCTCCGCACGCCTGTCGCGCCAAATGACTTCGCCGCCGGTCACCCACTCGCGGCACGCGCCCTCGGCTGACAGCGCCGTCAGCGTCAAGGCAGCCCGCTGCCGCGTGTCGCTCCCGTTGAAGACCGTGAGGTAGCACGCGCCGGGCGGCGCGCCGAAGCGCTCCACGGCCACCGCCGCATTGTCCGACGCCGCGCCTGTCAGCGGCTCCCAGCCCGCCTCGGCGACGCGCCTGCAGAGCGGCACGTATTTCTTGAACAGCGGCCGGTCGCGGTTGTACAGCTCGGGCCGCGTGAAGTAGTGGCCGGTCGAGGCATCCGCGCTGAAAAAGCCGGGGAACATGCCGTAGGCCAGCGCCCGCTTCATGAACTTCTCCGTGGCCTCGTAGGGGAACTTCGAGAAATCGCTGTTCATCAGGAAGCAGTAGGGCTTGCCCTTGCAGAGCGCCCGGCGGTAGAGCAGCTCGTCGTCCGACATCGGGCTCCACTTCCCGCCGCGGTTCCAGTCGGTCTCCGTGCCCATCACGTCCAAGAGCGGCGCGAGCCAGAACCAGCTGATCGGCGTGCTGTTGGCCATGGTGAAGCGGCCGCGCCCGTGCATCTCGCGCGCGATGGCCCGCACGTACTCAAAGCCGATCATCCCTTTGTAAATGCCCACTTTGCGCGAACCCAGCGCATAGCAGAGCGGTCGCTCCATGCCCGCGAAATGGCCGCGCCGGAAATCCAGCTCCTCGGTCACGTACGCCTCGGCCGAGTCGACGTACTCGCCGTCGCAGACCGCCTTGGCTGACGCGCCGTACTGCCGTTCGAGGTAAGCGGCCCCGAACTTGTTCGTGAAGTCCGTCATCGCGCCCGCCACGCCGGGCGCGGAGTTCATGCTCCACACCACGCCGTTGCACCACGGCGTATCGAGCACGCGGCCCGGCACGCGGCCCTTCTCGTCCTCGAACGCGCTCGCCGCCCACGCCTGCGCCGCACGGTCGCCCGCCGCGGCCAGCCGCCGCGCCTCCTCAACGCCGCGCGCCAGCGTGCGCAGCCCCTCGCCCTTGAGCGCCATCCACCACGTCATGGGCTCGGTGTAGCGGAAGGTCAGCAGTCCGTGCGCGTCGTCCCACGCCGTCTCGCCGTCGCCCTCCTTGAAGCGGAACCCGAAATCCTGCCACCCATCCACCTTGCTGACCGCCGCGAAAGGCATCCAGACGCCCTGCTCGCGGATGCGCGTCGCGAACGCCTCGGGGTAGAGTTCATAATACCGCGCCAGCGCCGCGCGGAACCCGCCGTCCGCGTCGAACGCGAAGACGCAAAAGCGGAACGACGCGACGGGCTTCTCGGCCGCAAGCCCGAGGTCGCACGCGAGGTACAGCTCGCGCGTCTGCGGCTGGCAGCCGACGCGGTAGTAGACCGGCGTCGCAGGGTCGATGCCGACCGCGAGCCCCTGCCCGCCCGTAGCCACCGCGCCGAACGGATAGCGCGAGAGCAGCCCGTTCGCGCCGACCGGGTGCCGCGTCGCGTTCACAACCTCGCCCTTCGCGCCGTCCAATGGCACGGCGCGGCGCGGGTCGTGGAACCACGTCAGCCCCCCGGCCGCCAGCGGCAGCGTGTAGACCAGCGTCAGCGCGCGGTCTCTCCCCGTGGCCTCTGTGAGCGTCACGTCGTGAAAAGTCACGCCCGCCTCGCGACGCGCCCGCGCCTCCAGCCGCACGCCGAGCGCTTCCCTTCCGAGGGCCTCGAACCCCGAGCCTTGCTCCACGTCGCGCAGGAGGAACCCCTCCTCGGGCGGGCGCGCCTGCTCGGCCACCACGCCGTCGAAGCGCGCCAGCCCGTCCGCCGCCAGCGTGCCGAAGCGAGGGTCTTTGAAGAGCGCCCGCCCCGCGCGGTTGCGCATGAGCAGGTAGCAGCTCACGCGGCGGACCGGCTTGTCGGGCGTCACGACCACCTCGCGCCGGTGCCAGCCGGACTCGGCGTCGGTCTCAAACGAAGCGACCTGCCCCCAGAGCGGCGTGCCATCCATGTACAGCAAATCCAAATAGAGCGAGAAGTCCGCGCCGGTCGCGCCCTCCTGCCCCTCGGGCTTGGCCCACGCCGAGGCGACCAGCGGCGCGGCCACGGCCTGGTTCAGATCGACCGACCACGTCACGCCGCGCTGCGCCTTCGCGTCCGAGCCGTTGTCACAGACGTAGACTTCGCCGTCGCGCGCAAAGCCCGCGCCGTAAGGCCGCGCCCGCTCGGCTGGCAACGGCTTTAAGACGGCCTCATGGCCCGCCGCCGACACGCGCTTGACCACCACGCCGTCGGGCGCGGCAGAGCCGACCACACAGGCGACCGTTGCAATCGCCGCGAACACCCAGCACTTTCGGCGCATGTCTCACTCCTCTCGTCAACTCCATACTCGGGACGAGATTATACGCAATTGGGCCGCACGCGGCAAACCGCCTCTGGAGCCGGCGGCATTTTTCAGGTTGGTAAAAAGGGGGCGGCGGGCCAGCGCGAAGGAAAGCCTGAAACCACATGACGCAAGGAAACAGAAATAGAAAAGGCCCATCGGGTAGGGACGTCCCTTGCGGAGCGCCTCTCACACACCACTGATCGTACGGATCGCGTAACCAGCGGCACGGCTGCTAATGACAGAATGAATCGCGAAGGATGACCCCCGCCGAGCGGGTAAACCAGTCGTCAGGTAACACCGCGCTCCACGAGGTTGCTGACCCGGGTCATCGGCATTCATTAATGATCCCCATAATGAGTGCGGCACTGAGCTATCATGATTTCGCTGTCGCCTATTTTGTACACTAGCCGATCTCTTTCATTAATGCGACGGCTCCAAAAACCAGACATCCCCTTGAGTAGTTCGGGGTTTCCTATCCCCTTGCGCCCGTTTCGCTCAACATCTTGAAGCAGGGCATTGATGCGCTTGAGTGTTTTCTTGTCTTGGGTTTGCCAGTTGACATAATCAGCCCAACCCCTCATCCGAAATAACTTTCTTCATGGGCTACCCCTCTTTGAGTGACTGGGCTTTCCCTTTTCCTGACTCAAGTTGTTGAATGGATTTATTTAATACTTTCTGGTTGGCGGGCGCATAAAAGGCATCGCTTGCGACAATCTCGAATGGACTCGCCTGTCGAATCACGACTTGGCGAAGGAACATTCTTACGGCGGTCGTTATGTCCACCCCTGCCGCTGAAAAAAACATGTCTGCGTCATTTTTTTAAGCTGATTGTCCAACCGCACCTGTAGCGTCGCTGTGCTCATAAAGGCATCCCCTTTCAAAAGAATGCCATATTTTTGCATATGTAATACATTTGCAACATCAATCCCGCTTTTGAAAAATTGGTCGGTTCTATCTCTGTAGATGACAATACGGCCAGACATTCGCAATGGGGTGCGTTCAGGTGTCACCTGACGCGCAGGAGCCGCTCGGCCCGCTCGCGGGCGGCAGGCATCTGGCCTTCGGCCGCCAGCAGGCGCAGGTCGTAGGCCGTGGCCGCGTCCGCTGAGCCGCGCACCGCGCCATCCCCCACTTCGAGCTTTTGAGGTTCAAGCGGCGTCCACACGCCCGCTCGGAACTCGCCCACCTCGCCCGTCAGCGCAGGCGCGCCGTCCGCCCGAGCCAGTCCGAAGCGTCCCGCGCCGAACGGCAGCGCCAGCACCTGAGCCGACTCGCGCAGGTCCTTGCCGTCCAAGGACAGCAGCGCCCAGTCCCCCTCGCCCTCCAAGAACTCGCGCCCCGCGACCGCGAGCCCGCGGGACGAGGCGGCGGCCACCCCGTGCCCTTTTGCATCGACCTGCACGTAGAGCGTGCGCCCCGGCATCAGGCCCGCGCGGATTTCCGGCAGGCCCGCATGCGGCGCGATCGCGGCCTGCACCACACCCGTGGTCGTATTCACGGCAACGAGCGCGCGGCCCTCTTGCAGGGCGACATCGAACGCCAGCAGGCCGCCGTCGTCTGGCGAGACCGTGAGCCGGCCCAATCCGACCGCCGACTCGAGAAAGCGCCGACAGAGCTTCAGCTCCTTCTGCCCGTCCAGCAGCTCCACCGGCGCGGGTGACCACAGGACGCGAGCGTTCGACGACAGCCTGACGTCGACGTCGGCAATCGTCGCAGGCTGACGCTCGAAGGGCGGCTCCGGGGCTGTGCTCACAGGCGCCAGCCCAAGTTTCTCCAGCCGGTCGAGGCGCGTGGGCTTGCGGTTCGCGTCGAAGCGCGGGTCGCCGGTCAGCAGCAGATATCCGCCCTGCTTCACAAACGACGCCACTCGGTCAAACGCCGCGTCGCTCGGGCAGACCGCCAGCGGCCAGACCACCGCCTTCGCCGCGGCGGGCAGGCGGTCGAGCGACTCCTCGTTGATCACGCCGAACGGCGCGTTCGCGCAGAGCAGCGCATCGGCCGCGCGCCGCAGCCCTTCATGGATGCGAGCCGACTCCGGGCCGAGGCGGAAGCTGTCCGGCAGCACCAGCCAGAGCTGCGGCTCCTCGTAGCGCGGCTGCGCCGTGCGGAAGAGCAGCATCATGTTGCGGTAAGCCTCCAGCACCGGCTTGGGCGTGAGGTCGGCGTGGTTGACGCCCCAGGGGAAGACGCTGTCGCGGAAGTCCTTCCAGCTCCAGTTGGCCACGAACGACGCACCCATGCCGAGCGCGTAGTGCCCCACCGCGAGATAGTGCCGCACGGAGTCCTCGGCGGGGTCGCCCCAGTCGCCGTTGTTACGTGCGGTATGCGCGACCTTGGAGCCGAACTCGCCGAGCGAGAAGCCCTTGCCCTCGAAGCGCCGGTCGATCAGCTTGAGAACGCTCCGCAGATGCCCCACCTCGCCGTAGTGGTGGATGTTGGAGAAGTCGATGCCTGCGGTGTCGAGCACCTTCTCGGAGGCGGTCAGGTTCTGCAAGTGGCCGACCGTCACAGGCGCGTCCGGCGCGGCGGCCTTGACCGCCTCGCCGTTGGCCCGCTGCCACCGCGCGTAGACCCACGCGCGGAAGCGCTCGTTGTCGCGGAAACGCAGGTCGTCCCAGCCCGCGGCCTTCGCGCCGAAGTCGATCGCCGGCTTCGCGCCCGAGCCCTGCCACGCCGCAAGCGCGGCCTGCACGGAGCCGTCGCGCGCCGCCAGCCACTTCTCATAGAGCGGGCGCAGCACGGCGTCGTTGCTGAGCGAGGTGCCCGGCTCGTTTTGGATGTCGTACAACATGCCCGGGAAACCGCGGTAGCGGCTGACCCAGAAGCGGTTCCAGTCCTGCTGCGCAGCGAGGTCCTCGTCGGAGATATCTAGGGGTATCCAGTCATGCAGCGAGAGAAAGATCGAAACCTGGCTGGGCTGGGCGAGCTGCACGATGGCATCGGTCTGGCGGCAGGTCTTCTCGGGCCGGCTGGCGAGTTCGCGGGCCGACCCGCGGGCGGCGGCCGGGTTCGTCGCATTGCAGAAGGGCGAGAAGTGCAGGATGCGCAGCGTGTTCATCGCGAAGTCGCCCATGCGCTCGAAGTCGCGCCGCCACACCAGCGGATCCTCGCTGTCGGAATACCACATCATGCCGGTGGTATTCGCGCCGCCGAAGAAGAGCGGCCGGCCGTTAAAGTCGAAGTAATTGTCGCGCAGCTTGACGTGCGGCCCTTCTTGGGCGCGCGCCGTATTCCAAACCGTGAAGCCGCTGCGCAAGATGTCCACAGGCTGGCCATCCGCGAGCAGTTCGGCGGAAAACGCCCGGAAGTCCGGCAGTGCCTCGGCGAGCGGCCACGACGCGGTCGCCGTGCCGTCGGCCACGGGCTTCTCAGCCACGACCGTGTCGCCGACGCGAAAGCGCACGGTGAGGGCCAGGGCGTTGCTCGGCGCATACACGCGGGCAGAGAGCGTCACGGTCTCGCCCGGCCGGTAGCTGGCGAAGCCGCTCTTCAGCGTCACGAGATACGACGGCGCGAGCAAGCGGCGGCAGGCCGACACGAACAGCCGGTCCAGCGCAGGGAACTCGCCGCTGAAGAGGTCGCGGTTGGTGACGCCTGCGAAGCCCCAGTTCGAGCCTGCATAGGGCCCGCTGTGATTCAGCACCAGCGCGGCAGCCGGCCCGCGCGGCCGGCCCAGGCGGTCGGCGGTTTCCAGCAGCGGAATCCAGCGGCCGCAGACGTCGGGGAAGACCGGGCTGTTGTTGCCGGTCATGGCCACGGCGGCGGGGCCTTCGAGCGCGAGCGGCGCGCGCCAGGGCTCGGGCGCGACGAACTGATCGGGCGCGGTGGCGACCGACGCGACGTTGCGCAGCAGGAACGAGGGGTCGAAGACGCCGATCTGGTCGCGGCTGAGCTTCATCGTGTCGCCGTGCTCGCCGTTGCGCGTGTTGAGGCGGCCTGCGTCGCGGCGGGCGCTGTCCATTTCCCTCGCAAGTGGCCAACGTTTCTGCGCCGACCACCCCGCATCGCCGTAGTCTCCCAGCCGGTCGAAGGCGTAGCCGCCGGTGGAGAAGAAGGAGCCGCCCGCCTTGAGGAACGCGCGGAAGGCGGGGGCGCCCGCCTGCGGGAAGAAGGGCGCGTTCGGCAGGACCAGCAGATCGACGGCCGCGCGGCTGAAGCGGGCGGGGTCGCAGAGGTCGGCCGCGCGCAGAAAGGCGGGGCTGAACCCCGCGTCGCGCAGGAGCGCGGCCAGGCGCTCCGGATCGGCGTGGCCGGGCTCGTGTGCGACCGTGGGCTCGCGCAGAATCGCGATGCGGCGGCCGGGCGGGTCGATGGGCGGCGCCACAGCCGCGCGGGCGGCGGCGTCGGCCGGCAGATTTGCGGCGACGCGGACGGCGAAGGCGAGGTCGGCGACGCGCACCGTTTGGCTGCCGTAGTTGAAGCCCAGAAGCAGGCGGTCGCAGCTCAAGAACTGGCGGCGCTTGTCGCCGCGCGGCTGATGGTCGAACGCGCTGAACGGCGCGAAGACGTCGCGCCACACACCCGCTCGCCCGGCGATCCCCTTGCCGTCTTCGGGGGCGACGCGGCACAGCCACATGTCGCCGTCTTTCTCGCGCAGCCAGAGGTGCATGGCGGCCTCGGGCGCGGCCGCCTCGACGAAGAGCTTGAAGCGCACGCCATACGACTCGGGCGGCACGGCGACGTTCTCGAGCAGGCTGTTGCCAAAGCCTTTGGCGTTGGCGTAGGCGAAGCGCAGCGCGGGGCGCCCCTCAACAGCCTCCGCGGCTGTGACCGCAGGCGCGTTGCCGCCGTCGGGGTTAGGCCGCCAGCGGGCCGGGTCATCCATGGGCAAAGGCACTGACGCCGCGGCGGCGAGAGAGAGACAGGCGAGCACGAGGCAGACAGCGACGGCGGCGGCTTTGGACATCTTCGTCCCCCCTCTCTCAGAGCGGGTCGGCCCTTCCATGCGGCGGCCGCCCTAAGAGGCTGCGAAACGATACCGAATCGTCGCGAGATTCAGCAAGGCCAATCCGCTGGCCATGCCGCGTTTCCCGGCGGCACGCCAGCGGCAGGCGAGGCTTATCTCCCGCTCTGGCCGGGAACCCACTCTTCTGAAAAGCGCGGGCGGCGCACGCCAGCCGGGCCCGGCGCGGGCGAGGCTGAAGCGGGCGCGGGCGCAGCGGCAGGCCGCGGCGGCAGCGGCTCGCGCTCGCGCGGCGGCTCCCTGGGCGCGGCCGGCGCCGGGGCAGGGCGCTCACGTTCAACGCGCGGACGATGGATCGGAGCGGGCCTGACGGCCTCGGCTGGCCGCAGCAGGGGCGGCTCCTCGGACAGCGTCTCGTGGGGCGCAGACGGGGCCGGGCGCTCACGCTCAACGCGCGGACGATGGGCCGGAGCGGGCCTGGCAGCCTCGGCGTGTCGCAGGGGCGGCTCCTCGGACGGCAGCTCGTGGGGCGCGAGCGGCGCCGGGGCCGGGCGCTCATGCTCAACGCGCGGATGCTCGGCCGGAGCGGGCCTGACGGCCTCGGCCGGTCGCAGGGGGGGCTCGGACGGCGGGAGCAGCTCGCCTTGCGGCTGCGGCGCCGTCGGAGGCTGCTCAGCCTGCGCGGGCTGCGCGTCCGGCGACTCGGTCTTCGCGGGCTGCGGCTCACGGGGGCGGTCGTCCTCCCTCGGCTCGCGCCGGGGGCCGCGATGAGAGTCCGGCAGCTTCGCCAGCAGCGGATCGTCGCTGTGCAGCACCGTGCACTTCAGCTCCTCGCCGATGTACTTCTCGATGCCTGGGATGATGAACGACTCGTCCTCATCCGCGAACGAAATCGCAGTGCCGCTCGCGCCCGCGCGGCCGGTGCGGCCGATGCGGTGCACGTAGTCCTCCGGCTCGTAGGGGAAGTCGAAGTTGATGACGAAGCCGATATCGTCCACGTGCAGGCCGCGGCCGGCCACGTCGGTCGCCACCACGATGCGGACCTTGCCTTCGCGGAAATCCTCGAGTACGCGCAGGCGGCGGTTCTGGTTGACGTCGCCGCTGAGCATCTCGCAATGGATGCCGCGCCGGGCGAGGCTGGAGACCACGTCCTCGGTGGTGTTGCGGCGGTTGCAGAAGACCAGGATGCGGGAGTCGGGGTACTGCTGGATGTGGTTGTAGAGCACGGTGAACTTCTCGTTCGCGGTCACCACGTAGACGACCTGCTTGACCGTCTTGGTCGTAACCTGCTCCGTCTCCGTCTCCACGCACACCGGCGCCTCCATCCACTGCGACGCCAGCTTCATGACGTCGTCGGTGAGCGTGGCGCTGTAGAGCATCGTTCCGCGCTTGTCTTTGGGAGGCAGGCGGCTGATGATCGAGCGCACGTCCGGGATGAAGCCCATGTCGAGCATGCGGTCGGCCTCGTCGATCACGAGCGTATCGACCTTCGACAGGTCGATCACGCGCGAGCGCACGAAGTCGAGCAGGCGCCCGGGCGTGGCGACGAGCAGGTCGACGGGCGCATCTGTGACTTCGCGCTTCTGGCGCTCGTAGTCCATGCCGCCGTAGACGGCCAGCGAGCGCAGGCCGCAGTACTTGCCGAGGGTGTCGGCGTCCTTGCAGATCTGGATGACCAGCTCGCGGGTCGGGGCGATGACGAGCGCGCGCGGGGCGCCGCCGCGCTCCTGGCGGGCCTCGGGGCTGCGCAGGTAGCGCGTGAGGATCGCGACGAGGAAGGCGGCGGTCTTGCCGGTGCCCGTCTGGGCCTTGCCGGTGACATTCTTGCCGGCCAGCGCGTGCTCGAGGCTCAGGGCCTGGATGGGCGTGCAGTACTGGAAGCCGAGGTCGGCCACGGCGTGCAGGAGCTCGCCCGGCAGATCGAAGTCTTGGAAGCGGCGCTTGCCTTCGGCCGGGGCGACCTGATACTGCTCCGGCGACCAGGCCGCGTGGGCGGCGAGGCGCTTGGACTGCTCTTCGTCGGCCACCGCTCCGCCGGGGCGGCGCACCCGCGGGTCGGAGTGCGGGCGCTCCTCGCCGGGGCCGCGGCCCTGGCGCGAGCGCGGGGGGCGGGCGATGGAGCGGCCGGAGGCGGCTGCGGGAGCGTCCGGCTGACCATCGGCGCGCGCCTGATCGCGCTCACGAGGCGGCCTGCGGCTGTCGCGGCCCTGTTGCGGGGCGCCGTCGGGCCGACTTTCGCGCGGGGCGCGGTCGTCGCGCGCAGAGCGGTCGTCGCGCGGGGCGCGGTCGTCGCGCGCAGAGCGGTCGTCGCGCGGAGAGCGGTCGTCGCGCGGAGAGCGGTCCCTGCGGGGGCCGCGGGGGCCGCGGGGGCGCTCTTCAGCTCCGTGGCGGGGCGCCGGGTTGCCTGATTTCGAGGCGGGGCCGTGGCCGTGCCCATGCTGGGGCCTGGCAGATGAGGACGGCGCGCCCTTTTTGGCGTGGCCGGCGGGGTGGGCTGGGGCGCTCTCCCCTGAAGTCTTACCGAGCAGTCGCCCTGCGAGCTTTTTGATGAAACTAAGTGGCATAGATTGTAGGGTCCGAAAAATAAAATGCGGCCGCCCGGGAAAGGCGCCCGCATATTCGACAGGATTTGAAGAATGATACGACTAGCGCTTCGAAAACTGGAAGCGCTTGCGGGCGCCAGGCTGACCCGGCTTTTTGCGCTCCTTCATGCGGGAGTCGCGGGTCAGGCAGCCGGCTTTCTTGAGCACCTCGCGCAGGTTGGCGTCTGACGCCACCAGCGCGCGGGAGAGCCCGTGCCTGATCGCGCCCGACTGGCCGCTGATCCCGCCGCCCTTGGCCGAGACCAAGACGTCGAACTTTCCGTCCATCCCCGTCAGCGTCAGAGGCTGGCGCAGATACTGGCGCAGCGCCTCGCTCGGGATGTACTCTTCGATCTTCACGTCGTTCACGAGCCATTTGCCGGCGCCGGGAACCAAGCGAACACGAGCGACCGCCGTCTTGCGCCGACCGGTGCCCGCTGAAATCTCTTTCACCATCTTCTACCTTCTTCCTAATCAGATTTAGAACGCCGCCGCAACAGGCATCTGCGCCGCATGCGGGTGCTCGGAGCCGCGATAGACCTTGATGCGGGTCATCATCTTGCGGCTGATCGTGTTCTTGGGCAACATGCCCCAGACCGCCTCGAGAATCACGCGGTCGGGATGTTTCTCCAACATGGTCTTAGCCGTGAACGTTTTAAGGCCGCCGCGCCACCCGGAATACCGCTGATATTCCTTCTGCTCGACTTTACGACCGGTCAGGCGGACTTTCTCCGCGTTGACCACAACCACAAAATCGCCCATATCCACGCTCGGATCAAACGTCGGACGATTCTTGCCGCGCAGCGTATTGGCGATGCTCACAGCCAACCGCCCAAGCGGTTTGTCCGTCGCATCAACCAGTTGCCAACTGCGGGCCTCACCTGGGTTCTTTGGAATGAATGACTTCATCATGGTAAACCTGGCTCTTCCTTCCTCGCAAAAAATGGTTAGACAGCTTAACCCATGCCGTCTGAACTGTCAACAGGCAAGTTGCATGAAACCAACCAGAAAAAAACGGCTCACCTGGCCGGCTTTCCGATAGGCGTGAAACGGGGCGTCCCACCACTCCGCCGTGTCCGGCTCCCACATGAGGTTCCGCGGTTGTCACAGCGGACGCGGTGTGATACCCTTGACGAAGATTCAGATTAGCTGATTCTTGGGGGAATGTCATGAGAAAACGTTTGTGGATCGGGTGCTTGGGCGCTTGGGCCTCGCTTTCGGCCGAAGGCACCGACCTGAAGGGCGCCGCCCTGTCCGGCCCGCTGGCGGCGGCGCCGGAGATCGTTTTCTGCACCCGCGCGCGCTACAATGACGGCCACTGGTACGCCAACATCGGCTACTACTGCGATGACGCCAGCAAGAAGGCGTACGCCGGCAACGGCCAACCCGACACCGGCGTCCTCTACCGCTACAACCTTCGGACCCTCGAGCGGCGGGCCATTTTCGACGCCAAGGGCGGCGGCGTCCGCGACCCGCACGTGGACTACGACGGGCGCACGATCCTCTTCTCCCACCGCCCGGCAGGCACCGATTTCTACCACCTCTACGCGGTGCAGTCCGACGGCACGGGCCTGCGCCAGCTCACCGGCGGCCCGTGGGACGACTACGAGCCCTGCCGCCTGCCGGACGGCGACATCGCCTTCGTCTCCACGCGCTGCAAGCGGTGGGTGAGCTGCTGGTACACGCAGGTCGGCACGCTCTACCGCTGCGGGCCCGACGGCGCGGGCATCACCTGCCTCTCTGCCAACATCGAGCACGACAACACCCCCGCCGTCCTGCCTGACGGCCGGCTCCTCTATATGCGCTGGGAGTACATCGACCGTTCGCAGGTCGAATATCACGCCCTCTGGGCCATGAACCCCGACGGCACGGGCGTCAACGTCTTCTACGGCAACATGCACTCGTGGACCGTCATGATCGACGCGCTCCCCGTGCCCGGAACGCAGGAGGTGCTGGCCAGCTTCTCGCCCGGCCACGGCGCGAACGAGCACGCCGGCTACGCGACGCTCGTCACCCAGCAGCAGGGCCCCGACGCCCTCACCGCCGCGATCCGGCTCAGCAAGAGCGGCCGCATCCGCGACCCCTACCCGCTCGACCGGGACATCTTCCTCATGGCCCGCGACAAGACTCTCCTGCTCATGGACCGCGCTGGCCAGGAGCAGGTCATCTACACCGATCCCGACTGCGCCGTGCATGAGCCGCGCCCGCTGCGCCCGCGCCCGCGGGAGCCGGTCATCCCCAGCCGCGTCAAGCCCGGCGAGGCGAGCGGCCAGTTCGTGCTCGTCGACGTGTACGCGGGCCGCAACATGGGCGGCGTCAAGCGCGGCGACGTCAAGCGGCTCCTGATCCTCGAGCCCCTGCCGAAGCCGGTCAACTTCAGCGGCGGCATGGACCTGACCTCCTTTTCCGGCTCCTTCAACCTCGAGCGCGTGCTCGGCACGGTGCCCGTCGAGGAGGACGGCAGCGCCTCCTTTTTCGCGCCTGCCGGCCGGCCGCTCTTCTTTGTCTCGCTCGACGCGAACGACCTGTCCGTCAAGCGCATGCAGAGCTTCGCGAACCTCATGCCCGGCGAGACCTACACCTGCGTCGGCTGCCACGAGGAGCGCGCCGGCGCGGCCGACGCCCGCCGCTCCGACAGCACCCTGCTCGCCCTCAAGCGCCCGCCCTCCGCGATCCAGCCCTTCGACGGCCTGCCGGACGTGCTCGATTTCCAGCGCGACGTCCAGCCGGTCCTCGACCGCACCTGCGTGACCTGCCACAACCCGCAGAAGCGCGCGGGCAACCTCAACCTCGTCGCCGCCCAGTCGCCGCACTTCTCAAACGCCTACATCGCCCTGCTGACGCGCGGCCTCGTCGTGGACGGCCGCAACGGCCTCGGCAACCAGCCGCCGCGCTCCATCGGCAGCGCGGCCAGCCCCCTGCTCGCGCGCCTCGCCGGCGGCCACCACGGCGCCAAGGCCTCGCCCGCCGACTGGCGCACCGCCTGGCTCTGGGTCGAGTCCGCCGCGCCCTACGCTGGCAGCTACGCGGCCCTGCGCAACACCGAGGAGCAAGGCTACTACGGTAACGCGGGCTACAAGGCCCTCGGCGAGTGCCGCGACGTCCTCAAACGCCGCTGTAACGAGTGCCACAAGAACACCGCCGACCGCAACGTCAGCGGCATCCCCTTTAACTGGGGCATCCGCCGCGAGAAGGAGCGCAGCCTGGCCGGCCGCCCCACCGGCAGCCACGAGCGCATCATCCTGGCCAACGACCCGGCCCGGCTGTACGACCCCGGCGTGCTCGTGAACTACACGCAGCCCGCGTGCTCCAGCCTCCTGCTCGCCCCGCTCGCCAAGGAGGCCGGCGGCTACGGCCGTTGCGGCAAGCCCGTCTTCAAGGACAAGGACGACCCGGACTACAAGAAGATTCTCGCCACGATCGAGAGCGGCAAGAAACTTTACGACGCGCGCCCGGCCTGGGGCACGCCCGGCTGGAAGCCCAACCCGCAGTACGTGCGCGAGATGAAGCGCTTCGGGCTTTTGCCCGGCTCCTTCGACCTCGCCCAGCAGACGCTCGACCCCTTCGCCCTGGACCAAGCCTACTGGCGCTCGCTCTGGCCCCAGGCGAAATCACTCCACTGACCGGCCCGCGCTCTTGAGCTGAGGCAGCGCCGCGTCGATGCGACGAACGCACTCCTCCGCCGCTCGGAGCGCCTCTTTCACCCGCACCGCCTGTTTCTGCAGGTCGCCGGCCCGCTTCGCGGACTCGGCCTGATCGCCCGGCTCGCAGAGGCTGACCGCCTCCGCCGCCAGCTCCACCGCCTGCGCGGCGTCCGCCTCCGCCTGCTTGAGGCCCTCCGGCTTATTGGCGGACAGGCCCGACGTTGAGCTGGACAGGTACTCGGAGGTGATCAGCTTCGGCACGCCCTCCGAAGCCCGGCTCCAGGCGACCGCGAAATGGTCGCTCGCCCCGCCTTCGCGGTGCAGGCCCTTGACGGCATAGCGCCGCCCCTTCTCCAGCCTCACCGGCTCCGACTTCCGCGTCTCCTTATCCCACGTGTAGCGGCCGGTCGCAGCCGTGTTCTTGACGCACAGCGTCGTCCTCTCGAGGCTTTCGTCCGGGCTAAGCCAGAATTCGCCGTTGTCGTCCGACGCGACGTAGAAAAGGTACTCACCCGTCTCCCGCGGCGTCAGGAACCCCGTGATGCGGGTCACATACCGGTCAGCCCGGTTGGTGGGTGTCTCGAAATGGGCGATCCGCTGCACCGCGTCCGGCGAGCGCTTCCGCGTGATGCCTTGCGTGCGCAGGTCGTCCAGCGAGCTGACCGGCGCGTTATCCCAGAACTCGGCGAGCAGCCCCGACTGCGGCGCGCCGGCCAGCGCGGCGACCTCGCCCTGCCGCTGAAGCACCCGGTCGGCCAGCGCCGAGGCTTCGGGCGCCAGCCGGCCCAGCTCGGCGAGCGCAGCCAGGATCAGGGGCTCGGCCAGAACAGACTCCGGCGACCCGCCCAGCAGGCGATCCGCCGACGCCGCCAAGCCCGGGCTCGCAGCGAGGGCGCTTTCGCGATACTTGAGCGCGTAAGCCACGCCGCCGCTGACCTCCTTGCAATAGACCGCAGCGGCCAGCAGGAGCGCGCCCCGCATGTTGGCGTCGCCTTGCGCCTTGGGCACCGTGGCGTGGATCAGGCGCAGCATCTGCTCCGCAGGCACCTTGTCCCAGGCCACGATGCGGCCCGGCGCGACCGTCAAGCCCGCATCGCTCGCAGCCGTCACGTCCGCCTGGGCGCCGAACGCCGTCCACACGCCGCGCGGCCGCGTGCGTGACACCTCGGCCTGCACAAAGGCCTTCAGCTGCGCCAGCGCCTCAGCGCGTGCGACCGCCACGTCCACCACCTCCTGCGCGGCCGGATTCTGCTCGAACGTCTTCTTGGCTTTCAGGGCGCGAGCGGCCTCGGCGTACCGGTAGGCCGAGCCGCTCGCCTTCATCTGCTCCGCAACCGCCGCACGCGCGGCCACGCACGCGGCCTCGGCCTCTTCGCGCGCCTTGCGCCGCGCGGCGGCCGCGTCGCGCGCGGACGAGAGGGCTTGCACCTGCGACGGCTTGTCCGTCCACGGCTGCAAGTACGGCCCCTCGATGATCACGATCTTATCCGACACCGGGCCGAACCAGCCCACGGCCAAGTAGTCGCCCCCACTGGCCTGCTTGAGCAGCGCCTCGAGGTAATAGCGCTTGCCCGCGACCAGCTCGCAGGGCGACGACTGCTGATCCGCAACGGCGTTCCACTTGTGCTGCGTGTGCTTCGTGAGCGTGACCAGCCGCCGCAGGTTCGCCGGGCTTTCGTCCGTACTCAGCCAGAACTCGCCCCCGTCGTCGACGTTGACAACGAAGGTGTACGCGCCCGATTTCGGCGGCACCACATAGCCGCGCACCCGTGCGCCGTAATGCTCACCCAGCTTTTCTGACAGCTCGAAGCGGCCCACCTGCACCGCCCGATTGGGCTGGCTCGGAAACTTCGGCGCCTTGCGGAGATCGTCCACCGTATTCCCGCTGACCTTCTCGTAGTACTCGCACAGCAGGCCCTGCGGGCAGCCCAGCGGCACCTCGCGGTAGATCGGCGAGCCCCCGCTCGAACTGTACGCGAGCGCCATGGCCTGCGTCGCGGAGCCGGCGGGCATCACCCTCGGCTGGTAGTCGGCGTACGCGGCGGCATCGTCCGCCGGCTCCGCCGCCGCCTCATCCGGCGCGCGCGGCGTCGCGGCCAGCACCGGCGAAGCCGCCTGGGCTGTCGCAGCAGCTGGCTGAGCGTGCTGAACCGCGCTCGGCGCAGCCTTCTGCTTCCCCGCGTTCACCGCCACCGCAATCCCAATCACGCAGGCGAGCACGGCCACCCCCACCACGACGAGTGCCACCGTCAGCCAGGGAGAGCCGCGCTGCGGCTTCTTGGGTTTGTGGTGCGGCGGGACGGGCTCGCCGACCGCATGCGCAGGACTCTTGTGCTGAATCTTCTGAGTAAAACCCCGGTCGATCTTGATTGTTCCCATAAACCGTCTTCTCCGCTCCACTCATCACACCAGACCCGCACACTCTGAAACACGGCAAGCGCCCACCCTTAACAACGGTGGTATGTTAGCAGAGTCTCACTTCTTTTTCAACTAGTCCAACGGATCGAAAGCCTCTTTGCCCGCATAGCACAGGGGGCACACCCACCCTTCGGGCAGCGCGCCGAACGGCACGCCCGGACTGACGTTGCTCATGGGGTCGCCCGCCTCCGGGTCGTACACGTAGCCGCAATTTGCGCAGATCATCTTCATGGGGGGGGTCTCCGAGGTCACACGGCGAAGTATTTCGCCTGCGGGTGGTGCGCAATGATCGCGGAGGTGGACATCTCAGGCACCATCTGCATCGTCTCCGTCAGCGAAATGCCCATCCGCTCGGGCTTCAGCAGCGCGAACACCGGACGGTGCGCCTCCAAGTCCGGGCACGCCGGATAGCCGAACCCGAACCGCGACCCCTGATAGCTCTGCGTCACGAAGCCGTTCATGTCTGCGGGCTCGCAGCCCGCGATGCCCAGCTCGCGCCGCATCGTCGCGTGCCAGTACTCGGCCAGCGCGTCGGTCACCTCCACGCCGAAGCCGTGCAGCATCAGGTAGTCGTGGTAGCGGTTCTCCTCATAGAGCCGGTGCGCCTCGCGGTCGATCGCGTCGCCGATCGACACCACGAAGAACCCCGCGACGTCCCCGCCCTCCGCCGCGGGCTTGAAGAAATCGGCGATGCACAGGTGCGGCGCTTCGGCCTGGCGCGGGAAGCGGAAGACGTGCTGCGCGCCGCCGTCCTCGACGCAAACCGCGTCGCCCTCGCTGAAGCAGCGGAAATAGCCGTAGGCCACCTTCGGGCGCACGAGCCCCTCCTCCACGGCGCGGCGGACGAGCCCGTCGTAGATCGGACGCACCGTCCCCGACACGAGCGCCTCGTACTCCTCCGCCGACAGCTTGGCGCGGCGGTAGCCCCACCGCCCGCGGAACAGGGCCTGCAGGTTCACGTACGGCAGCACCACCGCCGGGTCGACACCCTCGACGTGCCGCACGCCCAGAAACGGCGCGGCGGGCACGGGGTTGTCGCGGACCAGCTCGGCGTCGCGGGCGCTCGGCCTGAGCGCCTGCCCCGCGCCCGCGGCCGCCCAGACGGTCGACGCCAGCCGCCCCTCTTCGTGCGCGCGCACCGCCTTGAGGCCCGCGAACGCGTCGGCGCAGTAGACCACCGGCGCGCCGTACTCGGGCACGCACGAGTCCGCCACGTAGCGCGGCGTCAGCGCCGCGCCGCCGAGCAGCACGGGCTGCGTCAGCCCGGCGTCGCGGAACTGCCGCAGGCTCTCGCGCATGACCAGCGTCGATTTGACCAGAAGCCCGCTCAGCCCGATCACGTCCACCTGGTGCTCGCGGACCTTCTCGATGATGGCCTCGGCGGGCACCTTGATGCCCACGTTGAAGACCTTGTAGCCGTTGTTGCTCAGGATGATGTCCACCAGGTTCTTGCCGATGTCGTGCACGTCGCCCTGCACGGTCGCCAGCAGCACGCGCGTCTGCTGCCTCGCCTCGCCCTTCTCCATCAGCGGCTCCAGCCACGACACCGCCCGCTTCATCACCTCGGCCGACTGCAGCACGAACGGCAGCAGCAGCTCGCCCCGGCCAAAGAGCTCGCCCACGTGACGCATGGCCGGCACGAGTATCTGGTTGATGGCCGCGATCGGCGCCAGCCGCTGGAGCAGCATCGCCAAATTGTCTTCGAGGTTCTCCTTGGAGCCGTCCACCACCTGCGCGAACACGGCGCGCTCCGCACCCTCGAAGCGGGAGGCGTCCGGCTTTTCGGCCGCCCCCGCCGGCGAGGCCGCCTGGAAGTGCCCGATGAAGCGCACCAGCGGCCCCTGCTCCTGTCCGCCCGCGCGGTCGTACAGCAGGTCCAAGCACACGGCGCGCTCGGCCTCCGGGATGCGGGCCAGCGGGAGCACCTTGCCCGCGTCCACGATCGCCGCGTCCAGCCCCGCCTCGACCGCCTCGTGCAGGAAGACCGAGTTCAGATACTTGCGCGACGCCGGCGAGAGGCCGAACGAGATGTTGCTGACCCCGAGCACCGTGCCGACGCCCGGCATCGCGGCCTTGATCTCGCGGATGGCGCGGAGCGTCTGCACCGCCGCGTCCCGCAGCGTCGCGTCGCCCGCGCCGACCGTGAAGGTCAGCGCGTCGAACAGCAGGTCGGAAGGCCGCAGGCCGCACTCGCCCACCGCCAAGTCGTAGATGCGGCGGGCCGTGGCGACCTTGTCCTCGGCGGTCATGGCCATGCCCTTCTCGTTGATCGTGAGCGCCACCACCGCCGCGCCGTACTTTTTGAGCAGGCCGCAGATGCGGCGAGCCGTGCGGCCGCCGTCCTCGAGGTTGATGGAGTTGACGATGCACCGGCCCGGATAGAGCTTCAGGCACGCCTCGACCACCTCGGGCGTGGTCGAGTCGATCATCAGCGGGATCTTCACGGAACGCGCGAACCGCTCGACCAGCTCGGCCATGTCGCGCAGCTCGTCGCGGCCCGCGTAGGCCGCGCAGAGGTCGAGCACCTGCGCGCCGTTCGCCTCCTGCTCAAGGCCGATCTGGAGGCAGCCCTGATAGTCGTCCGCCAGCAGCCGGTCGCGGAACAGCTTGGAGCCGTTCGCGTTGGTCCGCTCGCCGATGAGCAGCGGCGGGATCGGCTGGCGCATGTCGACCGCCTGATAAAGACTGGAAAGGGAGGGCTTCATGCTTCGACCCTCCGCTCGGCGGGCGTCACGCCGCGCAGCTCTGCGGCCAGCGCGCGGACGTGCTCGGGCGAGGTGCCGCAGCAGCCGCCGACCACGCTCACGCCGTAGCTTTCGACGAAGCTGCGCATGTGCCGGGCGAAGTCGGCGGGCGACAGCGGGTAGTGCGTCTGCCCATTCACGACCTCCGGCAGACCCTGGTTCGGCATGCACGAGATGCGGCCCGGCCACTGCTGTGACAGGTAGCGGATGTGCGACTCCATGTCGGCCGGGCCGGTCGCGCAGTTCAGCCCCAGCGAAAACAGCGGGAAGGGCTCCAGCGTGGCGGCCACAGCCGCGATGTCCGACCCAACCAGCATCGTGCCGGTCCGCTCCAGCGTGACCGACGCCAGAACCGGCACGTGCCGCGACGCGCGGTCAAAGGTCTCATAGGCGGCGACCAGGCACGTCTTCAGCTGCAGGAGGTCCTGGCAGGTCTCGAAGACCAGCAGGTCGATGCCGGAGCCGAGCAGCACCTCGACCTGCTCCACCATCGAGGCGAAGAGCGCGTCGCGCGAGATGTGGCCGAGCGAGGGCAGCTTCGTCGTGGGCCCCACCGAGCCGGCCACAAAGCGCCCCGGCAGCCCCTCCGCGGCCTTGCGCGCGTGGGCGACTGCGGCCTCGTTGATCTCGCGCACGCGGCCCTCTAGACCATATTCTGCGAGCACCACGCGCGACGCGCCGAACGTGTTGGTCTCGACCACGTGCGCGCCGGCCTCAAGGAACGCCCGGTGCAGGTCCACGATGGCGCCCGGCGCCGTCACGTTCAGGATCTCGTTGCACCCGTCCCAGCCCTGCCAGGCCGAGGCCGGCAGATGCATCGCCTGCAGGGTCGTCCCGCACGCGCCGTCAAAAATCAGCAGCGGGCAATCACTCGGCTGCGCCTCACTCATTCGCGTCTCCTTCATCCCGTCGCCGGGGGCTGTTGAAAAACGCGTTATGATAGCACAACCGGCCGAGCCGAAGACAATCCGAATTGCGCCCCAAAGATAATTTGGGAAAACCAATCCGTACGCGCACGGCCCGAAGGAACGTCCACGATCCGCCGCTGCTGGGGGCTCGAACGAAACCGCTGGATCACGGCAACGGCACCGGCAGCATAAATCACATCGTCATC
Organism: uncultured Lentisphaeraceae bacterium; assembly: GCA_964386865.1. Lineage (GTDB taxonomy): Bacteria > Verrucomicrobiota > Kiritimatiellia > RFP12 > UBA1067 > CAYLUN01. The sequence continues at coordinate 135,478 of CAYLUN010000002.1, read as the reverse complement.
GAACCGGCGCCGCTGCCTATTGAGCGTCCTTTTCGGAGAGGGCGCTGACTGGCTTGCCGCAGTGCGGGCAGGCGCCGGCCGTGTTCCAGGGGAAGAGCTTGCCGCACGACGCGCACGTCCAGCGCGCCTTCTGCGCGGCGGCCACCTTCTCCATGCCGTCCGCCTTGACGGCGGCGCAGGTGCGGCGCGCGACCTGCCGGTAGAGCGGCTTCTCGTGGTGCTTCTTCAGAATCTCGCACGCCTCAAAGCTCGCACAGAGCCCGCAGTTTGCCACCTTCTTCTCCTTCGCGCAGGCGAAGACGGCGCACGTCGACTCCATCGACGGATGCGTGCACCCCTTGCACTTTTTGCCATCCTTCTTGCCCTTGAGGCGCAGTTCGCAGGACGCGCAGAAGATGCCGCAGTAGGCGATGTCGAAGCCCCTTTTCGCCGCACCCTGGGCCTCTTCAGCCCCCTCCGCCGACTCCTTGAAGCTCTTGGTGTTGCGGCTGGACGGCGACGCCGCCCCAGCCAGCCCCGCGCATCCGGCGCACGCGCACCACGCGGCAAACGTCCGTCGACTCGTCCCCGTGCGATTCTGCATAAGCACTCCTTTGCGTTTAGGATACCCCCTGCGCGACCGTCCTGCCACAGGAATATTTTTGCGAGGGGCACTTGTCACCGAACCCCGAATCCGGTAATATGAAATTTCTTTCCAACTGAGGTGAGGAGAACAGGTAGACGATATGGCCGTAATTTTGGGTTTGCCAAAGGGTAGCCTGCAGGACGCGACCTTCAACATGATGAGGAAGGCCGGGTTCAACGTGCAGGCCGGATCGCGCTCGTATGTTCCGAGCGTGGACGATCCGGCTTTGCAGTGCCGCCTGATCCGTCCGCAGGAGATTTCGCGCTACGTCGAGCTGGGCCTCCTCGATGCGGGCATCACCGGGTACGACTGGATCTACGAGAACAACTCGGACGTCCTCGAAGTCTCGGAGATGTGCTACTCCAAAGCCACCTCCCGCCCGGTGCGCTGGGTGCTGGCGGTGCCGAACGACTCCCCCATCCAGAGTGTCAAGGACCTCCAGGGCAAGCGCATCGCCACCGAAGCGGTCGGCCTGACCCGCCGCTACCTGGCCCAGCACAGCGTCGAGGCCGAGGTCGAGTTCTCGTGGGGAGCGACCGAAGTCAAGGCCCCCGAGTTGGTGGACGCGATCGTCGAGCTCACCGAGACCGGCTCGTCGCTGCGGGCCAACAACCTGCGCATCATCGACACGGTCCTCACCTCCACCACGCGCCTCATCGCAAACAAGGTGGCCTGGGAGAATCCGGAGAAGCGCGCCAAGATCGAGCAGCTCGCGATGCTGCTGCAGGGCGCGCTGGCCGCCGAGTCGCGCGTGCTGATCAAGCTCAACGTCCCGGCCGACAAGCTGGACGCCGTCTCAGCCATCCTCCCCGCCCTGCACGCCCCGACGATCAACAAGCTGAACGATGCCGACTGGTTCGCCATCGAGTCCGTGGTTGAGGAGAAGGTCGTGCGCGACATCGTGCCGCCGCTGCGCGCCGCCGGCGCGGAAGGCATCATCGAGCTGCCGCTGAACAAAGTCATTTTTTGAACGAACAACAAGCGGGTCCGCCCCTGCCGGGCGGCACCGTTACTCCAGGAGAAACAACGTGGGTTCCATCAAGAAAAAGCGCCGTGCGAAGATGTCCAAGCATAAGTACCGCAAACGCCTGAAGGCTCAGCGCCACAAGAACAAGTAAGGCTCGCACGGACGTCGCGTCCGTTCCTCTATCCGAATCCCGGCCTCCGCACCACCTTTGGTCGAGGCCGGGGTTTTGTGCCAGCAGGAGATATATGTTGAAACCGGATCGGACAGATTCTCTGCGCCGAGCGTTCGGTTTTGTATTTATTTCCGGGCCGGCCCTGCTCGCCCTGCTGGCGACTGGCTGCCTGTTCCTGGCCCCTGACGGCCGCGCCCCCACGTTTGCGCTCTCCGACGCCGACGCCCGCCAGGCCGGCGCGCTGGCGCTCTACGCAAAGGGGCTCCTGCTCGAGAGCGGAGAAGGCGCGGACACCAACTCTGCGAAAGAGGCTGCTCAGCTCGCGTTCGAACAGGCGATCCGCCTTGACCCCGACGACCGCCGCCCCCTCGCCGCGCTCCTCAGCAACTTGACCGACCGCGGGCTTCACGCCGAGGCGCTGGAGCGCGCCGAGCGGTTTCTCGACCGCCACCCCGACGACCTTGAGATCCGGCTGGACGCCGCTCGTTCGGCAGACGCGACCAACCGCCCGGACGTGGCCGCGCAGCACTGCGCCGCGCTCCTGTCGGCCCAGCCCGACAACCGCGAGCTGGCCCAGTCCCTGGTCCGCCTCTATTTCCAGTCCGGCCAAGAGGCGCAGGCGCTCGCCGCCCTGCGCGCCGTGCACCTGCGCTTCAGCGACAAGGCTAGCGCGGCGCTGCCTGTTCAATGGGCCGTCTACTACACGCGCGAAGAGGCGCGGCCGGCCCGCGCCCTGAGCTGCGTCCGGCTCGCGCTCGACCTGCGCACCGGCAGCGTCGAGCGCGCCGCGCTCAAGACCTTCGCCGGCGAATGCCAGCTCCAGCTCGGGCAGACCAACGCCGCCGTGGCCACCTTCTTGGACGCCTACCGCGACAACCCCGCTTTCAACACGCCGCTCCTGCGCATCGGCGCCGTCTATGCGGCGGACCCCGGCTCGACCAACCGGCTCGCCCAGCAGGCGCGGTCGGAGCGCAGCCCGGACACCACCCTGCTGATCCTCGCCGCCACGCAGCAGGCGCTCGACGACGGCGCGGCCGCCGCGGCGACCTTGCGCGAGGTTTACGCCAGCCGCATGCGCGCGGGCTACTTCCCCGACGAAGGGTTCTACCTCTGGCTCGGCGGCCTGCTCGAGTCACAGAAGGCGCATGAAGACGCCGAGCGGCTCTTGCGCGACGCCCTCGCCGCGCACCCGTCCTCGCACGAGATGAAGAACTTCCTCGCCTACATGTGGGCCGAGAGCGGCAAGAACCTCGACGCGGCCAACCGCCTCGCCAACGAGGCGCTGCGGGCCGAGCCCGACAACGCCGCCTATCTCGACACCAAGGGCTGGGTGCTGTACCGGTCCGGCCGCGTGTTCGACGCGCTCCAGTTTCTCCTGCGCGCCGTCGAGCTCGAGAAGGACGAGCCGGTGATCCTCGACCACACCGGAGACGCGCTGCTCGCCGCCGGCCGGGAGAGCGAAGCCGTGGTCTTCTGGACGCGCAGCCACCAGCTCGACCCCCAGCCTGCCGTGGCCGACAAGCTCAAGAAACAGGGCGCACCGCCAGCGACGCGATAGCCGGGCGGGCACAGGGGCCCGCAGCCGCCCCTGAGCCGCAACGCTCTCCAACCTGACCCCCACCGCTGAACTGCGAACCTCTCCAAACCCAGACCCCTAACCGCTGAACCGTAAGCCTCTCCAACCTCTCCCCCCCCATGAACCCCTTCACCTCCATCCCTTACCTGCCGGCCTTCGACCGCATGACGCCCGCGAGCGCGGCCGAAGCCTTCGCCCGCCTGCTCCCGGAGGCGCGCGCCGCCGTGGACGCGCTCGAGGCGGGCTACGCCCCCACCTGGGAGGGCCTGATGCAGCCGCTCCACGACGCCTGCCACCCGCTGACCGACGCGTGGGGCTTGCTCAGCCACATGCTCGCGGTCATGAATAGCGACGGCTGGCGCCGCACCCAAGAGTCGCTCGAGCCCGATGTCGTCGCCTTCTCGCTGCGCGTGGGCCAGAGCCGCGCCTTTTACAACGGCTACCGCGCCTTGCGCGACGCCGACCGCCGCGCGCCTTGCCTCACGCCCGTGCAGCGCCGCATCCTCGACAAGACCATCCTCGGGGCCGAGCAGGGCGGCGTCGGCCTCCCGCCCGCCCAGCAGGCCCGCTTCAACGAGATCCAGATGGAGCTCGCGAAGCTCTGCACGACCTTCCGCAACAACGTCCTCGACGCGACCAAGGCCTTCTCCCTGACGCTGCGCGCGCGCGGCGAAGCGGACGGACTTCCGCCCGCCCTGCTCGCCGTGACCGCCCAGGCCGCACGCGACGCCGGCGAGGCCTCCGCAACGCCTGAGGGCGGCCCCTGGCGGATCACGCTCGACACCGCCGTCTACGTGCCCTTCATGATGCACAGCCGCAACCGCGCGGCCCGCGAGACGTTCAGCCGCGCCTTCGCCACGCGGGCCTCCTCGGGCCCGCTCGACAACACCCCGCTCCTCGAGCGCGCGCTCGTCCTGCGGCGCGAGTTCGCCGGCCTCCTGGGCTACGCGACTTACGCCGACCTCAACCTGTCCACCAAGACCGCCAAGACCGTCGCCGCCGTGGACGACCTGATCGCCAAGCTCGCTGGCGCGTCGCGCGCCGCAGGCCGCCGCGAGGCCGCCGAGCTGCTGGGCTTTGCGCGTACCCGCGGCTTTGCGGCCGACGCCCTTCAGCCTTGGGACGTCGCGTTCTGGGCCGAGCGCCAGCGCGAGAGCCTCTACGACTACAGCGACGAGGAGCTGAGCCGCTACTTCCTCTTCCCTCGCGTCCTGGAAGGCCTCTTCAGCCTCGCCAAGCGCCTTTTCGGCGTCGTGATCACGCCCGCCGACGGCGAGGCGCCCGTGTGGCACACCGACGTGCGCTTCTTCCGCCTCGCCGACGCGGACGGAACCCCGCGCGCCTGCTTCTACCTGGACCCGTACAGCCGGCCCGCAACCAAGAGCGGCGGCGCGTGGATGAACGACTTCCGCACGCGCGAGCGCCGCCCCGACGGCAGCGTCACGCTGCCCATGGCCGTGCTCGTCTGCAACCAGAGCGTGCCCGTCGGCGACGCCCCGCCCGTCATGCGCCTCAACGAGGTGAACACCCTTTTCCACGAGTTCGGCCACGCGATCCAGCACATGCTCACCACCGTCGACGAGCCCGACGCCTCAGGCGTCAACGGCATCGAGTGGGACGCCGTCGAGGTCGCCAGCCAGTTCATGGAGAACTGGTGCTACGACCGCGCCACGCTCCGGGGCCTCAGCTGCCACGCCGAGACCGGCGAGACGCTCCCCGACGAACTTTTCGACCGGGTTGTCGCCGCCAAGAACTACCGGGCCGCGGCCGCCATGCTGCGCCAGCTCTACTTCGCCGCCACCGACATGGACCTCTACGCGCGCTACCCGCGGCCGGAGTGGCCCGACGCCAACACGGTCAAGCGGCTCAACGCCGAGAAGTACTCGCCGACGCCGCTGCTGCCCGAGGATCGCTTCCTCTGCTCCTTCAGCCACATCTTCAGCGGCTCCTACGCGGCTGGCTACTACAGCTACAAGTGGTCCGAGGTGCTCTCCGCCGACTGCTTCGCGGCCTTCGAGGAGGCGGGGCTCGGCAACGAGGCGGCGGTCCGCGCCGCCGGCCGCCGCTACCGCGACACCGTCCTCGGCCTCGGCGGCGGAGAGGATCCCCTGGCCGTCTTCCACCGTTTCCGCGGCCGTGCCCCCACCATCGACGCCCTCCTGCGCCACTCGGGCCTGACGTCCAGCCGCTGAAACCCTCTAGCTGTTGAGCCCGTTCCTCATGCAACCCGCCCTCACGCCCTTCCAGCGCTTCCACCGGCTCGCCGAGGCCGCCGCGTTCCTCGGCGTGCTCGTCACGGTGGCCGGGCTGCTGGGAAGCCACCAGTGGTTCCTCGAGATATTCACGCACTTCAAGGTCCAGCTCGCCTTCTGCTTCCTCTTTTATGCCGGCCTTGAAATCGCCGCGCGCCGCCGCCGCCACGCCGCCGCCAGCCTCGCCTTCTGCGCGCTCAACGCCATTCCCGTCCTGCTGCTGTTCCTTCCGGGCGGCACGCAGGCCGGCAAGGCCCCGCTCGAGACCGCCCGCCTGCGCATCCTCCAGGCCAACGTCCTCACCTGCAACACCAACGCGCCCGCCCTGCTGGCCCTCGTGGCCCGCGAGAGCCCAGACGTCGTGGTCCTGCAGGAGCCCGACGACTGGTGGCTGCGGCAGCTCGCCCCGCTCACGAACAGCTACCCCGTCTACGCCGGCCTCGCCCGCGACGACAATTTCGGGGCGGCCATCTACTGCAAGACCAACGCCCTCGAGGCCGACATCTTCACGCTGAGTGACCCCGAAGGCGCGCCCTCCTCGCACGCCCGCATCCGCGTGAACGGCCGCACGATCACCGTGGTCGGCACCCACACGCTCGCGCCGTACAACGGATACATGTGGCGCGGACGCAACAGCTTTACGCGGGAGCTCGCCCGCACGCTCCGCGCCGTCGAGGGGCCGCTGGTGGTCACCGGCGACTTCAACAACACCCCGTGGTCCGCCCACTTCCGCACCTTCCTCAAGACCAGCGGCCTGCTCGACAGCTCGCAGGGCCGCGGGCCCCAGCCCACCTGGCCAGCCACCTCGCCTTCAGCCGCGCGCATTCCCCTCGACCACTGCTTCCACAGCGCTGACGTGCGCGCCCTCGCCAAGCGCCTCGGCCCGGACATCGGCTCGGACCACCTGCCGCTCATCATCGACGTGGCTTTTTGAGCAGCCCTTCCCAGGCGATAACGGGCTTCGCCCCCGCCTGTGAGGCGCTGCCGACTTTTCGGCCTTGGCGTCGCGTGCCGCTCGTGGGCCCCACCCGTCTGTTCCCGCTCAGCGTGCGGCCGGCGGCCGGCTGAACAGCACGAATAGTGTTTCCATGAACGCCTGACAGGCGTATCATAAGAATGCTATGGATGGTGCAATTAACCGAGCGATCCTCCGGGTTATCCTGCCCTATGTCGCGCTGGCAGGACTCTGGATTCTCCTGTCCGACCAGGTGCTCGGCTATGTTTCGCTTGACGCCGCCACGATCACGCAGTGGTCCATCTATAAGGGCTTGGCCTTTGTGCTCGTCACGGCGTTTCTTCTCGCGACCCTGCTGCGCAAGGAGCTGACTCGGCGCGGGCGCGATCGAGACGCGCTGCACCAGAGCGAGGAGCGGTTGCGCGTGCTCGGCGACAACCTGCCCGACAGTTATGTTTTCCAGTACACGCGCGAGGATGATGGCACCCCGCGGTTTGTCTATCTCAGCACCGGAGCGGAGCGGCTGCACGGCATCCGGGTGGAGGATGCGCTGCGTGACGCCAGCCTGCTGCTGGGACAGGTCGACCCGAAATTGACGCCCGCACTGAGGGAGGCTGAGGCCGTCAGCCTACGCAACTTGAGCGACTTCATGATCGAGCTGCGCCTCCGCCGTTCCGATGGGCACTGGCGGTGGCTGCAAATGTGCGCCCGCCCCCGACGCACGTCCGACGGATGTGTTCTGTGGGACGGCACGGTCAGCGACATCACCGAGCGCAAGCTGACGGAGCACGAGCGCGAAGCCACGCTTGAGTTCCTCAAGCTGGCGCAGGAAAGCTCAGGCACTGCGGATCTGATCCATCGCTCGATCGCCTTCTTTCAACGGCAGTCCGGCTGCGACAAGGTCGACGTCCGACTGCGGGATGGCGAGGATTACCCATGCTATGAATCGTGCGGGGGCCAGCCCGAGTTTGTTTACGAGTCCGTAGCCCTGCTCCCCCTGCGCACCGGCGGCGAGCGCCTAGTGGGCCTGCTCCAGCTGAACAGCCGCGGCAAGGGCGCTTTTTCGCCGCAGGCCATCGAGCTGTGGGAGCGGCTCTCAGGCTACCTCGCAATCGCCCTTTCGCACACCCACACGCAGGAGGCTCTGCTGGAAGGCGAGGCGCGGATCCGCACCTTGGGCGACAACATCCCCGGCGGCGCCCTCTACCAGCTCCTGGCGCCGCCTGGCGGCCGGAGCCGCTACACCCACATGAGCGCCGGCGTCGAAAAGATCTTCGGCGTTTCTGCGGAGCGCGTGGTGGCCGACCCCGAAGCCTTTTGGCAGCTCATTGTCGACGAAGACCGGCCGCGCATCGACGCGGAGCAGGAGCGGTCGGCCCGAGAGATGAACGTCTTCGACTGCGAGTTCCGCCAGCGGACGAACTCGGGCGAAATCAAGTGGTTCCACGCCCGCTCCACCCCGCGCAAACTCGAGGACGGCTCGCTGGTCTGGGACGGCGTGGTCGCCGACATCAACGCGCGCAAGCGGACGGAAGAGGCGCTGCGGGATAGCGAGATGCGCTTCCGGTCTCTCATCGAGAGCGCCCCGGACGCCATTTACGTCCAAAGCGAGGGGCGGTTCGCCTACCTCAACCCCTCCATGCTGGCGCTCCTCGGAAGCTCACGCACAGAGGAGCTGCTCGACACGCAGGTCTTTGCGCGCATCGCCCCCGAATACCACGACAGCGTGTGCGCGCGCATCCAGAGCCAGCACGAAACCGGGCGACGAGCAACGCTCATGGACCAGGAGTACCTGCGCCTCGACGGGGCGCGCGTCCCCGTCGAGACCACCGCCGTGCCCATCCGGTTTCTGAACCGCAACGCGCACCTTGTCTTCGTTCGCGACATCACCGAGCGCAAGCGGGCCGAGGCGGAGCGCGAACGGCTGATGGCCGCCATCGAGCAGTCCAGCGAGATCGTCGTCATCACGGATACGGCGGGAACCATCCAATACGTAAACCCGGCGTTTGAGCGCGTCTCGGGCTACACCCGCGCTGAGGCGCTCGGCCAGAACCCGCACGTCCTCAAGAGCGGCAAGCACGACGCGCCCTTCTACGCGGCCCTCTGGCAGACCATCACGGATGGCGACACGTGGACAGGCCGCTTCATCAACAAGCGAAAAGACGGCTCGCTCTACACCGAGGAGGCATCCATCTCTCCGGTGCGGAACGCCGCAGGCCGCACGGTGAACTATGTCGCCGTGAAGCGTGACATCACCGAGCAGCTCCGCCTCGAGACCGAGTTGCGCCAGGCGCAAAAGATGGAGTCGGTCGGACGCCTCGCCGGCGGGGTGGCCCACGACTTCAACAACATGCTGAGCGTCATCCTCGGCAGCGTCGAGCTAGCCCTGAGCGCCGCTGCGCCGGGCCAGCCGCTCTGCGCCGACCTTGAGGAGATCCGCAAGGCCGCCGAACGCTCCGCCGACCTCACGCAGCAGCTGCTGACCTTCGCCCGCAAGCAGGCCGTAGCCCCGAGAGTGCTCGACCTCAATGACGCCGTGTCCTCTACGCTCAAGATGCTGCGCCGGCTCATCGGCGAGAACGTCGAACTCGCCTGGCGGCCGTGCTCGCTTGACACGACCGTCCGAATCGATCCGTCGCAGCTCGACCAGATCCTCGCGAACCTCACAGTCAACGCCCGCGACGCCATCGCCGGCGTCGGCCAGCTTGTGATCGAGACCGGCAACGCCGCCCTCGCACCGCATGACTGCGCCGGACACGAGGACGCCCACCCCGGCGACTACGTGACGCTGGCGGTCAGCGACACCGGCTGCGGCATGGATGCGGCGACACTCGAGCACGTCTTCGAACCCTTCTTTACCACCAAGGACGTCGGCGAGGGCACGGGCCTCGGCCTCGCCACCGTCTACGGCATCGTCCAACAGAACGGCGGCTTCATCACCGTCCGCAGCGAGCTGGGGAACGGGACGAGCTTCACCGTCTTCCTTCCCCGCCTGCCGCGCGAGGCCGCCTCCCCCCGGAAGCCTGAGGCGGCCCCGTGCGCCAACGTCGATCACGAGACCATCCTGCTGGTCGAGGATGAACCGGCCCTCCTTAAGCTGGGCAAGCGCACACTGGAGCGCCTCGGGTACCACGTGGTGACAGCCGGCACGCCGGGCGAGGCGATTATCTGGGCCGAGCAGAACGTCGGCAAAACCGACCTGCTCATCACCGACGTCATCATGCCGGAGATGACCGGCTGGGATCTGGCCAAGCACCTGCTCACCCTCGACCCGAACCTCAGACTCCTGTTCATGTCCGGCTACGCCTCCGACTCGGTCGCCCAGCACGATCTGCTTTCCAACGGCGCGCTGTTCCTGCCCAAGCCCTTCACGCTGAAGGCCCTCTCGGCCAAAGTCGCCGAGGCGCTGTCTGCCCATTGAGCCCCTGCCCCTGATTAGAATTGCTGGCCACGGCCCCTTGACACTCACCCGGATAATCTGTACGATTTAACTAGATTATTTGGGTGTGTATGCGTTTGTTTCGCAAGCACCGCACCCAGCAACAGCGGAGGCGTCGATGGTCAGAAACCAGCTACGGTACGCATGGGGCGCTGCAAGTGTGATCCTACTCTGCGCCCTTCAGGCTCCCGCCGCGACGGTCATCAACGTCTCAACCAATGTTGCAGTGGCCGGCGTCAGGCGCTTCGGCATCGGGCTCGCGCAGCACAACTATTACGACTCCGGGCAGATGATGAAGGAGCTGCTCTTCCGCAACCCGGGTTTCGAAGGCCTGCTCTTCCGCTCAGTCGTGCGCCTCGGCACCAATGCCACCGCCTCCAGCGCCATAGAAGACCAGCCGCTTGGCCAGTGGCCCAGCGGGTTCTGGGCCGGCGCCTCCTACGAGGTCGCCTGGTCTTCCACCGCCGCGAAGGGCCGCAGCGGCACCGTGACCCACTCACTGGCGCCCAACCGCGTGAACACGCCCAACGACCCGACCGGCAGCACCCAGGGCACCACGTACGCGTTCGGCGACAGCGACCCGGCGCGCGTGCCCGCTTCGGGCGACTACCTCGTCCTGCGCAAATCGGATGTGGGCGGCACCGGCGGCGGCGCGGCCTACTCGAGCTGGGAGCTGGGCAACAGCGGCGGCGGCACCATCGCCAGCGAGACGGCTGATCTCCCCCCCGATACGGAGGGGCAGCAGTGCGTCCGCCTCACCGCGCTCGTGTCCGGCCAGCAAGCCGCACTACGCGGCCGCTTCGACACGCTCTCCGGCTTCGTCCGCCTGAACGGCCAGTTCCGCCTCGCCTTCAAGGCCAAGGGCGCGGGCGGCGCAAACCGCCTGCTCGCCTCCGTACGCCGCGGCTCGCTCACGCCCTACCTGAGCCAAACCATCCAGCTCGGCACCGCCTGGACAAACATCACGCTCGCCTTCCCAGACCGGATTTCCGAGCCGGCCGACATCTCGGGCACCGTGACGGTGGAGCTCTCGCCCGTGAGCCAGAGCGCCGCGCTCCTGGACGACGTGAGCCTGCGGCAGACCGACTCGCGAACGGACAACCCCACGGAGTTCCGCGATGCCGTCGTCGACGCCCTGCGCGGCCTTAAGCCCGGCATCCTCCGCTATGTCAACTGGCAGGATCTCGGCAACTCGCTCGACAACGAACTCGCCCCCGTCTTCGCCCGCTCGCGCAGCGGCTACTCGGTCTACAACACGACGGAAAACAACATGATGCCCGGCCTCCACGAGTTTCTCGCGCTGAGCGAACACATCGGAGCGGAGCCCTGGTACAGCATCCCGCCCTCCTACTCGACCCAAGAGGTCGCGAACCTGATGGAGTACCTCGGCGGCCCGACGAACACGCCCTACGGAATTCTCCGCGCGCGGCGCGGGCACCCCGCGCCCTGGACCGACGCCTTCTCCCGTATCCACCTCGAGTTCGGCAACGAGAACTGGAACAACAGCGCCTACCGCGGGGGCTGCATCAGCCTGGCCGTGCCCTGCGGAAACCGCGCCAGCGAACTCTTCGCCGTCATCAAGGGCTCGCCCTACCACGCGCAGGCCCAGTTCGACTGCGTGCTCGGCGGCTGGCACGCCAACCCGACGCTGAACCAGCAGCTCCACAACGCCTCGCCGCTGCACGACAGCCTCACGCTGGCGCCCTACATGGCGGGCCGCGTCGACAGCTACGCCACAACCGAGGAGCTGTTCGGCCCGCTCTTCGCCGAGCCGGAATGGTGGTCGTTCAACCCCTCGCCCACCACCGGCCTCATGCGCCAGAGCTTCAACGTCCTGCAGGCCTCCAGCCGCCCTGTGCCGCTCTCCGTCTACGAGGTCAACCTGCACACCACCGAGGGCGGCATCTCCCAGTCCGCGCTCGACAGCTTCACGCCCTCGGTCGGCGCGGCCCTCGCCGTCGCCGACCACATGCTGGTCATGCTGCGCGAGCTGGGCTGCCGCGACCAGCTCTTCTTCTCGCTGCCCGGCAACCGCTTCACCCGCAGCGACTCGAAAACCGTCGCGCTCTGGGGCGCGGTGCTGGACATGGGCAAGACCGACCGGAAGCGACCCCACTACGAGGCGCAGCGCCTGCTGAACGAATCCCTCGCGGGCGACCTGCTCCAGACCACGCACAGCGGCGATAACCCGACCTGGAGCGTCACCAACATGAACCGCGTCTCCTACACCGGCGCTCACGCCCTCCAAAGCTTCGCCTTCCGCGACCGCGGCCAGCGCTCCCTGCTCGTCTTCAACCTCCAGCGCGCTGGCTCGCACGACGTCACCTTCACAGGCCCCTACGCCCCCACGGGCACGGTAGCGCTCACCCGTCTCACCTCCGCGTCCATCACGGACAACAACGAGTCCAACGCCGTCGTCACCACGGTCACGCAGACGCTGACGGGCTTCGCGCCGTCACAGGCTCTCACGCTCCCGCCTTTCTCGCTGACGCGCCTTCAGTGGGCCGAGCCCGGCCCCGCCCTCACCGGCCTCAGCCCCGCGCCCGCGCTGCAGGCGGTGCGGGTGCAATGGGAGAGCCGCTCCGACCGGCGCTACCGGATCCAGTACAGCGACGACCTCGCGAGCTGGTCGGACGCGGGCGCGGCGGTTCCCGGCACCGGCGGAGCCATGGCCTTCCTCGACGACGGCACGCTCACGGGCGGAGCGCCCCTCCAGGTGCGGCAGCGCTTCTACCGCGTCCTCGCCGAACCCTAGTGTCAGCCTTCTTTGTGCAGGCTCTTGATCAGCCACGCGATCGTCTCGCCGAGGTCGTGCATGTTCTGCGTCGCCTCCTCGTCGTTCGCGACGTCGCCCGGCTCAAGCCCCACGCCGAAGTTCCAGTAGGTCGAGCCCGGCACGATCATGCGCGACATCAGGAACATGTGGTTGATCGAATCCACCACGTTGACCGCGCCGCCGCGCCGGTGCACCGCCACCGCCGCGCCGACCTTGCGCGAGAACATCCGGTCGTTGGCCACAGCCACCAGCCCCGCGCGGTCGACGAGCGCTTTCAATTCAGACGTCATGCCCGAGAAATACGAGGGCGACCCCATGATGATGGCGTCGGCTTCGACCATTTTCTCGATGCACGCGTTCACGATGTCGGACTTGATCACGCACCGCTTGTCCTTCGCCTCCATGCAGTGATAGCAGGCCGCACAGCCGCGGATCGCCAGCCCGCCGACCTGCACCAGCTCCGTGTCAATCCCGGCCCGCGCGATCGGCGACAGCACCTTTCGGAGCAGCATCGCCGTGTTTCCCTCCTTGCGCGGGCTCCCGTTAAACGCGACTACCTTCATCACTCGCCTCCTTTCGACTCCTGCCCTACCCGTACACCTCGTCATGGCTCCCCACATCAAGCAAGACGATCTCCTCTTCCGTAAGACGCAAGACCAGGACGAGCCGGCAAGCATAGCTCACACGGACAGCGTGCTTCCCTGCGTGCTTCCCTGATAGCGCGTGAAGCCTCAACTTGGGCGCCTGGGGCTCGCGCTCCAACGTCTCCAGCGCATCGCGAAACACCGCCACCAACTCCGGGTGCCGCTTCAGGAACTTCCGCGCCGTCCGCGCAAACGTTTCCGTCCAAGCCAGCGTGTAGGCCGCCCGCTTCATGCCGTCACTCCGCCGCCAGCTCTTTCATCAGCCTGGCCGACGCGCCCCGCCGCACGCGCCCCGCCGCAAGATCCGACTCAGACGCCGCAAGCCTGGCCTCCGCCAACTCGGACAACAAACCCGAATAGTCCTCTTCGCGCAAGACCACATACTGGGGCCGGTTGTTCTTAATGACAAACACCGGCCCGCTGCCGATCAGCCCGTCGACGGCCCCAATCCCGCACCGCTTGATCTCCTGCGCCGCCAGCATGTTCATACCGTTCTCCGTCCATAAGTTGTCACTGATTTCAGTACTTAAATTAGCACTTAGTTCGGTCTGGTTCAAGCGCTCTGTGACACGCGCCCCGTTCACCTCACCAACAGTTGCTGAAGCATCGGCGTGATCGCTTTCGCGTAGAGGCCGTAACCCTTGGGCGTGAGATGCAAGAAATCGTCCATCACGGTTTCAGAGATCGAGCCGTCCTTCTCGAGAAACGACGCCCCGATATCCGCGTAGAAAACACTCCGGTCGTCCGCCAGCGCCGCGTACCCCTTGTTCACCGTCTTGATCGTCTTGCGCACGCCGTCCTCGCCGCTCTGCGCAGCCGGAAAGACGCCCAAGATCAAGACCTTCGAGTCGGGCGACTGCGCGCGCACGGCCTTCACGCAGGCCGCAAGCCCCAAGATCGCGTCATTTGGCAACGACCCCGACCCGATGTTGTTGATGCCGATCAGCAGCCCGACCAGCTTCGGCTTGAAGCGCGTACCCAGCCCCGAGTTCTGAATGCGCCACAGCAGGTGCTCTGTGCCGTCGCCGTCGATCCCGAAGTTCGCCGCCTTCATAGTCGCCAGGCCCTGCGCCCACGCCTCTCGCCCGTTCTGCTCCCAGCGCTGCGTGATCGAGTCGCCCATCAGCAGGAACTCGGGCTGCGCCTTCGCCGCCGCCGCGACCAGCGCCCGGTGCCTCTCCTGCCACCACGCGTCCTCGCGCGCCACAGGCTGCGCGGTCGACGGCACGTAGCGCGCTGCGGGAACCCGCTCCAGCCGCACCGCCGCGAGGTCGGCCTCGCCCGGGCTGAACAGCTCCACGAAAAAGGCCGACTTCTGGCCGGACGGGCCGCCGCTCACAGGCACCCGGTACTCCCGCCACACTTGCGACAGGGCGAGCTTCGCCATCACGGCATACTCGTGCTCGCCCTCCATGTCGCGCACGCCCACGATAACCTCGGACTCCCTCGCACTCCGCCCCTTCAGGACAAGCGTGAAGCACCCCAGCCCGTCGAGCGCCGGAATCGCGGGGTTAAAGAGCTGACACATGCCTTCGCCCGAAACCTCCGCGCGCAGGTAGCCAGATGACCCGTCCTTGCCGAACGCGTACTTGACCGCGGATCCGGACCAGCTCGAATTGTCGCGCCACCCCTTGGGCAGGGCTCCGCTCGCGCCCTCGACGCCCGCGACCGGAGCATAAGACGCCTCGTCAGACAGCTCAGGAAAAGACACCCAGGCGTCGCCGGCCCGACCTGCGGCCGACGCCAGCGCCGCACATACCGCCATGCACATCGTTTTCATGTTCCTATTGTTCACAGGCGGGCTCCCGCTGTCAAGGCGTGACGCGCAAGTTCCTCAGCGCGGCAGCTCCTTGAAAAACCGCACGATCTGCTCGGGCGCGCCCTTCGGAATCTCGTGCCCGCCAGGATGGATGAGCGCGACGAGCGGCGTGCCCGAGGCGGATGCGTAGAGCGTGGCGTTCGCCCCCCACGGACGCCCCTGGGCCGCGCACCCGTTGAGCTTGCGCACGGCCTCGATGGTCACCTGCTGCCACGCGAACTTCACGAGCCCGTCCTGCTCGCCCGCGAGGTGCAGCGCGGGCTTGGGCGTGAGCAGCCCGACCTTCAGCGCCGCCGCCGCGCATGGCGCGAAGGCGGCGAACACATGCGGCCGCGCCGACCACAGCACGTAAGTGAAGCCGCCGCCGTTGGAGTGGCCGGTCGCGAAGACCTGTTTCTCGTCGATCTTATGCTCCGTGCGAAGCGTCTCCAGCACCGCGTCGAAGAACTTCAGGTCGCGGTCCCCCTGCTCGCCGGACGCGTGCTGCCAACCCGCCCGCTTGCCCTCCGGGTCGGTCAGCCGCCCCGGCGTCGGCAGACCCTGCATGTAGACCACCAGCGCCTCGGGCCAGAGCGTGTGGTAATCGAACGACCGCGCCGCGCCACGCATGTTTCCGCCGTGCCCGTGAAAGGCGAAGAGCACGGGCACCGCACTCGTCTTGGCCTGCGTCGGCACGCACACCAGCGCCTCGCGCGTCACGCCCCCCACCGTCCACTCGCGCCGCTCCGGTTCGGCGGCGAGGGCCGCAGCGGAGTTCAACAATGAGGCGCAGGCAAGAATCATTGGTCGGCTCATGGCGTGTTTCCTTGTGTGAGATTAGAACACCGTGTACGCCGAGCCCGCAGAACTGACTGTTCTTCGCGCTCTCTGCGATCGTTGCCGCAATCGGTTACAGCCAGAGGTACGCTGGGAGAAGCGGAAACCGATCCCAGGGCCTGGAGGGCGAGGCTGTGCCGAGCCGCTTCTCGACCGTCACCCGCGCGGCTCACCTCAGGCTCGACCTCCGCAGTCTTCCCTACAGCGCCCCGTCGCGCAATTTCTGCGCCACCGCACGCAGCCGCGCACACACCTTGTCGCGGCCCAGCAGCGCCAGCATCTCGAAGAGCCCCGGGCCCTCGGTCAGCCCCGAGACCGCCACGCGCACCGGGTGCACCATGGAGCCCAGCCCCGTGCCGCGAGCCTCGCCCATCGCGGCCAGCACCTCGTGCGAGGTCTGCAGATCGAAAACCGGCAGCGCCGCGTATGTCGAGGCCACCTCGTCCAGCAGCGCCGGAACGCCCTCAACCTTCAGCCGTTTCTCGACGCCCTTGGGGTCGAACGCGTAGCCGTCCGTGAAGAAGTAGGCGCACGACGCCGGGATTTCAGAATAGAACTTGGTGCGGATCTGCATCTGGTCCATGACGCCCGCGAGGTCGGCGCCCTCGGTCGAAAGCCCCGCCGCCTGCACGCGCGAGACGAACTCGGACGCGAACACCTCGCGCGGCTGCCGCCGGATGTACTCGCCGTTCATCCACACCAGCTTCTTGCTGTCGAAGCGCGCCGGGCTCGATTTGCAGTGCTCGAGCGTGAAGAGCTGAACCATCTCGTCGCGCGTCAGCACCTCGCGGTCGTCGCCCGGCGCCCAGCCGAGCAGCAGCAGGAAGTTGAAGAGCGCCTCGGACAGATACCCCTGCTCCTTGAACTCGCCCACAAAGGCCGCGCCGTCGCGCTTGGAGTAGGGCTTGCCCTGGTTGTTCACGATCATCGGCAGGTGCGCGTAGAGCGGCACCGGCGCGCCGATCGCCTTGAACAGCTCGATATGCTTGAAGGTGTTCTCCACGTGGTCGTCGCCGCGGATCACGTGCGTGATCGCCATGTCGATGTCATCCACCACGTTGGAAAGGTGGAAAACCGGCGTGCCGTCGGAGCGCACGATCACGAAGTCCTGGGTGTCCTCCGCCTTTTTCTTGATCGTGCCCTTCACCAGATCGGTGTACTCCAGCCGCCCCTCCTTGGGCATGCGGAAGATCACACACTCGCCGCCGCCGCCCTTGTTGTCCTTGTAGGCCAGCCCTTTGCGGACCAGTTCGTCGGCCACCGCCAGGTGCCGCGCGCACTGCCGGCTCTGATACACGGCCGGCTCGTCGAAGTCGAGCCCCAGCCACTCCATGCAGGCCAGCAGCGTGCGTATCGCCTCGTCCGTGGAGCGTTCGCGGTCCGTGTCCTCCACGCGCAGCAGGAACGTGCCCCCCGCGTGGCGCGCGAACAGCCAGTTGAAGATGGCGGCGCGAATGTTGCCGATGTGGACGTTGCCGGTGGGGCTGGGCGCGAAGCGGACTCTGACGGACATCTCGGGTGAACCTCCTTAACGGGTGCAAAATAAATAGTGAAGAGTGTAGCGCGAACACGCACAATTAACAAGCGGGGTTCGCGCGCTGCCAGCAATTGTCGATTCACTGGCCAGCGCTAGATGGCGCAAGGTTAGCCGACCTGTAGCTCCGCCGCTGTGTCGGCGTTGAGGAGGCGCACCGACTCTATGGCAGAGCGTGGCAGGTCTTGCCCGTTCGTCGCCCCGAGAAAAACAGAAAGGCCCCGAGCCTTCGCCCGGAGCCTGGTTCGCGCAACTGCTGTAAGCGCTTACTTGTTCTCGGCGGCCGCTCCGTCCTTGGCCTTGCCGTGGCCCTTGCCCTTGCCGTCACCCTTGGCGGCGTGCTCAGCCTTGGCCAGCTCGCGCATCTTCTCGTTGAACGCTTTCTTATCCTTCTCCTTCAGCGCGATCAGCTCTTTGTACTGAGCCTCGTCCTTGGCCTTGATCGCCTCCAGACGCTTGGTCATCATCTCTTCGCGCTGCTCCGGAGTCATCTCGGCATGCTTCGCTTTGCCTTTTTCCGCACCTGCCCCAGCCGCCTGCTCAGCCGCCACCGCACCCGTCGTCAGAGCCGCCATCACTGCGAATGCCAACATCATCTGCTTCATACGTTCTCTCCCTTTTTGTTACTGACCTACTCGGTCCTTGTAGCCCTATAAACGCACCGGGAAAAATATTATTGCCAAAAAACCTGAAATGCGCCATCCCCCCGCCTCCAAGGCCGAGCAGCACCCGCACCTCCGAGCCGTCCGGCGCGATGACGTCGTATGCGGCCGGCAGCCGGCGCGTCTCGAAATCACTCACCTCAGCCCTTCGTAGTTGAACAGGTCCGACGGCGCATACGCCTTGCCCGTTGCGGCCTGAAGCGCCTTCAGCACGATCATCTGCGTGTTGAGCGTCAGCCGGCGCCCCTTGCACGCACGCGAAACCATCTTGTGCGTCATCTGCACAGCCGACGCCTTCACCAGGTCGTGCGGCCTGAGCCCCGCTTCGTCCAGGATCGCCGCGATGGGCTGCTCGCCCATGTTCCGCTCAACCGCTTCCGCCGCCGCGCTGTCCGGCACGTTGCCCGTCTCGCCCTCTGCCATGCTGCTATCCGACATGCTTCTCCTTTTTCTCGTTCACGTTCCGTCCGAGCGCCTCTAGCGCCCACACGAGAGGATACAGCCGTTCGTGGTACCAGAGCAACGCGAAATAGAGCCCGATCGGCGCAGCCTTCCCGAGCCCCACCGCTCCCTGCGCGGCCAGCCACGCGCAGCCGCGGCTCGACGCGGCCTCGCACGCCGCCTCGCCGCCCGTCAGCGCAGTCACCGCCAGCGCCGTCTCCTCCACCGTCGCCTCGCGACCCATGCCCCACCCGCCGTCCGCGTGTTGACTCGCCACCAGCCACGCCTCGCCACGCGACAGGCACGACGCGAGGACGCCAGACTCCCGCCCCCCGACTCCCGACGCGCCTTGCGCGGCGCGCAACGCGTCCACCACCCGCGCCGTACCGACCACCGGGTTCCTGCCGCCCGCAGCCTCCTGATGCCCGAACCACAGCGGCACCCAGCTCCCGTCCGCTTCCTGCGCCCGCCCCAGGTAGCGGAGCAGCCGCTCGATCGCTTTCGGCGCAAGCTGCGACTGGCCGCCCCACGCCGCCAGCGCCGCCACCGCGTGCGCGGAGATGTCCGGACAGCTCCGGTCGAACGGCAGCCGCCCCCAGCCGCGACAAAAGGTCGGCATCCCGCCATCCGCGTTCTGCATCTCCAGCAGCCACCGCACGCCGTTTCGCACCGCGCTCGAAACATCCGTCCGGCACCCCGCGTCTTTCAGCACCCGCAGCGCGACCAACGCCCCGCTCGTGTCGTCCGCATCAGGAACGCCGCCAGGCAGGTCGGTCCACGCCCACCCGCCCGGAGCCGCGCCCGTGAACGGATGCCTCGCCTTCAGCTGGGCCTTCACCAGCCACGCCGCGGTCTTCTCGGCGTCGTCTATCCCTCCGGCGTCCAGCTTCCAGCTCCCAGCCCCGCGCCGCACGCCTCCGCCCCACACCGCCCGCACCGCCAGCGAGGTCAACCACGTGCGCAAGTTCGAATCGATCGCCCAGCTGCCATCCGGCCGCGCGGCCTGCCGCAAGAACGCCAGCCCCTTCTGCACCACCGGATGGTCGCCGTGCCCCGCGTGCCTGAGCGACAGGCACACGAACGCCGTGAGCGGGATCGCGTCGAGAAAGCCGCCGTGCGCTGGCTGCAACCGATCCAGCCGCCTCAGCAGCGGCCCCGCGAAGAGCCGCCCCCACGCCCAGCTGCCGCGCGCGCGAGCCGCACACACGTGGCGGCTCAGCCCCACCGCGATCAGAGCGGGCAGCGCGTAGCTCACCACCTGTAAGCGGACGAAGCGGTAGGCCCGCTGCGGCAGCAGCGCCAGCAGGAACGGCAGCGGCGGCACGCTCAGCCAAGCCCGCGGCTCGCCTCCGCACATCGCGAGGAACGCCAGGATCGGCGCCGCGAAGGTCCGGTCCATCCCATAAACCCCGGCCAGCGCCTTCGCGACAACCTCCGGCGTCGCCGCCCCTCCCACACGCCCTTCGATCCATCGCTCGGCCCGCTCCAGCGCCGATCCGGCCAGCGACCCTCGACTCGCGACTCGCGGCTCCTGACCCTCGACCCCCTCCCCCTGCCCTCCGACCTCTGACCTCTGCGCCCGCAGCGCAGCCGCGGCGATCAGCGTCGCGCTCAGGTTGGAGGCGCTCGCCGGCGTGTCGCCCCAGCCGCCGTCCGCGTTGGCGTGCGCCGCCAGCCACGCCGCGCCGGAGTCCGCCAGCCGGCGGTCCGACGCGTCGCCGTCGCCGAGCGCGGCCACCGCCAGCGCGGTGCCCAGCGCGCTGGGCGAGAGCTCGCCCGTCCAGACCCCAGCCTTTGCGTCACGCGCGGCCAACACGCGCCTGCGCAGCGTTTCAAAGTGATCAAGTAGGTTGTTCATCCGTCTTCCTTTTACTCCGCAAACTCGGCGCGCAGCGTCACCACCCCCGCCGCAGGCACGCTGATCAGGTCGCGCGGCGCGAGCCGCCTGCCCGGGCGCTCCCCCGTGTCGCTCAGGCACACGCGGCGCGGTGCCGTCCGCTCCCACGCCAGCGCCGCGTCCGTCGGACTCTTGCCCGCGTTGAAAAGGCGCACGATCAGCGCCCGGCCGTCGTCGCTCGGCTTGAGCGCGGTGGCCAGCACGTCGCCCGGCAGCACGCGCAGCAGCGGGCGCGCGTCCGGCGCAGGCCCGCGCCCCGGCACGGCAACCAGCGGCTGGCAGAGCCCCGCCGCCAAGCGCGTCGCCTCCGCATCCGTCGTCCCGCGGTGCGGCCGCAGCGCGAAGCGGAACACGACGGAGCCCTCCTGATAGGCCCTGTAATTTGTACCCCAGTGGTTGTTCATCGCCCATGAGACCAGCGTCTGCGTCGGCCCGATGGCCTTCCGCCACGCGTCGGGGTTCGTCTGCGAATTGAGCAGGTTGGCGGTCACCCCGCCCAGTTGCACCAGCGGCGCGTCGAGCGTCACCCACGTGACCCCGTAGTCTTTGTTCGCCACGTCCGCCCAGGAGCCCACCGTCAGCCAGTTCTTGCACGCGCTCGGCATCTGATCCGCGTCGGGGCGGAACACGCCGAACGGCACGTCCAGCCGGATGTCGCCGCCGGGCACGTTGAACGCGAAGGCGAAGTTGACGCTCTCCTTGCCCTCCTTGGCGTGGTAGCTCGCCGCCTCGAGCCGCTTCTTATCCACCCGGTCGAACAGCTCGACCGCGTCCCCGCCGGCGACCAGCCTGATCTCGCGCGACAGCACGTGGCAGCCCGGCGCCGCGGACTCGGCCACCAGCGACGCCACCAGCGGCCCGCGGTCGCGCACCGTGATCGTGACGGGGCCGTTACGCGCCAGTTTCGACACGTCATCGCCCGCCAGATAGAGGTAGTCGTTCAGCGCCTGCCCGTTGGACGTGTCCGCCAGATTCGCCTCGATGCCCGCCGCACGCAGCTCGGCGATGCCGCCCGTCTTCTCGTCCAGCCGCACGCGAAGCCGCCCGCTGTCGAGGCTGGCGCCGCCGACCTTCACGCCATCCGTCACCGGCGCAGGCCCCTCCTTCTTCAAAACATATCGCCGTCCCGAGAACGGCTCCAGCCCGCGCACCAGCAGAGCCAGCTCGCCGCCCGCGAGGCGCTGCGTCGGCGCAGGGGCCCCTGACGGATCGACGGCCGCCTGGAAGCCCTCGGACAACTCGCGCGGAACCAGCACGACCTCCGTCCGCGCCCATGACGCCGTGTTGTAGACGTCCACCGCCTTCTCCTCCGGCCTCTGGCCTCCGACCTCCGACATCACCTGCGCCGCGTCATTCAGGAGCTGCCGCGACTGCAGGTTCGCGGCAGTCGCGTAAGACTGCTTGATGGCCCACTGGTCGGTGGTGAACGGTATCCCCGGCTGCGAGATGCTGCAATGCGCGCCCCACGTGTGCTCCGAGTAGAGAAGCACGTTGTTCCAGGCGTCCTCGAACCGGCCGGCCGGATAGCGCCTGGGCGCCAGCAGCGCCCAGAGCGTCTCGGCCTGCCTCAAGCGCTCCGAGCTCGCGCGGTTCATCGCCGTCTCGGCGGCCGACGACCCCGCCCCGTCCTCCCAGTACGGCGACCACTCCCCGCGCACCCGCGGCAGCTTGTCGCCGTACTTCTTCTCGAACGCGCCGAACGCCTCGCCCGTGGAGGCGATCACGAACTGCGGCCAGGCGTGCGCCGCGTTCCAGTCGCGCACGAAGTCGCAGATCGACGCGTCCGGCACCGCGTTGTCGCCGTGGCCCGACCAGCGTACGTACGCGATGTCGTACGGGTAGTCGTGTTTCTCTAACCCGTCGCAGAAATCCCGCACGAGCTCGGGCGACATCGTGCGGTAGCGGTGCGACATGGCGTAGCCCCAGAAGGGTATCCAGACCAGCACCTGGCTCTGCCCGTCCGGCCCCACCCACCAGAACGGCCGGTTCTCCCAGTCCACAAGGATGGTGCCGATGCGGTCGAAGTAGTTCGGGGCGACCGAGAAATAGCGGACACCCGCCTGCGCCATCGCCGTAACCGTGCCCCACGTGTAGCCGGGCACGTCGCTGATCATCGCCGAATCCACCGGCACGCCCGTGCGCTCGCCCAGCTGCGTCGCGTAGCGGAACAGCCGCGCCAGCTCCTCGGGGCGGCACAGTCCGGTCAGCTCGTTCAAGTACATCCCGTTGAGCGACACCTGCCCCGCTTTGACGGCCTTGACGAACGCGTCGCACTGTTTTTCGGGAAGCCGCCGCAGGAAGAGGTCCGCCGCCCACAGCACCTCCACGTTCCAGATGAAGCGCGCTCCCTTGGGATAGTCGGCCGTCCGGCGAGCCTCGGCCATGCCCAGCAGCAGGTTGTTGATCTGCTTCTCCTCGATGTCCGTCTGGATGGCCGTGTAGCCAATGTCGGTGTGGGAATGGGGGAGAATGTAGACGGTCCGCTTGGCCGCGGGCTTGACGGCCAGTGACCGCGTCACAACCGTGTCGCCCGCCGCCACTAGCGAGACCGCAACCGACCGCGCGGTCTCTGTCGCCGTGATCGCAAATGTCAACGTCTGCTTGCCAAACGTCAGCTCCACCGGCTTCAGCGCCTGGCCTTCGAGCTGCAACACCGCCTTCACAGGCTCGGCGTAGGGCGAGTCCAGCGTGACCTCGAACGGCTGCACAAACCCGTCGCCGAGGCGGTCGATCACCTGGACCGCGCGGCCCTCGATGGCGACGCCGACCGGGCGTTCGTCCGCGCCGACCGCCGCGAAAAACTCGACGCCCTTGCCGCCCACGTTCGGCGAGGTGCCCTTGACCAGCGCCCTCACCTGCCACCGCACGTAGCGCGCCTCCACCGGCGCGAAGGTCGCGAGCGTCACGGCCTCGGACTCGTCCACGTGCGCCACCTTCACCGTCGCCTTGGGCGCGGCGAAATCCGGCGTGTCGCTGAAGAGCAGCGCGGCCGCCGCAATTGTGTCCGGCAGCTTCCGCTGGACGTGGCGGAACCCCGCCAGCCGCACGCAGCGCCCGAAGTCGAAATCCACGAACGTCTGCACGCCTTTGCCGTGCGAGGCGTACTCCGCCCGATGCCCGTTGGGCGCTGCTGGCTTCACCAGGTTGTCGGCCTCCCAGCCGCCGCCGGGAAACGCCTCAGCCGCCGCGATGATTTTCGGGGCGGGCACGCTTCTCAGGCGCTGAAAGGCCGCCGCCTCCCCAGCGGCACAAATCACAGCGGCGCACAGAAGAGCGCCCACTTGAGAAACCGTCATATTGCTCTCAGACATAATTCGTCTCCTCTGTGCCGCCCGGTCACTCGCCAAGCACGAAGCTCGCAGGCGCGTAAGCGCTGAGCAGGAAGGCGAACTCGCTTCCCTTGATCTTCACCGGCTCGCCCGTCTTCACTCCGCGCAGGTTGACCGGCGTTGCCCGCGAAGCCTTCATCCCTCTGGGCAGCGTCACGACAAGCTCTCCCGTGCTTCCCGCCTGCTCCCACACCCTGAGAAGCGTTCCGGGGGTCCCGTCAACATCAGCGCCAAAAGCGGTCACCAGCACGCCCTTGCGTGACAGCGCAAGGCCTGCGCACGCTTTCTGAAGCGGCCCCGCCAGGCCGTCGGCCGATGCGGCCAGCAAGGGCAGGCGCGCCTCCCATGATTTCACCGCCAGCTCCTCATGCACATTCTCATCCCGAAGCGGCCAGAAGCGGACGCGGCTCGACCACGACCCGTCCTGCCACAGCGGGAAATTGGTGTTCCACATGTTGTTGTAGAGGTTGACGAACACGCTCGCCTTCTTCGGCACAAAGTCGATGCTCCACCGCCACAGCCCCGGCATTTCAAGGCTCACCAGCGGCGAGTCTAGCGGACACAGCGCCATGCCGCGCTTGTCCTTGCAAGTCATGGCAACACCGCTGGACACGGCCATGAGGTGACGGTTTGCCCCCGGCACGATGTCGGTTGCCGGATTGATCGGGCCGCCCAACCGGCCCACGGTGAACAGCGGCTCGGCGACCGCAAACGGGAAACAGAGCCAGCCGCCTTCCGGCATCTTGTCCGGCGTTTTGTCGGTCACGCTCCACTCCGCCTCGACGAAGCGGGAATGGCGGGAGAACGTGAAGGTGAGCGTGCAGGCCTTCGCCAAGCCCTTTGTGTCACCGGCGGTGAGCACGGCGACATCGGCGTCGGCGTCGCGCCGAATCGAGACCGTCCAGCGCGCGGGCGCAACGGCCACGTAGTCTGCATCCGGGATGCCCGGCTTGCCCATCGCACCGGGATTCGGCGAGCCGGGCGCAGTCGCGCTGACGTTTTCCAAGGCGGGAGCGCTTGCGCCTGCCGCAGGCATGCCGGGCTTGCCGAGATCGTTCAGCGCCCACCCTCCCGGCATCCGGCTGTACGCTTTAAAGAACCGCGCGACCTCGTTACTGCTGAATCTTTCATGGAGAAACTGTCCCGCCGCGTAGGGGCTGGATTGGTCCACCAGCTCTCGGCCGGTCTTCTTTTCGACAAGCGAGGAGAGGCCGCCGCGGCCGAGGTCGAACGTGGCGGTGTAGAACGACGTGTCGAGCACAGCGGGCGGATCGCTTAACACCTGTGTCACCAGTTTGGCAGGCGCTGCCGGATAAACCGCATAGCCGTTGGCCGGCACATTCTCGGCATACAGCGGCTTGCCGCCGACCACGACCATCCCGGACCGCGGCCAAGGGAGCGCGTTCCAGACGACGACACGCGGCCCCTCCGCATTCACCGACTTGGCCAGAAGCTCGAGCCGCGCGTTGAGTTCGCGCTGCACAATCGTTTGGGCCTTGCGAATATAGTTTCGGTGGTCCTCGAAGCTCTGTAGAAATTTCTGCTGGCGTTCGGCCGGGAGCTTCCGCTTCCACTCTTCCAGAGGCCAGATCCGGCGGCCGCCGAACTCTCCGTTCATTCCCCATGTGTGCTCGCCATAAAGAAAACTGCCTTCATAGGCGTCGGCCAAGGCCGCCGCCAACGGCTCCGGATTGAGTCCGCAGGCTCTTAGGTGCGTATCGAGCGAGTCGAGCGCAGGTTCCAGCGGCCGGATATTGCGGGCGATCTTCGTTGCTTCCGGCATCGACATCAGGCCATGAATCCACGTGTCGGGCGTGTCACCGCGCACGACAGGCAGCGCCGGATTTTCTTCCAGAACGGCTCGGGCGAAGTCATCGAGTGTGCCTAGCTTCATCTTGGCCCCGGGCAATCTCGTGGCAACGTCAGCTCGGACTTTTTCGATGTCCTGCGGCGTCGGCGGCCCATGGTTGTCGCCGGTCATGATCATGGCGAGATAGTTCCTGCTGGGCCAATCCGCAGGCGGAACGATGCCGGACCCGTAGTCAACCGTGTAATTGCACAGCACGCGTGAGCCGTCAGGGCCTTCCCACCAGAACAGCCGTGGGAACCGCGGATACTGGCAGGCTGAGTTGCAGCCGATCTGGAAGAACGTGATGCCCGCGTGCGCCAACACCGTCGGCAGAACCCAGCTGTGCTCCGGCACATCGGTCATCTTTCCTGAAATGGACAACGGCCGGCCATAGTCGCGCGCCAGCCGGCTGGAATAGTGCAGGCTGCGCACAAGATCCTCAAGGTCAAACGACTCCGTGTGCAGGGTGGCGGGCAAGGCGTGAACGGCCAGCGACCCGTCGCGAATGGCCGCCTCGACACGCTGACGTCGTGACGCATCCCGCTCACGATCAAGAATGGCCCTTGCCAACGGCCAACCCGCCACAGTCCAGACAAAACGCTTATCCGGCGGCTGGCTCCGGTTCTGCTCAATAGCCGCGAGGGCTCCGTCCATCATGTCGACGCGATATCGGGTAAACACGCTCTCGGCGAGATCGGTGTAGCCAAGGTCGAAATGCGTTTTGAAAACCACCCAGACTTGCTCGACTTTGGCTTCACTTGCTCCAGCGGCAATGCCAACAAGGGCGCTTGCCACTACCGCCCAGGCAACTGTCGCCCGGCCGCACCTATTCGCTTTCATTGTGATCTCCTACCTCTCCGCTGCCGCATTGGAAAGTGCTTCGACATTCTCAGGCGGCACGTTCGCCAGCAGCGCCTCGTGGCTCGGGCTCACGATCAGATAGGGTTCGAGCAGCTTTCGGACTCGCAACACGTCCGCGCGGATCTCCTCAGGCGTGCCGTTCGTCATGAGGGCTTGCGTGTCGATCCCGCCGAGAAACGCGATCCGCCCCCCGAAGCGCTTCGCCAGCGACTCCGCATCCATGTTCTTGGCCAGCGCCTGCAAGGGATGCAGGCAGTCGACGCCTGACTCGATCAGGCGCTCGATCACATCGGAGACCGCCCCGCAGGAGTGCAGCACCACCTGATGCCCGTGCCTGTGCCCC
Organism: uncultured Lentisphaeraceae bacterium; assembly: GCA_964386865.1. Taxonomy (GTDB): domain Bacteria; phylum Verrucomicrobiota; class Kiritimatiellia; order RFP12; family UBA1067; genus CAYLUN01. Next base: position 108,521 of record CAYLUN010000002.1, on the reverse strand, counting down.
TGCTCGGTGAACTTTCTGAACCACGGCAGGATAAATTGATCAAACTGCTCCGGCCCGCAGATCAGGCTGCACTGCGTTCCGAAGTCGTTGCCGAAAAAGAAGCCGTCAACCTCGCCGCCCGCAGCCGCGAAGAACCGCTCGTTCGCTTCGTAGTAGAACTCGCACACCTTGTCCGTCGCCGCCAGCACCACCTCCGGCTGCGTGTACATCTTGACGAAGTACTCCTCCATTCCGAACAGGTCGCCGAGGTTGTGGTAGAAGCACGTCCAGAACCCGCTCAGGCGGTAGACGTCGCCCGCGCAACGCAGGTCGCAGAGGCACGAATCGAAGTTCAGGTATTCGGGCTTCGGCCACGCGTAGGCCTCCACCTGCTCCACCGTCTCGCATGCGGCCAGCGGAGGCGCCATGTGCTTTGTCCGATCCAGTCCCGAGTCGAAAAGCACCCGTCCCTGCGGGTCTTGGTAAACACCGGGGTAGAACTGCGGGCAGATCCATCGGCAGTCGTCCCCCAGTTTCACGCGCAGCTCCTCCTCGGCTGTAGTCCCGAAATACCGGTGCAGGATCGGCCACGTGTCCGCATGCGGCATGCCCAGCCAGAAGCCGCAGCGGTCGGCAGCCGTCCTCGCAATGAGGCCCCTTATCCGTTCGCGTCTAGTCATCGTCAGCGGCCTCCGCATGAGACGTTACGCCAGTCCGGGAACCTCCCACCCTTTTCGGTAGGTGCGCCGCAGCAGCTTGTTCGCCGCCTCGGAGTTCGTGATGCTCGCCTTCGCTGGATCCCACTTCAGCACGGTGTCCGGAACGCGGATCGCGACCGTGCCCAGGATGATCGTCTCGGCCATCGGGCCGGTCTGCGCGAAGTGCGACTCGCACATCTCGCCGCCCAGGCAGGCGTCGAGAAAGTGGTGGTAGTGGCTGCGCGCCGACAGCTTGGGCTTTTCGCGCCCCTCGAACTTGCCCTTGGGCAGCAGCACCGGCCCCGAGGTGTGCGGCAGCAGCAGCGCGCCCTCCGTGCCGATCACCAGCGCGGACTCGGCCGGATACTCGGCGAAGCCCGCGGCCTTGGCCAGTTCCTGCACGTCGGCTGGCGGATAGATCAGCCCGTCGAACCATTCGATCGTGAACTCCTTGCCGCCGCTCTTCTCGTTGCCGGGGAAGACCCACGTGATGTGGTCGCTCTGCGGCCACACATCGGCCCGCCGCGCCTGGTCGCTCTTCCACGACTCCTGCACCTCGGCCGTGACGCTCAGCGGCGCCTTCAGCCCCAGCCCCTTCCAGACCGCGTCGAAGATGTGGCAGCCGATGTCGCCCGACCACCCCGTGCCGAAGTCCTGCCACGCCCGCCACTTGGAGGGGTGGTAGATCCCCGGCGCGTACTCGCGCTCCGGCGCCGTGCCCAGCCACAGATCCCACGCGAGCGTCCCAGGCGCGGGCTCGCCTTTGGCCGGGCGCGGCCCGACGAGGCGGTAGGTGTCGATCGCGCCCGGCCGGTTCGAGCAGAGAATGACTTTCTGAACCGTGCCCACCGCGCTCTCGCGCAGCCACTGCACGCCCATGCGGTCGCCCACGCCCGAGGCGTGCTGCGTGCCGAGCTGGGTCACCACCTTCGTGCCACGAACCGCGTTCGCGAGCGCGCGGCACTCGGCCACGTCGTGGCAGAGCGGCTTCTGGCAGTAGACGTGCTTGCCGGCACGGATGGCCGTCATTGCGATCAGCGCGTGCATGTGGTCCGGCACGGCCGCGTTGACCGAGTCGATCTGGTCGCCCTCTTTGGCGAGCATCTCGCGCCAGTCCGTGTAGCGGCGGGCGTCCGGCACGAGCGCGGCCGCCTTGTCCAGGTGGTTCTTATCCACATCGCAGATCGCCACGATTTGCGCGCGAGGATGGGACTGGAAATTCTTGAGGTCGTTGAACCCCATGCCGCCCACGCCGATGCACGCGTGGTTGATCTTGCCGTTCGCGCCGATCCGCCGCGGCGCCGTGGCGCAGCCCGCCACGAGTCCCGCCGACGCGGCGGCCGCTGTCCCCAGAAAAGCCCTTCTCGTGATCACATTCATCATTTCCTCCTCGCACCTCACGTCACATTCACCGACCCGCGACGCCCGGCTCAGGATACCCCCCTGCCAGCCGCCGCGCCCCACTTCAGCGTTGAACGTTCAGTCCCTTACAGCCTACAGCCTACAGCCTATAGCCTACAGCCTACAGCCTATAGCCTACAGCCTACAGCCTACAGCCTTCTCTCCGCCCCCGCCAGCGCGGGCAGGACCCACGCCGCCACGGCCGCGCACTCCAGCCCGAACGGCAGATAGCCCGCGAAGCCGAGCGCCGGCATCTCGAAGAGCTGAAACGCATGAACGTAAGGTACAGCGTACACCCATTTCGCGCAACTGTGGAAATTCCACATCTCCCAGAAGAAGCCGCAGATCAGCGCCGCCAGAGAGAAACGCACGGCCAGCCGCCAGTCGCCCGCCTTCAGCCCGTCGAGCACCGTCGGCTCGCCCTTCAGCGCCTGCAGCGCGAGGAACACCGCCAGCGGCGAGATCCACAGCAGCGGGTACGTCTGGTGCGGGCAGAACACGATGCCTGTCAGCCCGACCGCCGCAAGCAACGCCAGCGCCGCCACGCTCGCCGGCCTATGGACGTCGAACCGCGCGAACCCGCACAGACGGCCGTCCGCGAAAGGCCGGAACGTGGCCAGCCACGCGGCCGTCGCCGTCACCGCCGGCAGCACGGTGGAGAAGCTGCACGTCGCGAAGAAGGCATACTCGCCCGCGCCCATCCCCTCGACGCCCCGGTAATACCAGTTCCACACGTATCGGTTCAGGTACTCGAAGAACCACCAGAAAGCCGCGCTCACCGGAAAGAGCAGCGCGTATGGCAGCGGGTACGACGTCATCAGGCAGCGCCCCGCGCGCCGCACGCACAGCGCATTCACCACGAGGATGTAGGCGACCCACAGCGGCAGGAAGGTGTGCGCCTGCAGCGGCGCGAACCACGCGAAGCGGTTCCACGCCAAGACCCACACGCCCGCACCCAGCGCCACCCCCGCCCACCCGAACCACGGGAACCGGCCCTGGCGCGCAGCGTTCCCCTTGTCTGGAGGACGCTCCCGCTGGTAGGGACGGCAGCCCCTGCCGTCCGCAGACGCCGGCGCTGTGGCATCCCGATCCGATAACGCGGAACCGCCCCTCGCCAGCCGCCAGGCGAACGGCGCGACCGACGCTAGCACGCCCGCCGCCATCGCCGCAAACACCGGCCACGCGAACGGCTTGCGCATGTTCCAGAGCCTGCTCGGATCCAGCCCCCAGTCCTCGGTCCGCGGCGGAAACGCAAGCAGGCCCTCCAGCAGGTCGCGCCTGCCGCCCAGCCACGCGCACGCCAGCGGCACCCCCACCAGCACCGCCGCTAAACAAAAATAGTGTGCGATCCGCCTCATCATCCCCCACTAGTACGGCCGGCGCTACGAGCCGGCCGAGACGCCTGCCCCCGCCTACTCTAGCGCCTTCTTCAGCTCTTGCGCGGCGGTCATCCATCCATCGGAGCCGCCCGCGCCGGCCACGCAGAGCAGGTAGACCGGCTCGGCGGGCGTGAAGGTCGCGCCCGGCGCGACGACGGTCGCCGCCAGCTCCAGCCGCGCATCCGCGTGCTGCCCGCCGCCTTGCGGGTCGGACCAGAAGTCGATCAAGATGCCGGAAGACTTGGAAGCCACCGCGCCGAAGAACCGCCCGCTCGCACCGTCCATCCAGCAGTCCGCCACCGGCAGGCCCCACAGGTTCGGCGGCAGCACCTTCGGCACCTCCTTGAACGCGCTGTACACGCGGAAGAACAGGCCCTTCAGCCGCAGCGGCGCCGCGCCTGCGTTCTTCACGCTCACAACCTCGCTCACGAACCACGGCGTACCCGGCGGCAGCAGCAGGCGGTGCGTGACCTCGAAAGCGTCCTGCTCTTGCGAGCAGGCGCTCGTGACCTCAAAGACCGCCACGCCGTCCGTCACGCGCCCCTCGACAGCCTTCACCGTGCGGGCGTCTGTCCAGCGATCCTGCCCGGCCGCGTTCAGCGTGTGCAGCAGCGCGTTGTACTGGCCGTAGACTCTGTCCGCGCCGTCGAGCGTCACGCGCCGCACCAGGTTCCCGTCGCCCAGCTGCCCGGACAGCTCAAGCCGCCCGTTGCCCGCGCGGAACGTGTCGCCCTCACGCGTGAACGTCGCTTTCGCCCCGCCTACCGCGCCCCGTTTTGCAGCACTCAGCGCGTCCGGCTGCGGCCCGGCCTTCTTCTGCGCGAGCGGCTGCGGCGCAGGCTTGAAGCGCCACGCGCCCGCCTCGCGGTGTAGCGCTTCGAACATCGTGGTCAGCAGCGCATAGGGCGCGCCGTCCTCGTTGATCAGCCCGTAATTCGAGTCTTCCGGGAAGGGCGTGCTGATGCCCAGCGCGGGCTCGTCCACCCACATGAAGTAGTCGTAGCCCAGCAGGAACGGCAGGCTCAGCATCGTGCGGGCGAAGAGGCTCGTGGCCGCCGTGCGCTCGGCCTGCGTGCGGAAGCGCTGCCCCGCGCCATGCACGCTCGGCAGGCCCGCGTCCAGCGCCGGGAACGACCACTCGGTGATCAGCATCGGCCGCTTCACATAGCCGTAGAACGTGGCGAAGTGCTCGGTCACCCGCTCGCCCGTCTTGCCGAAGTGCGTGTAGACGAGTCCCTCGTCCAAATCCGCCATCGGGTAGCAGTTGAAGGTCACCACGTCGCAGTACTTGCCCGACACCTCCCACACCACGGGGTCGGCGCCGCCCGTGCCCGCGAAGCGCGCGCCCAGCACCAGATGGTTCGGATCGGCCTCGCGGATCGCGCGCGACGCGACCGAGAAGTAGCGGTCGGCCACAAAGGCCAGGAAGGCCTTCTTCAGTTCGCGAGCCTCCGGCGTCACATGCGGCAGCGCCTGAAGGCTGAGCACCTCGCCGAAGCTCGTGAGCGCCGTCCCGAACGCCGCGTTGAACGCGTTGATCTTCCTGTCGCAGCGGCCGGCGACGAACTCCTTCAGCGCGACCTTGGCCGTGTGCGACGCGCCCTTCTTCAGAACCGCGTCGAAGAGCCCGGTCTCCGAGCCGCCGCGTCCCCACCACGCCAGCTCGTTGTCGATGAAGTAGCCGAAGAGCCACGGGTCGTCGCGGCTGGGCACGCACGACTGCCGCGCGCGATGGCGGCAGTAGGACTCGAAGTCGGGATGGAACACGTTCGGGAACGACGAGCAGGGCCGGCGCTCGTTGGGCGTGATATCGTATTCGTCGCCCAGCGACGCCAGGTGGTCTCCGATGTTCAGGAACTCGGTGTGAGCCAGCCCGCGGTGCTTAAGCTTGGCGTCGCAGCCCGCGCCGAGCATGGTGAAGCCCCACGTCTTCAGGCGGCCCAGCGTCTCGCTCTCCCACTCCGCGTGATCCGTGTATTTCTTCTCATTCTTCTTGCCGTGGGGGCAGTAGCCGAGCTTCTCGCACCAGTGGCCTTGGAACGTCACGTGGTCCACGCCCAGCAGCACGACTCCGCAGCCGTTCGGGTCGATCGCCCACCAGCGTCCGTCCGGCTTCTGCACCACATGGAAGAAACCCGTCGCCGTATCCCGAATCGCCGGCACCGTGTTCGCCATCGCGTACGGCGGGAACGCCTGAACCGCCGCAGACTCCACTGCTGGCTCGCCCCATTCCGCCCGCACATCGGCGAACGCGCCGGTGAAGCCGCCTACGCGCAGCGCGGGGCGGCCGCGCCGCACCGCCGCCGCGGTGAACGCGTAGCGCTTGCGCAGGAGCGTGCGCCCGTCCGGCGCGGTAATCGTCCCCGTTATGCCGCCCTTATCCAAGCTCAGCACCAAGCGATGCGGCTGCCCGAAGGCCCACGCGAGCCCGCCTGGCTCATCGGACTCGACCTTCAGGTTGGCCTGCGCCAGCCACTCGCCGTCGCGCATCTCCGTCAGCTCGACCATCGGCTTGCAGCCATGCTCGGGCGGCGTCTGCACCAGCGCCAGATGCCAGTAGTTGCGGGCGTCGTCCACGATGGCGACCGAGGCGACGGGCCAGCCGACGCGCTCCGCCGCCTGCGGTGTGAAGAGCGCCTCGACCGTCACGTTCGACGCGAGCGGCGCGGCCTCGTACACCGCCATCCCGCTGCCTCCCGGCAGCGCGCAGCGCACGCCGTCCGCCCGGAACTTCCACAGCAGCGGGTCGCCGGCCCAGCCCCGCCCCTCCGTGGGCAGCGGCTTCAACTCCGCTGCCGCATGTCCCGCCGCCAACGCCAACAGACAAGCCGCTATTCTCATCATCCCCCCGCAGTCAGAATCGCCGTCAGTTCAACCTGATCAGCGTCCCGCCGTTACCGTGCAAGACGGTCAGCAGGCCGCCGCCCGCAAAATGCTCGTCGTCCGTCACACTCGCGCCGCTGCCCGTCGCGCCATAGGTGCCGCGCGGCTTCTGCTTGCCGCCGAACCAGAGGGCACCCACAGACTCGTCCACGCCCGCAGCAAGGCTCACCTTCGCGCCGCCGCCGTTCGCGATCCGAAGCGTGGCGGTGTCGGCGATGCAGACCGAGTTCGACAGCGCCAGCGTGCCGGCGTTCACCAGGATGTTCGTGCTGTTGACACCCAGCGTGCCGGTGCCGCTCACCGCCAGCGTGCCGCCGTTGACGGTGAAACTGCCGCAGGTGGTGTTCGTGTTGGCGAGTGCCAACGTGCCGTTGCCAGCCTTGACCAGCGAGACATTACCTGCGATCACGCCGCTGACCGTCAGTGTGGCGTTCGCCCCTCCGAGTCGGGCGCCGCTATCCCCAAGCGTGATGGGGCCGCTCCAGGTGTTGCTGGTGCCGGTGTAGGACTGCAGGGAGCCCACGGAGTTGGCTACGCCCACGCCCCGGATCGTAATCGCGTTGTTCATGTTGAGCCCGCCCATGAGATCCAGCTGGCAGTTGTACCCTGTCATGTTGATCGCTCCGGAGCCGACGCCGCTCTCGCTGCTGATACGCACCGCTCCGGCGCTCACGATCGTGCCGCCGCTGTAGGTGTTCGTGCCCAGGAGCACCAGCGTGCCCATGCCCGCCTTGGTCAGGCTACCGCTACCGCCGATGGCGTTGGTCACCGTCAGGCTGGCGTTGAGGTTGGTGATGTTCAGCCCGCCGTTGAAACTGCCCCAGTTAACGGCATACTTATCGAGACTCGTGACGCCAAACCCCGTGAGTCCCAACGTGCCGCCACTGAACGTCAGCCCGCCGCTGGCCGGCAGGTTGGTGTAGGCGTTGATGCTCAACGTGCCCGCGCTGAACGTCGTTCCTCCGCCGTAGGTGTTCGTGCCAGTGAGGGTTGCCAGGCTCGTGCCGAGTTTGAACACGGCCGTATTCGTGCCGTCGATGCTGGCGGACAGGGTGTAGTTGCTGACGCTGTTGTTAAACGTCACCGAGGAGGGCGAGACCGCGGTCTCACTTCTGATGGTGAAATTCCCTGTCGCGGTGTCGTCAAACATCACCGCGTCGCCGTCCGCGTAAACGGACGCGGCACCGTCTCGCGTCCAGTTCGTGGTCGTCGTGTCCCAAACGCCCGACGCGCTGCCTGTCCACTTCAGGTAGGTGATGCCGGGGCCGGTGACGGTCAGCGTCGCGCTCGTGTCGCCGACCGTCAGCGTCGCGTTCGGATAGAACGTGTTCAGCGCCAGCGTTCCGGATCCGGTTTTGGAAGCATAGGTCATCAGCGTGTAGGTGCCAGCCGGAGGCGTGCCGCTGGGGAACGAGAGGGCGATCGTGTTCGCGCCGTTCAGCACCAGCACACCCGTGACCGGAAGCTGGTCGCACGTGCCCGCGACCGACGAAAGGTCGAAAGGCAGGCTGTTGCCGTTGAGCGACAGGTCGCTTGCCAAGGTCAGCGTGCCGACCGCGTTGGTGCCGCCCGGCACCAGCGCGGCGCCCGCCGCGAGCGTGACCGGCCCGCTGATGCTGCCGCTTCCGCCCAGGATGCTGCCGCCCGTGACGGCCACCTCGCCGCTGCCACTCAGCGAGCCCGGCGCGTTGACGAGGAGCGTGCCCGCCTGCACGGCCGTCGCGCCGCCGTAAGTGTTCGCGCCGGTCAGCGTCAGCGTGCCCGCGCCCTTCTGAACCACGCCGCCCGAGCCGGAGATCACTTTGCCAAAGGTGTAGGCGTCGGACCGGTTGAAGGCCACGGTGCCCTCGTTGGCCACGTTCGTGAAAATCGCGCCCGTCGTGCCGCCGGCGCCCACTTGCAGCGTCGCGCCGTTGCTCACTGTGAGGCCCGCGAAGTTGACGCCGACCCCGTTGTACGCGCTCGTGTTCAGCACCAGCGTGCCGCCGCTGACCGTGCAGGCGACAGGGGCGTTTGAGTTAGCCGTACCCCCCGTCCAATCCAGCATGTTGAGCTGCATGACGCCCGCTCCCTGCTTGACGAACGCGATCCCGGTCGCATTGGGCCGGATATTCAGCCACGGGACGAGCAGGTCTACGGCGGCCGCAGGGCTGTCGGCTATGTCCATGTTGTAGGTGAGCAGCCCCGTCGCACCGCTGTTGCGCCACGAGAACGGCTTAAGCGAGTCCGTACCGATCTTAAGGCCCGCGCCCGTGCCGTCGAAGCGGACGGTCTGCGTGGGCGTCGCGCCGGACTGCACGAGAATGATCCTATCGAGGTTCAGCGAGCCGAGGACTGCCGTCTTCTGGGCCGCCTTGTCCAAGCCCATGAGTTGCGGACTGCCGGTCACCGTCGCGCCGCTCGGGGCGTTCAGATAGCCGCATTGCATGGCGTTCACTTCAATCGCAAAGGTGGCGTTGCTCTGTACCGTGAAGACGCTGCTGGCGGGGGCAATCCAGTAGGGGTTCGCGTTTCCAATGAGGCGCAGCGTCGCACCGGCCAGAACCGTGAAATTGGTGCTCAGCACCGGCTGATCCTTGCCGGGCGACTGGTAGATGAGCGTACCCGCGGAGACATGCGTCGTTCCCACATAGGTGTTGTTGTTCGTCAGCGTCAGATTGTAAGGGCCTGTCTTGACGAGGCCGCACTTGCCGCTGATCAGGCCGTTGAGCGTGATGCTGTTGGATGTATACACCGTGGTGTCGCTGCCCAGCACGATCGGCGTCGTGTTCGTCACCAAGTAGCCGCAGGCGTTGAAGATCTGAGGCCCGGTCGCGCCGTTGTTGGTAAACACAAGCGCGTTGCCCGACAGCGTGGCAGCGCCCGCCGCGAACTCCAGCCGGTTGAGCAAGAAGTTGCCGAGATTGTTCGTGCTGTTGACACCTGATGAACTGAACACGATCTCCGTGTCCGCCGCGCCGCCAGCCCCCGGAGCCGCGCCGGCCCAACTGCCGCTCTCGGACCAGTTGCCGGTCGCGGAGTTCGTGTAACTGCCCGCGCAGGCCGCGCCTGCCGCGCCCATGGTAACCGCGAGTGCCGCCGCGTTGAAAGCTCCCGCCCCGAGTTGACGGCGCATCGCCGCAACCACCTGCCACACGCTTGCCATCATAACCGCTCTCCTTGTAGATCTCCAACCGCGCGCCATCGCTCTCACGCTCCTCACGGATCGCGGAAGGCGAGCTTCTCGCTCGCGCTCATGGCGGCGAACTCGTCCTTGCGGACATAGACCAACTCCTGCAGGCCGATGCTGCGGATCTCGGTCTTCTTGAGCACCAGATACGACCGCAGCGAGCCCTCGAAGTCCGGCGAATCGCCCAGGTCGAACCCCCGGCGCGAGATCGCAAAGGAGAGGCTGCTGAGCTTCTGGAGCCGCGACGCCACGTTGATGCAGGTGCCCACGTAGTCGGCGCCGCCGCCGATCGAGATGATCTGGCCGAGGGCGATGCCGCAGCGCAGCCGCCTCGGCGGATTGCTGACGGCCTTGCGGATGTCGACGACGAACTGGCCCGCATAGGCGTTCGTGATGGCCAGCAGGCTCTGCGCGATGTTGACTCTGCCCGGAAGGCCGCGGCACTGGTCTGTCGCCCACAGGAACAGAATTCCGTCGCCGAGAAACTTGGCGTAGAACGGCAGGCAGCTCCAGAGCCGCACGGTGCCGCCCTCTTCGCTCTCGCGGAACTCCTCGGCGAGCGAGGCGAACAGCCAGTTCAGGTAGCGCGTGAGGAACTCCGGGATAACGAGGTGCGAATCCACCTGGCTGCAGAAATCGGTGAACCCGTCGAGGTCGAAGAAGGCGGCCAGCGCCTGCACGTACTCGCCGTCGCGCGAGATGTCTCCCAGCCCCAGCACGCTGGGGCTAAAGGTGTCGAACTCCGCCTTTCTAAGGGCGTTAAAGGTGACGCCTGCGCCGTACTGGGCGGGGTTGGCTGCGGCCTGCGAGTAGTTGAACGAGATATTCGGCACAGTTCGGCTATCCTTTCCGCCACGCGATGCTCATCCCCTGCCTGCCGAGGCACGCATGAGGCATGGCCGCGCGGATGCGCCGGCCGCGCGCCGTCAGCGTCGCGTCGTCGTCGTCCGGCGCGAGGTGCGTGATGACCAGCCGCCGCGCCCGCACCTGCTGCGCCACCTGCACCGCCTGCTGCCACGTGCTGTGCCCCCAGCCCGCGGGGCTCTCCATATCGTCGTGCCCCTCCAAGATCAGCACGTCGACGGGGCCGGGCTCGGTGCACAGGCGGAGGAGGTCGGCCCGCTCCTGCTCGCTCGACGAGCCCCACTCGAGATCGGTGGCGAAAACCATGGAGGCGCCGGACGCGCGCTCGTCGATCCGGTAGGCGTGGCAGCCGTTGGCGTGGTGCACGGCGCACCAGCGGACGTCGAACGGGCCGTGCTGAAAGGGCTTCCCACCGCAGGTCTCCGGCAGCACGAGGTACCGGCGCTGCGCGCGGAACGGGGCAGGCCAGAACGGCTTGTCCGTCAGGCGCCGGATCGCCTGCTCCGCCGTCACGCCCTCGCGCGGCGGCGCCGCGATAATGACGTGCCACGCCGGATCGTAAAGCGGCCCGAACGGGGGCAGACCGATCAGGTGGTCGAGGTGGTAGTGCGTGAAGAGCATCAGCACGGGCTGCTCCGCGCTGGACGTCGCGAGCAGCGGCTGCAGCGTCCGCAGCCCCGAGCCCGCGTCGAGGACGATGCGCCCGCCCGCCCCGTTGTCGACCAGCACGCAGGTGGTGGCGCCGCCGAACCGCGTGAACCCGGGATGCGCCAGAGGGATCGACCCCCGCACCCCCCCCAGCACAATCCGCATGGCCGTTTTCGTCATTCCCGTGTCTCCGCAACCGCCCGCCCCGCTCCAGCAGGACAGGCCGCGAACCTTGTTCGATAAGCGCCATTTTACACAGTGGGCGAAAAAATGGGTAGCGGTAATTGGAGTCCGCTCGCCGCAAACACGGAGTTTGACGGGCGGAACGCAATCCGATACCTTAGCAGGCATTCAAGGTCCGTGCCAGTTCGCAACGCCGCGCAGCCCCAAGGCTGGCGGACGCGGCGGTGGCCGTAAAGGGAGTGCCTATGAGGATGATGCGCTGGATGCTGGCAGTGTCGCTTGTGTGCGGTTTGGTCATGAGCTGGGCGTGCGCGGACACGCTGGACCTGGCAGGCGCGTGGTCAGTCCGCCAGGCGGACGGCGACCAGGCCCCGATCCCCATTCAAGTTCCCGGCGACGTTCACAGCGCCCTGCTCGCCGCCCAGCTGATCCCCGACCCCTACTTCGGCCGCAATGAAAACGAGATCCAGTGGGTGGGCCGAAAGGACTGGCTCGTCGAGCGCAGTTTCGACGTGCCGGACTCTCTGCTGGCCCGCAAGTCCGTCTGCCTGCGCCTCGAGCACGTCGACACCTTCTGCGTGCTCAGCATCAACGGCCAGAAGGTCGGCGAAACCGGCAACCGCTTCCGCCGCTACGATTTCGAGGTCAAGCCGCTGCTCAGGTCCGGCAAGAACACGATCACCGCCTTATTCAAGAGCGCGGAGCTGGTCACGGAGGAGCGCGCGAAGCTGCTTCCCTTCCAGCTCCCCATCGTGGACAACGCCACGGTCAAGCACATCAACCTGATACGCAAGCCCGCCTGCCACGGCGGCTGGGACTGGGGCATCGCCTTGATGGCGACCGGCTTCGCGGGGAAGACCGAGCTAATCGGCACGGATGTGGCGCGCGTGGACTACGTGTCCTGCGACCAGCAGCACCAGCCGGGCCGCTGCGACGTGACGGTCACAGCCGAAGTCACCTCTCCCGCAGGCGGCGACACCGAGCTGACCGTCAAGCTGGGCGAGGCCAACGCGCAGGTCCCCGTGTCGCTCAAGCCCGGCGCGAACCGCGTCAGCGCCGCGGTCACGATCCGCAGCCCCCGCCTCTGGTGGCCCAGCGGGGCGGGCGAGCAGGCCCTCTACGATCTGGCCGTAACGGTGGGCGACGGCGCCCTGTCGCGCAAGCTCGGCCTGCGGACGATCGAGGTGATCAACAAGGCTGACCCGGTCGACGAGAAAAACAAGAGCGCCAAGCCCGGCATGAGCATGACTTTCCGCGTCAACGGTGTGGACCTCTACTGCAAGGGCGCGAACTGGATCCCCTGCGACGCCATGACCGCCCGCCAGACGCCCGAGCGCTACCGCGACCTGCTCGGCTCCGCCAAGGCCGCGCACATGAACATGGTTCGCCTCTGGGGCGGCGGCCAGTTCGAGAGCGACTGCTTCTACGAGACCTGCGACGAGCTGGGGCTGTTGGTCTGGCACGACTTCATGTTCTCCTGCGCGCTGTACCCCTCGGACCGCGCCTTCTTGGGCGAGGTCGAGGCCGAGCTGACCCACCAGCTCCGCCGCCTGCGCGACCACGCCTGCATCGCCCTGTGGTGCGGCGACAACGAGTGCATCGGCGCGCTCACGTGGTTCGAGCCGAGCAAGAAGAACCGCGACCTCTACCTGCTCAACTACGACCGCCTCAGCCGCACGCTGAGCGAGACCGTGGCGAAGTGCGACCCCAGCCGCATGTTCTGGCCCTCCTCGCCCTGCGCGGGCCCCGGCGACTTCAGCGACGCCTGGCACGACGACAACCGCGGCGACATGCACTACTGGACCGTCTGGCACGAGAACAAAAACTTCTCGGCCTTCTACAGCGTCAAGCCCCGCTTCTGCTCCGAGTTCGGCTTCCAGTCCTTTTCCTCTCCCGACGTCGCCAAGACCTACGTCGCGCCGGATCAGATGAACCCCACCGCGCCGGACTTCGAGCACCACCAGAAGAACGTCGGCGGCAACGCCCGCATCATGGAGACCATGGCCCGCTACTTCCGCTTCCCCGAAGGCTACGAGAGCGTGCTCTACCTCTCGCAGGTGCAGCAGGCGCTGGCGATCAAGACCGGCGTCGAAGCGTGGCGCCACCTGCAGCCGCGTTGCATGGGCACCCTCTTCTGGCAGCTCAACGACAACTGGCCGGTCGCCTCGTGGTCGAGCGTCGAGTACGGCGGCAAGTGGAAGCACCTGCAGTACCAGGCCAAGCGCTTCTACGCGCCCGTCGCCGTCATGGTCGTGCCGACCGACAACGACCCGACCAACATCGAGGTGTGGGCGGTCAATGACTACGCCGCGCCGGCGCGGGCCGAAGCTGCGGTCGAGCTGTGGGGCTTCGACGGCCGCAAGCTCGGCACTAAGACCTTGTCCGCCGAGGTAGCCCCGCGCTCGGCGCTGCTGCTCGGCAAGCTGCCGGTGTCCGACTTCGGCGCCGACACGGAGCTGGAGCAGCGCTTCCTCGAAGTCGCGCTGACCGCCCAGGTGGACGGCAAGACCGTGAAGTACCGCAACGAGTGGTACTTCAATTTCTTCAAGCGCTGCGACTTGGGCGACGCCCGCGTCGACGCGATTCCGGCCGAGCGCGGAGGCAAGTGGACCGTGACCCTCACGACCGACAAGCCCGCCTTCTTCGTGTGGGCCAACGCCAGCGGCGTCCGCGGCGAGTTCGACGACAACAGCTTCGCGCTCTTCCCCGGCCGCCCCGTCACGCTCACCTTCACGCCCAAGGACTCGGACGCGACCTTCGGCCAGTTCGCGAAGGCGCTCACGATCAAGCACCTGCGCCAGACCTACGCGGGGAGAAGGTAAAGGCGAACGTTCAACGCTCAACCCTGAAGTTGAGAGGGCGGGACAACAAGCATGCGGGCGATACTTTTCGACATGGACGGCGTGCTGGCGGACTCCGAGCCGCTGATCTGCGCCGCGGCGTGCGCGATGTTCCGCGAGCGCGGCGTCGTCGTTCAGCCCGAGGACTTCCACCCGTTCGTCGGCGCGGGCGAGAACCGCTACATCGGCGGCGTAGCTGAAAAACACGGCGTCACGCTCGACATCGTCGAAGCGAAAGCCCGCACCTACGCGCTCTACCTGCAGATGGTGCCGGAGCACCTGCGCGTCTTTCCCGGCGCGGCGGACCTGGTGCGGGCCTGCCGGGCGGAAGGCTGGCCCTGCGCGGTCGCCTCCAGCGCCGACCGCATCAAAGTCGACGCCAACCTGCGCAAGATCGGCCTGCCCCCCGGCTTCTGGCAGGCCGTGGTCACGGCCGAAGACGTGGAGCGCCGCAAGCCCGACCCCGCCATCTTCCTCACCGCAGCGGCGCGCCTCGGCGTGCCGCCCGCCGCCTGCACCGTGGTCGAGGACGCCGTCAACGGCATCGCGGCGGCCCTAGCGGCCGGCATGCGATGCGTCGCCGTGGCAACATCCTTCCCGCCCGAAAAGCTCGCGCAGGCCGACGTCGTGCGCCGCTCGATCGCCGCGGTCACCCTCGCCGACCTCCGCGGCCCCGCGTAGCGAGACCGGAGGTCAGAGGTCAGAGGCCAGAGGCCAGAGGTCAGAGGTCAGAGGTCAGAGGTCAGAGGTCAGGGGCCACGAGCCCCCACCCGTTCGTCGCTCCGACTTCTGTCTGCCGTGCGCGCCTCGTGTGCGCCTTTGCAGGCTGGAGACCGCAGCGCTTCTGGCCTCCCAAGCCCTCGCCCTGCGCAGCGCGCGGGCTGAGGGGGCCCAAAAACGGCGCCCCTATTTCTTTGGCGCGCTTTTTTTCAGCGCGGCGGCCGCCATCTTGCCGACCTCCTCGGCCGTCTTCTTGTTGGCCTTGGCGATCGCCTCGTAGCCGATCTTGCGGTCGGCGTTTTCGGCGGCGACCAGCGCCGCCTTTGCGGCTTCGAGCCCCGCCTTCGCGGCCAGATACCCGTCGGCGCTTTCCTCCGCATCGCCGGCCTTCACCAGCTGTTCGACTTGCTCGCGCCGCGCCTTGCGGCGCTCCTTCGCGTCGTCCATCGAGTCCGCCGTCGCCAGGCAGACAAACCCCACCGCCGCAGCCAGCATCACGCTCATCATCCGTTTCATGGCACACCCTCCTTCGCTTCGCGTCACTTGTCCAAGTTCAAGAAATCTTCCAGCTCCTTCTGCACCTTGAGATTCACGTCCATCGTGATGTGGATGGGCTTGATCTCGTGCTCGGTCTTGATCGACAGGCACCCGCCCGCGACCGAACCGACGCTCGCCAGCAACAGCAGCGCCAGCATTCGCCTGCGCATTCTCTTCATCCTCGTTCTCCTTCTCGCCGGGGCCGCCTTACGGCGCCGCTCCCGGCGTCACTTACGGGACACGTCCAGTCCCAAATTCAACAGCTGCTCCAGCGGCCCGTGCAGGTTCAGGTTCAGGTCCACGGGCGCGGGCCACTCCGCGTAGTTCGACTTGCCATCCAGCTTGATCTTAAACACGGCGTCGCCGTCGGCCTTCGGCTCCAGCTCCATGCGCACGGAGCGGAAGTCCAGATCGCTCAGCGCCTTGGCCAGCGGCACCTGGACGTCGCCCACGACCCCCGCCCGCGCCAGCAGCTCGCTCATGGGCGCGTAGTCGTCCAGCCTCAGCTTCCCGCCCTGGCCCGGCAGCGAGTAGAGAAAGCCCGTGGACAGCTTCACGCGCCCCTTGTCGATGCCGACCGGGAAGCGCCCGTAGAGCACGCCCTCCATACGCCCCTTGAACGGCACCACCATCATCAGCGCCTCGCCGAGGTCGATGCGGTCCGCGTAGACGACCACGTCCGCCTGCGGGTTCTTCGGGTCCAGGTGCACGGAATACGCGTTCAGGCTGCCTTTGCACCAGCCGACCTCGAACCGGTCCATGAACACCTCGTTCGGCGTCACCTGAAACTCCATCCGCCCCTTGTCCAGCCGGATGTTGCCCGCCCGAACCGAAGCAAACGCCGCGAACGGCCGCCCGACAGTCCGAAAGGTAAGGCCGCTCTCGAACGACACGTCGGCGCGCAGGCCCGCCACCTCCAGCTCGCCCCGCCGCACGGTGACGTCCGACACTCGCACGCAGCCCTGAGCCTGCGGCTGTCCGCCCGGGAACGAGACGTGCGCCTCCGCCGCCACGCGTCCGCCGAGGCTCACCTCGCCGTCAACGCGCCGCACCTGCCCGACGAGCGCGTCCTCCGGCTTCAGCTCCGCCTCGGGCACGCTCACGTCGATCACGCACTGGCGCGGGTCGGCAAACGGCAGGCGCAGGTTCGCCTCGAGCTTGAGCGCGCTGCCCTCAACCTCTCCGCCGAGGCGGCCTTCGAGCGCCTCGGTGCCGCCGCGCAGCGCGAGCGAGCCGGCCAGCACGCTCAGCCCCGCCGCGTCCAGCCGCCGCCACGACAGCGACGGCGCGCCGCCGAACACGGCGCCCTTCGCCTTCGACCACGCGAGCGTCGCCTGCATCCGCGCGTCGTCCAGCGCGATGAGATCGCCGGCCTTCATCCAGCCGTTGCTTGCGCCCAGCGCCACCTGCACGACGGCGTCGGGGAGCGCCGCGAGCGCCACGCCGGGCAGCGAGACGTGGGCGGACGCCCGCTCCAAGCCCAGGTCCACGCGCTTCACCGCGTTGCTAACGACGGCGCTCGCCGCCGTGTTCAAAAGCCACACGTCGCCCTCCAGCGCGAGTTGCGCGGCGCCCGAGGTCACGCGCGCCGACGCGCCGGCCGTCGTGCGCCAGCCCATCGGCCCCGCCCGGCCCGCGAGACCGACCTCAGGCAGCCGCAGCGAGACCCGCCACACCGGGCTCGTCGCGAGCCCGCCCACCGCGGCATCACCTTCGAACCGCACGCTGCCGCCGACCACCTCCACGCCCGCCTTCGACAGCGCGGCCGCCTCGGAGAACTGCCCGCTGAACGTCCCCGCCGCCGACCGGTACGGCGGCTGCGCCACCAGCGACAGCTTGCCGCCGCCGCGCACCGAGAGCCCCGGCCTGAAAAAATACCCCTCTTCGAGGACGAGCTCCGTCCGCACCACGCCCGGCCGCAGCCCGTGGAGGGGCACGCGGCCCGTGATCGCCACGCGGCCCGCGCCGACCCGCCCGGCCGGAAGCGTGACAGCTGAGCGGCGGGCTTCGGCCGTGGCCCACGCCTCGCCCGTCCAGCCTTCCTGCGGCGACGCCTGTGCCAGCTCGACCTCGGCGTGGAGGGTTCCGCCTTCGGTCATCAGGCGCGGCAGGAGCGGCATCACGCCGGACAGCATCTGCGCGGCGGCGCGGCCCGGCAGGTCAGAATCGAGCGTGGCCCGCGCCACGCGGTTGGTTGGGGTCTGCCGGTAGCGGGCCGTGCCGCGCATGCCCACGAGCCGGCCCTCCTCCTGCGCGGCCTGAATCTGCCCGCCGACCCGCAGCGCCGCGAGGCCCACGCTCAGACGCGCCTGCACGTCCTGCGGCGTGCCCGACGCGTCGATGCGCAACGTCTGGAAGCGCACGAAGGCGTCCGGGGCCTTAACGGCCAGCGCGCTGCCGCGGCCGACCTCGGCCGAGACTTCAAACGGGCCGAGATTCGTCCAGCCGGACGCCGCCAGCGAACCGCGCACCGTGACGCTGAAGCCCTCGGGCGCAACCGTGACAGGGGACAGCCGCTCCGGCGCGACGAGCCGGGCGCGCGCCAGCAAAAGTCCGACGTCGCCGACCTTGAGCTCGCCGCTCAGCGACACGCCGCCGGTCGCCGGCTCGAGGGCGCCGTCGCACCGCGCCTGTGCGCCGGCGCCGTCGCCCGCGCGAAGGGCGAAGCGGTAGCGCTCGCCGCCTGAATGCCCGCGCGCCTCCGGCTCGGAGAACACCGACGCGTCGCCGCGCAGCGTCATCACCTCCGCGCCCCCCGCCAGCCGCACGGGAACCTGCAGGTCGTAGACCGACACCTCGCCCACCACGGGCCGGGCGGCAGGCTCGCCCGCCGCGGCGAGGTGAGCCGACTCCCGGGGAAGCAGGGCCTGCAAGCGCTCGTACAGGGGCAGCCTGACTGTGCCGCCGTCAATGATGGCCGGGGTTCGCACGCCCCGGATCCGAATCTGATCGACGCGCCCGCGCGTCACGTCGGGAGTTGTGAAGCGCACCTCGGCGCGGTCGATTACGAGAAGCTCCTCCGCGGCGCCGAGGCGCAGATTTTCGACCACCACGCAGCCGGGCGACAGCCGCGCCAGCTTGAACGTCGCGTCGCTCAGGCCGTACCGGTCGAGGGCCTGCCTCGCGCAGCGCGTCGCCAGGGCGACGCGCCACTGCCATGCCACCACAAACAGCGCGCAGGCGCCGGCCAGCAGGGCTGCCAGGGCCAGCAGGAATCGCCTCGCGGAGCGGCGACCGCACGTGGGCTGTGTGTGGCGCGTGTCCATCGCGTCTCGAATCTCGGCCGTGACGCCGATCTCGCTACTCAGGCTTGATGCCCAAACGCCGCTCGATGTCTCGGTCGCGCGTGCCGCCCAGCTTGACAGCCTGGCGATAGTACATTTCGGCCTCGGTCTGCTCCTTGGGGTTCATCTCAAGCAGCAGCCACGCCATGTTGTGATATCCGTCGGGGCGCTTGGGGTTGACCTTCATGGCCTTGTCCAGAGCGTCCATCGCCTTGCCGTATGAGCCCGACGCCACCGCGGCGCCCGCGGACAGCAAGAGCGCCGCCTCATCGCCGGGGTTGTCCTCCAGCAGGTCGTCGATCACCACAGCCGCGTCCGCCGGGTGCTCCTGCTGCACGCGGGACAGCGCCATCAGCAGGCGGGCCTCGCGGTTCTGCGGCGACTGCTTGAGCACCAACACGAGCGATTTCTCGGCATCCGCAAAGCGGTCGACCGAAATCATGTCCTTTGCCCACTCCAGCTCAGCCGCCACGTCGACAGGCTTGTCGGGGTCGGTCTTTCGCGCGACTTCGGTCTCGTCGGGAACAGCGGCCGCCTCGCCGCCCGCCCGGGGCACGCCCTGCTTCGCCGAGAGCTTGATCGCCGCTTCGGGGTGGTTGTTGGTCTCGGCGGCCTTCCTTCGCTCTTCGCGCTTGGTCTCGAGCGCGCTGGTGTCCGTCACGGCCACGGTGCGCGCCGTCGCGTTCACATCCTCGAGCATGATGCGGTCGATCTCCGTCTCACAGAGCGCCTTGCGGAAGCGCAGCGGAGCAAACTCGGACGACGAGACCTGCTTCTGGTTCTCCCGCTCCACGCGCCCGATCTCGGCCAGCGCCTTCCGGTAAAGCTCAATCGCCTGCTTGGACTGCCCGTCGACATAGGCGGTCTGCGCCTGCGACATCATGTCGTTGGCGTCCTTCATCAGCTCGGACACCTTCGGCTTCTTCTCTTTGGCCGACGCACCGGCGGGCGCGCAGCACACGCCCGCCACCACCAAGACGACCATCACCGCTCTGAAAAAACGCATGTCTGAAAACTCCAGTTGTGGTCGTAGCATACCACAGTTGCGAAAACCCATGCAATCACCCTTGCTCACTGTTTGCCGGAGTTGGCCTTGCCGCGCCTCCACAACCGTGTTATAGTCAAACCCACTTTGTACCACCCTGACGACCTTCGGAGTTGACATGAAACTGATTATCGGATGCGACCATGGCGGCCTATCGATCAAGAATGCGGTGAAGGCCTATTTGGAGGCGCGCGGAGGCGCGGTGACGGATCTCGGGACAGACACGCTGGACTCCGTCGACTACGCCGACTATGCGGTTGACGCGGCCGAGGCGATCATTGAGAAGAAGGCCGACGCGGCGATCCTCGTCTGCACGACCGGCGTCGGAATGAGCGTCGCCGCCAACCGGTTCTCCGGGGTGCGCGCAGCCCTGTGCGACACCGTCGAGACCGCCTACAAGATCCGCACCCACAACGACGCGAACATCCTCGTGCTGGCGGGCGGAACGCTCACGCCCGAGGCCGCCGTCGCCATCACGCGCGTGTTCCTCGACACGCCCTTTTCGAACGAGGCGCGCCACCAGCGTCGCGTCTGCAAGCTGGAGCGCGCCGAGCGCCTGTCTGAAATCGCGCATCTGGCCGACGCCGACCCCGAGGTGCACGCCGCCATCCTGGGACAAATCCGCCAGGAGAACAGCACGATCAACCTGATCGCCTCCGAGAACACCGTCACCCGCGCCGTTCGCGAAGCCTCGGGCAGCGTGCTGACCAACAAGTACGCGGAAGGCTATCCGGGCAAGCGCTGGTACAGCGGCTGCATCCCGGTCGACACGGCGGAGTCCCTCGCCATCGAGCGGGCCAAGCGCCTCTTCGGCGCGGAGCACGCCAACGTGCAGCCGCACTGCGGCAGCTCGGCCAACATGGCCGTCTACTTCTCGGTTCTGAAGCCCGGCGACACGATCCTCTCGATGAGCCTCGACCAGGGCGGCCACCTCACCCACGGCAGCCCCGTCAACTTCTCGGGCCAGCTCTTCAACATCGTCCCCTACTGCGTCGCTCGCGAGACCGAGACGCTGGACTACGACGCCATCGAGGCGCTCGCGCTGGAGAAGAAGCCCAAGATGATCGTCGCGGGCGCCAGCGCCTACCCGCGCACGCTCGACTTCCCTCGCTTCCGCAAGATCGCCGACGCCTGCGGCGCGATGCTGATGGTCGACATGGCCCACATCGCGGGCCTCGTGGCCGGCGGCGTCCACCCCAGCCCGGTTCCGTACGCGGAGTTCGTCACGACCACGACGCACAAGACCCTGCGCGGCCCGCGCGGCGGCCTCGTGCTCTGTCGCGAGCCGTTCGCCAAGGCCATCGACAAGACCGTCTTCCCCGGCCTCCAAGGCGGCCCGCTAGAGAACATCATCGCGGCCAAGGCCGTCTGTTTCGGCGAGGCGCTGCAGCCCTCGTTCGCCACCTACGCCAAGCAGATCGTGGCCAACAGCCAGGCGCTCGCCGCCGTGCTCTCGGCCCGCGGCTTCCACCTCGTTTCAGGCGGCACGGACAACCACCTGATGCTCGTGAACGTCGCCCGCAGCGGGCTCACCGGCAAGGAGGCCGCCGCCGCGCTTGACGCCGCCGGCATCATCTGTAACAAGAACACGATCCCGTTCGACGCGAACAGCCCGTTCGTGACCTCCGGCATCCGCATCGGCACGGCGTCGGTCACCACGCGCGGCATGCGCGAGCGCGAGATGCGGCAGATCGGAACGTGGATCGCGGACATCTTGAGCGACCTGCCCAACGCGGCCCTGCAGACGAAGGTGCGCACGAACGTCGCGGCCCTCACCGCGTCCTTCCCCGTGCCGTGAGAGAGGCTAGCATGAACGCAAAGAAGAAGATCTACCTGAGCGGCCCGATCATGGACGAGCACCTCGATCAGGCCATCACCTGGCGCGAGTTCGCCAAGCAGCAGCTGAAGGGCCACTTCGTGCTGCTCGACCCGATGCGCCGCAACTTCAAAGACCGAGAAGTCGACAGCGCCAACGAGATCGTGGAGTTCGACCTGCAGGACGTGCGCGAGGCGGACATCCTGCTGGTCAACTACGGCAAGACCTCGATCGGCACGTCGATGGAGGTTTTCTACGCGGCCCATGACCTCGGCAAGTTCGTGGTCGCCTTCTCGCCCTTCAGCTTCAAGGACTGCTCGCCGTGGATGGTGAAGTACTGCACGAAGATCCTGCCGAGCCTGCAGGAGGCGATCACCTACATCAGCGAGAACTTCATCGCCAAGCACGTCGAGTGACCGCGCAGCATGCCCGTGACCGTCACAACCCCAAGCGGCGCGCCGTACGCCATCGACTGGCCGGCTTGGCAGCCCGCCGACGTGGCCGTCTTGACCTTTATCCGGTACGGCGGCCAGCTCCTGCTGATCCTGAAGAAGCGCGGGCTCGGCCAGGGCAAGTTCAATGCGCCGGGCGGCCGCCTCGAGGCGGGCGAGACGCCCGAGCAGGCCGCCGTGCGCGAAACGCAGGAGGAAGTCGGCCTCACGCCGCTCGGCCTGCGCCCTGCCGGGCGGCTTGACTTCGCCTTCACGGACGGCTACTCGCTGCGCTGCCACGTGTTTACGGCGGACGGCTTCACCGGCACGCTGGCCGAGACCGACGAGGCCGCGCCCTTCTGGTGCGACGAGGCCGCGATCCCGTACGGGCAGATGTGGTCCGACGACCGCCTCTGGCTGCCGCTGATGCTGCAGGGCCGCCCCTTCGCGGCGCAGTTCATCTTCGACGCCGACCTGATGCTCTGGCACGTGCTCGAACTCACGCCCGCCTGAGCGCTCGCCTCACTCCTCGACCGCGACGCGGAAGCCGACGTTGTAAACCGGCTGGTAAGGCCTGTAGGCTCGGCGGAACGAGGCGGTCGCGTGTTTCGGGCGGTCCCACCACGAGCCGCCGCGCGCCACGCGCTTCGCGTCGCCCGCGAGCGCGTTGCGGCCGTCTCCGTCGCGATACGGGTATGGCGCGTACGCCGACCGCGTCCACTCCGCGACGTTGCCGTGCAGGTCGCTGAGCCCCCACGGATTGGCCTTCCACTTGCCGGAGGGCTCGCCCAGGAACCCGCCGTCGTTGACCGTCGGGATTTGCGGAATCCAGTTGTCGTAGATGTTGTCGGGGTTGTTGTAGCGGGCCTTCACGTAGTCCTGCTCGTACGGGTTTCCCGAGTAGTCCGACAGCGACGCGTCGGCGAGGTTCGCGTAGGCCGCAAAATCGGCGTCCGGCCCGCCATACCAGAAGGCCTGAGTCGAGCCTGCCCGAGCGGCCCACTCCCACTGCGCCTCAGTCGGCAGCGCCACCTTGCGGCCGGCAGCCTTCGAGAGCCACTCGCAGTACGCCACCGCGTCGCGCCACGAGAGCCGCACGGCCGGCGCGTCGTCCCCGTTCACGTCGTAGCCCGTCACGCCGAACTGGTAGCCGTGGCGCGACTCGCGTCGGCTGTCGTGGTCGGCGCGGAAACGGCGGAACTGACGGTTCGTCACCTCGATGCGCCCCAGCTTGAACGGCTTGACCTCCACCTTCGTGACCGGCGCCTCATCGCGGGCGCCCTCGGCCGACCCCATCAGGAACGCCCCGCCCGGCACGCCCACAAGCTCCAGCTTCACGCCGCCGCCCAAGTCCAGCGCATCCGCGGCGGAGGCCGGCTTCGCAGCCGGGTCGAACGGCCAGCCGTCGCACGCCGTCTCGCCTGCGGGCGCGGGCGCCTCCTGCACGGGCTCGGGCGCCGCGATCGTGACGGGCGGCAGGTCGATGGCCTCGTGATTCTCTTCGACACCCGCGTAGCGGGCGCGCATCTGCGCCCGCTTGTCCTCCTTGGCGCGGGCCGAGGCGCCGTCGACAATGGTCTGCCAGCGCCCGTGGTACGGCGCGTTGAAGTCCATCCACGTGACCAGCCGGTCCAGCGCGTCGCCGCTCAGCTTCACGCCATGGTGCCCCTTCTGGAGCAGAAGCATCAGCTCGGTTGTGTCGGCGTGCCACTCCATCGGCACGAACAGGTGGATGTCGCTCTCGATGCCCGGCCGTCGCACGTAGCGGTGCAAGTTCGCGTACGAGACCGAGAACTTTCCCGCCATGCCCTTCGGCCCCTGCCCCGCCATCTTGGTCTTCCAGTCGGAAATCATCTGCCCGCCGCGCAAGTCGGGCTTCCAGCGCTTGTCGCCGAAGCGCTCGGCGGGAGGCGGGTCGGGCTCGTTGTGGCAGCGCACGCAGTAGGCGTCGAGCACGGGCTGAACCTCGCGGGCGAACTCGTAGTTGCGGGCGGGGCCGCGCCACGGCTCAATCGCGGCCGGCTTGCCGAGGCCCTTCGAAGCGACGGTCTGCGGCGTGAACGAGGCGCGCTCGTGGCAGCCGACGCACGACAGGTACTCGCCGTTGCGCGCGGTGAACCAGCTCCGCATCACCTGCAGGGCCTTGCCCTCGGCGTCGAGCGGCTGGAGCGCGATCGGCGTGTTCGCCGGAACCTTGAAGAGCACGGAGCCGTCCGCGTTGACCGGCACCGTGCCCAGGGTGCGGCGCATGTCCCACGGGCCGTTCATGCCGATGACCCCATAGAGGCCGCCCTGCCCCTGGAACCCGTACGTGTACGTGTAGAGCCGCACGCTCTTGACCTCGCCTTTGGGTATCCCCTTTAGGCCAGGCCCCTCGTAGATGTCCGCGATGTACACCGTGCCCTGCGGATCATCCTTGACGATCCGGTCGGGCTGCACGCGCGGGCGCGGCGTCGCGCACAGCGGCACCGGCTCGACCCAGTCGCAGCCGTCCTCCTCCGAGAGCAAGAGGACATTGTCAAACCGGTCCACCACGTACAGGCCCATCTTGGATTTCGCGTCCGGCTGCATGGCCACGAGGAAGGTCGTGTCGTCCAGCGGATACGGGTGCAGGTACAGCGGCCACGAGCCGTTCGCGAGCTGGTCTTTGACGACCGGCTCGACCTTCTTGCCAAAACCAGGGATGCGCTGCACCGCGCCATCGGCCTCCTGCGTGCCCAGGTTGACGTCGAAGAGCACCAGCTCGCCCTTGCGCGCGTGGCCATGGTGCCCCGTCACCACGCCGACAAACTGCATCGGGTTGCCGGGGACCGGGCGCGCGTAGAAGATGCCGTTCGGCCAAAACGAATTGCTGCCGTAGAGCGCCCGCTGGTTCGTGCCGTCCGGGTTGCAGGTGAACATGATCCGCGAGTTCGAGTGCGGCAGGTCCGTGTACTCCCAGCGCAGGTACATCACGCGCCCGTCCGGCAGCACCGTCGGGCACCAGCTGTGCTCCTGGTCGCTGGCGAGAATCTCCATGCCTGAGCCGTCTGCGTTCATGCGGAACAGGTTGGCCACCGGCGAAGAGCCGTTGACGCACGGCACCGCGTACTTGAGCGCCGTGCACCCGAACATGATCCGCTCGTCCGGCAGATAGCAGGCGTCGTAGTGGTTGACCTCCGGTTCGTTGTTCCGCGAGACCTGCCGCACCGAGGCGTCCGCCAGCCTCAGCTCAAACACGTGCCAGGCGTTGGACGCGCCGGTCGAAGAGAACAGCAGCCGGCCAGCGTCCCAATGCAGGTCAACGTCGCCGATGAACGCGCCGTTCGGGGGCGTGAAAATCTCGCGCACCTTGCCTGCGCCCTCGCCCCGCACGCGCAGCGCGCACAGCGTGTTGACGTGGCCGCCCTTGGGCAGCACCGAGTTGCTTTGCCAGTTCTGCGGCAGGTAGTGCCCGCCCTTGCGGCGGACGAAGAGGATCTCGTCAAACGTGATCGCCGGGTTCGTATCCACCAGCAGCCGGCGAGTCAGCGCCTCCAGCTCGGCGGCCTTTTCCGCGGTGACCGACCCCGCCTTGGCGGCGGCGAGCGACGCGCGCGCCGCTTCAAGCATGCCCCGCTGGTCTGGCGTGCGCGTCAGCCGCCACTCGACCGCGCGCGACAGCGCCTCTAGGTTCACGCGCGACAGGCGGCGCTCCAGCGCGCGCTTCTGCGCGAGGCCCTCGCCGGCGAACACCTGAAACACGACGCTCCCTTTGTCTTTGGGCGCGGTCAGGCCGACCAGAGCCTCGAAGCGGACCGCGCCCGAGGGCAGGGCGAAGGTCAGCTCGGAGGGCGCGTGCGCCCAGAAGCCGCTCGCCATTTTCTGGCCCGCGATCTGCAGCGCGCCATTGTGCGCCCGGTTCACCAGCAGCGAGCCGTGGCCAACCTCGCAAACGGACGGCTTCAGGGAGGCCACGTCCACCGCCTGACCGTCCGCAAGCACGATGCGGGGGTTGCCCCACACGGCCTGGTCGTAGTCGTACGTGTCCGGCCCCACTGTCGCAATCAGCGTGAGCTCCTTGGCCCCCTTCACGTCGGCCGCCAGCGCCACGGCCGCCATGCCGCCCTTCATCAAGGGGCTGCACACCGGCTCCGCGCACGCCGCGACGCCGACCGACACCACCCCTGCCGCCACTGCCGCGAGTCTGCTCATCGTAGCCCCCTTTGACGTATGCCCATTCATGCCAGAGCCTTGGAAACGGCCTGGGCGCAGTCGAGCACCCACTCCCCTGCCTTGGCGAAATCCTCCTCACGCAGGCGCTCGTCCGGCCCCGTGACCGTGATCGCCGCCACAGGGCGCCGCTGGCGGTCGAGCACGGCCGCCGCCACGCAGTGCACGCCGTGCAGCGCTTCGCAGCGGTCAAGCCCATAGCGGCGAGCGCGGGTGGCTGCGAGCTCCCTGCGAAATGCGGCCAGCGTCGTAATCGTGCGCTCCGTGAACCGCGGGAAGCTCGCGCTCAGGAGCAGCTCCTCGCGCTCCGCCTCCGCGAGGTGCGCGAGAATCACCTTGGTCGAAGCCGAGGCGTGCAAGGGCTGCCGCGTTCCGGGATCGCAGACGAAGCGAAACGGGTGCAGCGAGGGAACCTGCTCCAGCACGATTCCCTCGCCGCCGTCCAGAATGCTGATCACCACCGTCTCCTTGACGCGGTCGCGCAGCTCGCGCATCGGCCCCAGCGCCTTCTCGATCAGGCCGCCGTCCTGCGCGCTCGAGTAGACCAGCGTGGCGAGCTTGCGCGTCAGCCGGTAGGTCAGCTCCGCCTCGTTTCGAGACACGTAGCCGCGCGCGCACAAGGTGTTCAGCATGCGGTAGGTCGTGTTCTTCGGGATCTTCAGGTCGCGCGCTGACTGGCTCAGCGGAACTCCCGCCGGGCACAGACTCAGATGCTCCAGCAAATCCAGCGTCCGCTCAAGAATCGGCACGCCCGCCTTCTTGCGCGCCAGCTTACGTTTGACAGCCATGCACCCCTCCGCCAAGTTGTTCCTCTGTTGAAACGATGTACCCATATTAGAACATGCTGGCCATAGCCGTCAACACCGTCTCGCTGGCTGTGCCGGCCGTGGCGGCATCACTCCGCCGTGACACCGATCTCGGCGATCTCGACGGCGTGCGGCTTGTCCGCGTTTTCGCCGAACAGCCACCGGCCGAAGCAGACGTTCACCTGATCCAGCCGCGACAGCCGCAGGTGCGGACCCGCCAGCGCCGCGTACTCCTTGCCCCACTGCGTAAAGAGCTTGAGGCTGCCGACCGGAATGCGGATCGTCCGCCAGCCGGTCGTCAGCGGCACAACGGTGCCCCAGGGCACGCCGCCCGCCTCGATCAGCGCCAATTCGAACGCGGTTGTATGCGGGCTTGCCGCCCGCACGCGGACCTGCAGCACCGCACGCGCGCCGTCGGCTTCCCACAGGCGAGCGAACGCCGCTCCATCGCACGCCGCACGCGCGGACACGCAGTCGCTCTCCCCCGCAAACGTCTCCACGCCGAGGCGGACGGCCGGGCGCCCCGCATCGTCGCTCACACGCCAGCGCCGCGTGGTCGCGGGCCAGACGTTGACGCGCAGCCACGCGTCCGCGTCGACCAGGCGCCACGGCGTCGAGCCGTCGGTGGCCGTCAGCCGGAAGCCCCTCTCTAGCCGCACCCACTCCAGCGCCGCCAGGTCGGCCGTCTGCCGGTCGAGCCCGTCGCGCTTCAGCAGCCAGGCGCCGGTCAGAACGCTGACCAACCCCACATCCTGCCAGCGGAACGCGTCGGCCGACGTCAGCCCCCAGAGCGGGATCAGGTCGGCGGCCGGCACGACCGCCTCACGCCACTCCGAGCCGACGTCGAGGTTGCAGCCGAGCCCCGTCCCGCTCCTCTGGCGGAAGCCCACTTCGACGCGCGCGCCCTCCGCGCCGCCGCGGGCCACCACGCGGAGGCCTGCGTGCGCCATCTCAAGTGTGGCGCCGAAACCCTGGAACGGCACGGTGTAACCCGCCGCCGACGTCCCCGTTCCGGCGCCGTCAACCCGCAGCCGAAGCGCCCGCGAACCGGCGCTCCGGCCCGCCACGACCGTGACCGCCGCCGTCGCCACCCCGTGTCCCACGGTCTCCAGTCCCGCCGGCGCGTCCGCGCCGCCGGGCATCCGGATCAGAGGCACAGCTGAGCCCGCGTCGGGAAACCATTCCGCGTCAAGCGTCGCGGCGTCCGGAACCTGCGCCACCCCTGCCGCGCCGCTCGCAGCAAACGTCACGCGCCACGCGCCCGGCGTCAGCGCCGCGCCCGGAACCACGCCCGCGTAGGCGTATCCGCCGACGGGCAGCAGCGGCACTTCCAGAACGGCGCCGCTCGACGAGACGAGGCGCGCCGCCACGTTTGTGGCGAGCGCCGCCTCGGCCCGCAGCGCAAGGTCGCGCCCCGCCCGCCACTGCGGCGGCACCTCCGCTCGCAGCAAAGGCGCGAGGCCGGCCCCGGCCGTCGGCGCGACATAGCGCGGCGCGAGCGACGCCGCGCGGAGCAGGACATCCTCGCCGGGCAGACCGCCCCCGCGGCTGAGCAGGTAGTCGCCGGGCGGCACCGTGAAGGCGCCGTTCGCGGCCTCAGCCAGAGGCGCATCCGCCGACCGACCGTTGAAGGCGCGGACAGCAAAGGACGCGCCCATATCCGGCAGGCGCAGCGACAGCGCGCGCCGGCCGGGCAGCACGTGGACTTTCACTGCGTCGCTCCCGGAATACGGGTCGGCCACGGTGAACACGTCGGGGTACAGCTGAAGGCGCCACACGCCCGGCGCGGCGCGGTCCAGGAAATACGCGCCGCTACCCTCATAGCCGACAACCGGCGAGCGGCCGCAGCCCCACACGCGGGTCAGCGCTTCAGGCTTCGGCGGCGGCGTGTCGGTCGCATTGCTATTCAGATACGCCGCGTCCGTCACCATCTCCGAGAGGTCGGACTCGCCCGAACTGCGGAAAGGCGGGAAAACAGCCGCCTCCGGAAGTGTCCCGAAGGGTGTGCCGCGCGGCACGCGTGCGAAAACCTCAGCGGCGATAGCCAGCGAGATCGCCTTGCCCGGCGTGTAGACGAGACTCAGGTGATGCGTCATCCAGTTGCAGTTCACCGCCGCGAGCGGCAGCGGGTCGTACTGGAACTGGGCGGCCACCTGCACGCCCTCGGAGCGGAAGAACTTGGCCATCGAGGGGTACATATGCGAGCCGGGCACGTCCGCCGCGTCGAACTCGTAGATCATGCGGGACTTACTGGCGATCGCCGCGTCCGGACGGAGGGACGACCCCCGGGAACGGAAGAGCTGCGGCCCCTTGAGGGCGCGTCCCGAGGCGAGGCCGGTCGGGTAGTTGGAGCCCGTCACACCGTCGATGCGCGCCGCCCCGGCCGCCGCGTTGCGCCCGGCCCACGAGTTGTAGTAGATCGGCTTCGCCGTGCCGCTGGCGCGCAGCGCGTCCGCCAGCGTGTCAATGTACGCCGTCACGACGCTGTCCGGCGTGCCCTTCGGGTAGAGCGGCTCGTTGATGCACTCGAACGCCAGCACGGCGGGGTCATCCGCATAGCGCGTGCCGGTGAAGCGGTTGACGTGCTCCGCGAACTGCCTCAGAAAACGCGCCTGAGCCGCCCACGCCTGCGGGTCGGTGGTCATCTGATGCATGGGGTAGCGCTCAGAAAAGCCGCGCTTCGAATCGGGCGCGTAGCTTCCGCCCCACCACGCGATCGGCGTGAGCACCGCGTAGATGCCACTGCGGCGGCACGCGTCGATCAGAACATCCAGCAGCTCCACATGTCGGTTGTCGAGCAAATTGCCGTCCGCGTCGCTGAACTCGCGGTCGAAGCAGTGGACGCGGACACAGCCGAGGCCGAGCCTGCGGACGTGCGCCACATCGTCCTCGATCACCTGACGATGGTCGAGCCCCAGCCGGCTCAGCTCAGCGAAATCGACCGAGAAGGGCGCGTAATAATTCACGCCCAGCAGCGCAACCTCGCTCGCGTCATCACGCCAGCGCAGCACGCCCGCCGCATCCACCCGCGCCGCCCGGCACGCCTCGGCGCGGCACGCCAGGGCGAGCGCGAGCACGCCAGAGAGCGCGCCGATTGTGTGCCGCATCACATTCACGACCCCGGGTGCACGAATGGCGCTTTCTGGGCGCACAGGGGGCACGCCGCAGGCTCCCACACCTCGGGCGCCATCTGCAGCAGCGAGAGCGTCGGGTAGGCGAATGTGGCCAGCCCCGCGCTGCGGTCCACCAGCACGAGCACGGCGACGACTTCGGCGCCTGCGGCCTTGACCAGGTCGATGGTCTCCTGCACGCGGCCGCCGCGGGTGATTACGTCCTCCGCCACCACGTAACGCTCGCCGGGCTTCATGGCGAAGCGCCTCATCACCAGCTTGTCGTCCTTCTTCTCGGCGAAGATGCACCGCACGTCCAGGGCGCGGGCCACCTCGTGCCCCACCAGGATGCCGCCCAGCGCGGGCGAGATCACGCCGTCGACCTTGCCGACGTCCAGGGCGGCCGTCATGCGCGTCACCAGTTCGTCGCAGAGCCGTCCGGCAATGCGCGGATACCGCAGCACGTTTGCGCACTGGAAGAAGCGGTTGCTGTGCAGCCCCGAGCGCAGCTCGAAGTGGCCGCTCAGCAGCGCGCCGGTCTCTTCCAGAACCTTCAAAATATCACTCTCGTTCATCATGCTCTCCTTGTTCAGCGCGGACTGACGGCGTGCGGGGATCTTGCCAATCGCTCCGCTCGTCCATCCTTCCAGCATTTCATCCTTCCAGCTTTCCGTTCTCCAACCGCACCCGCCGCCCCATGCGTGAGGCGCAGGCTTCCGCGTGCGTCACCACGAGCAGCGTCGCCTGCTCCTCGCGGTTCAGCTCCAGCAGCAGATCCACCAAGGCGCGCGCCGAAACCTGATCCAGCGCGCCCGTCGGCTCGTCGGCCAAAATCAGGCAGGGCGACAGAACCAGCGCACGGGCCAGCGCCACGCGCTGGCGCTCCCCGCCCGAGAGCTGGCCCGGGAAATGGCTCGCCCGCTCGCGCAGCCCCACGCGCTCCAGCAAGTCGCGCGCCCGCGCGACTACAGCGTCGCCCACGGCGCTCGTCCAAGCCGGCACCAGCACGTTCTCCAGCGCCGTCAGCTGCGGCAGCAGGTGGTGCGCCTGAAAAACAAACCCGACCTCGCGGTTCCTGAAGCCCGCGCGCGCCGCCTCGTCCATGCCGCCAAGCTCGCGCCCGTTCACGCGCACCTCGCCGGCGTCCGCCCGATCCATCGCGCCGATGAGCTGAAGCAGCGTCGTCTTGCCGCTTCCCGACGGGCCGGTCACTGCGACCGACTCGCCCGCCGCCGCGCGCAGCGTCACGCCGCGCAGCACCTCCACCGGCACGCCGGCCGGCGACACGAAGGTGCGCACCACATTCTCAACCAACACGTCCGCTCCGCCGCTCACTCTCTGCCCCCCTTCACGCACACCAGCGCGCCGTCCGCCACGCAGGCCAAGTCGCCCGCACCATTCATCGACAGCGGGCCGACGTCGTCGCCAAGCGCGAGGCGCGCGAACTCGCGCTCGCGCGAGAACGCGACGAGCGTCCCTCCCGCCATCGCAAAGCCGCGCCCGCCGGATCCCGCGAGGCTTCTGACCGCCGCACCCACGGGGATCTGCGCCGCCGGCTGCAAGGCCGCCTGCTCACACCGCCACAGCGTCACCGTGCCCTCGTCCGCGCCCATCGCGACAAGACCGCCCGCCAGCGCGACAGGCGTCAGGAAGGCCTCGCTTTCCGAGATCTTGACCGCCGACTCGCAGGCAAAGGTGTGCGGGTTGATCAGAACCAGCTTGCCGGACCTCGTGCCGGTCACCAGCCGACCCTCCTTCAGCGCCAAAATGCCGCCGGCCATTTGGTCCTCCTCGCCCACCTCGATCGTGCCTAGCCGTTTGCCGCCCACCGAGTCGAACACGTACACCGCGCCGTCGCAGTTCCCGTAGGCGATGCGCCCCGGCCACGCGGCCGGCTCGCCGTCGCAGCGGTTGGTCGGCTCGGTCGTCCAGAGGACCGTGCCGTCCGCAGCGCGCAGGCAAAAGAGCCGCCCGTCCTCCTGCGACACCAGCCACAGCGCCGGCTCAGCTCCACGCATCCCCGCGAGCGGCGCGTGCTGGAAGCGCGCGCCGGTTTCGCGGCGCCACAGCTCCGCGCCCGTCGCCCCGTCCAGAGCGAACACGCGCCCGCTTTCAGACGCCACGGCCACGCGCCCGCCTCCGGCCTCGCCTGCGCCCGCAAACGCCTCGTTCGAGAAGGCCGCGCGCCAGAGCACGCGGCCGGACGCCGACACCTTGGTTACGCCGCCCGCGCCGTCCGCGACAACCCAACCCTCGGCCACCGCGCACGGCCGGCCGGCGCGAGGGCCTGCCGGCACGCGCCACGCCACGGCCAACGCCGCGCCGGACGCTTCCTCCGCTCCGTCCGCCTGCGCCCCCTCGGGCCCGCTCAGCGGCCGCCAAAAACACGCGACGAGCGCCGCGCCGCAAGCAACGGCAAACGTCAGGCTCAGCAGCCGTATGACGCGTGTTTGGCTCATTTCGGGAAGCTCCAGTCTACATCCACGAACCCGCGCGCCGCGCCCGTGGCCCGCCCCCGCAGCATCGTGCGCTCGAACACGGACGCGCCCAGCGTCCGAGCCGACAGCAGCAGCACGTGCTCCACCGCGCCGTCCGCGCCCGTCTCCACATAGAAGCGGCAGTGCCCGCTCCGCTCGGGCGGCGGATCCTCTTCGACGGGACAGGCGAATGCGGCCGCCTCCAGCGCGCGCGACACAGCCAGCCGCACGCCGGGGGGAGCCTCACGTGCGGGCGACGCGCTCGGCCACGACGCAACCACAGACGGGCGCACGTCGGGAAGCCGCAGCGGCAACGGCTTGACGGCCGAAGGCTGCCACTCGCCCGGATACCGCATGCCCTGCTTCAGGTACTCGGGCTCAGGGTGCGCGGCCCCCAGATCGATGCCGCCCAGCTCGAGCCCCAAGGCTTGCCCGCCGCCCGCCCCGCCCAGCGTCCACGCCGTCAGGGACTTCTTAAAGGCCTGCGCCGCGTACTTGCCGTCTAAGAGCACATACGCGGCGCGCGGCTCGTGCAGCGGCGGCACCGAGCGCGGCTCGAACAGCACCGCCGTCACGGGAAGCTGGCTCCAAAGCAGAACAACGACGCCGAACAAGAAGAAGGCCTGCCACCAGAACAGGAACGGCCGCCGCGCGGCCTTCGCCCGATACCGCCCCCCTCTCTGTGCGCTCGCGCTCATGCTCTGTGGGCCCGCCTTTTCAACGACTCGCTCACTCGGGCTTCTCCGCCACGTTCACCCGC
The DNA here is from genome assembly GCA_964386865.1 of uncultured Lentisphaeraceae bacterium. GTDB lineage: Bacteria > Verrucomicrobiota > Kiritimatiellia > RFP12 > UBA1067 > CAYLUN01. The sequence continues at coordinate 75,300 of CAYLUN010000002.1, read as the reverse complement.
TGTACGCCCGATTCGCGGGCCGCGTTCACAAACCGCACCACGTCGCCATGCGGCACGCGCTTGTCCGCCAGCAGCAGAAGCTCCCGCCTCATGCCCAGCGCGACGCGGCTCTTTAGCCGCTCGCACAGCACGCCCATCTGCTCGGCATCCTGCGTGGAGTAGCGGTCGTCGTCAAAGAAGATCAGCGTCTCGTCCCCGCCCGGCGTATCCCGCTCCACCGCGATCATCAGCGCGGTCATGCCCGCGTGCACACCCTCGCGCAGCGCCGCGCGCGGCAGATCGAACACGACGCCCGGGCTAACCACCAGCCGCTCGTTCACGGCCAGCAGCAGAACCACAAGCACGACGGCGTTCAGCCACGGCACCAGCGACAGCAGCGCCTGGGCCCACGTGCCGCCGAACCGGTAGATGCTCCGGTGCCGGCGAACCATCACGCTCCAGCTCTCTCTCTTCTCAACGATCATGCGACAGCCCTCACAGCATCGACGTGTCCTGCTTCGTCACATAGGCCACGATTTCGGAAGCCGACGCCTCCATGTCCAGAACGATGCGCTCGATGCGCACCATAAGCAGCGCGTACATCGCGTGGCAGGGGATTGCGACAACCAGGCCGGCAACGGTGGCCACCAGCGCGTGCATCAGCCCGCCCGTCAGGTTGGCGCTCTGCACCACCGGAGCCTGCTCGTTCACAACCTGAACGATTTGGATCACCCCCAACAACGTGCCCAGCAGGCCCAGAAGGGGGGCGAGCTGGCAGGTGATGGCCAGCGAGGCCAGCCGGCGCTCGAGCCGCGAGATCTCGGCCCTGCCAGTGTTGTCGACCGCCTCGCGGATCGCCTCGTGCGACCCCTTGCGGTGGCGGATGGCCGTCATCACGACCGCCGCGACAGGCCCCGGGGTCTCCTCGCAGATGAGCATCGCCTCGTCGACGTTCCCGTTCTCCAGCACATTGCAGACGCCCTTCAGAAAGTCCCCGTAGTCGATCTGCGCGCGCCTCAGGTGCAGCAGGCGCTCAAAAAATACGCCCACCGCTGCAACGCCCAGCACCACGATCAGCCAGAACACCGGCCCGCCTTGTAGCATCATCCCCATGGTCCCGCCTTTCCCCGCCGCCGCACAGCTGGCGGGCTCACGACCGTTTCTTGCGCAGGCGCTCGATGCGCTGCCGCGCCTCTTCGCCGCCCGGCACGCCCGACTGCAGCACGCGCTGCAGCACGCCGACGGCCTGGGCGGGCTGCCCCTTCTGCTCGTACAGCTCGGCGATGTTGAACGCGGCCCGAACGAAAAGGCTCGCGCTGGTCTCGTCGAACCAGACGCCCTTGGCCCGCTCGCCCTGATAGCGGATCATCACCTCGGAGTAGTACTGGTCGATGGCCTCGTCGATCCGCTTCATCTTCTCCAGGCACCGCCCGACCTTGTACCGCAGCTGCAGGGCGAGGGCCGGAGTCAGCGAGGGCTGCTCCAGCAGCTCCTGATACGTCGCCTGAGCCTCCTGATAGCGCTGGCCGTTGTCCGCGCCCAGCGCGAACAGGCAGTCGCCTTTGCGCAGGCGCGCCTGTCCTCCCCAGTCGCTGTCCGGCGCCTGCGCCACGACCTGCTCCAGCACCAGCACCGCCTCGTCGAAACGCGCCAGCTCCATCAGCGCGTCGGCCTGCACCAGTCGGGCCTCGGAGAGCCGCAGGCTCTGCGGGTACTCCCGCACGAGGCGCGTCACCGCCTCCACGGCGCCCGTGAAATCGCGCTCCCCGAACGCCGCGCGGGCCGTCCACAGCAGCGCCGCATCGGCCCAGCCGTTGGCTGGCCAGCGCGTGACGTACTCCACGAAGAACCGCCTCGCGTCGGCGAACTTGCCGCGGTTGAAATCGAACTTGCCGAGCCACAGGATCATGTCCGGCAGCCGCGCGGACTCTGGAAAGTCCAGCAGGAACGCGGCCGCCGCCGAGCGCGCCTCCTTGTCCCTGCCGAGGCCGTACAGGCAGAGCGCGAGCAGAAAGCGCGCCTCGTCGCGCCGGACGGGGTCGCTCTCCGCAACCGACGCGAAGTCCTGCATGGCGGCGTCGAACCGGAACGTCCGGTAGTGCACTTTGCCTCGCCCCATGAACGCGTCCCCGCGCACCGACGTCTGGTTGAACGTCGACAAGACCGTCGAGTAGGTCTTCGCGGCGCCGTCGAAGTCGCTCGACTCGGACTGAAGGGCCGCCAGACGCAAAAGGGCCTTCGGGGCCGTCTCGCGGTCTGGAAAGCGCTCCGCCACCTTGCGGTAGCAGACGCCCGCCTCCGTCCGCAGACCGGCCCGCTCCAGGCAGTCGGCGCTCTGATACAGCGCGCGGTCGGCCAGCGGGCTCTGCGGCACCTCCGCCGTCACACGGGCGTACACCTGCGCCGCCTCCGCGTGCCGCCCGTCCGCCAGCAGCGCGTCGGCCTGCTTGAACAGGCACTCGGCTTTGACCAGCCCGTTCGTGGCGAGCTCGGCGGCCCGCAGGAACGCGCCGCTCGACTCCGTGTAGCGGCCCATCTGAAACAGCGCCCAGCCGCGCCCTTGCAGCACCTGCGCGTCAAGCGATGACGACGGGTAGGTCTCCAGGAAGATCCGGTACTCAGACGCCGCCCGCTCGGGGCGCTTGGCCTGCAGCAGCGCGTCGGCGAGCTTCAGCTGCGCCTGCATCGAAACGGCCTGCTCGGGCGCCTCGCGCACCAGCGCCTTGATCAGCGCCTCGCCCTCGTCGATCGTCGCGGGCGCGGCCGACAGCAGGTCGCCGAGCCGGAAGCCCGCAAGGCGCCGCGTCTCCGGCACCTGCGCCCGCTCATACGCGGATCGCGCGTAGGCGATCGCCTCGTTGGTCTTGCCGCCGTTGAACGTGTAAACGCTCATCTCGACCAGCGCCTGCACGCGCGCAGCCTCGCTCACGCGCTCGCTCATGGCGAGCTGGTTGAAAACCATGGTCGCTTCGGCCGGCCGCCCCAGGCGCATCAGGAGGCGCCCGCGCATCAGCGCCCCGTCGTTCGCGACGGGGCCGGACACGCCGAGCTCGGACTGCATCTTCAGGATTTCAAGCGCCGCCTCGGGGCTGCCCGCGCCGTCCAGCGCCAGCGCCCATTCGAGCGCGTTCTCGGCGCGCTCCAGCGCATTGGTCGTGCTCCGGTCCGCCGCGGCGAACAGCGCGATGGCGCCGGCGCGGTCGCCGGACGCCAGCGTGGCCCGCGCGCCCACGCGCCGCAGCGCGTCGGCGTAGGGCGCCGCGCCCGCCTTCGCGGCCTCGGCCACCCGCACAGCCTCAGCGGCCCGCCCGGTGTTCAGCAGGGCGAGCGCCCGCCAATAAGCGAACGCATCTGGCGCGGGCTTCCGCGGCGCGGCCGCCTCGGCCGCGTCGAGCCGCAGGAGCAGCTCCGCGTAGAGCCCCTGCCCGGCCAGCGACTCCAGCAGCACTTCAAGCGCCTGGTCGGGCGCGCCCGGGCCGCTCTTCAGCGCCCGCTCCGCGTGGAGCTGCGCAAGCGGGTACAGCCGATCCTGCAAGGCGGCACGGGCCGTCTCCAGCTCGCCCGCTCGCGCCGCGCAAGCCAGCGCGACGACCGCCGCCATCCCCGCACGCTGTAAAGATCTCGCTCTCATTATGGTGTTCGCCAGTAAAATCAGGTCTATATGATGCCACGTTGCCGCCCTGCGGTCGATAAGAAAGGGCCACTTCCCGCCCGCTTGCCGCCCGCTGATCGGGCAAGCCGCAACTCAGGGCGCGCAGCCCCATCGCGCCTTTCGTGTAAAATGATCCGATGGGGTATTTTCAAATGCCTCAAAAACGTGCATACTGGGCCCTGTGAATGTGTGGCGTTCTGCGGAACGCCGTTCTAAAGGGGGAACCGTGATGACTCGCAGGCGAAGATTGGCGCTCTCGGCTGCGGCGTGGCTAGCCGCGACCGCGTGCGTCGCCTCTGACTGGCTCACGCCGCAACCGCCCGGCTCGGCCTATCCCGAGGGCGAGGCCGAGCGCCAGTGGGCGTTCCTCGCCTACGACCTCACGCAGAAGCCGCGCTTCGCGTCCTTCGCGCCGGAGGCGTTCTGCGCCGACGCGCTGGTCGCCGAGGCGGACCGCGACCCGCTCGATGTCCTCCTGCGCCGCACCGCCGCCCTGCTGGCCGACGTACGGACGCTGCCCGGCTGCCGTGACCTGTCAGGCGCGGCGCGGGAACTCGAGGCCCTGCGGGCGAAAGCCGCGGCCGTGGCCACCGACGACGCGCAGGGCCGCCGCGACCTCTTTAACGCGCTGCTCCCCGTGCGCCGCCAGATCGCCTTCGCCAACCCCCTGCTCGACTTCAAGGAGCTTCTCTTCATCAAGCGCGAGGTGCGCGGCGTGATGGAGCACTGCTGCGACCAGTTCTACGGCCAGCAGCAACGCTCCGGCGGCGGCCTGTTCGCGCTCGCCGACCCCTTCGGCGCAAAGCCCGCCCTGCGCGACCTGCTCGCCGACGCCCGCGCCGCCAACGGGCGCTTCAAAGGCCAGCCGCTCACCTTCGGCACACGAGCCACGCAGGGCAAGGACGGCGGCTCGCTCGTCTCGCCCGCCGTCTCGTATGACGGCGCGACGGTGGCCTTCGCCTACGTCGAGGGCGCCGGCTCGCGCAAGCACATCAGCCACCTCAACCACGCGCAGGACGGCCACTGGGAGCAGGGCTTCTGCTACCACCTCTTTTCGGTCGGCGCGGACGGCACGCGGCTCACCCAGCTCTCCGACGGCACCTTCAACGACTTTCAGCCCTGCTTCACGCCCGCCGGGCGCATCGCCTTCATCTCCGAGCGGCGCGGCGGGTACCTGCGCTGCGGCCGCTTCTGCCCCACCTTCACCCTGTTCGACATGGCGGCCGACGGCACCGACCTCCGCTGCCTGAGCGTGCACGAGACCAACGAGTGGTCGCCCGCCGTCACGCACGACGGCATGCTGCTTTGGACGCGCTGGGACTACGTGGACCGCCACGGCTGCACCGCACACCACCCGTGGCTCACCACGCCGGACGGCCGCAACCCGCGGCCCGTGCACGGCAACTACTCGCTTCGCTACAAGCGCGCGGACATGGAGCTCGACTCCCGCCCCATCCCCGGCTCGCACCGCCTCGTGGCGACGGCCGCGCCGCACCACGGGCAGGCCTTCGGCTCGCTGATCGTGATCGACCCGCGCGCGGAGGACGACGACGCGATGTCGCCCGTCCGGCGGCTGACGCCCGACGCCGGCTTTCCGGAAAGCCAAAAAGGCTCGCAGACCTACGGCACGCCCTGGCCGCTCAGCGAGAAGTACGTCCTCGCCGCCTACGAGCCTGTCGAGGTCAAGGGCGCGGCGTCCCGCCACGTGTTCGGCCTCTACCTCGTCGACGCCTTCGGCAACAAGGAGCTAGTCTACCGCGACCCCGGCATCGCCTGCCTCAGCCCCATGCCGCTGCGCGCGACCCCCAAGCCGCCCGTCATCCCCGAGCAGCGCCAGCGCCTCGCCCCAGGCGGGCGCGGCGAGGCCACGGTGACCGTCGCCGACGTCTACCGGAGCCAGCAGCCCTGGCCTGACGGCACCGTCATCCGCGCGCTGCGCGTGTGGCAGATCTACCCGCTCTCCGTGGCCTCCGCCGAGGTGCCCTTCAACATCGGCATCCAGATTCCCGAAGGCTTCGACTCCATCAACCTCGCCCGCGCGGTGCTCGGCACCGTGCCGGTCGAGCAGGACGGCAGCGCGCACTTCACGGTGCCTGCGGGCGTGGAGGTCTTCTTCCAGGCGCTGGACGCCGACGGCTGCGCGGTGCAGTCCATGCGCTCCGCCACAGCCTTTATGCCCGGGGAGCGGATGTCCTGCCAGGGCTGCCATGAGTCCAAAACCGTCGCGCCGGAGCGTACGCCCGCCGCCATGCCGCTGGCCATGAAGCGCGCGCCGTCCGCTCTGGCCCTCGGCCCCGAGGGCTCCAACCCCTTCAGCTACCCGCGCCTCGTGCAGCCGGTGTTGGATAAGAACTGTGTCGCCTGCCACGCGGAGAAGATCAAGGCCGCCCAGGCCGGACAGAAGGTGCCGCCGCGCCTCGACCGCGAAGTGACCGAACTCGTCCGCAAGGGCTGGATGAACAAGTCGTCCTTCTACTACGCCTCGTATATCAGCCTGGCCGAGCCGTTCGGCTTTACCTCTTACGGCTCGAACCGCGACTGGAACTCGCCCAAGTTCTACCGCACCACGCCCGGCGCGTTCGGCGCGCGTGGCTCCAAGCTGTACGCCATGCTGCAAAAGGGTCACCACGACGTGAAGCTCTCCGCCGACGAGACGAACCGCATCGTAACGTGGCTCGACTCCGTCTGCCAATTCTACGGCGTCTACGAGAAAGCGGGCGGCGAGACCCAGCTCGCGGGCGGCCTCGCGCAACCGACCCTGCAGTAACCTTATGAACGCAACTGAACGCCTGTGCGCCGCGATCCGGCGCGAAACGCCCGACCGCATCCCCACCTTCGAGTGGTTCATCGACGTGACCGTCGGCCGCGCCCTGACCGGCTCGGACGACCCGCTCGACGTGGTGGAGCGGCTGGACATCGACGGCATCAACATTCGGCCCGATTATGCGAAGCGCTTCATTGACGCGCAGACCTTCGAGGACGAATGGGGCAACCGCCGCCAGCTCACGGGCGACTGCATCCCCGCCGTGGTCGCGCAGCCCCTGTCCGACGTCACGCGCCACATGGATTTCACCTTTCCTGACCCAGCCGCCGACCACCGCTTCGCCACGCTGCGGCGCGCCGTAGAGCGCTTTGGCGAGTCGCGCGCCGTGGTGTTCAACCTGCGCGACGGCTTCTCGGACTTGCGCGACCTGCTGGGCTACGAGGAGGCGCTCATGGCGCCCCTGATCGAGCCCGAGGCCACCGCCGCCTTTCTGGAACGAATCGTTGACTACAACCTCGCCCTCGCCGCGCGGGCGATTCGCGCGTTCGGCATCCGCGTGATCGCCACCACCGACGACGTCGCCATGGCCGCGGGCCCGCTCTTTCCCCCCGATCTGTACGCCGAGCGACTCCTGCCCTCGTTTCGCCGCGCGATCCAAGGCTTCAAGGCCCTGGGCTGCCTCACGGTCAAACACTGCGACGGCGACATCCGTCCCCTTGTCGGCTATTGGATCGACGCGGGCATCGACTGCCTCGACCCGATCGACCCCGGCGCGGGCCTGACGATGGCCGGCATGAAGCGCCAGTACGGCGACCGGATCGCGCTCAAAGGCAACATCGACTGCGTGCACACGCTCTGCACCGGCACGACGGAGGCGGTGCGCGAGGAGGTGCGGCGCTGCATCGCCGACGGCGGGCCGGGAGGCCTGATCGTCTCGTCCAGCAACACGGTTCACCGCGGCGTGAAGCCCGAGAACTACCGCGCGCTGCTGGAGGCGCTGCGGGAATATGGAGAGACATAATGACAACCGGATTCCTGCTTATCGTACTCGGCGCTCTGTGCGGCGGCTCCTTCGGGCTGCCCAGCAAGTTCGTGCGTAACGACACGCCCTGGGAGACGCTCTGGGGGCCTTTCTTCTTCTTTGCCACGACCATGCTCCCGCTCCTCGCGGGGCCGCTTTTCGTCAAGAGCCTGTTCGGCGTCTGCGGCGCGCTCACGCCCGCCCAGTGGGCCGGCCCCGTCGCGTTCGGGTTCCTGTGGGGCCTCGGCTCCATGACGCTGGGCCTCAGCTTTGCGTTCGTCGGCCTGTCGCTGGCCTACGCGATCAACTACGGCGTGCAGATCGCCTTCGGAACCATCGTGCCCGCGCTGATCTTCACGCCGGGCGTCTTTGGCACAGCGAAAGGCGCGCTGATGCTGGGCGGCGCGGCGGTCTGCATTCTGGGCGTGGTGGTGTCCGGCAAAGCCGCCCTGCTGAAAGAGCACAGCGCCGGGAACACGCAGGCCCCGCGCAACCTCGGCAAGGGCATCGCCGTCGCCGTGCTCTCCGGCGTGTTCTGCGCCTGCTATGCCCTCGCGTTCGGCTTCGGCGGCGACGTGATGAAGCAGGCCTCGGCTGAGCCGTTCGCCAACCCGGGCTGGCGCGCGAGCTTCGCCGTCACGGCGCTCGCGCTCTGGGGCGGCTCGCTCTCCGCCTGCGGCTACTGCGCCTACAAGCTGACCGCGAACAGGACGTGGGGCACGCTCGCGCGGCCCGACGCGCTGCCGGTCTACGCGGTCGCGCTCGTGATGGCGCTGCTGCACGACGGCGCGATCGCCTGCTTCGGCGTCGGCTGCCCCAAGCTCGGCGCGCTCGGCGTCTCGGTCGGCTACGCCATCTTCATGTCGCTCGCGATCTTCACCGGCACGGTGAACGGCTTCCTGGCCGGCGAATGGCGCGGCGCCGACGCCCGCGCCGTGAGCGGCATCCGCTTCGCGCTGGCCATCCTCGTGGCCGGCGTCTGCCTGCTGGCCACCGCCAACGCGCTGTGATGGGAGAAGGTTGTTTAGGCTGTAGGCGAACAGACTGTTAGGTGGTCTAGCCCGGCTGACGCCGGTACAACAAGCGAAGGAAGCCCGTTCAAAATGAATGCCCTGCCGCAAACGGACCGCACGCTTATCGCCGCAGTCGACCTTGGCTCCACCTCGACCAAGGTCTGCCTCTACGCGCCGGACGGCCGCTGCGTCGCCGCTGCGTCGCGTCCGACCGAGCGCTACAACCCCTATGCCGCGCAGCACCCCGAGTGGGTATTCTGGAACCCCGACGCGGTCTGGGGCGGCGTGTGCGGCGCTTTCCGCGACGCGCTGTCGGCCATCGACGACCCGCGCCGCGTAGCGGGCGTGGCGGTGACAGGCATGGGCATGGACGGCGTGCCTGTGGACGAGCACGGCGCCGCGCTTTACCCCTTCATCAGCTGGCACTGCGGCCGCACCGCGCCGCAGGCGGCATGGTGGGAGCGCGAGATCGGCGCGGAGCGGACTTTCGGCATCGCCGGATTCCCGCCCTGGGCCATGACCGGCGTGATGCGCGTGCGCTGGATGATGGAGCACGAGCCCGCGCTCCTCGAGCGTGCGGCGGCCTGGCTGCTGATCGAGGACTTCGTCAACTGCAAGCTCTGCGGCGTCATGGCCACCGACCCGAGCATGGCGAGCTGCATGCTGCTCGTCGACCAGCGGACGCGCGGCTGGTCGGACGAGCTGGTCGCGGCCTCTGGAATCCCGCGGCGGCTCCTGCCGGAGATCAAGCCGTCGGGAACCCCGCTGGGGCTGATCCACGCCGAGGCCGCCCGTGCAACCGGCCTGCATCCGGGCACCCCCGTCGTGCTGGGCGGGCAGGACCACCTCTGCGGCACGCTCCCGGTCGGCGCGCACCGGCCCGGCGTGGTCTCGAACGTCATGGGCAGCTGGGAGAACATTATTGCTGCTGTCGAGCGGCCCGCGTGCGACTGGACGCTCGGCCGCGCCGGCATCTGCGTGCAGGCGCACGTGGCCCCCGGCCGCACGGCGGTCTGGGGCGGCTCGCCCTCGGCCTCGGCCCTGACATGGCTCCGCGAGATCCAGAGCGACGCATCGCGGCCTTGGGATGAGACCGTCGCCGCCTGCGAGCGGGACTCGCAGCCTGGCGCGGGCGGCATGATCTTCCTGCCGTACCTTTCGGCCGCGGCCTGCCCCGTGAACGACAGCCGCGCGTCGGGCGCGTTCGTGGGCCTGCTCAACACGGCCACGAAGGCGGATCTCTACCGCGCCGTCATCGAGGGCCTTAACTACCAGTTTGTGCATATCCTGCAGACCATGGAACGCAGCATGGGCACGCGCTTCGGCCGCATCGTCGCCTCGGGCGGGGCCACGCGCAACGCCTTCTGGCTGCAGAACAAGGCCGACATCGCGGGCGTCGACGTCGAGGTCTCGGAAACGCAGGACACCTCGCCGCTCGGCGCGGCCCTGCTGGCGGGCGTGGCGTTCGGCGTCTGGCGCGACCTCGACGAGGCCTCCGAGCGCGTCAAGGGCCAGACCCGCGTCTTTCGCCCCGACCCCGCCCGGCACGCCCGCTACCGGCCGCTATCCGACATTTACCAGTCCCTCGCCCCGGCTCTCGCTCCCGCCAACCACGCCCTCGCGGCCTGGCGCAGCGGGCCGCAGAAATAGGCTGTTTTCGGCGCAGAGCCTTTGCTACACTGTGCGCCGTGAACTCGACAAGTGCAAAGACTCCGCCGGCAGCGGAAATGCCGCCGGTCATGATTTTGTGCGGCGGCAAGGGAACGCGCCTGCGCGACGTGACGGAACTGCTCCCGAAACCCATGGTGCCGATCGGCGAGCAGCCGATCGTCTGGCACATCATGCGGTGCTACGCGGCGTTCGGCGTCCGGCGCTTCATCCTCTGCCTTGGCTACAAGCGCGACTGCTTTGTGGACTACTTCCTGAACTTTCACGCGTACGCGGCCGACATCACGGTGCGGCTCGGCAAACACGGCGCGATCACCTACCACGACACGGCGGTGGAGGCCGACTGGGACGTGACGCTGGTCAACACCGGCATCGACACCATGACCGGCGGCCGGGTCGCGCGCGCGGCCAAGCATTTGCGCGAGACCGACCAGACCTTCTTCCTGACCTACGGCGACGCCGTGTCGGACATCGACATCGCAGACTCGCTTGCTTTCCACCGGCGAAGCGGCAAGCTGATCACCGTGGCGGCGGTTCATCCGGAGGGCCGCTTCGGCGAAATGCTCCTGCAGGACGGCTGCGTGCGCGGGTTCGAGGAGAAGCCGGCCCGCGTCGACGGGTACATCAACGGCGGCTTCATGGTTCTCGAGAAGGCGTTCATCCCCGCGTACCTCAACCTCGACAAAGACCTCTTCTTCGAGCAGGCGCCCATGCGGCGCTCCATGGCCGACGACCAGATGGCCGCTTACGCGCACGAGGGCTTCTGGCAGTGCATGGACACGCCCCGCGAGTATCAGGTGCTCAACGACCTGTGGAAGAGCGGCAGCGCGCCTTGGACGGCCCGCTGGCAGGAGGAGGGTGCGCCGTCGTGAGCCTCTCTTCCCTCCGCGGCAAACGCGTCTTCGTGACCGGCCACACCGGCTTCAAAGGCTCCTGGCTCGCGCTCTGGCTCCGGCGGCTCGGCGCGGACGTGTACGGGTACGCCCTGCCGCCCCCCACCACACCCTCCAACTATGTGCTGTCCGCGGTTCGCGACGCGCTCGCCGGCGAGACGCTGTCCGACATCCGCGACCGGTCCCGCATGCGCGAGGCGCTCGGCGCCTGCCAGCCGGACGTGGTCTTCCACCTGGCCGCGCAGCCTTTGGTGCGCGCCAGCTACGCGCAGCCCTACGAGACGTTCGACGTGAACGTCATGGGCACCGCCAGCCTGCTCGACGCCTTGCGCGACCTGAAGCGGCCCTGCGCCGCGGTCTGCATCACGACGGACAAGTGCTACGAGAACCACGAGCAGGTCTGGGGCTACCGCGAGAGTGACGCCCTGGGCGGCTTCGACCCCTACAGCGCCAGCAAAGGCGCGGCCGAAATCCTGATCGCCTCTTACCGGCGCGCCTTCTTCCATCCCGACCGGCTGGCCGAGCACGGCGTGCAGCTCGCCTCCGCGCGGGCCGGCAACGTGATCGGCGGCGGCGACTGGGCCAAGGACCGGATCGTGACGGACATGGTCGCCGCGCTCGTGGCGGGCCGGCCCGTACCCGTGCGCAACCCGCAGGCGATCCGGCCGTGGCAGCACGTACTGGAGCCGCTCGCCGGCTACCTGGCGCTGGCCTCCGCCATGCTCGAAAAGCCCGGCGCCCGGTGGCCCTCCGCGTGGAACTTCGGCCCCGTGTCCGGCACCGAGATCCCGGTCGGCGAGCTGGCCGACGCGTTCGTCAAGGCCTGGGGCTCGGGCTCTTGGCAGGACCAGAGCACGCCCAATCAGCCGCACGAGGCCGGCATCCTGCGCCTCTGCATCGACAAAGCCATTTCGGAGCTCGGCTGGCGCCCGCGCTGGTCCTGCGCGGAAATGACGGCGCGCACCGCCCGCTGGTACCGGCGCGTGCTCTGCGAGGGCGCCGACGCGAGGCGGGCCTGCGAGGCCGACATTCAGGCATATGGAGACGGTTTGGCATGAGTTCACAGGCACAGCTAAAAGCAGAGATTCTGGCGAAGGTCGAGGAGTACTACCGGCTGGTTCACGCGCCGGCGCAGAGCGAGCCTTTCGTCGCGGGCAAGACCCGCGTCAATTACGCGGGCCGGGTTTTTGACCATGAAGAGCTGGTGAACCTCGTCGACTCCTCGCTCGACTTCTGGCTGACGGCCGGCCGCTACGCCGAGGCGTTCAGCGGAAAGCTGGAGGACTTCTACGAGGTCTCGGACGTCATTCTCACGAACTCCGGATCCTCCTCCAACCTGCTGGCCGTCTCCGCGTTGACGGCCGAGTCGCTGGGCGACCGCCGCCTCGTCCCCGGCGACGAGGTCATCACGGTTGCCGCCGGCTTTCCCTCGACGGTCGCGCCGCTGATTCAGAACCGGCTCGTCCCCGTCTTTCTGGATGTGGACATCGGCACCTACAACATCGACGTGTCCAAGCTGGAAGAGGCCTGGTCGCCGAAGACCAAAGCCGTCTTCCTGGCCCACACGCTCGGCAACCCGTTCAACCTCGACGCCGTCTGCGCGTTTGTCAAGAAGCACGGGCTCTGGCTGATCGAGGACAACTGCGACGCGCTGGGCAGCCGCTACCGGGGCAAGCTGACCGGCACGTTCGGCCATATCGCCTGCGGCTCGTTCTACCCCGCGCACCACATCACGACCGGCGAGGGCGGCAGCGTGATGACCTACGACCCCGCGCTCGCCCGGATCATCCGGAGCTTCCGCGACTGGGGCCGCGACTGCTACTGCGAGGGCGGCGAGAGCAACACCTGCGGCTGCCGCTTCACCAAGCAGTACGGCACGCTCCCGAAGGGGTATGACCACAAGTACGTCTACTCCCACATCGGCTACAACCTCAAGATGACCGACATGCAGGCCGCAGTCGGCGCCGCCCAGATGGACAAGCTGCAGGCGTTTACGGACCGCCGCAAAGAGAACTTCCGGCTGCTGACGGAAGGCCTCAGCGTGCTGGAGGACTTCTTCATCCTGCCCCGCGCCACCGAGCACAGCGACCCGTCGTGGTTCGCCTACATCCTGACGCTTCGCGATGGCCTGCCCTTCAGCCGGGTGGAGCTGGCGCAGCATCTCGACGAGAACCTGATCGAAACGCGCGGCCTGTTCGCCGGCAACCTGCTCCGACAGCCCGGCTACAGGGGCATCGAACACCGGGTCGTGGGCACCCTCGAGAACACGGACACCATCATGAACAACACCCTGTTCATGGGCGTTTTCCCCGGGCTGACACCAGCGAAAATCACCTACGTCACGGAGAAAATCCGCGACTTTGTCAAGCGGTTCTGAACATGGCCAATCCCGTCAAAATCAAGGCGACCGTCAAGGGGGTTACGAGGCACAACGGCTCGGTGGCCAGCTACCACCTGGCCCCGCAGGGCCGCGTGCCGCGCTTCCACGCCGGGCAGTTCCTGCACCTCGCGCTGGACGAGTACTCCCCCGACCGGCAGTGGCCGGAGTCGCGCGTCTTCTCGATCGCCTCGTCGCCCGCTGAGCGGGCCGAGCGCCTGGACGTAACGGTTTCGGCGAAAGGGCGCTACACGGAGCGGATCCTCAGCACGCTGCAAGCAGGCTCGGAGTGCTGGCTGAAGCTCCCCTACGGCGAGTTTCTTTTCCCGCCGGAGCGGCACCTCGTCCTGGTCGCGGGCGGCGTGGGAATCACCCCGTTCCTGTCGCTGCTCAAGCAAATGCTCGAGGAGAAGTCCGGCCAGCCCGTTTCGCTCTACTACGGCATCCGCTCGGCCGAGCACGATCTGTTCGGGAGCTTGCTCGGCCGCTGCGAGGCGGAGCTGCCGCGCTTTTCCAAGACCGTCTACTGCGAGGACGGCTCCGTGCCCGGCAACACGGGCATGCTCGACATCGCCGCGATCCATGCCGCCGCGCCAGCCGACGCACTGTTTTATCTTTCGGGGCCTCCGGCCATGATCAGCGCCTTCAAGAGCCGGCTGCGCGACCTGGGCGTCGAGGTCGAGCGCATCCGGGTGGACGATTGGGAGTAGGCGCGCGGCGCAAGCCAGCAGCACCGTTGAGAAAAGGAGCAAAACAGACATGCAGATCTTTCCGTATACGAACCTGTTCATCCTCGAGATGGCAAACAACCACATGGGCGACGTCAGCCACGGGCTCGCCATCATCCGGCAGTGCCACGAGGCGGTCAAGCCCTTCCCCTTCCGCTTCGCCATCAAGTTCCAGTACCGCGACCTCGACACCTTCATCCACCCGGACTTCAAGCAGCGCAAGGACATCAAGTACGTCAAGCGCTTCCAGGAGACCCGGCTCTCGGCGGACGACTTCCTGGCGCTCAAGGCCGAGGCGCAGAAGCTGGGCTTCCTCACGGCCTGCACGCCGTTCGACGAGGCGTCCGTCGACCTGATCGAAAAGCACGGCTTCGACATCGTCAAGATCGCGAGCTGCTCCTTCACCGACTGGCCCCTGCTCGAGCGCGTCGCGCGGACGAAGCTCCCGCTTGTCGCCTCCACGGCCGGCGTCCCCACCGACGACATCGACCGCGTCGTCTCCTTCCTCGAGCACCGCGATAAGCCGCTCTGCCTCATGCACTGTGTGGGCTCCTATCCCACGCCGGACCACGAGCTGGAGCTGAACCAGCTCGACTTTTTCCGCGAGCGCTACGCCGACATCGCGGTCGGCTTCTCGACGCACGAAGAGCCGGACAACGTCAACTCCATCAAGATCGCTGTCGCCAAGGGCGCCACGGCCTTCGAGCGCCACGTCGGCGTGCCGACTCCAACCGCCCTCAACAACCCCTACTCCTCGTCTCCCGCGCAGCTCCGCGCCTGGCTCGCGTCCGCGCAGTCGGCCATCGCCATGTGCGGCGTCAAGGGCCAGCGCCGCGCGATCTCGGAGCGGGAAGCCGCGGACCTGATCGGCCTGAAGCGCGGCGTTTTCGCGTCGGGGGCCCTGGCCGCCGACACCCGCGTCACCACCCAGAACGCGTTTCTGGCCATCCCCAATGTCCCCGGCCAGCTCCTCGCGAACGACCTCTCCAAGTACGTGGACTACACGCTGCTCAAGCCCGTCGAGCCCAATGCGCCCATTCTCCGCGAGAACCTGCGCACCGTCGACCACCGCGACCGAATTCTGGACATCGTCCGCAAGCTCGCCGTGCTCTTGAAGGACAGCAAGGTCACCGTCCAGAACAAGCTCACGCTCGAGCTGTCGCACCACTACGGCCTCGACCAGTTTGAGCGCTGGGGCTGCTCGATCATCAACTGCATCAACCGCGAGTACTGCAAGAAGATCATCCTGCTCCTGCCCGGCCAGGAGAACCCCTGCCACGCGCACAAGCTCAAGGAAGAGACGTTCCACATCCTCTACGGCGACATGCAGCTCACGCTCGACGGCCAGTCGCAGCTCTGCCACGCCGGCGACATCATCACCGTCGAGCGCGGCAAGCCCCACAGCTTCTCGTCGTCCGCCGGCGCCATCTTCGAGGAGGTCTCGACCACCCACTACAAGAACGACTCCTTCTACGACGACGCCTCCATCGCCCAAAACACCAGCCGCAAGACGGAAATGACCTTCTGGGCAGACTGGCTCAAGAAAACCATCGCGTAGGCACGCCATGATTACGATCGCCTGGGACGTCGACGACGTGCTGAACAACCTGACCGAGGCTTGGCTCTCCACGCAGCCGGACCCTCCGGCGTACCGTTCGCTCACGCACAACCCGCCGGCCGATCTGCTCGGCCTCTCGCTCGACGACTACCGCGCCTCCCTCGACCGCGTCCGCGCCACGCGCTTCGCCGAACTCGCGCCCAACCCCGACGTGCTCGCGTGGTTCCGGCAGCACGGCCACCTCGCTCGCCACGTCGCGCTCTCCGCCGTGCCGCGCGCGTTCGCCTCCGTCTCAGCCGCGTGGACGCTCACGCACTTCGGCGACTGGATCAGGTCTTTCACCTTCATCCCCTCTGCCCGTACGCACGACACGCATCCGGCCTACGACACGACGAAAGGCCAGTTCCTCGCCCGCTGCGGCGGCATCCACGTGCTCGTCGAGGACAGCGAGGCCAACGCCAACGCCGCGCGCCAGCTCGGCCTGGCCGTATGCCTCTTCCCCCAGCCCTGGAACTCGGCGAAAGACGCCTCAGTCCACGATCTACTGTCCCGCCTGACGCAGCTCGTCAGCGCCACCCAGCTTGCGAAAGGATAAACCGATGAAGCTTTCCGACTACGTCATGCAGTTTGTCGCCGACCAGGGCGTCAGCCACGTCTTCATGCTCCCCGGCGGCGGCTGCATGCACCTCGTGGAGTCGCTCGGCTCGCAGCCCCGGCTGAAGTTCGTCTGCAACCTCCACGAGCAGGCCAGCGCCATCGCCGCCGACGCCTACGCCCAGTGCACGGGCCGCCTCGGCGCGGCGCTGGTCACCACCGGCCCCGGCGGCACCAACGCCATCACCGGCCTCGCCGGCGCGTGGCTCGACTCCACCCCCGTCCTCGTGCTCTCCGGCCAGGTCAAGCGCGCGGATCTCGCCACCGGCAAGGGCATCCGCCAGATGGGCTTTCAAGAGATTCCCATCATTGACCTCGTCAAGCCCATCACCAAGTACGCGGCGATCGTGATGGACCCGCAGACCATCCGCTACCACCTCGAAAAGGCCGTCCACCTCGCCCTCACCGGCAGGCCCGGTCCCGTCTGGATCGACATCCCGCTCGACGTCCAAGCCGCGCTCATCGACGAGCGCGCGCTCGCGGGCTTCGACCCCGCCGCGGAGGGGCTCGCCCCCGCCGCCGCCACGCCCGCCCTGAAAGAGCAGGTCCGCCGCGCGCTCGAAATCCTCAACGCCTCCGAGCGCCCCGCGATCCTCGCCGGCAACGGCGTCCGCCTCGCGAGCGCCATCCCCGAGTTTACCGCCGCCGCCCGCGCGCTCAACATCCCCGTGCTCCTGACCTGGAAGGCGCTCGACTTCCTCGCCGACGACGACCCGCTCTTCGCGGGCCGCCCCGGCGCGATCGGCCAGCGCGCGGCCAACTTCACCCAGCAGAACGCGGACGCGCTGCTCGTGATCGGCGCCCGCCTGGACCACGGCCAGACCGGCTACAACCACCCGAACTTCGCCCGCGGCGCCAAGAAGATCATGGTCGACGTCGACGCCGCCGAGATCGCCAAGATGGAGATGCCCGTCGCCGAGCCGGTCGCCGCGGACGCCCGCCTCTTCCTCGCCGAGCTGCTGGATCAGCTCCGCACAGCCCGCGCCGCCGACCACGCGCCCTGGCTGGCGCGCGTCCGCGCCTGGCAGCGGCAGTACCCCGTCATCACCGCCGAGCACTGGACGCGCACCGACGCCGTCGACCTCTACGCGCTCATGCAGTCGATCTCCGAGGCCATGACCGCCGACGACCAGCTCATCCCCGGCAGCTCCGGCCAGTGCAGCGAGCTGACCATGCAGGCCTTTCAGGTCAAGCTCGGCCAGCGCGTCTTCAACACGGAGGGGCTCGGCCCTATGGGCTTCGGGCTGCCCGCGGCCATCGGCGGGTGCATCGCCGCCGGCAACCGCCGCACGGTCTGCATCGACGGCGACGGCGGCTTCCAGATGAACATCCAGGAACTCGAGCTCCTGCACCGCTTCCAGCTGCCGGTGAAGATCTTCGTCCTGAACAACCAGGGCTACGGCTCCATCCGCGGCTCGCAGAACAACTACTTCGGCGGCCACTACGTCGCGAGCGACCCGAGCAGCGGGCTCACGCTCCCCGACACGTGCAAGGTCGCGGCCGCCTACGGCCTTCCGACCTGCCGCCTGTCGAGCAACAGCGGCCTCCGCGAGAAGGTGCGAGAGATCCTCGCCGCGCCCGGACCGTTCGTCTGCGACGTGGTCGTGCCGAAAGACCAGCCGACCAGCCCCAAGCTCTCCTCCTACCAGCGCAAAGACGGCAGCATGGCTTCCAAGCCCCTCGAGGATCTCTGGCCCTTCCTCGACCGCGACGAGTTCGCCGCCAACATGATCATTCCCCCGCTTCCCGAGTGAGCCCCATGAAGATCCTCATCACAGGCGGCACCGGCTTCATCGCCCGCAACCTGGCCGAGCGCCTCGCGCCCGACCATGCGGTCGACCGCCTCGGCCGCGCCGACCTGGACCTGCTCGACGCCGCGCGCGTGGCCGGCCACCTGCGCGCGCGGCACTACGACGTCGTCATCCACTCGGCCACGTACGACGCCGCGCCCAAGCACTCCACGAAAGACCCCGCGCTGGTGCTCGAGAGCAACCTCAAGATGTTCTTCCACCTCGCCCGCTGCCACGGCAGCTACGGGCGCTTGCTCTACTTCGGCTCCGGCGCGGAGTTCAGCCGCGCGCACTGGACTCCCAAGATGTCCGAGGACTACTTCGACCAGCATGTGCCTCCGGAGCCCTACGGCTTCTCGAAGTACCTGATGAACCTCCACGCGAACCGCACGCCCAGCAACATCTACAACCTGCGGCTCTTCGGCGTCTTCGGCAAGGACGACGACTGGCGCACGCGCTTCCTCTCCAACGCCTGCTGCCGCGCGGTTCTCGGCCGGCCCATCGTGATGCACCAGAACCGCATTTTCGACCACCTTTACGTGGACGACCTCGCGGCCATCGTGAGCTGGTTCCTCGCCTCATCGCCCCGCCACCACACCTACAACGTCTGCTCCGGCGCGGCGCACGAGTTCCTCGCGCTCGCGCGCCTCGTGCTCAAGGCCGCCGGCAAAGACCTCGACATCGCCGTCAAGAACCCTGGCCTCGGCGTCGAGTACAGCGGCGACAACGCGCGGCTCCTCGCCGAGCTGGGCGACTTCCGCTTCAAGCCCATGGACCAAGCCATCGCGACCGTCTACCGGTGGCATGATGAGAACCGCCACCTGCTCAACCCCGACTTCCTATGACCCTTGCCGACGCCATCGCCTTTCTCGACCAGCAGATCGCTGACCCGACCGCGGGCCTACCCGAGGAGGTTTTTCTTTTCGCCAGCCGCATCACGCCTATGCTGAACGTCGACCTGCTCGTCCGCGACGCGCAGGGGCGCACGCTGCTGGCCTGGCGCAGCGACGCCTTCTCGGGCCAGGGCTGGCACATCCCCGGCGGCATCGTGCGCTTCAAGGAGACGATCGAGACCCGCATCCAGAAGGTCGCGCAGCATGAGCTGGGCACGCACGTCACCTGCACGTCCGAGCCCATCGCCATGCACCAGCTTATGCACCCGTCCCGCAACACCCGCGGACACTTCCTCTCGCTGCTCTACCTGTGCGCGGTGCCCGACGGCTTCGTCCCGCCGAACGGCGCGCGCGCGCCGGAGCAGTCCGGCTATCTCCAGTGGCACGACGCCTGCCCGGCCAACCTGATCCGCGTCCACGAGGTCTACCGGCCCTACATCTGCGCCGAGCGCGCGCTCGACGCCATCCCGGTCACACGCACAAACCCGAAGGAAGGCGGCCCATATGCCCGTTAGCGCCTGTCGAGTCTGCGGGGGCTCCTTCCACGGCGAGCCGCTGCTCCAGTACCAGAACATGCCCCGGGCGGCCCAGAACCTGCCCGATAACGCGTCCCTCGCGGGCGACCGCGGCTGCGACCTCGACATCCTGCAGTGCTCGCTCTGCGGGCTCGTGCAGCTGCGCAGCGACCCGGTGCCCTACTGGCGCGAGGTCATCCGCGCGGCCGCCTTTTCGCCCGAGATGGGCGCGTTCCGCCTGCGGCAGTTCGCCGACTTTGTTCAGCGCCACAGCCTCGCCGGCCGCAAGGTCGTCGAGGTCGGCTGCGGCCGCGGGGAGTACCTCGCGCTCATGCGGCAGGCCGACGCGGACGCCTACGGCACCGAGTTCGGCGACGCCTCGGCCGCGCACTGCGCTCAGGCCGGGCTGAAGGTCGAGCGCACGTTCGTCGAGGGCGCCGCGGCCCGCCTGCGCGACGCGCCGTTCGACGGCTTTTTCATCATGAATTTTCTGGAGCACCTCTGCGACCCGGGCGCCACCCTGCAGGGCATCGCGGCGAACCTGTCCGACGGTGCCGTGGGGCTGGTCGAAGTGCCGAACTTCGACATGATGCTCAAGAAGAGCCTCTTTTCCGAGTTCATCGGCGACCACCTCTTCTACTTCACCCGCGACACGCTGAACGCCCTGCTGGCCCGCAGCGGGTTCGAGGTCGTCGAAACCCGCGAGATCTGGCACGACTACATCATCTCGTCCGTCGTCCGCAAGCGCCGGCCCACCGACCTCTCGGCCTTCGCCGGGCAGCAGGCCCGGCTCAAGGCCGAGCTGGGCGGCTACGTGGCGCGGCACGGGCGCGGCAACGTGGCCGTGTGGGGCGCGGGCCACCAGGCGCTCGCCGTGCTCGCGCTCGCGGATCTCGGCGGCGCGGTCCGCTATGTGGTCGACTCCGCGCCCTTCAAGCAGGGCCGCTACACCCCGGCCACGCACATTCCCATCGTCGCGCCCGCCGCGCTGTCCGCTGACCCCGTGGCCGCCGTGATCGTGATGGCCGCCGCCTATTCCGATGAGGTGGCCGCCATCATCCGCCGCGATTTCGGCGCGCGCATGGCCATCGCCATCCTGCGCGACACCGGCTTGGAGCACGTCTGATCGAGCAACACTCTTTGAAAAAGGAAACCATGAGTATCCCCACCCAACACAGCGAACCCGTCAAGAAGCTCAACTTTCTGCTGGTTATGCCGCGCCTCGTCCAGAACATCGGCGACGGCTACTCCTTCCCGCTCGGCATCGCCTACGTCTCCGCCGCGCTCAAAAAGGCCGGCTTCAACGTTACCGCGCTGAACCTCAACCACCGCGACGGCGAGGTCGAGGATATCCTCCGCCACGAGATCCAGTCGCGCGCCATCGACGTGGTCGCCACCGGCGGCCTCTCCTTCCAGTACAGCACGGTGCGCAAGGTCATCGAATCCAGCAAGCGCGCCAACCCGAAGGTGCTCACGATCGTCGGCGGCGGCATCATCACGAGCGACCCCGAGCCCGCCATGACCGCCCTCGAGTTCGCCGACTTCGGCGTGGTCGGCGAAGGCGAGATCACCGCGGTCGAGCTCGCCCAGGCGCTCGAGGCGGGCGGCGGCCTCGAGGCCGTGAACGGGCTGATCTACCGCGGCCCGGACGGCGCGTGGCGCGCCACCGCCGCCCGCAAAGAGATCCGGAACATCGACGAGCTCGCGTGGCCCGACTACGAGGGCTTCGACCTCAAGCAGTTCTTCGACTCCTCGCCCAGCATCAGCGGCCTCAACCGCAAGAACACCGTGTTCATGATCGCCAGCCGCTCCTGCCCCTACAACTGCACCTTCTGCTTCCACACGGTCGGCCGCAAGTACCGCCAGCGCACGCTCGACTGCTTCTTCGCCGAGCTCGACTACATGGTGCAGACGTACGACATTCACTACGTCTGCCTGGCCGACGAGCTTTTCTCTAACAACATCGAGCGCGTCAAGGCCTTCTGCGAGCGCATCAAAAAGTACAACGTGCGCTGGTGGGCGCAGTTCCGCGTCGACTGCATGACGCCCGAGCTGCTGACGATCCTCAAGGAGGGCGGGTGCGACGTCATGTCCTTCGGCCTCGAGAGCGCCGACAACCGCATCCTCAAGAGCATGCGCAAGAACACGACCGTCGAGCAGATCGAAAGCACGCTCAAGATGGTCTACGACTCCGGGATCTCCATGGAGGGCGCCTTCATCTTCGGCGACATCGAGGAGACGTGGGAGACCGCCAACAACACGCTTACCTGGTGGCGCGAGCACGCCGAGTACAAGATCAACCTCAACCTCATCACGGTCTACCCCGGCTCCTACCTCTACCAGTACGCCTGCGAGAAGGGCATCATCAAGGACAAGGTTCAGTTCCTGAAGGACGGCTGCCCGCAGATCAAGGTCTCGAAGCTCACCGACGAGCAGTTCGCGGTCCTAATCCGGAGCATCATGGAAGCGCCGATGACGCTGGCGAAGGTGATGTCCACCGTAGAGGTCAACAGCATCGACGCCAAGATGGGCCGCATCTCGGTTTCGGGCACCTGCACGGCCTGCCGCCACGCGAACCGCTGGGACAACATCAAGCTCTTCACCACCAACTTCCTCGGCTGCCAGCAGTGCGGTCAGCGCTACAACATCGTCCTGCCGGACGAGATCCGGCGGAACATCGACGCCAACGTCACCCGTCTGATCGAGAAGTACGGCAAGGTCGCCGTGTGGGGCATCAACTACCACACCGCCGACCTCTTCAAGCACTCCGCCGTCCTGCGCGGCCCGAACGTCTACCCGGTCGACATCTCAGGCACGAAGCGCATGATGGATCTGTACGGCCAGCGGGTACTCGACCCGGACGTGATCCGGACTGAGAACATTCCCGTGGCTATCGTGGCCATCCCGGTCTACTTCAGCCAGATCGACGGCAACATCCGCCTGAAGTACAAGAACGTCGAGCGCATTTATGACATCTGCCAGCTCGCCGAGCCGCTCGACATGCATACGCAAGCGCTAAGATAGACATTGCCTTTGACCCCCTCTTGTGGTAAGGTGTGCGGCCATTGAACGAGAGGCGGGCCTTCGGGGCCGGCAGAAGGAGAGAATGTCATGTCCGAGCAGCAAGCAGACCTCAAGCCCATAGAAAACGCGAAGCGCGACCAGTTGCGGCGAGACAAGCCTCACGTGTACGAGAAGATCCGCCGGTTCGACGAGAAGGTCAAGCGCGGCGAGAGCATCGCGATCATCCAGTTCCAGTACAACTACCGCTGCAACTTCAAGTGCGAGCACTGCTCCATCAAGGGCTTTCAGGGCAAGAAGAACGCCCGCTCGTTCACCATCGCCGACGTCAAAGACCTCTCGCGCCAAGCCGACGACCTCGGCCTCGCCAACATCGTGATCACCGGCGGCGAGCCGCTCGTGTTCCCCGACTTCGACGAGCTGGTTGCGGCCATCGACCCCCAGAAGTTCTACATCACCTCGGACTCCAACGGCTGGCTGCTTGACGAGAAAAAGGCCAGGCACCTCAAGGCCATCGGCGTCGACAAGATCCAGCTCAGCCTCGACAGCCTCGACGCCAAGGAGCACGACGATTTCCGTCACGCGCCCGGCTCCTTCGACCGCTGCATGCGCGCCATCGACGCCTGCCTGAGCGCCGGGCTCAACATCATCCTCTCAACGGTCGTCACCAAGCAGCGCATCCGCACGCAGGAGTTCATCGACTACCTCGAATTCGCCAAGTCCAAAGGGGTCGGGACGTTCGTCACCTACGCCAAGCCGGTCGGCGCGTGGGAGGGCAACTACGACGCGCTGGTCGACCGCGGCGACATGGCCTACATGCGCGAGCTGGAGAAGCGTTACAACGTCTTCACCCACCTGACGCCCTCGTATGGGCTCGACCTCGGCTGCATCGCGGTCAAGCGCATGGTCTCCATCACGCAGTATGGCGACGTCATGCCCTGCCCCTACATGCACCTGTCGCTCGGCAACATCTTCCACGAGCCGCTCAAGGACATCATCGCGCGCGGCATGAACGTGAAGTTTTTCGGCAAGCACATGAACACCTGCCTGATCGCCGAGAACCGCCGCTTCATCGACAAGTACATCGCCGGGCGCGTCTACGGCAAGTCTTTGCCCGTGCCCTGGAACGAGGTCTTCTTCGAGTCCGACCTCATCGACCCCACGCTGCCGCAGTCGACAGTCAGCCCCTCCTCGACCTGCGGCTGCTCGGAAGACGCGTGCGCCTCCTGCGGCGGCGGCTGCGGCTGCGTGTAGCGGGGGGCAGGAATAGCGACCGCCGCCGCGCGCAACACGTGAAAACCGATTTTCTGCTGCGCGTTACGCGAGGCTTTCAGTGCACAGTTGTTCCGCGATCGGGCGGCATCGAGCTGTTCCACTCGACCGCCGCCTTCGACAGCCGCGCTGCCGTCTCAGGCTCCCGCGCCGCCAGGTCGGCCTTCTCGCCGCGGTCCGCCTCCACGTCGTAGAGGCGCGCCTGCGAGCCGTCGTACTCGCACAGCAGCTTCCACTTGCCCTCGCGCACGGCTAAGTCCGGCAGGTCCGTCTCGCCCGCGAACGCCCCGCGGTCCGGCGGGCGGCGGAAAAAGAGCGGCCGCCCCCGCGACGCCTCGGACTCGCCCAGCAGCGTCTCCCTCAGCGCCACGCCGTCGTACGCCACGCCCGCGGGCGGCTCGACGCCCGCCACCGCCAGCAGCGTCGGCGCAAGGTCGATCGCCGCCAGCACCGACGCGCGGTTGACCTCGCCCGCCTTCTTCTTCGCGACCAGACCCGGCCCCCACACCACCAGCGGCGAGCGGACGCCGCCCTCGTAGAGCATCCCCTTGTAGCCCCGGAACGGCCCCGCGCTGCCGGCGCCCTGCTCGGGCCCGTTGTCGGAGCAGACGAGGATCAGCGTATTAGCGCGCAGTTCCGGCCTCGCGCGGATCGCGTCGAAAAGCGCGCCCAGCTGCCGGTCCATCTCTTGTAGCACCGCGAGGTACATGCCGCGCTTGCCCTCGGCCCACGTGTCCGTAGGCGGCCACCACGGGCCGTGAACGTCGTCAGGCCAGAGGTTGATGTAGAACGGCTTCTTCTCGCGCTGCGCCCGGTCGATGAACCGCAGAGCCGCCTCGACGAAGCCCGTCGTGATGGTCGACCGCAGCCGCCAGGTGAAGGGCCCGCCGAGGCGCTCGGCGTCCGCCCAGATCTTGCCCGGCTCCTTCTGCCCCGGCTTGAGCGTCAGCGGCAGCAGCTTCGGCCCCATGCCCTCGAAGTTCGTCAGCGTCTCGTCAAAGCCGTACTCGGTGATCAGCGGCGCGTCTCCCACGTCGCGCTGGCCGCCCATGTGCCACTTGCCGAAATGCCCCGTCGCGTAGCCCGCGCCCTTCAGCGTCCGCGCCAGCATCGGCGCCTTCGGGTCGAGCCACTGCGCCACGCCACGCTCCCTGTTCTTGGCCCGGTTGTCCAAATACGAGGTGATGCGCCAGCGGTGCGGGTACTGCCCCGTCGAGATCGCCGTGCGCGACGGCGAGCAGATCGGCATGTTCACGTAGAACTGTTCGAAGCGCAGCCCCTCCGCCGCCAGCCGGTCGATGTTCGGCGTCTTAGCCTCCTCGTTCCCAAAACAAGAGAGGTCACCCCACCCCATATCGTCGATCAGGACCAGCACGATATTGGGTCGCTCCGCCGCCGGAGCCGCAGCCGCGCCGAATGCGACCGTCAGCGACAGAACGCTCACCAGCCAGGCGGATAAATTGTGCAACCTCATCCTCATCCCACACGCACGCCTTTCAAATCCTGCCTCTATGCGGTTTGCCAATCACACATTCAAGTTACCTACGTCTGACTTCGAACGAAACGCAGTCGGTCTGTGACGGATATCGCGCGTCTGATGGGTGTTGGGCGCAAAGCACGGGAGATACGAGCGTCTGCTCGTCCGGGCAACTGTCGCGGTATTCCTCGATCAGTTCCAGCGCCTGTTCCGTTGAGTTCATCGTTAAAGCCGACTCTTTCAGCGGATTCTGCCGTCCAGCTCAGCGCGCCGCCTCGAGCAGCGGCCCGAGGTCCCGCCCGTTCAGCAGCCAGCTCAGGTTGAACCACACCACCTGCACCGCCTCGTAGAAGCCGCCAGGCCCGCCCTCGAAGACCAGAATGATCCGGCCCTGGCTCGGCGTGCCACTCCGCCCGACGCCGAGGTTGGAGTACGCGCTCGGGCCCTCGTACGCCAGCCGCTTCACCGGCCAGCTCTTGCCCCCGTCGAAGCTTGCCCAGACCGTCACCTTCTCGCGCCCCTTGCTCGTGGAGGCGCCGACCTGCTTGGGCATCTCGCCCGCGTCGGTGTCGAGGTTGCTGTAGAGCAGGATGTCGCGCCCGCCGACCGGCAGGCGGATCATCCCGCCCATGCAGCCGTAGGAGGAGCCGCGCACCCCGTCGGGCAGCTCGCTCTGCGCCGCGCCGACCCACAGGTCGCCGTCCTCGCTCCAGGCGAAGTAGCGGTTGCCCGGGCTCATGTGCTCGCGCGAGTTGTAGAGGATGCGGCCGTCGGACAGCTCCGCCAGCGCGGCTTCGCCCGTGCCGAAAACGGGGAACGGCTTGCTGGTCTGCCACACCTTGCCGCCGTCGTCGCTGTAAAGCGCGGTGCTGTAGTGGTAGGGCCGCCACGGCACGTCGTTCGAGTTCTTTGGCCCCATGATGCGGGCCGGCGTCAGCAGCCGCCCCTTGTGCTTGCCGAACGCGAGCGTGATGCCCGCCTGCATGGCCGACACGCCCTCGCGCTTGGGAACCAGCCCGAAGCCGTCGGGCCGCGCCTCGCAGCTCTCCCGCGCCCAGGTGGCCCCGCTGTCGCGGCTCCGGTACAGCCAGCCTTCTCCGGGATTGATGTACAGCAGATCGCCGTTGGTCTCGTCCACGAGCGCGTTGCCGCCCTTGGCGTCCGGCGCGATCATGACCGCGGGGTCCCACGTGCGGCCGCCGTCGCGGCTGCGGCGGCACTCGCCGCCGCCCGGCGACTGAAACACCACCAGCGTGCCGTCCCGCGCCGCGACGACGCCGCCCCACCCGCCCCGCCCGGTCCAGAGCGCCTGCATCGGCGCGAAGGCCGGCTCGCCCAAAAACTCCTCCAGCTTGGCGGAGGTCGCGAAATCGGACCCGCACACGCCGGACAGCGGCAGCAGGGCCGCCGCACACATCCATCCCGTTCTCGTTCTCATCGCTAGTTCCTTAGCAGCACGCCGGTGATCTCGGCCAGCTCTTCGGGCGGAATCTTACTGACCTTGCGGTCGTACGTCATCAGCCCGTTGATCTCGCCTTCCACGTCGGTGGTCTGGGTGTAGACGGCGCCGGCAATCCCCTGAGCCCGCAGCTCGCTCAGCGTCCGAATCGACGTGGCGAAGCGCTCCTTATACTCCGCCTCGCTCTTCGGCAGCCCCCCATAGCCCCAGTTGTCCCGCTCGGCGTCCCACAGGTGCCCCTTGACCGGATAGCCGTGCCCGCCGAACTCCCCGACGACTTTGACGAATCCGTCGAACCTCCCGCCCGTTCCCAGCGCGAACGGAAAGCCCGGATGCGGATACTGATGGGCGTCCGCGATGTCGCCCACCGGCCAGAAGTTGCCGCCGCTGGCGATATTCACCAGCCGGGTGGGGTCACGCCGCACGACCCACTCGCCGACCTCGACGGTCTTGTGCTGCCCCCACGCCTCGTTGAACGGCACCCAGCACACGATCGAGGGATGGCTCTCCAGGTTGTCGATCATGCGGCCCAGCTCCACCATGAACTGCTCGTGGTGCTCGGCGGGCCACTCCGCGTCCTTGGGATCCGGCTTGAGGAAGGTCCAGGGCGGCCCCTTGCCGCCGCTCACGTGATCCTGCCACACCATCATGCCCAGGCGGTCGCAGTGGTAGTAGTACAGGCGCGGCTCGACCTTGATGTGCTTGCGGATCATGTTGAACCCGGCGCGCTTCAGCCAGCCGATCTCAAAGGCGACCGCCTCCTCGGAGGGCGGGGTCAGCAGCCCGTCGGGCCACCACCCTTGGTCCAGCGGCCCCCAGTGAAAGAGCACCTCGCCGTTCAGCGTGAACCGCAGGTGGCCCTGCGCGTCCTTCACCTTTCCGACCGTCCGGATGCCGGCGTACGAGCGAACCGTGTCCACCACCCGCCCGGCGCCGTCCAGCAGGTCCAGCTCGAGCGCGTAGAGGTGCGGCGAAGAAGGCGACCAGAGCTTGGCGCCCGCAACGGCCGCAGACACCTCCTTGCCGGCGGATCCCGAAGCCTGGGCCACCTGCCGGTCGCCGTCCTTGACCCGCAGCGCGACCGCGGCGGCGCCGCCCTCCGCCGCGGCGGTCACCTTGACCGTGCCGGAGGCGGCGTCGGTCCGGATCACCAGATCCTTGATGTAGCTCGCCCCGACTTGCTCCAGCCACACCGTCTGCCAGATGCCGGAGACTTGGGTGTACCAGATGCCCCGCGGGTTCAGCGTCTGCTTGCCGTGCAGCTGGAAGCCCTCCTGCTCGTCCTCCACGCGGACCAGCACCTCGTTCGCGCCCGCCCGGACCGCGGCCGTGATGTCGAAGGTGAACGGCGTGTTGCCCCCCCGGTGTTCGCCGACCGGCTTGCCATTCACCAGCACCCGGCAGCGGTAGTCCACCGCTTCGAAGTTCAGCAGCGTCCTTTCGGCAGGCTTGACGTCGAAGGCCCGCCGGTACCAGAGCGCCTGCCCGCTCTGCAGCATCTTCCGCACGCCGCCCAACTTCGACTCAAGGCAGAACGGCACCC
The DNA here is from genome assembly GCA_964386865.1 of uncultured Lentisphaeraceae bacterium. GTDB lineage: Bacteria > Verrucomicrobiota > Kiritimatiellia > RFP12 > UBA1067 > CAYLUN01. The sequence continues at coordinate 47,023 of CAYLUN010000002.1, read as the reverse complement.
GGATGCGCCCCTGCCACTGGCTCGGAGGCTCCTTCTGCTCCACAGGCGTGACGGCGTACTCCCAGGAACCGTTCAGGTTCTGCCACGCGTCCCGCCGCAGCAGGGGGCGGGGATACCCCGACCACGCGTTCTGGTCGGTGACCGTCTCGCCCCACGGCGTGCACAGCTCGCTGATAAACGGCTTCCGCTCCGGCTGTGGAAGCGCGGGCACGGCGTCGGCCTCAACCACGTGCGCGTCAATGAACTGCCCGCCCGCCACCTGCCTGCAGTGCACGGCCAGCACGTTCTCCCCACGCTTGAGAAGCGCACGCTGCTCCTCCTTGAGCGGAAAGACCTTGTATTCGGTGATGTAGCCTTTCAGCGACAGCACCGGCTGGCCGTTGAGGAACAGTTCCGCGTCCTCGTCGTGGTAGACCAGCAGCGCCGGCTTCTGCAGGTCGCGCGTCAGGGTGAAGCGCTTGCGCAGCCAGATGTCCTGGGTCTTCCAGTCGGTGCCGACCCGCGCGTTCGGCGTTCCCGCCGTGCCGAACCCGCCGGGGCCCGCCTTCCAGCTCGCGTCAGCGAACTCCGGAGCCTGCCACGCCCCCTCCGGCTGCTTGAGCGTGTACCGCCACTGGTCAACGACGTCCTGGGCCGCCAGGATTGAGGGGATTGTGGCCAGCGCCACACCGACTACTGCGCGTGCGAATTGAAACCGCATACGTCTCCTTTTCCTGCGCGAACACTCGCGCCACTCGCTTAAACAACCGGACTTATAGGAGTGAATTCTAGCACCCTTCTGTTGTTCAGGCAAATCCCTAACGAACCTCACGGGCGCAAGCGGGTGCAAAGCAATCGTAATGGCGCCGTCACGCGCCTGACGCCGACTTGTCCATACCTTCAACGTTCGGCGTGCGATGTTCGGCGTTCAGAGTTCGAGTAACCCCTCGTTCATCCCCGCCCGGCACGTGGAGGGCGAGGCTGCGCCGAGCCGCCTCTTACGCGTTGTCCCACAATTCGTCGGGGCTTGCGATGGTACGGCCGTCGCTACGAGACGGCCGAAACACGCGACTCCGCCGTCCGGCCTGACGCTCGACGGGCTCGTAGCGCCCGCCGTACGGTCAACCGCACCATACTCCGCGCCGTGATGGGGTACCACCCGCCAGCAAAATGATGCCTCAGTTGTCTTGCAATGCCACTGCCATACCAACGCCTACCCCGAATCTCAACCCCTTGTGTCGAATGTCGGTTGCGCTGAAAAAGTCGGCGTGAAGCGCCTGACGGCGCCACTACGAACGCTTCGCACCCGTTTGTGCCCGTAAGGGCATTCCGTTCGATTCACCGCCGGACGCCGACTTCTTCAGCGGAATCCGTTTGTCGCGATACGCCCCTTGCTCCACTCCGCCACCTGCGCCACTCATTGACGAACCATCAACGAGCGTGCCCCTCTGCGGCCGCGACATCAGCCAGCTCGTTCATCGCGCGGATCGCGGCGAGCTCGCAGTTGATCCACATCGGGCCCGGGTTTTGCATGAGCCAGGTTTGATAGCGGCCGGGCGCCTTCGCGTTCGACTGCGCGCGCGTCAGCGTCGCGGCGAGCGCTTTGGCTTTCGCCACGTGCAGGCTGTCCTGCGTCGCGGCGTAGGCGGCCAGGTAGGTGCGGATCAGCTTGGCGGAACTGGCGCTCACCGGCGCGTAGCAGCGGTATTGCTCCACCACGCAGGGCAGAAGCCAGCGCGCCGATTTCGCGCCGGCCTGCCCGTCGGGATTCTGCCGCGTCGGCGAGTCCGCCGGCGGCTGCGCCCACATGACGAACTGATCCTCGGAAAAGCGCAGCAGGTCGAGCGCGAGCGCGCGCTGCCCCCCCTCCCGCGCCGCCGTCTGGAACAGATGAAGGGCGAATTCGCAGGCGTCGTGCTTGGTCAGGTTCTGATAAGGCGGCAGCGGCTTCACGTCCTCGAACTGGCCCTGCCAGTTCCACGTCCGCACGGGGTTTTTCTCAATCCACGCGACGGCTTTCGCACGCATGGCGTCGAAGCGGCGGTCGCCGGTCACCTGCTCGAGCCGGTCCAAGAAGCTGATGACGATCGTCGGGATGAGCACATTGTCAGTCACGGGTTTTCCGTCCTTCGCCGTGACGAACTGCAGCCAGCTGCCCTCCGGCAACTGCTGCTTGGCGTACGTCTCCGCAATCCGCAAGGCCGCGTCGCGATATGCCGCGCCCTTCGTTGCAGCGTAGACATCCAGGTAGTACTGGCCGGTCTCCGCTCCGCAGAGCGTCATGTAGCGCCCCGCCGCCATGTGGCCCTTGAGGCGGCCCTGATAAAGCGTCGGGTGATACGTGGGCGGATGGAAGGCCCACGCGGAGTCCTTCGGCTCGCTCAGCGCGAGCACGTAATCCGCGGCGCGGCGCGCCGCCTTCAGCGCCTCGGCCGCGTCCGCCGGCGCCGGCTTCTGCGCCGCATAGGTGGCCAGCGCGGCGGCCGCGCCGCCGGCGATCTTCGAGGGATAGCGGTAGAGGTGGAACGGCGGCTCCGGCTCGCCGGTGGTGAACCAGCAGCGCAGGTCGGGCGAATGGACGAGCGCGTCCAAGGCGGCCCGAGCGCTCGCGCGCCACGACATCGCAGGCGCAGGATACGCCTCCGCGATCACAGCCGCGCGGTGAAACGTTCGCGCCAGCGGCGCGCCCACAGCCGCGCCTTGAGCGTCCAAACCCGTGACCGTCAGTGTGGCCTTGCCTGGCGCGACGCTGGCCCAGACCGGCGAGAGCGGCGCCCACGGCTTCTCGGCGGTGAACGTGAGCGCGGCGCCTTGGGCAGGCGCAACCGAGAAGCTATACGCCGTGGCGCCCGCGATCTCCTTGAAGTCAAAGGCGGGCGCGTAGAGGAACTGCACCGCTTTCTCGTTCCAAAACGGCTGTTCGCCCGGCAGGCCCGGGCGCACGGGCGCGGCGGTCTCCTGCAACGCGCGGGCGCGAAGCGGGGCATCCAGGGCCAAGCCATGCTCGTCGCTCGGAACGGCACCTGAAACAGAGCGCGCGCCCAGCACCATGCAACTGCACAGCAAGACACTTTTCATTCTGTTTTCGATCAACCTTTTCATTTTTGCACACTGAAGCTCCATTCGCGCACGGGTTTCGTAGCGTTGGCGGGAAGGTATTGAAGGGAGGATATCTCCACTGGCCCCTTGGCAACGGGAAGGAAGAGACGCAGGTGCGCGAGTTCGCCGCTGACCGGCAGATCCACGCCAACCTCCTGCCAGGCTTCGCCGGGCTTCAGCTCGAAGCTCACGCTTTGCGCGCCTTTCGGGAATGTCGCCTGGCCGGAGGTGCGCCACTGCACCGCGCCCTTCCCGCCCGCGCTGCACCGCGCGCGCAGCTTCAAAACGGCGGGGCCTGGCTGCCTAAGCTGCACGGTGCCGAGGAAGGCGGCGGCGCCGGCGCCGGCTTCGACCCGCAGCGCGCCGTTTGTGAGCACGGCCGTGCAATTCTGCTCCTTCCACCCTTGCAGGGGGTCCGCGGACGTCGGCGCCGCAGGGACACCCGCAGCCTTGGGCCGGTAAGCGGGGTTCGGCTTGGGAACGACGTCGCCCGTGGCGAGAAAGCCGTCGATGAGCGCATCCAGCCGCTTCACGGTGTCAGGCAGTTGCGCGGCGAGGTTCTTCGTCTCGCCGACGTCGTCCTTCAAATTGTAGAGCTCGCGCGCGCCGGGATGCTCGTCGTTCGTTTCGTACCACCGGATGAGCTTCCACTCGCCGGCGCGCACGCTCACGCCCGGCGGAATCCCGAAGAGGCTGTGCGGAAAATAGGTGAACACGCCCTCGCGGGCGAGCGGGCCGGTCTGCTTGAGCGCGGGCACGATGCTGATCCCGTCCATTTGCTGCTTCGGATTCGGCGCGAGCCCGAGCGCCTCGAGCAGGGTCGGATAGAGGTCATAGGCGTGGACGATCGCCGCGCTGGTCGAGCCGGGCTGCACGGAGCCGGGCCAGGCGATCATCAACGGCACGCGCACACCGCCCTCATAGATCGTCCCTTTGCCGGCGCGGAGCGGGTCGTTGTTGGTCGGCGGTAGGTTGCCCGCGTACTTGCGCCAGTTCTTGAGCAAATCGCTCGCGGGCGGCGTCCGCTTCTCCTTTTCCTGCTGCTCAGGGTCGGCCACGTTGCTGAAGTCATTGCCGCCGTTGTCCGAGAAGAAGATGAAGATGGTGTTATCCGTCAGCTTGAGTTCATCCAGCTTGTCGAGGATGCGGCCCAGGCTTTCGTCCGTGCTCTGGAGCATGGCGGCCATGATGGGGTTGCCCTGCTTGCCGCGCGGATCCTGCCTGCCCACAACAGCGTCGGCGTAGTTCGTCTTGAACCCCCACGGCCCATGGACGTTGTAGTGCCAGAGGTTCAGGAAGAACGGGCGGTCGCGGTTTTCAGTGATGAACCTGACCGCTTCGTCCGTGAGCCGGTCAGCGATATACTCACCCGGCGGGCCGTCGGTGATGGTGCCGACATGGGTCTTGCCTCCCGGCTCGCCGTCCGGCTTCACGCCGTAGGGCGAGAAGTAGCTCGGCGGCCCCGCGCTGGGCTCGGCATGGAAGGCGACGTCAAAGCCCTGCTGCTCGGGCCAATGCGGCGGCGTGAGGCCCAGGTGCCACTTGCCCAGGTGCGCCGTGCGGTAGCCCGCGTCGCGCAGCGCCTCCGCCAGCGTGTATTCGGACGGCTCCAAGTAGGTCTGCGTAATCGGATAGACAAACGGCTGGGCCGGCGGTGCCTGGGCTCGCAACTCCCGCGCCCGCGGCGGGCTGTGCCCCGCCGGCGTCGTGATGCCGTGGTGCAGCGGCGACTGGCCCGTGAGGAGGCTCGCGCGCGTGGGCGAGCACAGCGGATGGGCGTAGGCGTCGGTGAACCGCATCCCCCGCTGGGCGAGCCGCTCCATGTTTGGCGTCGCGTAATACGTCGACCCGTTCACGGCCGTGTCCATCCACCCCATGTCGTCCACAAGAAAGAGAACGACGTTGGGCTTAGCCGCCGCAACGCTCACGCCCGCTAGCAGGATGAGCCCCACGATTAGACACTGCATGCGCATCACGTTTTGCCCCTTTTCTTATGGCCCGCTCACACGGTACTGCGGATCGAGTTCGAAGCCGTGCGTGGCATACCAAGCCCGCAACTCTTGCCGCCCCCGCTCAAGCTGCGTCTGATAGTCCGGGTCGGAGCCGAAGTTCTTCATTTCGCCTGGATCCTTGTCCAAATCCATGAATTGCTCCCGCTGATTGCCCTTCGCATAAACCACATATTTGCTCCGCCCCATGTGCAGAATGCGGGAATTCTCATTCTCCACCACCAGCGTCTTGCGCCAATCCCCCACCGCCAGACCTTCAGCCAATTTCCGGACGCTGCGCCCTTTGAGCTCAGGCGGCACGGCGACGCCGGCGAAATCACAGAGCGTGGGGATCAAGTCCAAACCCGTGGATACCAAGTGTTCGCGGTCCACCGAGCCGCGCCGGGTCACGCCCTTCCAACTCACGATGAGCGGCACGCGTATCGCCTCTTCGTAGGGCATGCTTTTGTGTTCCAGCCGATGAGCCGCATCCATGTCGCCGTGGTCGCTGGTGAAGACCACCACCGTGTTCTCCTCCAAGCCGGCCTGCTTCAGCGCGTCCAGCACCCGACCGATTTGCGCGTCCACGCGCTCGGTCAGGCGCGCATAGGCCCAGCGGTGCCGCCGCCAGTCCTGCTCTGTCCAGTGCTGGCGCACATAGGGCCGAAACATGCGCCAGTCCAGGCTGGTCAAGCCCTCCGGCTCGTTCTGCGGAATTTCAAAATTCGCCGGCAGCGGCGGGCAGTATTTTGCAAAAAACTCCTCTTCCGAAACGCCGTCGGGCATTTTCAGGGCCGCCTCCACCGCCTCATCCGCCCTGGTTTTGGCTTCGCGCTTCCGCTTGGCAGCCGCCGCCATGGCCATGAAACAGATGTCGTGGGGATTGATGAACGAAGCCACCAGCAGAAACGGCCGCTCCTGTTTTTGCTGGAAAAATCTTACGCAGTCCTCCGCCAATTCCTCCCGGCCTTCTTCGTTGCCCTGCTGCCGGAGCGGCTCGAAGCCGTACGCCTCGACGGCGGGCAGCCGCGTACCTGTCTTGGGAAAATGGGACTTGCCGCCATAGACGGTACGGTAGTCGGCGTGCTTGAAGATCGTGCCCATCGTGTTGCGCAAGATGCTCGCGGACGTCTCATGCACGTCGCTCTTGTTGCAGTCCATGCCGATGGCCGAAGGCAGCGTGCCGCTGAACATGGCGAACCGCGACGGCACGCAGACCGGATTGGCGCAATAGGCCTTTTCAAAGCGCACCCCTCCGCCAGCCAGGCCATCCAGATGCGGCGTCTTGACCCACGGATTACCGGCACAGCTCAACATGCCCGCATGCTGCTGATCAGTGACAATCACGAGGATATTGGGCCTGGCTGTGCCCGCGCGGCCGGCGGACGCTTCCACGGGCTGGGAATCTGGGTTCTTGTCGGCCGCTAACGCAACAGGGTTACCCCACACGGCAGCGGCACAGGCGGCCAGCAGCGTGGCTCCCAGAACACATCTTAGCCCTTGCCCCCCCGTAAACCTATTGCGCATTGCTAGTCTCCGTCGTAAGCAGCCGCACCGGTCCGAGCAGGCCCGACGGCAACCGGTCGTCCTTGTGGTTCCGCTTGGCCGCCTGCAGCGACTTCCAGCCGCCGTACTCCTGATTCCACGTCGCGCCGTAATGTTCCTGCAGCGCCTGCGGAATCGGCGTGGGGGCGGCGAGGCCGGCCGCGTAGTTCCACAGCAGATTGGCCACGCTGATCTGGAACGTGTTCGTTCCGGGCCTGAGCAGGCCGGTCACCTCGACCCGATAAGGCTGCATCCAGACGTTGCCCGCCTCCGCTCCGTTAACCCGCACGTGCGCGACCTCATGCACCTCTCCCAAGTCCAGAAACAGGGCCTTGTTTCCGTCCGTGATGTCCGGCGGCAACGCGACGTCGAGCGCGTACTGTGCGCTGCCGGAAAAGTCCTTCAGCCCCGGCAAGGCGACCCAGCTCGCTAGGTTCGTCAGACTCAGTTGTTTCTGCGCGCCGCCGAGCCCGCTGAAGGCCACGGCCCATGTTCCTGACAGCGTCCACGCCGTGTCCAGCCGTCGCTCCGGAGCCGGAGCCAAGGCCTTGTCGGGCGCCGCCGTGAGAAGCGCGAACAGGGATTCCCAGGGCTGCAGGTCAACGGTCAGCGCGAGCCGCCCGTCCGCAGTCGCCCGCGCTTTGGTTGCTGCCCGGATCTGACCGGTCAGCGGGTTCCAGAGTTGCGCGAACCGCTCCTGGGTGTTCAAGATGACCTCCGTGCGCTGCGCGGCGGGCTGCAGATTGCAGATGAACCAGGCGTCCACCTGTCCGATCCGCGTGTGTCGGAATGTCAACCCGTCGCTCAGCGGCGCGCCTACGATCTCGAAGTCCGGAGCCAGCCGCTCGCGCAACGCGGCGACGAATTTCACATAGGCCGTGCTTAGCGGCTCTGTCGCAGACCATTCCACTGAGCCGGGGCTCCAGGCTTTCAAGTAGTCGAACCCGTCACAGTCCGGCAGATAACACGTCGTTCCTGAGCCGACCGACTTCGAGCCGCCCCGAGGCTCAAACAACGACTGAACCCGTTGGGCCAACTGCTGGTCACGCTCCTCGTGCCGGAGCAGACCGGTGGTTCTCTGCGGCAGGGCGTTCAAGGCAAACACCGCCCCCCCTGCGCGTGCGAAGCGCTCGACAACGGCCAGCGTTTCAGGCGCGAGGCAGAGGACGCGCGGCAGGATCAGCGCGGAATACGCATAGCCGTTGATGAGCAGCTTACCGTCGCGCACCTCGCTGTGGCGCTGCAGCAGATCATCGTTCACGCAGTCGAAATCATAGCCGCTGGCGACCAGCATTTTGGGCAGTTTCCCGAACGGCACATCGCGCACGTGCTTGCAGGGAAACTCCGCCCGCTCCGACCAGACGGTGGGCATCGGCGAGTAGAGCAACACGCTCGCTTGCGCCCGGCCCTGGCGGCTGAGGAAGGCCGCGCGCGCCTGATAGTCGGCCAGTCCACGGTAGTACGGCCACCAGGTGTTCACGTGGCTGATCCGGTTCATCCAGATGAGGTCGCGGGCCGGCTCCAGCTCCTTTTCCGGCGTGTAGAAATAGCCGTGGTTGTAGAACTGCGTGACGCCGTCGCGCAGAAAGAGATCCGTCCCCCGCTTGATCTGCTCCATCGTGGTGCGGTACTTGGTGTTGATAAACGTGAAAGCCTCGGCGGAGACCCAGCGCTTTTCCTTCGACGGATAGAGCTGCGCGCCGCTGGCCGTGAGCTTGTGCCAGAACATGGGCTCGAAGCTGCGCTTCGTGTTTTCCGTTTCAGGCCGGGGCAGCCGGCCGGAGGCCTCGATCAGTTCCGCAGTAAACCGGTAGTGCGGCTGCTGCCGCATCTGCACGCCGACCCCGTCGCTGTAGTCCACCAGCGCGCCGATGGCAGCCTCCATGCCGAGGAGATGCAGAAAATGCCCGAAGTCGTAGCGGACATAGGGCGTTTCGGGAGCGCCGTCATATCTCAACAACGGCAGATAGGGCCGAAGGTCGTACCCCTTCTCCTTTTTAAAGAGCTCGAACAGGTCCGCGCTCCACAGGAAGTCCTCCTGCTTCAGCTCATAGCTGTCGCCAAAGAAGGAGTCCACAGTCTGTCCGAAATGCTCGCCGAAGAGCGCGCGGTAGCGTTCGCCCATGTATTCCGCATAGCCCCGAACCGCTTTCTTGTCCAAGTGATCGACGATCGCGGAGGGCGGGTCGTAATTTTCGGCGGCGCACTTCTGGCCGGTGTAGACAGTCCAGAAGCTCATGAGCCGCCAGCGCCCCGCAGGCAGATTGGCGCTCACCTGGAGCTTCGCGTTCACAGTGAAATCCTTTGCACCCTTGATGTTTGCGCTCAAGTCCACCCGCTGGCGGCTGTCCGGCTGGCCCTGGGTATTGAGCTTGACCGCGACCACGGCCTCGATCCTTCTCTTCTGCCGGGTGTACTCTTTCGGCGGCGCCAGCGCGCACTCCAGCGGCTGGCCGCCGGCGATGGCCTGCTCGGCGATAACCAGCACTTTGGACCGGCTCTGCTCTGGCACCCAGGCGTGTCCGTGATTCCAGCCCGGACCCAGCGGCGGCGTCACGAGCAGGCCCAACTCCTGCGCCTTGGCCACGGCGTGATGCACCATCTCGAAGAACTCCGGCGAACCGAACTCGATGTTCCCTTTCTCGTACACCTTGAGAAAGCTCATGATCTCCACGCCGCCAAAGCCCTTTTCCTTCATCTGCTCCAGTTGCCAGTCGATGCCCTCTTTCGTGACAGCGTTGCCCGGCCACCACCAGCGCGTGTGCGGCCGGTAGGTCGCAGGCGGATTGTCCCAGCCGGCTTTGAGCGCAGCCAGCGTCTCCAACTCCGTCTTCGCTCCATCGATCCGCGCCTCGATCTCGCGTGCTCGCACAACCTCCGCGTTCTCTCGCGAGCCGAGCGGCAGGTTCGGGCCTCGCAGCGGCACGGGCTGGACGGCCGCCACGGCAGCGGCCGCAGACGCGCCGGAGCACTCGACCGTGAGCCGGTCTATCCCGCCCGGCGCTGCGCTTCCGAGCGGCCGCATGCGGCGCAGCTGGAAGCCGACCCACGCGACCTCCTGCGCCTGCAGCCGCAGCGCGCCCGTGAGCACAGCGCTGCCGTTCCAGAACGCAGTCGCGCGTCCCGCGGCGAAGTCATACTCCAAGGCCAGTTCGCCGCTACCGTCGCCGACGGCTTGGAAAACGCCGAACTCAGGCGCAACCGCGCCCACCGACCGGCCGAGGCCGATGCTGACGCTCGTCCCGTCTGATGAGACGGAGGCGGAGAGCTTCGCCGCGGCCAGGCCGGCCTTGGGGGACTCGTTGTCAGTAAATTCCAGCGCGATCCACGCGGGCTGCTCCTTGCCGACGAGATGGTGGTTGCGCATCGCGCTGTCAGGCAGCGCCGAGACGCGTACGTGCGCGGCGAGCCGAATCCGGCCGGGTTTCTCCGGGGCGGACACGCGCCGCTTCACAAAACCGTCTGCGTCGCCTAGTCCGGCCAGACCCTTGCCATCCGCCTGAACCGCGTCCGACCGGCCGCTCCAGCCGTCCCGCCCCGCCAACGGCCCCGCTGGGCCGGAGAACTCCGTCTCCAGCAGTACACCCGCGCTGACCGTCCTCGCCACCGCTAGCAGAATCCAGCCGATTCCGCGTAGCCCGCTTTCTTGAAAGAGTTTCATTTCATTCGGTTCCTGTGCCGACGGCAGGCCCGCCGGCCTGTCCGCCTGCGCCTGCTTCCCTGTCCATCAGCCGAACCGGCCCGGCCAGGCCGGCAGGAAGAAGCGGTTCTTTGAGCCCCCGAGAAGACCAGTCGTGCCGCACGGGCAAATAGTTGCTGAGCAAACGCCAGTTGTGCCAGGTGTTGACCACGCGGATGTCCAAGGTGTTGGTGCCTGGCCGCACGGCCGACGAGAGGTCCACGCGAAACGGCGCTGTCCAGACGACATCCAGCGGCTGGCCGTTCACCAGCACTTCGGCTAAGTCATAGACTGCGCCGAGGTCGAGGATCCGCCCGGTATCCGGGCCGGCCATGAACGTCGTGGAATACGACGCGCTACCGGCGAAGCCCTTGAGGCGGGCATCCGCGCACTCGTTCCACAGAAAGAGCGACGCGCTGTTCGTCTCGAACGCGGCCAGTTCCTCGCGGGCCGGGCTGAAGCGGATGCGCCACGGGCCGTCGAGCGGCAGGCCGGCGTCGGGCGGCTCGGCGCGCTCCGCAGGCAGGTGCGATGCGACGGCCTCTTTTCTGAAGACCACAAAGGTTGAGCCGTTGGGCGGCAGGTGCAGCGACAGGCGGGTCGCGTTCTTGTCAAACCGGTAGCTGTTGCATGGAACCACCGCGCCGGTCACGGGATCCCAAAGCTCCGGCTGCTTGCCTGTTACGCGGAAGGCGCACTCCGCGCGGCGCCACGCGCCCGTCCAGTTCGCGACGAAGTAGATGTCCGCCCCGTCGGCCCGACGATGGGCGTAGTCGAGGCACGGCTGACCGCCGTCCGCCGCGTAGGCGAAGTCAGGCGCGAGGCCGATCCGTTCGAGCGCGTCCTTCACGGGCATGTCGCCGAGGATGACCCTGCCCTTCCCAACCGCATGTACGCCTGCCGGCCCGTCCGCGCCCAGCTCGCTGAGGGCGCTCGCAATAGCCCTGTCCGATTCGGGATAGCCGGTGAAGCCGGGCGCCTGCCGCGGCACCGTGCGAAACCAGGCGGTCGCGCCTCCGCTCACCAGGCGGCTGATCTTCTGAATAACCTCCGGCTCGATGGCGGCGTTGGCGACAGCCAGTACCGCGTAGGAGGCCCGGTTCGATACGCTGACGCGCCCGCCCGGAAGCACAGCCAGCTGCGCCGCCAGGAGCTCGCCCGGAATCGCGTCGCACTTGTAGAGCGCGGCGCTTGATCGCGCCCCGTTCCACTGGAGCATGTCCTGCGTTTCGGGGCCGTCCACGTAGAGGATGTCGGCCACCGGAAGGCCGGCCTGCAGCAGGGATTGACACCGGTTCAGATAGGCGATGAAAGTGCCCGCATAAGGCCACCAGGTGACGCCCGGGTTGAGGTGCGTGCCGGCGAAGTAAACGTCGCCGGGCTTGGGCGACTCCGGCCGCGAGTAGGAATAGCCGTGCCAGGTCAGATGGTTGGCGCCCAGGCAGTACACTTCGTCGGCCAGCGGCTTGAGCGTGGCGGGGCTCTCCATCCAGTGCTGGGCCGTCGTGAAGGCCTCGAAGGACACGCGGCCCGCGCCGTAGAGGTGGCTGGCGAAAACGGCGTTCGGGTTGAACGCGCGCAGGAGGTTGGATTTGTCGACGTAGCGCGCGTCCTTCTTATTGGGCCGGGCGTTCCAGAACTCGCCCATTGGCAAGTCGGCCATGCCCTTCACGCGGATGCTGCCGCGTACGTCACCGCCCTCGGTCTCTAGCTTGAGCCCGCGCCGGTGGCAGAGTTCGCGAAACCGGCCGTAGTGTTCGTCAGCTAGGAGCTCGTCTACCGTCAGCGTGAAGTCGTGGTCGACGCGGCTGGCCTGCGGAAGGCCCGCAAACGTCTTCCCGGCCAGGATGGGCAGCCAGGGAATCAGGTCGTAGCTCCGGCGGGCCTCGAACTGCGCAGGCAGGTCGCCCGTCCAGTCGAAGTGCCCCAGCTCGATGCTGTCCTCGTGGAAATAGTCCAGCGTCTTGCCGACATGCGGGCCCGCGGCCTCCAGCATGGGCACGCCGACCTTGGCGAAGAACTGCTCGATGGCCGAGGCGCTCAGGTGGTCGATCTGCAAGCCGGTGAAGCCCGGCGAATCCTGCTTCATCGGGATGAAGTTGGGCACGTGCGCAAACCGCAGCACAAGCCAGGCGCCCTCGGGCACCGGCCACGTCAGCGTGCCGTCGGGCTGCAGCTTGTCGTCGAGCCGCACCAGCGACTCCTTGAGCAACTCCCCCTTATCGTTTTGGCGAAAAGCGAGCGTCGCGACAGGCTTGAACTGGCCCTTGGCCTGCCTGGAAATCCCCGCCCGCTTTCCTTTGCGGAACGAGCCGGGCTGCGCGAGCGCCTTCTGGAAAGCCGCCGGCCCGGTCACCGCGGTCTCCGACCAGACCAGCATCTGCGCGCCCAGTTCCGGAGTGACCCACGGGGCGCCCTGATACCAGCCGTTGCTCATGACCGCGCTGACTTGAAGGCCCAGCCGCTCCGCCTCGTCGAGCGCGTAGCGGAAGAGCGCCAGCCACTCCGGCGTGAGGAACACGACGCCCCCCTCTTCAACGGTGGCGCTGTGCGCGCGGGTCATGCTCAGAACTGCCCGGCGAATTCCGGCACGCTGCATCTCCTCAAGGTCGCGCCGGATGCCCTCTCGTGTGACGGTGTTGGCCCAGAACCAGAAGACGCCCAACTGCGAATCAGCAGGCGCGCCGCGAAGCGTCGGGTTCTGGAAGGCCTGCTCGAGCGGCAGGGCTTCAGACGCAAACACCGTTTGACTCAGCAGCAGGGCCACGGCCACGGCGAAGTGGATGATCGTTTTCATAAGCTTAGGGCTTGGGCGTGGTGTCGACACGCGCGCGCACGCCAACTCCGCCCTCCCCTTTCTTAGCCCCCCTCTTCCGCTCCTTCGCCGCAGCGTGCCGGGCGGTGCTCGCGTCGATTCCGCCGAAGTCCGTCCACTCGCGGTGACGTCGCAGCGCGGAAGCCTCCGCGCCGACGGGATCGCGCTCCTTGGCCGGCGCGTGCAGCACGTTCTCCGCCAGGTCGTGCCACTGCTTCACCATGCGCGCGACGATGTCCGGGCGCTGCGCGGCGACGTTGTGCAGCTCAGTCCGGTCTTGCGCGATGTTGTAAAGCTCCCACGGCTCGCTCTGGAAACTCACGAGCTTCCAGTCGCCGTCGCGCAGGCCGCGGTCGCTGCTGAAAAGCAGGTGGATCGGCGGGCGCGCGGCGGGCGCCTGCCCGTCCAGCAGCGGCTTGAGCGAAACGCCCGCCAGCGGCGTCGGCTCGCGGCCGGGCCATGCCGCAGGGACGGCCGCGCCGCAGACTTCTGCCAGCGTGGGCAGCACGTCCACGAGATGCGCCGGCGCGTGGACACGCGCACCGGGCGGCGTCTTCAGGCCCGCAGGCCAGTGGACGATGGCGGGCGTGGCGATGCCGCCTTCGAACTGGTTTTGCTTGTAGTAGCGGAACGGCGAATTGCGCGCCCACGCCCAGCCCGTGCTGTCGCTCCACAGGGTGCCGGGCAGGTAGGGCTCGGCGTCGCGCCCGACGGTGCGGCGGTCGTAGGGGCACGCGCCGTTGTCCGAGAGAAAGAGGATCAGCGTGTTGTCGAGCTCCCCGGCGCGTGTCACGTCGGCCACGAGCCGGCCGATCTCCTGATCCACACGGTCGACCAGCGCCGCGTAGGCCGCCATGCGCCGCGACTCCCAGGCGCGCGTCTCCTGCGGCAGCGTCTCCCACGCGGGGACGTGGTCGGGCCGCGGGCTGGCCTCAACCGCCTGCCCGAACAGGCCGAGCTCGTTCTGCTTGGCGACGCGCGCGGCCCGCATCACGTCCCAGCCGTTCGCGTATCGGCCCGCATATTTCTTGTAGTCGGCCTCCAGCGGCTGGAGCGGCGCGTGCGGCGCATTGAACGCGAGGTAGAGAAACCACGGCTTCTTGGCCTCGCGCGCCTCGGCGAGGAAGCGCAGCGCGTAGTCCACGTTTGCCACGGTCGTATAGAAACCCTTCTCCGGCACAGCCCACGGCTGGCCGTTGAGGTGGAACGTCTTGTCTCCCGTGTAGTAGTTGCATGCGCCGGAGAGGTGGCCGAAGGCGCGCTGGAACCCGAAGTCGACGGGCTGCTTGTCGAGGTGCCACTTGCCGGACATGGCGGTGAAGTAGCCCGCCGCGCCCAGCACCTCGGGAATGGTGACCGCGCAGCTCAGGCTCACGTCGCCCGCCTGCCGGCACCAGCGGCCCGAGAGCAGGCTCACGCGCGAGGAGTGGCATTTGGCCGTGTTGTAGAACTGCGAGAAGCGCAAGCCCTTGCCAGCCAACCGGTCGAGGTTCGGCGTATCGATCTCAGATCCGTAGCAGCCGATGTCCGAAAAGCCCAAGTCATCGGCCAGAATCACGACGACATTGGGGCGGGGCGCGGCGGCAGACAGCGAACCGGCCAGGGCGAGCGCCGCGATGCAACGGATACGCGTCATGTGTTTGCCTTCTTCTTTCGCTTCGGTTTGGCGTTCGCTTTGGGAGGGTCGGCCATCTTGTCGAGGCCCGCGGAGCGAGCGCCGCTGAAGGGCTCGAGCGCGGCCTGAAGCTTCTTCGCTGCCGCGTCGGCTTCCCCGCCGAGCGTACCCGCCGCGAGCGGCTTCGACTCCTCAGGGTCGGACTGGAGGTCGAAGAAGCGTCCATCCCGGTAGAGCTTGTAACGCTGGTCCCAGGCCCACTCCTTAACCGTCAAATCCGCTTTCATGCGGGGCGAATACCACGCGTAGAGCCAGTCGCGCGGACGGCCGCACTCACCGCGTACCTGCGGCAGAAAACTGACGCCATCCACGTTCCCCGGAATGAGCGCACCGGCAGCATCGCAAAGCGTGGGCAGGAGGTCGGCGCCGCTGATCAGGTCGCCGCACACGCGCCCCTGCTTGACCGCGGCGGGCCAGCTGACAATCAGAGGCACGTGCGTGCCGTGGCTTGTCGTGCTGCCCTTACCTCCGCTGTAGTCGCGGCCGTTGAAACGGCTTGTGATCTGGCCGGCCGTGCCGTTGTCGCCGAGGAAGACCAGCAGCGTGTTGTCGCGGATGCCGAGGGCCGCGAGCTTGGCGTCCACGCTCCCGACCAGCTTATCCATGTAGGCCGTCATGTCGGCGAAGTGCTTGACCTCGTCGTTCACATTCTCGCCGATAGCCTTGGGATCCCAGTCCCGGCTGTCCGGCGTGGGCTGGAAGGGGTTGTGCGTGAGCATCATCGGATAGTAGAGGAAGAACGGGCCGCCCTTGTGCCGCTCGATGAAATCCAGCGCGAACGCGTTCACGAGGTCCGGGCCATATTCGCCTTTTGAGAAGTCCTTTTCGACGCCATCATACTCGAGCCCGGGGTTCGCATAGCGCGGCGGGCGGCGGGTGTGCTGCCACAGGCAGGACTCGTCAAACCCGAAGTGCTGCGGCGCGTCCTTCTCATGGCCGAGCTGCCACTTGCCGCAGATGCCGGTCGCGTAGCCGGCCTGCTTGAGCAAGCGGCCGAAGGTCGTTTCAGACCGGAGCAGCGTGCCGAAATTCACATAGTTGCGGATGTTGTAGCGGCCGGTCATCAGCTGCACGCGCGTCGGCGTGCACAGCGGCTGCACGTGGCAGCGCTCGAAGCGCACGCCCGAGCCGGCAAGCCGGTCGAGGTGCGGGGTCTGATACGACTGGCCGCCGTTTGCCGTCACGCACTCATAGCCGAAGTCGTCAGCCATGATCAATACAATGTTGGGCGGGGCGGCCGGCGGCACGGACGCAGCGGCGCACGAGGCCAGAGGCAGCGCCAGCAGCGCCGCGCACGCGACACAACGGATGCCAACGGCTGGCATAGGGGCCGCAGAGCTGCTCATGGTTTCTTCCCTTCCACGCGCGGCTCGGCCGAACGCCCAACCTGACCGGGCGCCTGCGCCTGCGGGTTCGAATACCGGTTGTCGCGCACGTCGACGCCTTTGACTCCCGCTGAGGCGGCCACGCTTACACCTTTAGCGTTGAAGATGTTGCCGGACACGATCAGATCCCTGCACGTGGCGTCGAGACGTATCATCGTACGGTCCACCACCGGCTCCGGCTTGAGGTTGTCGACAGTCGGAGCGTGAAAGACGTTTCCGGTGATGAGCCCGCCGTAGCAGTCGCTGAGCTCGATGTCCACGTACGGAAGATCCTGCGAGTGATCGAATCCGTACAGCAGGTTGTTGGTGAGCTGGAAAAACTTGCGCTTGGACAGCCGGATGCCCACGTCGCGCGCGTTGACGTGGCAGGCGTCGATCACCAATTGAGGCTCGATGATCGGGGTGCGGACGTCGATGCCGACCCGCACGCCGTTGGCCGTGCAGCGGTAGAAGGCTCCGTCTTCGGGGCCCTCGGGGCGCAGCGACTCGGACACGATGCGGTAGCCGGTGTGCGCGGACCACGCGTAGCAGTGCTGAAAGGTTGGCGCGTAGCACCAGTCCGCCACAAAGCCGGCCTCCGCGGCATAGACCGTCGAGCCGTCGCCCCGGTCACCGTTCAGCGCCGGATCGCACGCCCCGCTGAACACGACGTTGTCGAACAGCGGGCGCCACTGGGCGACGGCCCGCACGCCGCAGGTGAAGTACTTGCGCGTCGGCAGCCCTTCGCCGCGGATGTCCACGTTTTCGACCGTCAGCGTGCGGTAGTTCCGAGCCCCGCGCGGCGGCGAGACAACCTCGATGGCCGTGCCGGCGCCCTCGAGCATCGCCAGCAGGGTCAGGTCCCGAATGCTGATCTGCGCCCGGCAGAGGGCGTCGCCGAGATGCAGGACCCCGTTGGTCGACGCCCCCAGCAGCACAGAAACCCCCTGCCCTTCCCCGACCACCGAGAGCCCCTTGCCCGCTTCGTTGTCGAGCGCGACAGACACCCTCCGCTCGAGACGGTACGTTCCCGCCGGGATGCGCACCGTAGCGCGCCCGGCGTGCGCCGCCTGCGCAAACGCGAGCTGGAACGCGCCGCTGTCGTCGGCCACCCCGTCCCCCTTGGCGCCACAGTCGCGAACCGAGACCGACGACGCGCGGACAACGAGCTGACTCTCCTGCGCTTCCGCACACGCGGCGACGCACGCCGCCAGCCCGATAGATAGTACCTTTCTCATCGACACCCAATCGCCTTTCGTGCGGTCAGTATAGCTCTTTCCGCGCCGTCCGGCAGCCCCATATTCATGGGGGTCGGATACGCTAAGGCGTGTTGTATTTCGCGACCGCCTCGCCGCGCGAATGGACGTGCAGTTTCTGGTAGACGCTCTTGATGTGGCCGCGCAGCGTGTCGATGCTGATGGCCAGCTTGTCGGCGATCTGCTTATAAGCCTCGCCTTTCGCCAGGCGCTCCAAAACCTCGCGCTCGCGCGGCGAGAGCTGCTCCAGCTCCTGCGAGGCGGCGCCCTTGCTGTTGAAGTACTGCACGACCTTGCGGGCGATCTGCCCATCCATCGGCGACTCGCCCCGGTGCACGCGGCGGATGGCGTCGAAAAGCTCGTCCGGCGCAGCCCGCTTGAGCAGGTAGCCAGAGCCGCCCGCCTGCAGCGCGGCGAAGACGCGCTCGCTGTCGCCGTAGACGGTCAGCATGAGCACCTGGATGTCCGGAAGCACGGCCTTGAGCCGGCGCACGCATTCGATGCCGTTCATCTGAGGCAGGCCGATGTCCATGAGCACAACGCTGGGCCGAGCAGACGGCAGCCCCGCCAGCGCCTCCTCCGCAGACGCGTACCGGCTGACGCAGCGGAACTCGGCGCTGGCGTTCAGCAGCGAGGCGAGGTTGTCCCTGAGCCAGTCGTCATCCTCGACGATTGCCACCGTGATTGGATGAGGCGAGCCCGCCCCCGACTTCGTCTTTTGCCTGGCAGTCATTGTTGCCCTTCCGCTCCTCGTGGCCTAGGCGAGGCGCCCGAGCCACATCCGGCTACGCTACCCTTTTAGCTCCAGCTTGAACCGCACGCGGGTGCCCTTTCCGGGAAACGTCTCGACCTCGCACCGCCCGCCGATCACGCTGAGCCGCTGGTGCATGTTCTCCATGCCGTGCGAGCCGGCCCGCGTGCTCCCCTTCTCAAAGCCTCGTCCGTCGTCCCCGACCTCCAGCACGAGCAGTCCGTCGCGGTAGGCCATCCTCACGGTCACCTTTCTCGCCGCCGCATGCCGCGCCGCATTGCTGAGCGCCTCCTCGAAGGCCAGAAAGAGATTGTGCCGCGCCGGCGCGTTCACCGCCACGGCGGGCAGATCGGGCGGCACATCCAACACGCACTCGACATCGGTGTCTGCGAGATACTCCTGCGTGTAACGGATGACGTAGTTGGCCAGCCCGTCCAGCGTGTCGTGCCCTGGGTTGACCGCCCAGACCAGCTCATCCATCGTCACCGTGAGACGCTCCAGGGTCTCGCGCAACATCTGGTACCTCGGGCCCGGCGCGCCCAACTCGCCGGACTCGCGGCGGAGCGCCTCGGTGATCATGCTGGCCTTGGTCAGCCCGCTGCCCAGCTGGTCGTGCATGTCCTGCGCGATGCGGGAGCGCTCGCGCTCAATCGCCCGCTGCCGCTCGATCGCCCGCAGCAGGGCCTGGTGCCGCCGGCGCTGCACCGCGACCGCGACGCCCGTCACGAAGGCGGCCGCGCAGGCCCAGAGCAAGCCGCGGAACCACCACGTCTGCCAGTAGAAAGGGCGGATCTCGACCGGCAGGCTGACGCCGGTCGCATTCCACACGCCGAACGCGTTGCAGGCCGTCACGGCGAACTCGTAGCGCCCCGCAGGCAGGCGCGGGTACTTCGCGTCGCGCTGCGTGCCCCCTTCAACCCACCCCCTGTCAAAGCCCTTCAAACGGTAGCGGAAATGCACGTTCTCGGGCGAACTGAAGCTGAGGGCAGTGAACGCGAACTCGATCTTGTCGTGATCCGGGCGCAGCGACAGGGGCGCGGCGAGCTCCCGCAAATCGAGGACGCCGGCTTCTTCGGCCGCGTCGCCCGCGAAGCCGTTGCGCGCCCTCGCGACGAGCCTGTCGTCCACGCGAACGCGGTCCAGCGTGACGAGCGGGGCCACCGGATTCTCGCGCAGCCCCTTCGGCGTCACGGCCAGCAGCCCGCTGCCGACCGCGAAGAGAAGGCGCCCGTCCTGCGTGCGGCACGCGGCAGGGCTGAACTGCCACATTGGCTGCAGGTTCATGAGGCCCTCCCCGCGGCCGAACGTCACGCACCGGATACGGTTGGTCGCGCCGTCCAACGTCTTGTCGAGCTCGTCGATGCGCGCGCAGAACAGCCCGCGGTTACCGGTCATCCAGAGGCGCCCGCAGCCGTCGTCCAGAAGCTGGGAGATGTGCCGGTCTGCCAGGCCACGGTCAGCAGAGAGTTGCGCATAGCGCCCGCTTCGCCAGCGACCCAGCCCCGAGCCGCCATACCCGATCCACAGGGTGTCGTCCGCCGACACATGGAGGCTTCGGACATACGACGGATAGTCCGGGGCCGCCGCGCCCTCGCAGACGAGCCGCAGCTCCTGCACCCGAAACAGCTGGCCGTTGGAGGTTCCGGCCCAGACCGTGCCGTTCGTGCTCTCCGCGAGCGCGATCATCGCCTGCATGTTCCTGGGCGCCTGCACATCGAGCAGCTGCCCGCGCCTGAGCACGCGGAGCCGGTTGGGCCAGTCGGTCACGATCCAGACGTCGCCGTCGCGCGTCGCCAGCAGGGAGCGCACGGAACTGATGTCGCGCCCGTTCTCGGCACCGTACGCGTCGGCTTTCCCGTCGCGCCAGCGGACAAGCCCGCGGTCGCCCATGCCCACCCACACGCCCCCGCCCCGCGCCGGCGCGACGCAACTCGCCCCGGCGTCTGGCCAGCCGTCCGCCTTCCCCAGCACGCGCCACACGCCGCCGCTTTCCTGCGCCAGCGCCCCATACTGCATGACCGTCCACAGGCGACCCTCCTCATCCTGGCAGACCGTTCGCACCGACTCTTTGGGCAAGCCCGACTCCTCGCCGACGATGCCGATGGCACGGGGGCGGACTTGGCACACGCCGCCGCCGTCCGTGCCGACCCACAGGTTGCCCTCGCGATCCTCCTCAAGCGCGGTGACCAGCGGGCGCGGCAGCGAGACGGTTTCGATGCCGTTTCCCGACCAGTGGAGCAGCCCGGCAGACGTCGTGCCGATCCAGAGCGTTCCGGCGCGGTCCTCGCGCGCGGCGCGCACGACGGTCCGCCGCGGCAACCGCTCCACCACCCGCAGCTCGCCCCCAGCCGAACACTTCAGGATCTGTACCGGCGTGACGACCCACATGCCGCCCTCGCGCGCGGGTGCCAGACAGAGGTTGGCGGCGTCCAACGTAAAGAGCGTCTCAAACCTCCCGTTTCTGAACACGCCGACATGCGGGCCGCGGGCCAGCCAGAATATGCCTTTCGTGTCGACAGCCCCCCACGCATAGTCGCCAGCCGGCAGCCCGTCCTTCTCGCCGAAGGTCTCCACCCGGCCGGCCCTAATCCTCAGAACCGCATTCCTGCGGACGATCCAGACCGCGCCTTCGCCATCCTCCGCCAGCGCCCGCAGCGCACTGTTGCCGCCGGCCTCGTTGATGTCGAACTTCGTCACCTCCGCCCCGTCCACGCAGAGGACCATGCCCAGGTCCATCACCAGCCACACGCGGCCGCGCCGGT
Organism: uncultured Lentisphaeraceae bacterium; assembly: GCA_964386865.1. Classification (GTDB taxonomy): domain Bacteria; phylum Verrucomicrobiota; class Kiritimatiellia; order RFP12; family UBA1067; genus CAYLUN01. Next base: position 26,110 of record CAYLUN010000002.1, on the reverse strand, counting down.
CCTGAATCAAGCCCCGCACGTTCTGGTTGGGGAACTTGGTGATCGGGAAGGTGGGAAGCTCCTCGAAATCCTTGCCGTCGAAGCGCATCAGCCCGCCGAGCGTCGCGACCCACAGGTAGCCGTCAGACGTCTGGACGACGCCCGAAATGCGGTTGTCGGGCAGGCCTTCGTCGGTCTGCCACGTGCGCACCAGCCACTCCGCCGGCAGGGTCTCCCCCCCTCTCCGCCGAAGGCCGCCACGCATAAGCCGGCGAGCGCCGCGCCGATCTGCCAGTATCGCTTCACGACTTGATCTTAGCACGGCGTCGCAGAGAAGATCAACCGACTGGCGCGGTTTTCTCGAGCGCGCGCACCGCAGGCAGCAGCTTGTCGTACACAGCCGCGTTCGCCGCGCGCGGCTCGCACACCGCCGTGACCGGCGAGAATGCCTCGGTCATCTGGCCCAGCGGCACGCCGTCCGCATGCGCGGCCAGCATCGCGCCGCCCAGCGCGGCGCTGTCCGCGACCGCGATGCTCTCGACCCGCGCCTGGAACACGTCTGCCAGCGTCTGGCGGATGCCGGGGCTCTTGGACGCCCCGCCCGTGACGCGGAGCGTGCCGAACGTGCCGATCCACAGCGCGTGGCTGCGCAGCGCCAGCGCCTGGCCCTCGACCGCCGCGCGGATGCGGACCTCGGGCGCGGCCGCCGCGAAGTCGAAGTTCGCGCGCAGGCCGGGCACCAGCACCGGCGGCGTGATTTCCGCCTCGAACCACGGCAGCGCCAGCCGCCCCCCGTTGCCCGCGGGGGTCAGCTCGAACGCGGCCTGGTCAAAGAACGCCCACTCCGCGCCCGCCTCGCGCCGCACGCGGTCGCGCGCCAGCGAGCCGTTCTTGAAGCAGGCGAGACTCATGCAGCCGCCCGCCGGATTGCCGAACACGTGACCGCACCCTTCGGGATCGGTGCGGAACGCGTCCAGCGCCGCGAAGAAGGTGTCGCTCGTGCCGAGGCTCACCACCGCCACGCCCGCGCCCCACGCGCCCGTGCCCACGAGGCTCGCCGGGTTGTCGCCCGTCCACACCGCCACCGGGATACCCGCCTTCAGGCCATACTTTGCGAAGTAGGGATGCAGGCCGCCGGCCACGCCGCGGCCGATCTTCGGCAGCTTCGCGAGCAGGCCCGGCGCGGTGAACTCGGTGATCGCGGGATCCCACGCCATCGTGCGCAGATTCAGCAGGTTCATGCCCGCGCCATCGCCGGAGTCGATAGGCGCGTCCCTGCCGATCAGCACCGAGCAGAGGAACGAGCTCACGAGGTGCACGCGGTCCGTGGCCGCGTAGCGCGCCGGATCCGCCTTCGCGAACTTGCGGATCTGCGGCCCGGTGAAGCGCTCGATGGCGGGCGACCCGGTGTCCGCCTGCAGGCGCGCCCCAAACGCCGCGTCCAGCTCGCGGCACTCCGCCGACGTCGAGCTGTCCATCCAGATCGGGCTCGTGGGCCGCGCCAGCGCCACGGCGAGTTGCTCCGGCAGAGACGCCTCGGGCTTCAGGCCCGCGAGCGCGTCGGCCAAGCGGCCGTTGAGATAGACCGAGCCGTGCTGCTGGCCGTCGCCGCCGATGGCCGCGATCCGCTCCATCGCCACGCCCGACGCCCGCAGGCGCGCCAGCATCAGGTCGAGCGCCGCCAGCCACAGGAGCGGGTCGGCGTGCTTGACCAGCGGGTCGGGGTTTGCCAGCACGCCGTCCGGGCAGCCGTACTGCGGCAGGTCCGCCTTGAAGTTGACACTCGCGCTTGCAACGACCTTGCCCTCAGCAGGGTCAATCACCAGCCCCTTCAGGCTCTGCGTGCTGCTGTCGATTCCCAAATAGTAAGCCATACCGACACCTCGCTCGTTGTTTCGTGCCCGCCACGTCCGGCGGCGCGCTGTAAGTTTGACGCTATCTTAACCGCAGACCGCCGTCCCGCACAACCGAAAACGGCAGTCGGTTTGTGACGGGGGGTCGCGAGTTTCGAGTCTAGCGCGTATCGTTTGCGGAGCGACCGGGCGCACGGGCGCCCCCGCCCGCCGCCCTACAGCGAGTTCACGTAGGCGGCCAGGTCGTCGACCTCTTTCGGGGTCAGGCCCTTGGTGTTGCCGTGCTTGTTGTTCGCGTTGTCGGTCGTGATGACCTCTTTCATGGTCACCGCGCGGCCGTCGTACATATAGGGAGCCGTGCGCCAGACTTCGATCAGGATGGGCGTCGCGAATTCGCGATCCCGCTCGCTGTCGGAGCCCAGCCCAAACACGTACTTCTTCTTGTCTCCGTAATACGGCGGCGTGTGGCAGCGGGCGCACTCCGCCTGGCCCTCGAAAATGGCCTTGCCGCGCAGGGCGGACGGCGTCAGCTTCCCATCGGGCGCGAGATACGGGCTCGGAACGGGCGTGAGCGACTTCAGGTACGCATTCACCGCTTCGACCCGCTCTTCGGTCACCTCGTGGAACTGAATCATCGTGAACCCCTTGACCACGGCGATCTCAGCCGAGGCCCGGATGCCCGTGATCATGACCGGCGAGGTCTTGTGCGTGTAGAGCATGCTGCGGGACTGCTTCGGGTTGCCGATCCCGTCGTTCATCAGGTCCCAGTTCGTCCCGTCGGACCGGGTGTCGGGGTGGCAGCTGGCGCAGCTCTGCCACTGCTGGTAGCAGCACGACGCGTCATTGAACGCCATTTCGCCCGACCGAGCCGGATCGGCCGACTTCGGCACGCCGAGCGCAAGCCCGACCGCGGCGCCGGGGCCGTCGTCCCACAGCTCGACCACGTTGAGGCTGTCCGAGAACCGCATCGCGCTGTAAACCTTGCCGCCAGCCACCGCCAGCGCACGCGCGCCCTGCCCTTCGAGCGGCACGCGGGTCTTGGCGCCGTACAGAAAGGCCAGGTCGTTCACGACCTCGAGCGGGTTCTTGACCGCGGCCAGACGCTTGGTCATCTCCTTCAAATTGATCACGATCAGCTCATGCGTGCCCGAGGCGTTCACACACAGCCAGTCGTCAGACCCTGCGACAGCGATGCCCCACGGGTTGGCCGCCCCTTTCATGGTGTCGTCCAAGAGCACGGTGTTCACGTACGTGCGGCCGGCCACATCGAAAATCGAGACGGCGCTGGTGTTAATCCAGCCTCGATCCAGATGCGTGGTCGGCACCGTGAACCGGCCGATTGTGTGCGCCACAAAGAAGTGCTTGCCATCCGCGCTCATAGCGGAGTCACGCACCGCAAACGAGCCGGCCGGCAGATCCAGAGTCGCCAGTTTCTCCAGCGTCGCGCTCCGGTAGACGCCGAGCGAGGTGAACACGTGCTTGAGGTTCGCCGCCATCAGGGGCAGATGGTTGACCACCCACAGGGCGCTCCCGTCTTTCGAGAGCCGCATCGTGACCGGCTCGCGGATCGCCTTGGCGGAACATGTGACCGTGCCCGTGGCCAGATCCACGGCATGCACGTCCGGCTGGTCGGCGCGGGAGAACCGGTTGCAGTAATAGAGCGTCTTGCCGTCGGCGCTGACCACGGGCGCCACCGGCGTGTGCCCGGCCGGCAGGCTGCGCAACACCTTGCCGCTCGTGGCGTCAAGCTCGTACACCTTGCCGTCGAACCCGCCGGCCGTGGCGTAGAGCCGACCCTGGTCGGGCGACAGGGCCAGTTCGGAGACCTTCGCGACCGGGAAGCGGGCGGTGACCTTCTCCGCGACCGTGTCGAAAACCTGAACAGCCTCGGCGGTTTCGCAGGCGACGTAAAGCGTCTTGCCGTCCCGGCTCGCCGCAAGCGACGACGGCGACAGGTAGCTCTCGGCAGCGCCCGCCGAAACGACGCCCGCCAACATGATCCCAAGCAGGCACACGACGAACCGTCCATTGTTGCTAAACGTGCTCATTCCGCCCTTGCCCATTCCCATGGGGCCACTGGGAGCAGGGACACGCCTGTCTCTGCCGCAAGGACAAGAGCGTCCATGCACCCAAGGCCCACACCTTCTGGGACAGGAGTGTCTTTGCCCCCAGAGAGGAAAGACGCCTCTGACAGTCTTTGGCTACTCGCTTCACGTTTGTCTCAGTCCGCGTTCGACTACTCCTCCACGACGACGCGGAATCCGACGTTGAACACGCCCTGCCAGGGGACGTAGCCCAGACGGTAGCTGGCGGTCGCGCGATAAGGCCGGTCGAAGAACGAGCCGCCGCGGACGGCCTTTTTCTCGGTCGGGCTCTGGGAGTCGCTCTTGGCTGCCGCGTACGGGTAGCGCGCATAATCGCTGCGCGTCCACTCGGCGACGTTGCCGTGCATGTCGTACAGCCCCCACGCGTTGGGCTGGTACTGCTTCGTCCCCGTCACCAGAAACTGCTTGTCGTCGAACGCGTCGATGCGCGGCACAAAATCGAAGACCCGGTTTCCGACCAGGCCTTTGTTGAAGACCGGGTTCACGCCGCTCACCGCGAACTTCTCGATCGACTTGTCCGCCAGGTTGGCGTAGGGGCTGAAGTCCGACCCAACGGAGCCGAACGACATCGCCGCCTCGCTGCCTGCCCGGCACGCCCACTCCCACTGGGCCTCGGAGGGCAGCCGCACCTTCAGGCCCGCCTTCTTGCCGAGCCAGGCGCAGAACGCGTCGGCGTCGTTCCAGCTCATGCGCACCGCCGGCTGCTCGACGTAGTTCGCGTAGTACCCCAGTCGCACGTGGTCCTTCCACTGCTGGTCAAAGACGCTGGCGTTGTGGTCGGGCTTGAAGGCGAAGAAGGCCGCGTTGTTGATCTCGCTCTCGGAGATCCAGAACGGCTTCTCGATCTTCACGCGGTGGCGGGGCTGCTCCAGCGCCGTCTCGTCGTCGCTGCCCATCACGAACTCGCCCGCGGGGATGCGCACCAGCGTGACGCTCAAGCCGCCCCCGAGGTCAACCACCCGCTTCTGCTCGCCGCCCGCCTGCTTCTGCAGCTGTTTGGCGGCCTCGGCCGTAAGCGGCCAGTTCGCAGCGGAAGCCGCGACCGGAGCCTGCCGCTCCTCGGCCTTCTCCTTCGTCACCGCGACGGGGTAGGGCTGCGAGGGGGTATACTCCCAGTTGGACTCGACGCCGGCGTACTTGGCCCGCAGGCTCGCCGCATGCGCGGCGATGTTCGTGGTCCACGACTCCTTCTTCTCGTCGATGGCGTAGACCGAGGTCCAGCTCCCGTAGTAGGGCACGTTCAGATCGACCCACGTGTAGAGCCGCCGCCAGGAGTCGTCGTCAAGCTTGACGCCGTGGTGCCCCTTCTCCAGCAGCTGGACGCCTTCGGAGGTCGACGCGTGGTACTCGTACGGCATGCCCATGATGCCGTTGCTTTCCGGGCCCGGCCGGCGGAAGTACTTGTGGAAGGCGTGGTAGGCGTTGCCGTAGTGCTCCTCGACCTTCTTCGTGTCGAGCAGCGCCTTGTTTTTGAAGTCGGGCTTCTTGGCGTCGCTCCCGTCATGGCAGCGCACGCAGTAGGCGTCCAAAATCGGCTGCACCTCGGTGTCGAACGCAAAGCCCTCGACGCGCGAGCGGTACGGCTTGATGGCCTGCGGCGCTTTGCCAGACGCGGCGGTCTTGCTCGTCACGGGCGGCTCGGTCGGCGGCTCGTGGCAGCCGATGCAGGAAAGCTCCTCGCCGGGCATGGCGACCAGCCAGCTGCGGAAGAGCTGCAGCGCGCGGCCCTCTTTGTCCAGGGGCTGGATGGAAATCGTCGTGTTCGCCGGGATCCGGAACATGGCGGAGCCGTCCTTCTCGACCTTCACCGTCCCCAGCATCCGCTTGACGTCCCAGCCGCTCTCGATGCCGATGTGGTGGTGGTTGCCCGTGTTGTAGTACCCGTAGGCGTAGGTGAACACGCGCAGGGCGTCGACCGTCCCGACGGGGACGCCCTTGAGGCCGGGCCCGCGATAGACGTTCTGAATGTAGCAGACCGCCGTCTTATCTTGCAGGTTGACGCGCTCCGGAATCGCGGGAGGCCTCACGCGCTTCCGCAGCGGATAGGGCTCAACCATGTACCGGTATTCGCCCAAGCTGGCGGGCTGAACCGGAACGAAATTGTCAAACGTGTCGACCAGATAGAGCCGCATCGGGCTCTGGGGCGTTGCCTGAGCGACCGTCAGGTAGTACTGCGCGCTGATCGGATAGGGCTGGAGGCACTGCGGATAGACCCCGTTCACCAGCTGGTCCAAATCCAGCGCCATCTCGGGATACGTGTCGCGCAAGCGGGGATAGCACTTGTTGAAGAAGTCGTTGTTCAGCTCGTGGTAGTCTTTGCCCTGCTGCGCGGACTCCGGCATGTTCTCCTGAATCAGCTTGGTCACGACGGCCTGCAAATCGGGAAACTGTGTCAGCAGCTCCTTTTTCACGGTTGGATAGAGCTGGTCAACCGTGACGTGCGTCACCTGCTTGCCGTAGCCGGGAATATGCTGCACCACGCCGTCGGCGTGGGCATACCCCTTGTTGGTGTCGAAAACCGTCAGCTTGCCGGTGCCGGCCACGCCGTGGTGACCGGAGACGACCGCCACGAACTTGCCCGGCTCGCCGGGCAGAGGCCGGGCATAGAACATCGCGTTCGGCCAGAGGCTCTGCGAGCCGTAGACGGAGCGCTGGTTGGTGCCGTCGGGGTTCATGGTCATCATGATGCGGGAGTAGTAGTGCATGATGTCGGTGTACTCCCACCGCAGGTACATGATCTTGCCGTCTGCCAGCACGGTCGGATACCAGTCCGCGTCTTGCTCGAACGTCAGCTGCCGCGTGTTTTCGCCGTTCGGACCCATCACGTAAAGGTTGGGGACCGTGCGCGAGCCGCTGATGCACGGCACGCCGATCATCGGGGCGGTTGAGCTGAAGATCACCTTGTCGTCGGGCAGATAAACGCCCCCATAGTTGTGGACATACTCCCCGACGATCGTCGATACGGTGCGCGGGTTGGCTCCGTCAAAGCCGACCTCCATCACCTGAAAAACTTTGTTCGAGTCCGTGGACGTGAAGAGCAGCTTCCGGCCGTCATAGTGCACGTCCAGCTCGCCCACATACGATCCGTCCGCCGGCACATAGACGTCCGTCACCTGCCCGGTCCGGAGGTTGAACCGCGCGATCTTGTTCTTGTAGCCCTTGGGCGAGAGCACGTGCGTTCCCAGCCAGTTGGACTTCGTGGCGACTCTGTCCGAAAGCACGACCAGCGTCTCGTCGAAATCGATGTACGGGTTGTCTACGACCAAGGCTTTGTGCTTGAGCGCATTGTACGCGTCGAGCGCCTGAAGGGCCTGCGCGTCGCCGGCGTCGAGCTTCTCAAGGATCGCGGGCATCGTTTCCACAAACAGCTCCGCCTGCTTCAAGTGCTCGCGCCCGCCCTTGTACTCGCGCGGCTTCGTCTTGAGAATGTACTTGATCGAGCGAACCAGCGCCTCGGGCGGGGAGAGCTGAACCAGCGCCTTCGGCGACTCGGACTGCGGCTTCGCCTGCTCCTTCGGCTGCCCTGCGGACACCTTCGACTTCTTGCCGGCCGCCGCGCTCACGGCAGCCAAATCCTGCTTCTTGCTGCTGGGGGCGCACGCCGCAGCCAAGTCCGCGACCTGTCCAGACGGCGCCTTAACCTCAGCCTTCAGGCCGTGTCCGCCGTTGTTGTTAAAATAGAGGAGGTTGACCTGGTGCGGGCCGGCCGTGAGCACGGCCTCATCCGTCATCGTCACATGTCCGTGCAGTCCGTCGTTCATGACCACCGCACGACCGTCGATAAAGAGCGCGCTCCCGTCATCCGAGGTCAGGTTAAACTCGTGTTTCCCGGCGGTCTTAACGTTCATCACGCCGGAGAACTGAATGTTCCACGAGCCGCCGAACTTCTTCTCCCCCATCGAATTGATGCTTCCGACGGTTCCGGTTGCAACCTCTTTGCCCTCGCCGATCGTGGCAACCGTCCTCAACTTGCCGTCATGGGCGAAGAACGTCATCTCCGCGCACACGCTGAAAACCGACAGAGCCGAACAAACACAAGCCGCCCGCAATCCGCTTCCGATCATAGTGCCTCCGAACATAGCCTCGCCGAAGAAGAACAGAAAACATATAGTGTATCCCAACGGTCAGTCCGCAATCAAGCGCGGAGCTTGCCAACTCCCCTCATTTTCTCCTTCGTGTCTATGCGCCTTTGTGTTAAAAATATCGCCATGCAATCTGTTCTTGACCTTTGCGTCTCCACCGACAGACCGTTGAGCGGCGAGATCCTCCTGCCCGGCGACAAATCGCTCTCCCACCGCGCCGCGCTTTTCGCAGCCCTCGCGGAGGGCGAGAGCACCATCGATCGCTTTCTCGTCTCGGGCGTCACCCACGCCATGCTCAGCTCACTGACCGCGCTCGGCGTGGCGTGGCAGCTAGAGGGCTCGCGTCTGACCGTCGCGGGCAAGGGCCTGCGCGGCTTCGCGACACCAGCGGCTCCGCTTTTTTGCGGCAACTCGGCCACCACCATCCGCATGCTGGTCGGCGCGCTGGCGGCGGCCGGCACGCCCTGCACGCTCGACGGCTCCGAGGGCCTGCGCAAGCGCCCGATGGACCGCATCACCGACCCGCTCCGCTCCATGGGCGTTCCCGTGGCCACGTCCGCCAACGGCTGCGCCCCGCTCACGCTCGCCGCGCGCGACGCGGCCACGCGCCTCCGCGCCATCCACTGCTCGCTGAACGTGGCCAGCGCCCAGGTGAAGTCCTGCCTCATCCTCGCCGCGCTCGCCGCTGACGGCGTCACCACGATCAGCGAGCCCGGCCCGTCGCGCGACCACACGGAGCGCATGCTCGCCGCCATGGGCGCTGACATCTGCATGGCCGAGCCGCTCACCGTGCGCGTGGCGCCGCTCACGCGGGCGCTCACCCCTCTGCGGCTCGAGTTGCCGGGCGACATTTCCTCCGCCGCCTTTCTGCTCGTGGCCGCCGCGCTCGTGCCCGGCTCCGCCATCCTCATCCGCGACGTGGGCGTCAACCCCACGCGCACCGGCATTCTCGACGTGCTCGCCGAAATGGGCGCGTCCATACGCGTCGAGAACCCGCGCACGGTGGCCGGCGAGCCCGTGGCCGACATCCGCCTCGCAGCCGAGCCGCTCAAAGCCGTGCGCGTCTGCGGCGACACCGTCGTCCGAATGATCGACGAGTTTCCCGTCTTCGCGGTTGTCGCCTGCTTCGCCGACGGGGTCACCGAGGTGCGCGACGCCGAAGAGCTGCGCTATAAGGAGACCGACCGCATCTCGGTCATGTGCGGCGAACTGCGCCGGCTCGGCGTCGACATCGACGAGCGCAAGGACGGCTTCGCCATCCGCGGCGGCACGCTCAAGGGCGGCTCCTGCGAGGCCCACGGCGACCATCGGCTCGCCATGTCGCTCGCCCTCGCCGGGCTTGCCTCGCCAGCTCCCGTCACGGTTCACCACGCGGAGATCCTCAACGAGTCGTTCCCCAACTTCGCCCCCCGGCTCCGCTCCCTCGGCGCCACCGCCACCGAAACCGAACAAGCCACCTAAGCGCCAACGCGCGAAGGCTCCAGGCCGGCCAGCCTGACTCCTTCGCGCCCTGGCGCCGCTGTGCTAAGGATGAGAACAACCATGAAAATGCCCGGCCTGTCTCTTCTCGCGCTCCTCGCCGCTTCGCCCGCCGCTGCCGCCACGAGCGACTACCCCTTCCAGCCCGTGCCGCTCAAGCAGGTTGCCATCCTCGACGGCTTCTGGCAGCCGCGCTTCGAGACCAACCGCCTGGTCACGGTCTGGGCCGACTTCGCGAAGAGCGAGGAGACCGGCCGCATCTCGAACTTCGCTCGCGCCGGCAAGCTGGAGGCCGGCCCCTTCAAGGGAATCCCGTTCGACGACTCCGACGTTTACAAGATCGTCGAGGGCGCGGCCTACACCCTCGCCACACACCCTGACCCGAAGCTCGACGCCTACCTCGACGCCCTAATCGCCAAGATGGCCGCCGCCCAAGAGCCCGACGGCTACCTCTATACCGCCCGCACGCTGGGCTTCACCAACGGCATGACCGGCCCCACGCGCTGGAGCAACGAAGGCGCCAGCCACGAGCTCTACAACGTGGGCCACCTCTACGAGGCCGCTGCCGCGCACTATCAGATCACGGGCAAGCGCGCCCTGCTGGACGTGGCCATCAAGAGCGCGAACCTCATCGACAAGACCTTCGGCCCCCGCGCGGACCAGCTCAAGGTGGTGCCTGGCCACGAAGAGATCGAGATCGGCCTCTGCAAGCTCTACCGCGTCACGGGCGAGCGGCGCTACCTCGACCTCGCCAAGTTCTTCATCGACCTGCGCGGCCGCAAAGACCTGCGCAAGCTTTACGGCGCCTATAACCAAGATCACGTGCCGGTCGTCGAGCAGACAGAGGCCGTGGGCCACGCGGTCCGCGCCGGCTACCTCTACGCGGGCATGGCCGATGTCGCGGCGCTGACGGGCGACGAGGCCTACATCGACGCGATCGGTACGCTCTGGGAGAATGTCGTCTCCAAGAAGCTGCACCTGAACGGCGGCATCGGCGCGCGCCACGCGGGCGAGGCTTTCGGAGACAACTATGAGCTACCCAACGAGAGCGCTTATCTGGAGACCTGCGCCGCCATCGCCAACGCCCTCTGGAACCAGCGCATGTTCCTGCTCCACGGCGACGCCAAGTACATCGACGTGCTGGAGCGCGTGATCTACAACGGCTTTCTCTCCGGCATCGGCCTCCAGGGCGACGCGTTCTTCTACCCCAACCCGCTTGCCAGCCGCGGCGGTTACGCCCGCTCCAAGTGGTTCGGCTGCTCCTGCTGCCCCGTCAACATCGTGCGCTTCATCCCGCAGTTCACCCAGTTCGCCTACGCGCAGCGCGACGCGTCGGTCTACGTGAACCTTTTCATCGCAAGCAAGGCCGACTTGAAAACGCCCGCCGGCGCAATAACTCTCACGCAGAAGACCGCCTACCCGTGGGACGGCGCCGTGCGCCTCGAGATCGCCCCCGCCAAAGACGGCACGCCTTTCGCCCTCAAGCTCCGCATCCCCGGGTGGGCCGTCGGCAAGCCCGTGCCCTCCGACCTCTACACACAGGTCGCCCCCGGCTCGCTCACGGTTGTCTCGGTCGCCGTCAACGGCCAGCCCGTCCCGCTCGCCCTCGACAAAGGCTACGTCACCATCGACCGCGCCTGGCGCACAGGCGACACGGTCTCGCTCGCCCTCGCCATGCCCGTGCGCCGCATCCAAGCCCATCCGTCCGTGAAGGCTGATGTCGGGCGCCTCGCCGTGGAGCGCGGCCCGCTCGTCTACTGCGCCGAGTCCGCCGACAACGCCGGGCACGCGCTCAACCTCGCCGTGCCCGCCGACGCCCGCTTCGCCGAAGGCTCGGTTGAGATCCTCGGCCACACGATGGTTTCGCTCCAGGCCCCCGCGCTGAGCGTCACCGCCGACCTGCGCGGCAAGCGCTCTTCGCAGCCCGCGACCGCCACGCTCATCCCCTACTTCGCCTGGTGCCACCGCGGCGCGGAGGAAATGCAGGTCTGGTTCCCGACCTCGGTCGAGACCGCCCAGCCGACCTCGCTCGTCAAAGCCACCGCCTCGCACTGCTTCGGGCTGGACGCTCTCTCCGCCGCGAACGACGGCGTGCTGCCCAAGAACTCCGGCGACCACAGCGTCGGGCGCATGACCTGGTGGGACCACAAGGGCACGGCCGAGTGGCTCCAGTACGAGTTCCAGCAGCCCGAGACGATCACGGGCTGCGCGGTCTATTGGTTCGACGACACGGGCCGCGGCGCCTGCCGCATCCCCGCCTCGTGGAAAACCCAGGCGCAGGACGACGCCGGCAACTGGGCCGACGTGCCCGCCACCTACCCGGTCGCCAAGGACACGCTCTGCCGCGCGACCTTCGAGAAGCCCGTCACCACCCGCGCGCTCCGCCTCGCCGTCCAGCTCCAGCCCAACGTCTCCGGCGGCGTTCTCGAATGGCAGCTCGCCTTGCCTTAATGGCCGCGCTCACACGAGAGGCCGTTGTCGGCGGTCATGGCTCTCTCTCGGGATCGGGGTCGGCATCGGGATCGACCTTCTCCTGTTTAGTCTTCCGGCGCCTCCATCGTTGCACGCGTGAGGGCTCGCCCGGACTTGACTGGGCCAGGCGCTATAAGTTAAATTTCCATGTCACCCCTTAAAGGAAACAAAGGATAGCTGCGATGACCCGACCCCTGTGCAAGCGGATTCTCTTTTTCACTCTTCCCCTGCTCGCAACCCACACGCCGCCCCTCGCACTCGCGGGGGATATCCAGCTGCAGCCCGGCATCCCGCTCAAGAAGGGCGCGGTCGCGCTCGACGTTGGAACCTATGCCATCCCGTGCGTGGCGGACTGGAACGGCGATGGCCGCAAGGACCTGCTGGTGGGCTACCAAACGGACGGCAAGGTCGCCCTTTTCACGAATGCCGCCTCCGACATCGCCCCGGTGTTCAGCAGCTCCTCGATACTCCAAGCGGGCGGCGCGGACATCGCGCATCCGTCGCCGGGCACCTGCGGCGCGCCTGCGCCCTTTGTCTGCGACTACAACCACGATGGCAAGCGGGACCTCCTCGTCGGCGACGGCGCGACCGGCTACGTCTACTTCTACCGAAACACCAACACCGACGCGAGCCCGACGCTTGCGAGCAGGGTGGCTCTCAAGGTCGGGGGCAGCACGACGCTGAGCGTCACCTCGCGGGCGACGCCCTACGTCTACGACTGGAACGGGGACGGACTGAGCGACCTCCTGTGCGGCGACGGCGACGGCTACGTGTGGCTCTTCAAGAACACGGGCACAGAGGCCGCCCCGGTGTATGCCGCAGGCATCAAGATCAGCGCGGGAGGCGTGACGCTGGACCTGGGCATTCGCTCCGTCGTGCGCATGTGCGACTGGGACGGCGATGGCGTCAACGACCTCCTGTGCAGCTCAGGCTCCGGCGTGTACTGGTGCCGGAACACCGGCCGGAGCCACAGCCCCACCAACCAGGCGCCCGCGGCCCTGCGCGAGCCGGACCCCATAACCAAAAAGCTGAAAGTGATCAACACCGGAGCCCGCATGCGCCTAGACGTGCTGGACTGGAACAACGACGGCGTAGCGGACATTCTGTCTGGCAACGCTGACGGCACAATTTCTCTCTACGAAGGCTACTCGTTCGCGCTGACGTCGCTGGAGGCGACTCCGGGAAGAGAGGCCACCTTGCGCTGGAACAGCGCCACGAACCTGAAATACCGCGTTCTGTACGGCAATTCGCTGAACACGATAACCAACGTCGCCTATACGAACGTGACGTCCTGCGGGAGAACCACGGCTTGCACCAACTGCGCGTCTTGCGCCGTGCAGTTCTACAAGGTGCAGATTGTCGAATGAGCGCTTCGGCCTAAACGACCGGCCCCCGCCTACTTCGCGGCGGCCTTCATCTGCGGGAAGAGGATCACGTCGCGGATGACCTCCGTGCCGGTGAGCATCATCACGAGCCGGTCGATGCCCATGCCCAGACCTCCGGTCGGCGGCATGCCGTGCTCAAGCGAGGTGATGAAATCCTCGTCGATCTTCTCAACGTCGTCGCCCGCCTGGTCCGCGAAGGCCTTGCGCTGCGCCATCGGGTCGTTCTGCTCGGTGTAGCCGGGGCACAGCTCCTTGCCCGCCACCACGAACTCGAAGACGTCCACCAGCTCGGGGTCGTCCTCGCACGCCTTGGCGAGCGGCACGAACTGGCGCGGGATGCGCGTCACGAACGTCGGCTGCCGCAGCGTCTTCTCAACCACCTTGCCGTACACCTCGTGCGTCACAAGCAGGTGGTTCCACGACGGGTCGATCTCCACGCCCTTGGCCTCGGCCTTGGCCCGCGCCTCGTCCACGGACAGGTCGAACCAGTCCGCGCCCATCACTTCCTTGACCGCGTCCCGGTAGGCCACTTCGCGGTAAGGCGTCGTGAAGTCGAGCACCTCCTTGGCCTCGCCGTACTCGACGCGCATCGTGCCCAGCACCTTCTCGCACAGGTGCGGCAGCAGGCCTTCGATGATCGCCTTCATCGACGTGCGGTCGCCGTAGGCCTCATAGATCTCCAGCACGGTAAACTCAGGATTGTGCGTGCGGTCGATGCCCTCGTTGCGGAAGTCCTTGCCCAATTCGAAAATCTTGTCGAAGCCGCCCACGATCAGCCGCTTGAGGTACAGCTCCGGCGCGATGCGCATCACCATCCGGGTGTCCAGCGCATTGTGGTGCGTGTAGAAGGGCTTGGCCACCGCGCCGCCCTCCTGCGGCTGCATCATCGGCGTCTCAACTTCCGTGAAGCCGCGCGCGTGCAGGAAGTTCCGGATCTCGGCGAGGATGGCGCTGCGCTTGTTGAAGCGGTCGCGCGACTCGGGGTTCATCATCAGGTCGAGGTAGCGCTTGCGGTAGCGCTCCTCCACGTCCTGCAGGCCGTGAAACTTCTCCGGCGGCTGCTGGATGGCTTTTCCCAGAAACGCCCACGTGTGAACCTCGATCGTCGGCTCGCCCATCTTGGTGGTGAAGAGCCGCCCCTCGACGCCCACGAAGTCGCCGAGGTCAAGGTACTTGAAGCCTTCGAACTGCTGCTCCGAGAGCAGGTCTTTCTTAAGGAAAATCTGGAAGCTGCCCGTGCCGTCGCTGAAGGTCGCGAAGGAAGCCTTGCCCATGCGGCGCACGGTCATGAGGCGGCCCGCAGCACGCACGGTCTTGTTCTCCTCGAACCCCGCCCGGATCGCGCTGAGGCGCGTGCGCTCAAAGGCTTGGCCGAACGGCTTGAAGCCCAACTCCTCCAGCTTGCGCAGGTTGGCGATGCGTTGTTCGCGGTACTCGTTGGTCGACAGCGGCTGTTCTTCGGACATCTCTTCGTTTCCTTCCGTAAATGGCGCCAGAGTGTAGCACACCCCGCCGCCGCTTGTCACCTCTGACCCGCCTTGACAGATGCCCGCGCCGCACCCTATTATCCACCGTCATGAAAATCATCCGGTTCCTCGCAGAGACCTCCACCACGCCCGCCACCGGCATCCTTCACCCCGACGGCTCAGCCGAGCCCATCGAGGGCGACCTGCTCGGCACGTGGCGCCCCTCGGGCCGCCGTCTGCGCGTGGGCAAGTTGCTCGCACCGCTCCAGCCTTCCGTGATCCTCGCCATCGGCCTCAACTTCCGCGAGCACGCGCTGGAGACCAAGCAGCCGATCCCCGAATTCCCCGTGCTTTTCATGAAAAGCCCGTGGGTCGCGCAGAACCCCGGCGACCCGATCCTGATTCCCACGCGCCTCGCCAGCACCCAGGTGGACTACGAGGCCGAGCTGGTGGTGATCCTCGGCAAGACCTGCAAGAACGCGACGCGCGAGAACGCGCTCGACCACGTGCTCGGCTACACCTGCGGCAACGACGTGACCGCGCGCGACTGGCAGAAGAGCTTCGGCGGCAACCAGTGGTGCCGCGGCAAATCGTTCGACACCTTCGCGCCGCTCGGCCCGTGCATCGTGACGAAAGACGAGATCCCCGACCCGCAGACGCTGACGCTCAAGGCGCTTGTCAACGGCGAGCTGCGCCAGTGCTCCAGCACCGCCGACCACATTTTCAGCGTGGCCGACCTGATCGTTTTCTTGAGCGGCAGCACGACCTTGCCGGCGGGCGCGGCGATCTTCACCGGCACCCCGTCCGGCGCGGGCTTCGCGCGCAAGCCGCCCGTCTACCTAGCCCCGGGCGACACCGTGACGATCGCGATCGACGGCATCGGCGAGCTCACCAACCCCGTGGCGCTGGAACCCTGAGCGCAGCCCCAGCCTCCGGCTCAATCCCTGAGCTTTAGGCGCCGGACTTCGACGACCGCCTCTCGCACGACCGGGTCGTCCTCGCCGGCGCGGTACACAGCCTTGAGGGCGGAAACGCTGTCCGCCAACTCCGCGGCGGCCTTAATCGTCTCGTCCACCTGCGGGTCCGCGTTGAGCGTCACTTGCTTGAGCGTGCCCTGCTCGGTGAGCGACACGCTGAACTCCGTGGCGCTGAACAGCCCCTGCCTCACATTGATGTCGTAGACCTCGCCCAAGGGAAGCGACTCGACCGTCTCGACGGTCTGCTTCGCGCCGCTCTTCCGCGTGATCTCCTTGACCACCACGCAGCTGACCGGCGCACGCACGCGCACGCCGTCCGGGACGCTCCCAGAAGCTTCGTTAAACTCCAAGCTCGCGCACCCAGATGCGGCGACGCACACGCAACCCGCCAACAGAACTCGGATCATCGACCGTCCTCCTTCACTTACAGCGTGCCTGCGTTCAGCGCGCGATACGCACACCCAGGCACAAGTTTTCCGTCTTTTGAGAACCCCTCCGGCCGTCTGGCCAGCCGCTCGACCAGACGCGCCCGCCAGACCTTCAGCGTTTCAAGGGAGTCCGCCCCCCCTTTGGCGAGATCGCGCTCTTCCCGCGGATCAGCCTCGAGGTCGAACAGTTGCTCCCCTCCGTCAAGCGGACGCCAGATGTACTTGTGCCGGCCGTCGGTGAGCGCCTGATACGCCTGCTCCTGGCTATAGCAGGGCGCGTGCTCAATGTGCAGCCACGCTCGAACCTCCTGCGCGTGCCCGCGCAGGGCCGGCGTCAGGCTCACGCCGTCCGCGCGCGCCGAGGCCGGCGCGCCAGCCAGCGCCAGCAGCGTCGGCAGGAGGTCTTCCAGGCAGACCGGGCGCTTGACCTGCAGGCCGGGCTTGAACCCGAGCGCGGGCGACCCGCAGATAATGAACGGGATGCTGGCCGACCCTTCGTAGGGCTCGCACTTGCGGTAGTATCCGTGGTCGCCCAGCAGCTCGCCGTGGTCGCTCGTCACCGCGATCACCCAAGGCCTCCCCGCCCTCTCGCTCCTCGCCTTGAACTCGCGTATGAGCGGCGCGATCTGCTCGTCGATGTGCTCGATAAGCCCGAAGTATCCGGCCTGCGCCGCACGCAGCGCATCGCCCGCCAGCAGCACGCGGTGCCCGCCCTTGTCTCCCGCTTCCGATAGCGCCTGCCAATCCACCCAGTCGCCGCGGGCCGGCTGCGGCAGCGTCCGCTTGGCGACGTCCTCGAAGATCCGCTTCGGCGGAAAGAGCGGCGAGTGCGGCGCGTAGAACGACGTCGTCAGAAACAGGGGCTTTTCCGCGTGGGCCTCGCCGACCACCTTGCGCGACTGGGCCACCGCCCACGCGGTGGGGTGCAGCTCCTCCGCCAGCGGCCAGGGCTTCGCCTGCCAGTGGTTGTAGCTGACACCCAAGC
This sequence comes from uncultured Lentisphaeraceae bacterium, assembly GCA_964386865.1. Lineage (GTDB taxonomy): Bacteria > Verrucomicrobiota > Kiritimatiellia > RFP12 > UBA1067 > CAYLUN01. Next base: position 8,899 of record CAYLUN010000002.1, on the reverse strand, counting down.
GACTCACGAGCTTCCTGATCCCGCCGGTCTCGGGCGCGGACTGTTTCAGAAACTGGTCGTAGGCGTCGTCATCCACGTGGGTCGATCCGAGGATCTGCCGCTGATAGCCGCAGTCGCCGCTCGTGGCCGGCTGGTGCATGTAGCGCCCGACGAGCGCGGTGGCGTAGCCGGACTCGGCCAGCGCGCCCGGCAGGGTCGGCGTGATGATCGGCTTCGCCGCAAAGCCGACCACGCCGCTGGTCTGCGGGCAGAGGCCTGTCAGCAGCGCGTAGCGTGCGGGAATGCAGGAGGCGACAGTGGAATAGGCCCGTCGAAACAGGACGCCCTCACGCGCGAGCGCGTCGAGCTGCGGAGTCCGCACCACGGGATGCCCGAGCGCGGAGAGGCAGTCGCCACGCATCTGGTCGGGCATGAGCAGCAGGATGTCGGGCTTGGCCGACACTTCGGCCGCGCACGACCACGCGCCCAGCGCCACGGCTGCCACCCAAACCGCAGCCGCCCATCGACTGCCTCGCCGCATGACCTCGCACATATCCGCGCCTCCAGCTGATACCGATACCAGAACGGTAGCACAGAGATTCAATTCGTTTCAAGTTTGATCTCGCATCACCCGTAGTGGGCGACCGGATAAAAGAGCACGTTGATGAAGATCAGATGCACGGGGCTGTATATGAAGTCGAAGAGCTTCCACGCGATGAGCAACCCGATCAGCGAGAAGGCCGGGTTCTGGATGAACGCCAGATAGTGCTGCGCCTGCTCGCGGCTCAGGAACCACGGGATGATGCCGCTTCCGTCGAGGGGTGGCAGCGGCAGCAGGTTGAAGAGGAAAAGCAGCAGGTTGAGCGACAAAAATACGTTCAGACACGCGGCCAGCGCGGCGAACAGGCCGCCGCCTGTCGCGCCGATCACCCGCGTGGTGTCGATCGTCTCGAGCGGATAGAAGACGCCGGCCAGAATCCCCAGCCGAATAGCCGCAGCTGCCGCCAGCACCAGCAGAAGATTCGCCGCAGGCCCGGCGGCCGACATCTTCGCTGAGGCTTGTGGCCGCTCAAATGCCCACCGCGGATTGTAGGGGACGCTGGCCCACCCGATCATCCACCCCCCCATCAAGAACGAGAGGATGGGGACCACAATCATCCCCACCGGCTCGCGCCGCATATGCGGAACGGGATCCAAGGTGAGCTGCCCGCCCTCGTAGGCGGTTCGGTCGCCGAGCTTGAACGCGGCAAAGGCGTGTGCGGCTTCATGGAGCGTCGTTGAAAAAACAAACGCGAAATACCAGAGCACGCCTTCGGCCAGTCGATCCATACCAACAACCATACGTTCCTTGCTAATTGAGCATGATCAGCGACCCCAGCTTCTTGTAAATGATCAGGGTCTTACCATCATTTACGGCCTCGGCCTTCCACATGTCCGGAATTCCGGTCACCGTGGCGGCGATACCCGCCGGCAAGGTCTGAGCCGACGTCAATAGCGTGTAGGTTCTACCCGCCAAGAGGCTGCCGAAATTGGACACGCGAATGACACCGTTCACGGTCAGGGAACTTCCGCTGACAGTCACGGCGTCCGCCTCAGCCACGACAGCGGGAATGGCCAGCTCGCCACCCACATTCACGGTCAGGGATCCGGAAACCGCCAACCGGCCCGAACCCGACTTCGCGAACAAGCCCGAGCAGGTGATCGCACCTGACAGCGTCTGGTTCGTGGACGAGGCGCAGCGGAAGGTCGCATTGGAGAGAATCTCGATCTCCTGCGCCGAGGCGCCCGCGCCCAGCGTGCCAGCCCCGCCGATTTCGAACGTGCCCGCCGATACGCGAAGCTTTGCCACGGTCGTATTCGCTCCGGTCCACTTCAGCGTGCCTAGTCCGACCTTGTCGAGGATGTTGCCCGCATAGCCGCCGATGAGCGGCGTCGCAACGGTCAGCACCGCGTTAGAGGCCTGCACATCGAAGGTCTTCAGCATGTGCTCCGTGCGCACCACGATCGTTGCCTGCGTGGCGTCATTCGCGTCGAGCGGCAGGAACGAGGCTGCGCCCGCATCAAGAGAGATGATCGGCGTGTTGAACAGATCCATGGCGTGGCTGCTATCCATGTTCGAGCCCTTCAGCAGAACCTGAGCGCCGTTGTGCAGCTTGAGGCCGCGCGCGGTCGAGTCACGCTGCAAGACTTTCAGCGTACCATAGACGTCGATCGGGTTGCCGTTGGTCACGCTGTACCCGCTGGCGTCAAGCGCGGTTAGCTCCATCGTCGCCCCCGCCTCCACGCGCAACTGAGCCGCGTTGTTGTTCAGGAACTGACTGGCGAGTGCCAGCTCCATCACGCCGCCGCTGGCGACCACCGCGCCCGAGAACGAGTAGCCCGTCGACGTGATCCGCATACGGCCCGCGCTGACTCCGAGCGTTCCTGCGCCGACGTAGCTTCCGGAGATCACCTGCACGTCGCCGCCGCCGTAGGTGAACGTCGCGTTCGAAGCGACCGACAGTGGCGAGACCAGCGTGCTGGAAGAGACCAAGCCGACGGCCACATTCGCACGCAGCGCACCGGCCGCGACCGTGAGCGTCGCATTGCTGACGATCAAGGGCACATTGAGCGTCACCGCACCCGTGCCGCTCTTTGTAAGCCCGCCGCTCGGCGCGGCGATCGACCCGCTGCCGCCCTGCGCAAAGGTATATGCCGTGGCCGCATTGTTGATGTTCATCGCCACGGGCGCCATGGGGCTCTGCACATTCACCGCCACCGCCGGCTGATCCGTGTCGGTGAAATTGACGGTGTCGATGCTATCGTAATTCGTGCTGACGCCGCCGACCGAATCCGCACCCCACGGCTTGTCATACACGAACGTCGACCAGTTGCCTGACGCCACGCCGTTGCTCCAGAATAGATTCTTCGGCGGGACTGTCCCGGAGAACACGGCATACACGCCGCCCGCCCGCACGTCCAGCGCGACCGACGCCGAGGCCAGCAGGCCCGGCCCGCCGTTGGTGAACGCCACCGTCATCTGGCTCGCCAGACCGGCCGGCAGCGAGGGCGACAGGATGATCGGATACTCGATCAGAGGCGCATCGATGCCGTTGAGGTCGAGCACGACCTTGATCGCGTCGGGCGCACTGCTGCTAAGCGTCAGCGATGACGCGGTGAGCGAGCCGCTGTTGCTTAAGTCAGCCACCATCCCGAGGCGCACGCCGAGCGTGGCGCTCGTCACCGTCAGGGCGCCACACGACACGTCAAACGGCCCCACGTCGAGCGTGCCGCTGGAAACGTTCACCGGCCCCGTTCCCAGAGCGGCCACGTTGCTGGCGACCAGCGTGCCGGCCAGCAGGTCGACGCCACCGCTGTGGGTGCTGGTGCCCGAGAGGATGAGTTTACCCGGCGTGGCCGCAGAGTCGTTGAGTACGAGCTTCCCCGCGCCTGTCAGCGGCGCCGCCCAACCGATGACGTAGCCGTTGGGGTTAACCGAGACGCCCGTGGCCGCATCGGTCAGATTCACGGCGCTGGAGACCGCGCTTGACGCGAACGTAAAGTTGGTCGTCGCGCGCAGTGTTCCCGTGGAGAGGTTGACTGCGCGGGAGCTGGACGTCTGCGAGGCGAAGATGCCGCTGCCGCCGACTTCAAGCGTGCCGCCGTTCAGCGCCAGGGTCGTGAACATGCCTGCTTTGGTGGAGCCGCGCATGTTCACGCCCTTCACATAGGCATGGCCGCCGATCGTCCACGTCGTCGCTCCGTCCCACGCGAGCAGCGCCACCGCGTTCGAGGCCAGGAAGTCGCCGCCGCTCAGCGCGTAGTTGCAGAGGCCCGCGTAGTGCGAGAAGAGCACCGAGTCGGACGTGCTGACCGCGTTGTTGCTGCCGAGGATCGTCAGGCGGCCGCCCGTCTGACTCACGGTGGTGGTGTAGGTGCCGGTGTCGGACCAGCGCAGCGCGTTCGCCGTGAGCGACGCGCCCGGATCCAGCGGGAGCGTGGCCGCGCCAAGCGAAAGAATGCCCGACAGTGTGGTTGGCGCCGTAATCTCGAGCCAGTTCGTGTAGCCGTTGCCGACGGTGCTGTTGAACGCGAACGGCGCTGCGCCCGTCAGGCGCACGGAGCCCGTGTTCTCCCATTGCAGGTTTTTGAAACTGCCGCCGGCGCTCAGCGTCAGCGAACCGGTGTCCGCCTTCGACACGCTGCCGGTGCCCGAGAGCGCCGAGGAGATCTCAACGGACTGGCCCTGGGCCACGCGGATCTTCGAGTCGGCCGCGATCTGCACGGGGTTGGTGAAAACGCCCGAGCCTGTGAACATCAGGATGCCGCCACCCAGCGTCAGCCCCGAGCCTGCGGGGAACACTGAACTGGCCAGCAGAGTGCCCTTGGTCAGGGTCAGCGAGCTGAACGCGTTGGTCGTGCATGTCAGCCGGGTGTACCCCGCGCTCGCCGTACCCGCGTTGTTGGCCGACACCGTCACATTGGAGCCCTGAATCGCCGTGTCGATGGTCACGATATCCGTAGCGGCCATGCCGTACGCGTCGATCACGGCGGCGCCGTTGAGGTTCAGCGCGCCCGGGCCGCCGAGCGTGAAGGGGCCCGAGCCGCGGACCGAGACCGCCTCGGCTGTCACACTCTCCTCGGGAAGGGCCAGCGTGGTACTTCCGGAGGTCGTCAGCACCGCCGTCGTCTTGCGCGCGTCGGTGCTGTTCGACCAGACGTTCAGCGAGGTGCCCGCGTTGTCCCAGGCCGCGGCGCTCCAGTTGGCGGCGCCGGTAACCGTGCGCTGATAGTAGGTGTCGTCCGCCGAGGCCGCGCTGTCGCGCTTGACGATTTGGATACCCGCAAGGCTGCCGCGGGCCAGAGGGGCCGACGTGATGCGCGCGCCGTGCGCGATGGAGATGGGCGTGTTGGTCGTCAGGTTGCTCAGCGGGATCTTCAGGTAGTTGACGCCCTCTTTGAGCGCGCCCGTCGAAAAGGGCAGCCCCGACCAGTTCTGGTTGCCGACCACGGTTTTCTCGATGCCGGAAATGCCGTAGTAATAGGTCCACGCGGCGTCACCCACCTTGACCAGCGCGGGGCAGAACCGGCACGTCGCGACCGCCTGATCGCTGGCGAAAATCAAATAGAGATCCGCATGCTGATACGGGACGCCGGTGAGCATCACCTGCCAGCCGCGCGTGATGCCGGGGTTCGGCAGGACGACGTTGGTCAGTCCGCCTTCGTTGATTGTATAGGAACCGGCCCCGCCGTCGTCGAAGTAAGTCCTCGTCAAGGACTCGTTGGCCGTGGCCGAACTGACCCCGCAGTACCAGGTGTTCGGAATGGCATAGTACATCTTCGCGCCGGTCGTCACGCCCGCGCTGTTGAGCAGGTTCGAGACCGTCTGGTACGAGCCGCCCGTCTGGTACGGAGTCTTGTTCCACAGCCCCGCGATCTCAGGTACGGCCCCTGCCCCGGCCGTCGTAAAGGGCGTGATGTTGCCCTCGGCCAGCGTGCTGCCGCGCGGGCCGGTCTTGATGCTGATCAGGCCGGCGTTCATCCCAGGAACCGTGAGGGCCGTGGTGAGCGCGACGATCTGATTGGCCGTCAGCGCGTCACCGTAGACGCGGAAATCATCCAGCTTGCCGCCGTTTTTGGCCTCGCCCCCAAGGACGCCGCCGTGGCGGCTGCCGAACTGAAGGGCCATCTTGGATACGGAAACCGTATTGGAAGGCGTGGAGCCCACGGACGTGCCGTCGATGTACAGCGTCACGCCTGAGGAGGTCGCGACCAGCGCGTAGTGGTGGTATGCATAGTCGCCCGCCGGCACGTTGTTCACCGTGATGAGCGGCGTGGTCGAGGTTCCAAGCGTCACAACCACCTGATTAGTCGTGCTGCCGCGGCGCATGACGAGTCCGCCGATGGTCCCGTTATTGTCGCGCAAATGGAAGGCCAGACCGTTGACGGTGGTTCCGAGCGTGCAGAAGGCAGAAACCGAAAAGCTGCCGCCCGCCGTGGTGAGGCCGGACAAGGCGCTCGAGTACGGCGTGAAGTACAGCGTGTCGATGGCTTTGCCGTTCGGGGCCGTCACATACGTCGTCGTGCCCTCGCTCGCAATCGTCATCGACGCCGTACCGTTGTCGTTCACAACCGAACTGTTGTCGAAAGTCACATGGAGCGTCGGCGTCAACCCCGTCACATCGTTCGTGGCGGCGGCGCACTGGCTAAGCGGAATCCCGAGCAAACAGACACCAACCAACGCTTGAACAGCCACAACCCCCAACCCGTTCGTCATTTTCATTGTTGTTAACTCCCGAAAGGGCGGCCCGTTTTCGAACAGTACCGCCGTCGCGCGCATCCACTTCACACGTACTAAATATAGGCTATAATATTCCCAACTAGTCTGTCAATGGGCCATCCGTCGCGGGTCACGAGCGGTTCCGTTTTCGCACCCGCTTCTAACAGGACTAGTCGAAAATGCGCTTCCGCGGGTCGATCAGGCACCAGCACACGGCGCCCATGAGGAAGAGCCCGCCCATCACGTAGAGCGGCACGTTCCAGTCGCCGGTAACGCGCACGAGCCACGTCACAAGCAGCGGGCTCACCACTGAGCTCAGCGCGCCCGACGTGTTCATGGCCGCGCTGACGACGCCGGCGTGGTTGCCGCCGATATCCAGGCAGGTGCTCCACGCGGAGCCCAGCACGAACATGCTCGCCGCCACCGCCACGGCGATCAGGGTCGCGGCCACCAGGGGCGGCAACGCCGTTCCCGCGAGGATCATGGCCGCGCCGGCCAGCGTGTAGGCGATCGCGCCAACGGCGCAGCGCCCCACTCGCAGGCCGAAGCGCCGCGTCACCAAGTCGGTCGTCACGCCGCCGAACAGGTCGCCCACCACGCTCAGGATCAGCGGCAGCCCTGCGAACAGGCCGAGCTGCGCGGCTTCCATGTGGTGTTTCTCCTTCAGGAAGGTCGGCAGCCACGTGATGCAGAAGTAGAAGGCAAAGCTGTTCGGGAAGTACATGAGGCAGAGCGGCAGGGTGTTGCGGTGCCCCAGCAGCCGCTTCCAATAGTCCCACCCCTCGTGGTGCTCACTGCCCGGCAGGCGGCCCGTCACGATCAGGTCCCGCTCTGCCTGGTTCACGCCCGCGTGCTCGGCCGGGTCGTTGCGGAACCACCGGTACCAGACGGCCGACCAGACCAGCCCGGTGAGGCCGAAGAGCAGGAAGATCGTCCGCCACTGCAGGTGGAGCGTCTGCGTCAGCCAGACGACCAAGAGCGGCGTCAGGCCGCCCGCCAGGTGCGCGCCGCTAAAAAAGACGCCCTGCACGGTGCCACGCTCCGCCTTCGGGATCCAGCGCGAGAAGGTGCGAGCCACGGACGGCCACGCGCCCGCCTCGCCCACACCGAAGAGGAAGCGCGTGACCAGCATCGAGGAAAAACTGAACGCAGCCGCAGTCGCCATGGTGAACGCCGACCACCAGACCACGATGCGGGTCAGCACGTGCCGGGTTCCGCGGCGGTCGGCCCACCAGGCCGTCGGTATCTCGAACAGCGCGTAGGCCAGCGCGAACGCGCTGTAGACCCAGCTCATCTGCTCCTTGCTGAGCTTCAGATCCTGCATGATGCTCGGCGCCAGCGTCGCGATGCAGGCGCGATCCAAGTAGGTCACCATGGCGAGCAGCACGGCCATCAGAACCACGATGTACCGCACGCGCGTCGCGCGCCCTTTCGAAGCCGGTGTGTCGCCCCGCTGATTCGTCATGCCGAGTCCCCCCAAGTGAATGATCTACGCGTTTTGCTGGTTATTGTAACAACCCCAAACCTGACCTGCACGCACCATTTCGACAACATTCTCGGCCCGGCAAGACGAGTGGATGCTGTTCGACGACGCCAGGATGAACCCGCCCCCCGCCGCCGCGTCGGCGATGGCCTGCCGCACCGCCGCCTCGACCTGCTCGCGGCTGCCGAAGGGCAGCAGCTGGGCGCAGTCGATGTTTCCGACGAGACACACCTTTCCGCCCACGCGGCGCTTCACCTCCGCCAGCGACATGCCTGCGGCGGGCTCGATCGGGTTGAGCCCGTCCGGCCCCGCGTCGGCGATCATGTCCAGCAGCGGATAGAGGTTTCCGTCGCTGTGCTTAATGACCTTGGCCCCCTCGTCGTGGATCGCGTCGATCATGGCTTTCAGGCGCGGCAGCACAAACCGCTCGAAGTGCGCGGGGCTGAAGAGCGGCCCGCGGTTATCCGCGTAGTCATCGCCCAGCACGATCACTTCAGCGCCGGCGCGGATCGCGTTGCGCACGACCGCCACATTGGCGGCCAGAACTTTGTCCATCAGCCGATCCACCAGCTCCGGCTCCAGCAGGAAGTTGGCCAAGAGGTTGTCGATGCCCAGCAGGTAAGCGGACCACATAAACGCCGCGCGGTGGTGGAAGCAGATGGCGCGCCTGCCCTTGTAGCGCGAGACCAGTTCGCGCAGCTTCTCGAGCCGCCACGGCGCGGCAGGGTCGGGCGGCACGTACGCCTCCACGTCCTCCGCCGTGCGAAGCGAGCCGTCGAGCGGATGCGCGACCGCCTCGGGCCCCGGCTTGTAGCGCACCCCCCACTCGTCCGTGTAGGTGCCGTCGGCATGCTCGGCCGTCCTCCGGAATACGGCGCCGCAGGCCACCGCGTCCATCCCGAGCCGGTCCATCGCGTCGGCCGCGTCGCGGCAACCGGGCGCCGCGCGGCGCGCCACCGCCTCGTCCACAACGAACTCCATGACGGGTACGCGATCCGGCTGCTTCAAGGCTAGCGCCGTCATCACACGCTCAACCGAACCCATACCATATCCTCCGGCTTACACCCATGGCCCACTTAGCCAGTATGGTATACCTATATCTGCCAGTCAACGGCAATATCCGCGCTATTGACCATTTTAGACAGCGTTTGATATATTGGACACATTCTTATGGCAAA
>CAYLUN010000001.1:143943-214910 GCA_964386865.1 uncultured Lentisphaeraceae bacterium | reverse complement strand
TGGAGTTTTGCCGTACGGCGCGCGTGATCTGGTTCGCGGTGAGGGTTCCGCCGTTGAGGTTGACGGTCGCGAACATGTTCGACCGGTTGGCCAGGTACATGTTGCCAGCGGCGTAAGCGTTGGCCGTGCCGTCCAACGTGAACTCGGCGAAGCCGCGCGTCGTGTTGTTGTCGGCGTCCTCGCCGACATTGATGCCGGCGGAGGCGGCGAAGGTGCCGCCCGCCGTGTAGACCAGGCCGGTGCCGCCGCGGCTGATGCCCAGCTGGCCATCATAGATGCTGCCCATCTTGAAGGCGCCGCCGGTCTGCCTCAGAATGCCGATGCCGTTATAGGTGTTGTTTCCGCCGTGACCGACCTGGAACCAGCCGTTGTTGGTGAACGTGCCGCTGTTCAGCTCGTAGTAGCCGTATCCCCCGTAGCCGATGCGGCCGTCCGTGCTACCGCCGCCCCAGTTATGCATGACGCTGTTGCCGGACTGGTAGACCGCGCCGGCGCTGCCGCCATAGTAGCCGAGGTAGAGCCGGTTGGTGATTGAGGCGTCGTCCTGGAGATAGAGCGTGGCCGTTCCCCGCTGTCCGATAGTGAAATAGGGCAGAGAGGTGTTGCTCTTGGGCGGCAGGATGGAGGACAAGGCGGTCTTGCCGCCGATCCGGGTCTTGCTGATATTGCCGGCCGCATCGCTCAGGTAGACCGACTGGTTCGTCACGTCGACGTACATGGCGGTGTTGTTCGTGAGCGTGAGGTTTCCGAAGGTGGTGAGGAACATGCCGAGCATGTGGTTGCCCGTTCCGTTAATGACCAGGTCGCCGCCATAGACCCGCATGTCGCCGCGGCAGGCGTTCACCCCGGAGAGCATCAGCGTGTTGGTTCCCTGCTTGATGAGGCCCATCTGCTTGGGGAGATTGTACGGGACGTACAGGGAGGAGAAGGTCGTGTCGAGGTAAAGCCACGCGGTCATACCCAGGAAGCTGGAGGACGCGTTCAAATCGCGGATGTTCTCCGCAGTCCAGCCTAAGCTGCCGGCGCTGTCGGGGGTGTGGGCCGCAAGCGTTCCGCCCGCGACGACGGTGAGGCGCCCGTCGTTGTAACCGGGCAGGGAACCGGCGGTCTTGGCGTACAAGGTGCCGTTGCTGATGGTGGTCGTGCCGGTGTAGAGGTTGTTGGTGTTTAGGAAATAGGTCGTGGAGTTGGCGGTGGTCTTGACCACGGAGCCCGGCCCGCCGATAGTTCCCGTGATCGCGTCGCTGAAAGCGCCTGCCGCGTCAAACACGGCACGTCCGTCGAGGGTGACGGGGCCTGCCCAGACGTTGCGGTTGGTCGCGTTGCCGACGCGGGCGTAGAAACGCGAATTGTCCTTCATGACCAGCGTCCACGCTGGGGGCGCGTAGAGGTCGTAGAGGTCGAAGACCGTTCCGCTCCGCATGGTGAGCGTGTTGGCGGCGCCGCCTCCCAGGGTGGTGCCGACCTCCAGGGTGAACCAGCCTTCCTTAACGTCGATCGCGCCTGTCGCGCCGGGGGTCACGCTCACGCCGGTCAGGCCGAACGAGTTGGCTCCGACCTTGGCGAGGGTGAAGCCGTTCATGAGGAACGTGGACGCGCCGCTGGCGTTGCGGATATCCCAGCGTGCGTTGGCCTGTTCGCCGCCGAAGGTCGTGTCGCCCTCGAGCGTCACGAGGCGCAGGGCGTTGTACTGCGGGGTGTTGAACGAGTTGACGATGGCGCCGCGGCCGTTTACGCCGGCGCCTTTCACGTAGATCTGTTCGGCATTCAAGTTGATGGCCCAGCCGTTGGTCAGGCCGCACACGTCGAGCGTCGCGCCGTCGGCGATGACCGTGCCCGCGCCGGAGGCGCCGAGGGCGGAACTCGTCAGCGCGGCGAGCGTGCCGGCGCTGACGGTCGTCAGGCCCGTGTACGAGTTGGCGCCGGCGAGCCCGAGGCGCCCCGTGCCCTCTTTGACCAGCGAGCCGTTGCCGCTGACGGCGCCGGCGAGCGCCTGCGTGGTGCCGTTGTTGGCGAACACGAGCGGGCCGCTGATGATCGCCGTCTGGCCGGAGTAGGTGTTCAGCCCGGTGAGCCGGACGGTTCCGTTACCGCCCTTGGTGATTCCGGAGGCGGCCCCGTTGTTGACGACGGGGGCATTCAGGGTGAGCGTGGCGGTCGCGTTCGCGTTGTCAAGCGACAGGACGCCGCCCAAGGGCGCCACGGCGCCGTCGCCGGCGCTTTCGCCGATGGTCAGGTCGGACTGTCCGGCGCTGATCTGGATGGCGGTGGCCAAGAAGGTTTTGTTGGTCAGGCCGTCGCGGGTTTGGACGACCGCGGCCACGTTGGTGTCCTGCGACAGCGCGAAGACGCTGTTCGACCACGCGCCGGCGAGCCTGATCGAACCGCTGACGCCGTCCGAGTCGATATGCGCGTCCACGAAGGCGTCGTTGGGGATCACCGAATCCGGGCCGCGCGCGGCGATTCCGGCGGCGGTGATCGTCCCGTAGGCATAAATGCCGAGCGTGCTGCTGTAGGCGGCGAGCGCGGTGCCGTTGATCGTGGCCCAGGTTCCGAGCGGCCCGTCGCCGAGGCCGGCGATGAAGATGCGGTTGCGGTCGCTCGCACCGAGGTCGGTGCCGGAGAAGTTCAGCGTGCCGCTGCCGCCGCGATTGAGCGCCGCCAGGCGCAGCGTCGCGGTCTGGCCGCTCCCGGCCTGGGAGGTGGCGATGGTGTTGGCGCCCACAGTGATGATGACCGCGCCGACGTCTTCGGAGAAGTTGACCGCGCCGGCGTCGTTGGCGAAACTCAGCGTACCGTTGGCGAGGGTGAGGGCCGTGGCGCTGGCCAGGCGGTTGGTACTGTTGGCCGTAGCCGTGTTGTTCAGCAGGAGCGTGCCGCCGCCAGTGACGGTGATCGCGCTGGTGGGCAGAATGGACCCCTGAGCGCCGGCAATAGCAAGCGTGCCGTTGTTGACGAGCGTCACGCCGCTGTAGGTGTTGGAGGCGGAGAGCGTCCACGTGCCGTTGCCGTCTTTGGTGAGTGCGACAACGCCGGAGCCGTTGACGATCGCTCCGCTGAACTCGCCCGTGCCCGTGTTGGAACCCTGCAGGATCAAGGTCTTGCCGCCGCCTGACGTCGATTGAGTAGCCGAGGTGAATTTCAGGCTGCCGGTGCCTGCCTGCTCGATGATGCCGCCCGTCTGCAGGTCGAGCACACGGTCAGAGGTGTCGCCCGTGCCGGTATAGAGGAGCCGCGCGCCGACCGCGTTGAGCACGAGGTTGGTGCCTTTGCCGAGGCCGCACGCCACGGCGCGGTTGGCCAGCGTGGTGAACTGGATCGTGCCCGGCACGTTGATGACCGTGCTGAGGGAATAGTCGTTAGCGTTGTTCAGCAGCGCGAAGGTGCCTGTTACGTAGGGTGGGTTCTGCCAGAATTCGAAGCCGGTCGCGCCGGTCAGCTTGGCGTAGACCGTGACGGTCTTGCCGATCGCGACACCATTGTCCCCGTGGTTGTTGCCACCGGTTGTGCTGATCTATATGGAGCCGGGCCCGTTGATGGTGCAGTTCTGGCTGGCCATGATGGTGCTGCCGCCACCGTTGCTGACGGTCATGGTGGCGCCGGAGCCGAGATTGATGACGCTGTTCGTGCCCTCGATCTGGAGGATGCGCATGCTGCTGTTGCCGTTGATCGTCAGTGTGCTGTTCAGCTTGTCGTAGACGTCGAGTGTACTGCCGCCCTTGTCAAGGATGCCGAGCACCGAGATAGGGCCGATGCCGTTGATGTTCAGGGCTTTGCCGCCGCCGGACATGCCGGAGATGTTGTTGAAGGTTAACGTCTGGCTGGCGGTGTCGTTGCGGAGGCTGTAGCCGGCGTTGGCGGTGTCGGGGCCGAGCCGCACGTTGCTGTTGAAGGTTTGGCTGGCACCTGCCGCGCTGCCGAGCTTGATCTCGCCGTTGTCGCGCAGGATGGTGGTCTGGCTGTTGGCCGCGCCCGTGCCGATGGTGTAGGCGGCCACGCTGGCGGTGTCGAACGTGATGTTGAGGATGCCAGCGAGGCCGGCGACGTCGAGCGAGGCGAAGGCACTCGCGTTGCTGAAGACGGCCGTGTCGCCTCCAGACGGATAGGGGGCGGCGCTCCAGTTCAAGCTGTTCGTCCAGAAGGCGTCTGCCGCCCCGCTCCACGTGCCGCTCGCGGCATTGACCGGCCCGACTGTCAGCAGGGTGATCGCCGTTGTGCAGGCGAATAGACGAAACGAAAAGGAAGTGCCGCTCATGAGTTGCCTCGCTTTACAAGTGACCGATAACACATCGCCATCTGGCCTATACAATACACAAGTTGAATACTATATTGAATACCCCCGTCGGCAGGGCGTTTCTAAGTGAACGGTTTTCGCGCTTTGTTTTCTTGGCGATGACTTTGGACTAGACGACAGCGCCCCTTTCTGCTTAAATAGACTGCGCCGTGAAAGAGCCGCGGAGGGCGCGGCCGCAGGCGGCAGTACGTAAAGGGGCTTCGCAAGATGCTGACGATGAGGAAGATTCGCGGCGGCGAGTTGAAGCGGTTCACGAAGCTGGAGGGCGAGTACCACTACATGGGCGAGACGCGCTCGGCCGGGGACACGCTGAGGCTGGTGGCTGAGGAGGACGGCGAGTGGGTCGCGCTGATGGTCTGGGGGTCTGCCTGCTACCGCCTCAAGGACCGGGACGCGCATATCGGCTGGACGGCGTCGCTGCGGGCGCGGCGGCAGAAGCTGGTCGTGCAGAACCGGCGCTTCACGCTGCTGGCGAAGCGCGGCGAGCGGCCGAACCTGGCCTCGCAGGTCCTCGGGCTGGCGGCGCGGGAGCTGCCGGCGCTGTGGCGTGCGGGCTTCGGGTACGAGCCGCTGCTCGCGGAGACCTTCTGCGACCGGGAGGCGTCCGCAGGGACGTGCTACCGGGCGGCGGGCTGGACGCCGCTGGGGATGACCAAGGGGTACTCGCGCTCGCGCCAGACGGCGGACTACTACGTGCCCAACGGGCGGCCCAAGGCGCTCTGGGTCAGGCCCCTGCGGCCGGACGCCTGCGCGGCGCTGCGCTCGGCGGAGCTTCCGCCGGAGTGCCGTCGGGGCTCGGACAGCGACGCCTACGGCGTGCTGCCGCTGCCGGAGCCGCTCGTCGAGTCCCTGTACGACGCGCTCTGCCGCGCGCGCGACCCGCGCGGAAGCAACCGGGTGTTCCACATCGGCGCGATGCTCACGCTGCTGGTCCTGGGCGTGATGGCGGGGCACAGGGACCTCAAGCCGATCGTCAAGCACTGCGGGAAGCTCACGCAGCGGCAGCGCGTCGCGCTCGGCCTGCCGCGCTTCGACCGCAAGGGCGGCGGCAACTACCGCAAAACGCCCGGCTACACCGCGTTCTACAGCCTGCTCAGGCAGCTCGACCCGGACGGCTTCGCGGCCGTCCTCGGAGCCTGGATACGGGCGCACGAAGGCCGGCTCCCTCGCCAGCTCGCGCTCGACGGCAAGTTCATCCGCGACGTCGCCGGGCTCGTCTCGCTGGCGGACGCCCGGACCGGCGTGCCCGTCGCGATGGCCGCCGCCTCGCAGAAGGAGGGCGAAGGCGACAGGTGCGAACTGGCGGTCGGCCGCGGCCTCGTCCGCGGCGCCGACCTCTCGAACGCCCTGGTCTCCGCCGACGCGCTGCACTGCCAGCAGGAGACCGTCCGCGAGATCACCCTATCGGGCGGCGAGGCCCTCGTCCAGGTCAAGGGCAACCAAAAGGGCGTCCTGGCCGCGTGCGAGAGCGTCGCGGCCGGACGCGCCCCCCTTTTGCCGGCGTCGCGGTGACGGAGAAGGGGCACGGCCGGATCGAGACACGCCGCACGTCCGTCTACGCGCTCTGCGAACCCGCCGAGGCCGGCCTCTTCGGCGCGTGGACGTTGCTCAAGACGGAGAGGACGCGCACGGTCATCAAAACCGGCGCGACCTCCAGCGAAACCGTCTGGCACCTCTGCACGCTCGACGCCCGCGCCCGCACCGCACTCCAGTGGGCAACCCACGTCCGCGACCATTGGGGCATCGAGTCGCGCGACCACAACCGCCGCGACTGCGCGCTGCTCGAGGACAAGACCCGAAGCCGCAACGCCAGCGTCGTCGGCAACCTCGCTGTCGCCCGCGCCGCACTGCTGTTCTTCAACTCCCGCACGAAAGACGGGCACCTCGGCGACTTCGTCACCGCCTGCGTCGAAGACAGGTCTTCCGCGCTGCGCCTGCTCACCGCGCGAAAACCGTTCAAATAGAAACGCCCTGCCCCCGTCGGTGTCAATCCGAGGTCATATTTTCCAAAGGATGGCTGGAGCGCGCAGAATGATCTTCTGGGTCGGTTGTCCTGAACCGGAACGAGCGGGTCTGGCGTCGGATTGCCCAAGCAAGCGAGGCCGGTACGCATAGATGTTCGCTTATGTGCGCGACACCCTGTGTGCACGGTCTCGCCGAACGGCCGAGAGGGAAAGCCTGGCTACCGAACCGCATAGGACACAAACATTCCTTGCCGCCCGAGTCGTGTAGGCTCTGAGCGGAAGGCCTGCTCGTCAGACGACCTGCGCCTCTGTGAACCGCTACCGCAGAATAAGGAGGAGGCCGTCTGAGAAGATCAGGCGCGTGTCGCCGTTTGCGGCGTGAAACACCCCCCAGCGCGTATCTGGAAAGTTGGCTGAGCTGAATGTGCCCGTCCGCGTTCCCGTGCACGTGAGGATCGGGTACTGCCTGAGACGGTCCAGCCCATCGGTGTCCACGATGTTCAGGGCGATGTTCGACAGGTTGATGTCTCCCTGAACGGCCAGAAGGTCGCTGGAACCGTCGGCCGCTACGTCTATGTGGTAGGTTGCGCGGAGCGCGGCGGACGGGGTTGCGACGCTGAACGTCTGAGAGCCGATCACATGCTCGCCGGCAGGCGAGAGGACGGTCTGGAAGACGCCGTTGGAGAGCGTCCCGCTGATGGCGCCCGCGGTGTTCAGGGTGTTCGTGACTGTCAGTCCGTTCAGATCGAGCGTGCCGCCTGCCAGCGTAACCTGGGTGCCCGTGGGCAGCGCCTGCGCGTGCGCCAGGCGCAGCGTGCCTGCGCTGAGCGTGGTGGCGCCGCCATAGGTGTTGTCGCCGCCTAGCGTGAGCGTTCCCGAGCCCAGCTTGGAGAGGCCGCCGGAGGACGCGTTCGGGCTCAAGACCGCAACGGCGTATGCCTGCGCGTTCGTGTATCCGCCGCCCCGCAGGGCGACGGTCACCGCATCTCCGGGCAGGTAGCCGGTTCCGGGGCAAGTCACCGTGAAGCCGGTCACGCGGCCGAAAGTCGGGCTGCCCTCGCTGAGGTTCACCGAAGCGATGGCGGTTGCGCCGGTGCCCGCGCCGCCGCTGAGCACGACGGCGGGGCGGCCGATGTACCCGGCGCCACCGGACAGAAGCGTGATGCTCGAAATGCCGTAGCCGGTAGGCGCAAGCAGCGACTGGTTGACGGTGATGTTGGCGTTGGTTGTGTCGATGGTCGCGCCGCCGGGGTAGACAGCCGCGGCGGTGAGCCCCTGCAGGAAGGTCGCTCCGACCGTGGTGCCGGGCGCCGCCATTAATACGCCGCCGTCGAAGTTGACGCGCCGGTCGCCCAGCTTCGAATAGCCGATCTTGTTGGCGATGAGCGTGCCGCCGTCGATCAGGTTAATGACCGAGAGGCAGCTGTCGTTTGTGCCGACGTTCATGTTGAAGGTCTTTGTCGTTCCGGTGCCGGTTGCCGCGTTCAACACGCCCGAGCCGAAGACGTTGAGACAGGCGTTCGGGTTGGCACCGTCGACGCTCCGGCTCATTTCAAACGCGTTGCCGTTGCTGGGCGCGTGGACGGTGCCGCCGAACACGTTCAGAACGCCGATGCTGCCCGCCCGACGGCTGATGCTGGCATAGGCAGTTCCGTTCGGCGCGATGGTTCCGGACAGTACGTCCATGACGCCAATGCCGTACGTGCCAACTTCGAGGAACTCGCTGATCGCGGCGACTCCGCCGTTGTGGCGGTAATACGAGTAGTTGCCCGCTCCTGCGGTGAGGGCGAGCAGCAGCCGGGTCGAGACGATGTTGCCGCCGTCGTTGTAGAAGGCCGAGGCCATGGGCGTTGCACCTTCGGACATCCGGACGGCGTAGCAGGCTAGGTTGGCCGTGGAGCGGACGATGCTGCGATCATTCGCGGAGGTGGCGACCGCCAAGTTGTCGGAGCTGGTCCGGAGGCTGACCGCGCCGCTCATATTCAAAGTTGCGCCGACTGCGCCGCCTTTGACGGTGACCGCGCCGGCAACGATGTTGGTGCTCCCATCTCCGAACGTCAGCGAGCCTCCGTTGATGGTGACCGCGCCCACCGAGGTTGTGTGGGCGTTGCCAAACACCAGCGAGCCGCCGCTGACCGTCACCGCGCCCGAGAAGGTGCTGTTGCCCGCGAGCGTCAGGGTTCTGTTGCCCTGCTTGAGCAGCGCGAATGGCTTTGTCAGGTTGCCGGGGCAAGCGAGGTCGTTCAGCGCGGCGTCCACGCTGAGCAAGGCGGTGTTGGTGAGGAATGCGGAGGTGTCATGGAGAGCCTGGAGTTGATCGCCGCTCCACCCCGTCTGTCCGTCGCCGGAGGAGATGGCCAGCGTCGCGCCGCCCGCCAAGGTGACCTTTCCGGAATCGTAGCCGGGCAAGGAGCCCGCATACTTTGCATACAGCGTGCCGTTGCTGATCGCGGTGCTTCCGTTGTACGTGTTGTTGCTGCTGGTAAGGAAGAGCGACCCGGAAGCCGAGCCGATCTTGACAAGGGATCCGGCGCCCGAAATGTCGCCGGCGATCGTGTTCGTGGTATTGTTGGCGCCCTCGAATATCGCCAGGCCGCTGAAGGTCGCAGGGCCCGCCCACTTGTTTTGCGTGGGCCCCGTGCTGGAGCGCGTGTAGACGCGCGCGCCATCACCGAGGGACAGGCTCCATTCGGGCGGCGCTGCGAGGCGGTACAGGTCGAGCGTGGCGCCGCTCTGAACCGCGACTGCATTGTCGAGCGTGCCGTTCATGACAGTGGCTGATTCAAGCGTCAGAGAGCCTTCGGCCACGGTGATGATGCTGTCCGCTCCGGGCAGGACGTTGATGCTGGTCAAGCCCACGTAGTTCGAGCCAACTTTGGTGACGTCGAACTCGTTCATCGTGAGAGTCGCCGGGGTGGCCGTGTTGCGAATGTCCCAGCGGCCGGCGCTCGATTCGCCGCCGAAGGTGGTGTCGCCCGCGAGCGTGACGAACCGGAGCGCGTTCGCTTGGCCGAAGTCGGAAGAGTTGACGATGGCTCCACGGCCGTTCACGCCAGAGCCGCTGACCGTGACCACCTCGGCGCCCAGATTGAGTCCGTTGACGCCGAGATTGCCGCCGACGTCGAGGGTTGCTCCCGCTTCAATGACGGTGCCATTGAGGGTGTTGCCCAAAGCCGAGTTGGTGTAGACCATCAGCGTGCCTTCCTTAACGGTGGTCTGTCCCATATAGGAATTGATCGCGGCGAGGAATAACCTGCCGCTGCCACTCTTGACCAGCGCGCCATTGCCGCTGATCACGCCGCTCAGCTTCTGGGTTGCGCCGCCGCCGAATTCGAGCGGGCCTTCGCCGATTACGGTAGGGCCGGTGTACGTGTTCGTGCCGTTCAGGACGACATTTCCGGCGCCCAGCTTCGAGACCGACGAGGCGCTGGTGTTGTTGGTGATCGGGGCGTTCAACGTCAGCGTGCTGCCAGACTGGTTGATCAGCGTGACCGTGCCGCCGGCCGTCAGCGGCGTAATGGCGCCCTCGTCGGCCGCCGTGCCGAGCGTTAAGGCTGCGCCGGCAGGGGCGATCATGATGTCGGAGACCTGAAGCGTTTGGTTGGTCATGCCAATTGTCGAAGCGAAGGCTGAGTCCTGCAAGAGGGCTTTCAGGCTACTGGCGGGCGTCCCGTCCAAGGCGAGGGGGCCTTCGGTTCCGTCTGCGGTGATGCGCGCGACGAGCGCGGCCTCATTCGTGACCGAGTAGGGGCCCTTTGCCGGAATCGCGGTAAAGGTGTCGAGGCTGGCGGCAACCACGCCCAAGGTGCTGTCGTAAGACGCGTAGCTGTTCGTGTTGTAGCGCGCCCACAACCCGATGAGGCCTGCGGGCGGAGGCGTGGCGAACAGGATCTTGTTGCGCGCGCCCTCGCCAAGGCCTGGCCCCACGAAGTTGAGCAGCCCGGCAGCCTGCGCCAGCGAGGCGAACGTGAGCGTCGAGCTCTGCCCCTCGTCGGCTTGCGACGTGAGCAGCGTGTTGGTGCCCGTCGCGACGATGAGCGCGCCCGCCGCCTCGCTGTAGTCTGTTGCGCCGCCCGTGTGGGCGTAGGCAAGAACGCCTCCGCTCAAGGTGATGTTGCGCGTGTCCTTCAGGCGGTCGGCATTGTTTGAAAACGCATTGTTGTTCACCGTGAAGGTCGCGTCCTGACCGATGGCGACTGCGCTCGCCAGCGCGCCGGCTTGCCCGTCGAGCGCGACGGTGCCGCTGTTGACGTTGAGCGTGCCGGTGAACGCGTTCGTGTTGGAGAACGTCCACGTCCCCGCGCCCCTGTCGCGGGTGACGCTCATGCCGGTGGTGCCGCCGTCGCGAACGACGCCCGCTATCTCCCCGTCGCCGTCGCCCCGCAGGGTCAGCAGCCGTCCGGATTGATCCGGGGTGAAGTACCCGCTGAGCGTGATCTTGTCGGCGTGTGAGTCAATAATGGTGCCGCCGCCGCCGGAGGTCATGGAAAAGTTGCCCGCGATGACATTATCGCCGGAGTCGTTGTGGATCGAGCCGTCGGTCTGGTTGCTCGTGTAGAAGGTGAAGTTGGAGCCCAAGATGATCGATTCGCCGACTGGGGCTGCGAGGTGAAGCTGCGGGTTGCCGGCCGTTCCGTTTGACGCTCGGACCGATTTGACGCCGACGCCGAGCGAGTCGCTCGTGGTGATAATGAGGGAGCCTTGGTTGATCTCCACCTGGCCGGTGAAGAGGTTGGTGTTGGACAGCGTCCAGACGCCGAACCCGTCCTTGTAGACGTTGACGGCATTCGCGAACGCCGTGTCCTGGATAACGCCGGCGATCGTGCCGAGCGCGTTGGTGAGGCCCTGCAGGCGTAGTTGCTTGGCGCCGCTGACGCTGGAGACGACGTTGCCGGTGAAGACAAGGTTGTTGGTGCCATTGTGGGAGATCGTTCCGCCACCGGATGTTCCGGCGAGGTCGAGGGTGCGGTCGGTGGTTTCGCCCATGCCGCTGTATATGAGGCCTCCGGATGTCGTCCCGTAGCCGAGCTTCAGGGTTGCCGTGGCCTCGCTGGTGGGGTTGCCGAGCGGCGAAGCGCCGCTGTTGACGCTGCCGATGGTGTCGACGCGCACGTTGCCGCCCTTGATCCAGAAGGGGCCGGAGAACGTGTTCGTGTTCGGCAGATAGAGCGTTCCGCCGCCGATCTTATCCACCGTGTATCCGGCGCCGCCGTCGCTGATCGTGCCGCTGATCGTCGCTAAGCCGCCGTTACATCCGAGGAAGGCGTCGGCTCCGCCAGCGATGGGGGCCTTCAGCGCGACGGGGCCGGCCCATTCGGCGCCATTTTCGAGGCGGAGCTGTCCGTAGGCCTCGCCGATGTCGCCGCCGTAGAGGTTGACGCTCGCCTGATGGGTTCCGCTGCCGGTACACATGACGGTGCCGTTGGCGAGTATGTTGACCGTGGCGGCGGCGTTGTCAGCGCCGTTCATCATGACCTTGGAGGCGCCGGCGACCGCGTTCGTGCCGATGTTCCAGACACCGGTGAACCCAGAATAGTCGCCGTTGAGGTAGGTGGTCGAGCTGCCCGTCGCGAGCCAGACGTTAACGGTGCCCGCGCCGCTCATGCTGTTCGAAATGCCCGAGTAATAGTAGGTGGCGCCGGTCAGCGGGAGGAACAGAAGCCCGTTGTTGACGAGGCCTCCGATTCCCAGCGCAAAGGCGTTGCTCGCCACCACGGTGCCTTGCTGGATGGTCAGGCCGCCCAGGAATCTGTTGGCGCCCGAGAGCGTGAGCGAGCCGCTGCCGGTCTTGGTGAGCGAGCCCTCGCCGCTCAGCGCGCCGCCATAGACCGCATCCGTGTTCTTGCCTCCGACCGTGAGCGCCACGGCGTTGGGGGCCCCGTCATTGTCAGACAAGGGCAGGTCATACGTTCCGCTAAGGTTGCCGACCGAGAAGGCGTGGCTGGCGACCGAACTGTCGAAAACCGTGCCGGTGGTGCTGAGCGTGACGTTTTGAAGGGCGTCGCTGTTGGCAAGGATGAGCGACCCGCCGTAGACGGTGACCTGGCCCGAGAAGGTGTTGGCGGCGGCCAAGGTTGCGGCGCCGCTTCCGTACTTGCTCAGCTTCGGGGAAGCTCCGTTGTCAGCGACGACGGCGTTGATCGTCAGCGCGTTCACGCTGTCGTTGGCCAGCGCGAGCTCGCCGTTCGCGGCCAGCGGCGCGAGCGAGCCGTCGTTGGCGGCGGACCCGACCGTGACCGACGCTTTGTCGCTCGGGACAAGGATGCTTGTCGTCTGGAAGGTCTTACCCGCCGTGTCGAGCGTGGCGGCGGTCGCGGTGTTCTGCAGCAGGGACGCGACCCGGGTGGTGGCGGCGGAGAGCTGGATCGGGCCAACGGTGCCGTCCGTGTTGATCCGGACGGCGCTCGCGGCGCTGTCGACGATTGTGTCGCCGCGGGCCGCGATGTCCGTGAAGGCCGATCCGGGCGCCGCGTAAACGCCGGCGGCGGAGCTGTAGGCTGCGAAATTGGTGCCGTTGACCGTGGCCCACGCGCCGATCAGGCCATCGGCTTGGGCGGTGATAAAAATGCGGTTTCGGTCGTCCAGGCCGAGCCCTGCGCCAGAGAAGTCGACGGACGCGCCAGCGGCGCGCGTCAGGGACGCCAGCCGCAGCGTGGAGGTTTGCCCGGCGGCGGCCGGCGCGGCGGCGATGGTGCTGGCGCTCTGGCTGACGGCGACTGCTCCCGCGCTTTCGCTGTAGCTCGCGCCGCCTCCGGCATTGTCGAAGCGGAGTGTGCCCCCGTTCAGGGTGATGGCGGCGGCGTCGCCGAGACGGTTGGCGTTGCTTGCGCCCGGGGCGTTGCTCAAAAGGAGCGTGGCGCCGGCGGCGAGGGTGATGCTGGCGGACGACGCGATCGCCCCGTAGGCTCCGGACAAGGCGAGCGTGCCGCCGTTTACGGTGGTCGCGCCGGTGTAGGTGTTGTTCGTGGAGAGCGTCCACATGCCCGTCCCGGCCTTGTTGATCGCGAGCGTGGCGAGGTCGTTTCTCAGCGCGCCGCTGAATTCGCCTGTGCCGGCGGTCGAGCCTTGGAGGGTGACGGTTCGCGTGTTGACGCCTGTGACTGGCGTCACGAATTTCAGGTTGCCCTCGCCCGACTGATCGACGATGCCGCTGTTTTTGAAATTGAGGATACGGTCGCTGGTCTCGCCCGTGCCCGTGTAGAGCAGGCGCGAGCCGCTGGCGTTAAAGCTGATGTTCGTGCCCCGCCCGAGGTTGCTGTCAGCGGATCGCGCCAGGCCGATCTTGGAGACGGCGAGCGTACAGGCTGGGCCGATCATGACGTTTTCCGTGAAGGTGTTGATGCCGTTCAGGATGAAGGTGCCCGTGCCGCTCCACAGTTCCAAACCGGCGTTTCCGGTGAGACTGGCGTTAATGACAAATGTTTTGCCGGCCGCGCTGGAGTTGTCGCCCATTGGGTTGGTCGAGGGCCCGGTGGGCAGCACGATCACGCCCGGCCCGTTGATGACCGCGTCTTGGCTGGCGATCAGCGTGGGCCCGCCGCCGTTGGAGAAGACGAGCGCGCCGGCGGTGATGTTGATCACGCTGTTGCCGGAGCCGTTGATGTTGAGCGTGGTGACGATGTTGGTGCCCGAGAGGTTGAGCGGCCCGGCCGCGTTGACGTTGACCGTGTCGATGCGGTTGGTGCCGGTCAGGAAAAGAGGGCCGCCGTTCGCGTTGACGGTGGTCACGCGGTTTGAGCCGGTGACGAGCACGCTGCCCAAGGACGTGTCGGTGAGCGTGACCGCAGAGGCGCTGCCGGGCGAGATGTCGCCGCTGACGGTGACCGTGCCGATGCCGGCGACGGTTAGGGTCTTGGTGCCGGCCGTGCCGACGCTGCTGGTCGCCGTAATGTTGCCGGCCAGCGTCAGCGCACCGTAAGGCTGATCGTTACGGAAGGTGTGCGAGCTAGTGGCCCGGTCATGGCCGAGGAGGACGAGGGCGTCGACGCGCTGCCCGTTGACGGAGGATGCGCTCATGCGCAGGTTGCTGCTGTTCGTGAAGACGAGCGCCTGCTGGTTCACGCCGTTGCTGCCGAGCGTGTAGGCGGCGACGCTCGCGGTGTCGAACACGATGTTGGATACGCCAAAGGCGAGGCCCGTCAAGTCGACGGTCGTCCGGCCGTTGCCGCTGTTGTTAAAGGTCGCGGTCTGGTTGCCGGCTGGACTGGGCGAGGCGCTCCAGTTGACGTTGTTTGTCCAGAAGGCGTTTGAGCCCGGAGCGCTACTGTTCCACGTCCCGTTTGCCGAATAGGCGAGCTGCCCGACCGACGCGGCCATGGCGGCCACGAGGACCAAATGATCCGAGCGCAAGAATGCGTGCTTCATACACACCTCGTTAGTGGATGTCGTCTCTGACCTCAGAACGAACGTATAAGGATTCGTATGAATAGTAGATCAGGGGCAACGCGAAAGTCAATACACGTCACAAAGAAATGGCGGCGCGCAGACGTGACCGCCTGCGCGCCGCTTCGTTGCAGCCGTCTAAGCGGCCGCCTACCGGACCTTGATCAGGGTGCCGTCGGTGAAGACGAGCTTGACCGTGCCGTCGGCGCGAGCGACGACGAGCCAGCGGCTATCCGGCAGGTTGTCGGAGGAGAATGCGCCGGTGAGCGTGCCGGTGCAGGTCATGATCGTATACTGCCTGTGCCGGTTCAGCTGGTCGGGGTCGACGATCTGCAAGGACAGCCCCGAGAGGCTGATGCTGCCCTGCACGGCAACGAGGTCACTCGAGCCGCCAGACGTGACGTCGGCAAAGTAGGTTCCTTGCACCTCGGCCAGGCGCAGCGCGAGCGTGTCGGTGCCGAGGGCGTCCGTTCCGGCGGGAGAGAGATCCGCTACAACGGTGCCGTTGGTGACAGTTCCGAGGCCGCTGATCGCGTTGGTGACGGTGAACCCGCTGAGGTCGAGCGTGCCGCCTGCGAGGACGACCGGCGTGCCGGTCGGCAGCGCGAGGGCGTTGCCGAGCTTGAGCGTGCCTTCGCTGATGGTCGTCGTGCCGCCGTAGGTGTTGGTGCCGCCCAGGGTCAGCGTGCCCGTGCCGCGCTTGGTCAGGCCGCCGGTTGCGGCGTTGGGCGAGAGCTCCGCGTTATAGGCAAGCGCCGCGTTGGTGTAGCCGCCGCCGAGCAGCGAGACCTGTAGGGAATCGCCCCACTGATAACCGGAGCCCGCGCTGGTGACGGTGAGACCGGTCACCTGGCCTCGCGTCGGGCTGCCTTCGGCCAGATCCACCGTCGCGATCGCGGTCGCGCCGGAGCCGCTGCCGCCCGTGATCTGCACGACGGGCGCGCCGATATAGCCGAGGCCGGCGTAGCGCAGCGGGATCGAGGTGGCGCCGTAGCCGGTCGGCGCCTGCAGCGGCTGGTTGAGCGTGACGTTCACGTTCGTGGTGTCGAGCACCGCGCCGCCGGGATAGACGAGGGCGGCGGTGAGGCCCTGCATGAAGGTCGCGCTGTAGGCCGTTCCGGCGTTGGCCTTCAGCGTGCCGCCGTTGAAGTTAAAGAGCGTTTGGGTCAGCGGCGTTCCGGTCCTCACCCGGTTCGCGAGGATCTTGCCGCCGTTCAAGTTGATGACGGAGGACAAGCGGCTGCCGCCGCTGCGCGCCATGTCGATGCCGCGATAAATTCCGTTGCCGGTCGCGTTCAGCGTTGCTCCCGGCTGCAGCAGGTTCAACATCGCAAACGCGGCGTTGTTGTTCGTATACGCCATCGTCGTGTCGTTGTTGCCGGCCGGCGCGGTCACGGTACCGTTGAAGATGTTCATGACGCCGTTGCCGCCGGACCAGCCCCAGATCAGCCAGCCGCCGTTGCCGGTGACGCTGATCGAGCCGTCCAGGACGTCGACCACGCCGTTGTTGGCCGCGCCGCCGCCGCCGGTGACGCCGAACTGGCCGACCGCGAGGCTCGCGCCGCCCGTGAGGCGGTAGTAGCCCGAGCCGTTGTTCACGCCGACGGAGAGCACGTCCTGGCTGATCTGGTTCGGCGCGACCGCCAGCGCGCCCCCAGTCTGAAGCAGCGCGCCGCTGCCGGTGAGCGCGTTGCCGACGTAGATCTTGCCGGCCACGAAGTTCGTGGAGATGAGCAGCGTGCTGCGGTCGCCGATGGCGGGGCCGATATTCACCGTCTGGGTGAGGTTGGTGCCGAGGCTGGTGGGGCCGTCGACGCGCAGCGTGGCGCCGAGCGTGCCGCCGCTGATCACGACGGGCCCGAAGGTGTTGGAGCTGGTGTTCGCCAGCGTGAGCGTGCTGTTCACGCCGCCGTACACGCGCAGGAGGCGGTTCGTGCCGACGTCGCTGATGACGCCGGTCAGCGTGAGCGTGCCGTTTCCGAACTTGGTGATGCTCAGCGCCTGCGGGATGTCGCGGTCGTAGACGAGGCTCGCCCACGTCGTGTCGATGCCGAGAGCTGCGGTGGCGGACGCGAACACGGAGTTAGTCCGCACGGTGTCGATCTGCTCCTTGGACCAGCCGATCGCGCCGTCGCCGGTACGGAGAACCAGCGTGCCGCTGCCAGCCACGGCGACGCGGCCCGTCGTGTCATAACCGGGCAGCGAACCGGAGTGGTTGGCATGGAGAAAGCCGTTGCTGACGATCGTCCGGCCGGCATAGGAGTTGTTGGTGCCGAACAAATAAGCGTCGCCAGTATTGTTCTTGACGATTGAGCCGACGCCGCTGAGGGCGTTCGTAAAGCCCATGGTCCGGCCTGACGCCGCATCCAGGAAAACCGTTCCGTTGAGGGTCACGGGGCCCCACCAGGTGTTCTTGGGGTGTACGCCTTGGCCTGCGGTGACGGACGCCCGGTGCTCGCCAATCAGCGTCCACGGCGTCGAGTTGGTGGCGGGGCCGAGATCCCACATGTCGAGGATTGCGCCGGGCTTGATCAACATCGTGTTGGACGCGTCGCCGTTCAGGTAGGTGATGGCCTCGAGGCGGAAGATGCCTTGCGTGTTGACCATGTGGCCGCTTCCGGGAAACACGTTAGCGTTGACGATGCAGAACTCGCTCGGCCCGATCTTGGTCAGGGTGTACCCGTTCAGGGTAAGGGTCGGCGTACTCGAACGGATATCCCACCGGCCGACGGCGCCGAAGGTCGTATCGCCAGCCAGCACAATCTTGCCGAAGGCGCTGATCTGCTGCGCCGCCTTGTCGTTCACGATCGCGCCCAGGCCGTTCACGCCCGTGCCGCTCACCGTGAAGACCTCGTTGCCCAAGTTCAGCGCGTTCGCGGCCAGCGTGCTGCCGATATCCAGCGTCGCGCCCGACTCGATCACGGTGCCTGTGACGGCGCTGCCGAAGGCGGCGCTATTCTGCGCGACGACCACGCCGCTCTTGATGACCGTGGGGCCGGTGTAGGTGTTGGCCGCGCCGAGGATCAGGCGCCCGTTGCCGCTCTTGACGAGCGAGCCCGCGCCGCTGATGATGCCGCTGCGGGTTTGGGTGGACGAGCCGCCGAACTCCAGCGAGCCCTCGTTGATGACCGTCGCGCCGGAGTAGGTGTTGGAGCCGGTCAGCACCACGTCGCCGATGCCACCCTTGTTGAGCGTCGTTGCCGTCGTGTTGTTGGACACAGCCGCATTGACCGTCAGCGTGGCGGTGGCCGAGTGGTTGAAGAGCGCCACATCGCCGCCCGAGGTGAGGGCGGTCAGCGCGCCGCTCCCTTCGGTGGCGCCGACGGTCAGCGAAGCCTGGTCCGCGGCGATCACGATGCCGGAGGTGCGGAAGAGCTTGTTCGAGGTGTCGACGACCGACGCGTAGGGGGTACTCTGCAGCAGGGTGTTGACGCTGCTGACCTCCGCGCCGGCCAAGTCGACATTGCCTTCCACGCCCTCGGTTGTGATGCGGGCGTTGAGGGCCGCGTTGTCGGGGATCACGGAGACACCTTTGGCCGCGATTTCGGTATAGGCGGACGCGGGCGCCGCGACGACGCCGAGCGAGGCGTCATAGCTGGCGAGGCCGCTTCCGTTATAGGTCGCCCAAGGCCCGATGAGGTTGCTCACCAGCGCCGGGGGCGTCGTGAAGACCACGCGGTTGCGGGTGTCCTCGCCGAGGCCCTCGCCGTTGAAATCAACCGTGCCGCCAGTGCGGGCGAGCGACGCGAAGGTCAGCGTGGAGGTCTGGCCAACGTCTGCCCGCGAGGTCACCAGGCGGTTGGTTCCGGTGGAGACGGTGAGCGCGCCGGCGGTTTCGCTGTAGTCGGCGGCGCCGCCGCTGTGGGCGTAGGCGAAGGTGCCTCCGCCCAGCGAGACGGCCCCGGCGTTGCTGAGGCGGTTGCCGTTGTTGGCGGACGGCGTGTTGCTGACCACGAAGGTGCCGCCGCCGACCGAGACGCCGCCGCCGAGCGCGCCGTTAGCGCCGCCGAGCACGAGCGAGCCGCTCTGTGCGAACAGGCTGCCGCTAAAGGTATTGGCGCCCGAAAGGACCCAGGTGCCCGTGCCGCCCGTCCTGTAGACGGGCATGTTCACGGTGCCGCCGTTCTGGATAATGCCGGAGATCTCGCCGTCGCCGTCCCCGCGCAGGTACATGTCGCGGAGCGTCTGGTCGGGCGTGAAGGAGCCGCTGAGCGTGAGTTTGCCGGCCTTCGACTGCAGGGCCGTGCCGCCGCCGCCGCCGGTCAGGGTGAAGTTGCCGGCGACCGAGTTGTTGCCGGCTACGTTGACGAGCGCGCCCTCGCCGGTGTTGCTCGTTATGAAGGAGAGATTTGAGGCGAGCGTGATATCGCCGTCGCTGCCGTCGAGGTAGAGCTGCGGGTTGCCGGCCGAGCCGTTGGTCAGGCGCACTTGCTTGGGGCCGACGCCGAGCGCCGAGCTGTTGTTGATGATCAGGGCGCCCTGGTTGTTTTCGACATTGCCTTTGAAGGTGTTCACTCCGCTGAGGCGCCAGGTTCCCGTGCCGTTCTTGTAAAGGTTATTGCTAAAGGTTGCGTCGTAGTCGGAGATCGCGCCGGCGATCTCACCGGTCGCGCCGGTGCTGCCCTGCAGGCGGAGCTGCTTGTTGCCAGGGAAGGAGGAGATGACGTTGCCGTTCAGCTTCCACAGGTTGGTGCCGGAGTGGTCGAGGTACGCGTAGCCGGTCGAACCGGCCATGTCGATCATTCGGTCGCTTGCGTCGCCCATGCCGCCGTACACGAGCGTGGCGCCGTTCACGTTGGTGCCGATGCGGACGGTGCCGTTGGCCGCGTTGGCCGGGGCGCCGAGGGAGCTGCTGGCCGCTCCGACGTCGCGCATCGAGTTGACGCGCAGGAGCCCGCCCTGGATCCACGTCTGGCCCTTGTAGGTGTTCTCGCCGGTCAGCACCAGTGTTCCGCCACCAATCTTGCCCACGGCGTGCGGCAGCCCGTCCAGGTCGCTGATCACGCCGGAGATATAGGCGGGGCCGGCCGTGCAGCCGAGGAAGGCGTCCCGCAGGTCGGTGATCTCGCCGAAGAGGTAGACGGGGCCCTGCCAGTTGGCGCCGCTGTCGATGCGGAGCTGGCCGTACGACTCGCCGGTGTTGCCGCCGCGCAGGATGAGCGTCGCGGTGTGGTTGCCGGCGTTGCAGTAGAAAGTGCCGTTGGAGAGGACGTTGATGATCGCGGCAGGGTTGTCGGCGCCGTTCATGTAGACCTTCGCCGCGCCGGCGGCCGCGTTCGTGCCGATGTTCCAGAGCCCGGTGAAGCCGGCGTAGTTGCCTTGCAGGTAGACGGTCGAGCCGCCGGTGCCGAGGGTGACATTGTTGGTGCCGGAGCCGCTCAGGCCGGCCGAAAGGCCCGTGTACGCGATGTCGCTGGCGCCCGTGAGGTTGAGGACGGCGTTATTGACGACCGGGGCTGTGCCCAGCGCGCCGACCGTGCTGGCTGTCACCTGGCCGGCGCTGATGGCCAGGCCGCCGCTGAACGTGTTGGTGCCGGAGAGCGTCAGCGTGCCGCTGCCGACCTTGGTCACGCTGCCGCTGCCGGCGAGGTTGCCGCTGAGCGTGGTGCTGGCGTTGTTCTTGCCGACGGAGAGGGCCACAGCGTTCGGCGCCGGCGCGTTGTCGTCGAGCGACACGTTAAAGAAGCCGTTGAGTCCGCCGAGCGTGAAGGCGTGGCTGGCGACCGAGCTGTCGAAGACGAGGCCGCCGGTGCTGAGCGTGCTGTTCTGCAACGCGTCGCTGTTGGCGAGCACGAGCGAGCCGCCGCCGATGGTGGTGGTGCCCGAGAAGGTGTTGGCGGCAGCGAGGGTGGCCGTGCCGGCGCCCATCTTCGTGAGGGTCGCGGAGCCGCCGTTGTTCGCGACGACCGCGTTGACTGTCAAGTCGCTTGCGCCGTCGTTGCTGAGGGCCACGTCGCCGTTGCTGGCCAGCGGGCTCAGCGTGCCGTCGCCGGCAGCGACGCCGACCGCGACGCCGGCGTTTCCGGACGGAATGGCTATGACGGAGAGCTGGAGGTTCTTGCCGGCCGTGTTGATGGTGGCGTCGTAGGCGGTTTTTTGCGTCAGCGACGCGACGCGGGTGATCGGGGCGCCGAGTTCGATCGGGCCGCTGGTGCCTTGGGAGCTGATCCGCACATTGTCGGTCGCGTTGCTGGCGATGGTGGACGGCCCGAGCGCGGAGATCTCTTGGTTGTACGCCGGCTCAGGCGACGCGTAGACGCCCAGCGTCGTGCTGTAGGCTGCTAGATTGGTGCCGTTGACCGTGGCCCACGGGCCGATGAGGCCGTTCGCCTGGGCGGTGATAACGATCTTGTTGCGCCCATCCGCGTCGCCGAGGCCGGCGCCGGTGAAGTTGACGGCTGCGCCAGCGGTGCGAGCCAGGGACGCGAAGCGGAGCACCGACGTTCTGCCCGGCGCGGCCCGCGAGGCCGCCACCGTGCTGGCGTTCTGGCTGAGGGAGAGTTGGCCGGCGTTCTCGACGTAGTCGGCTGCATCCGCGCTGTGGGAGAAGACCAAGGTGCCGCCGGTCATCGTGACCGTGCTCGCGTCGCGCAGGCGGTTGGTGTTGTTGGCGGAGGCCGAGTTGTCGAGGAGCAGCGTGCCGCCCGTCGCGAGCGTGTAGCCGGTCGAGGCCGCTGCCGTGCCGTTCGAGCCGGTTAGAGCGAGCGTGCCGCCGCGCACGGTGGTCGTCCCCGCATAGGTGTTCGTGGCGGTCAGGCGCCACGTGCCGGTGCCGTCCTTCAAGAGGGAGGTCGTGCCTGAGCCGGCAACGATGGCGGCGGGGATCTCGCCGACGCCGGAGGTCGAGCCTTGAAGCGTCAGCGTTTTGGTGTTTCCGAGCACGTCGATCGGGGTCGAGAACAGCAGGGTGCCCGTGCCGGAGTGATCCAAAGTGGCGTTGGCGCTAAGCTCGATGATGCGATCCGTCGCCTCGCCCGCGCCCGTATACAGCAGCTTACAGCCGCCCGCCTGCATGATGATCCGCTGGCCCATGCCGAGGTTGCTGTCAGTCGAGCCCTGGTTGCCGATCTTGGAGACGGAAATGGTGCCGCCCACCCCGAACAGGATGTTGGAGGCGAAGAGGTTGTTGCCGCAGAACACCCAGGTGCCGACGCCGGTATTGAGTTCGAAGCCGCCGTCGCTGATGATGGCGGGGTAGACCACGACGGTTTTGCCGGGGGCGGCGTAGCAGTCCGCGTAGTTACGGCCGGTATTCGTTCCCAGCTTGATTTTACCGGTGCCTGTGATGATCGCGTCTTGGGTGGCATAAAGCGTGGTGCTGCCCAGGTTGTCGAGGAAAAGTTCGCCGTTGCCAATATCGACGGCGCACGACGGCGTGGCGTAGAGGTTCAGCCGCGTGATACGGTTGGAGCCTGTGAGGAAAAGGGTTCCGCTGCTGTTGTTGTCCAGCGTCAGGGTGACCGAACCGTTGGTGACGATGTTGCCGCTGATGCGGGTGCTACCGACGCCGTAAGTCCGGAGCGTCTTGCCGCTGCTGGCCGTGCCGTTGGTGGGGCAGACGATGTTGCCGGTGACCCCCAAGGTGAATGCGGGCGCGTCATTGCGCAGGTTGTAGGCGCCGCCGTTGCGGTCCGTGCCCAGCACGAGGTTGGCGTTGAACACCTGGCTGCGGAGCACGTTGCCGTTCAGCTTGTACTCGGCGTCGGCCTCCATCACGAGGGACTGGCTGCCGATCGGATCGGCGCCGATGACGTAAGACGCGACGCCGTACGAGTCAAAGGTGATGTATTTGATGCGTGAGAGCCCTGCGACGTTCACGTTCGTCCGGTTGTTGCCGCCGGCGTTGAAGGTGGCCGTCTCGGTCGTGCTGGGATAGGTGGCGTTGCCGGTCCAGTTGTTGTTGTTTGTCCAAGCGACGGTGCTGTCGCCCTCCCACGCGCCGCTGGTTGCGCGCACCGTGGTCGCTGTGGCAAGAAGCGCGGCTGCTACAGCCGCAAATAGGACACGATTACCCAAACTCTTTTTCATGGTCATTGCTCCCGTCATACGTGCAGGCAGAAAAATAAAAATACGCAAACAATCATTATAAGAGGCCGCCCCTGTGAAGTCAACCCGAGCGACGTCTCGCCGCACGGGAAGGGTGCGATTGCAAACTATTGCAATCGCACAGAATTCAGAAGCCAGAAGCCAGAATTCAGGAGTTGGATGCCAACGAGTTATGTCCGATTCGCGCGAGATTCTTCCTGTCTCCTCTTTGGGAGACACCTTTTTGGGCGGCGCTTTCGTATGTAAGTCGTTGCGAAGCAATTCTGAATTCTGACTCCTGAATTCTGACTTCTGGGTGCGATGCAACGAAGTAAAATCGCACCCGCACGGGAAAGCGGATGGCGGGGAGTGCGTGCGCGCCGCTGCGGCGGGATATCCGCGTGGCGTGAGCTCCGATGAGTCCGCCGCCGTGACGCCGGGCCTCAGGGTGCGCGCGGTTTTGAGGGTTTCGGCAGCGGCGAGAATGCGGTATACTGTCTCACTACTGAATGAACCCGGGAGGAGACGTGCTGCTGAAACGTAAGACCGATCCTTTGAGGAGCCTCGAGAAGTCGCTCGGTTATGCCTTCAAAGATAGGGCCCTGCTAGAAGCCGCGCTGACGAGCCCATCGTACCGCGCGGAGCGGCGGGATGAAGACGCGGCCGACAACCAGCGACTGGAGTTTCTGGGGGACGCCGTGTTCGGCCTGTTGTCGGCTGAGCACGTGTTCGTGCGGCATGCGGAGGAGGATGAGGGGCGCCTGACGGTTCGGCGCAGCCAGCTGGCGAGCGGTCGCGCGCTGGCGGCGCTGGCGCGGCAGGTCGGGCTCGGCGAGCACCTGTTGCTCAGCAAGGTCGATGAGGCCGCTGGCGGGCGCGACAAAGACCGGTCGCTGGCGGATGCGCTGGAGGCTGTCTTCGGCGCGGTCTGGTGCGACGGCGGGCTGAAGGCGGCGCGGGCGGTTTTCTGCGCGCTGGTGAAGGGGCTGCCGCAGGTCGAGCGCGACTTGTGGGAGGACAACCCGAAGGGGCTTCTTCAGGAGATCGCCCAGCGGCATGCGTGGCCCGACTCGCCCGCCTACGAATTGGCTGGGTGTGAAGGGCCCGCGCACGCACCCGTCTATACCGTTCGGGTGCGGGTTGCGAGCGGCCAGCAGGCGCAGGGCGTCGGCCACACGAAGCGCGCGGCCGAGGTGTCCGCCGCGCAGGCGTTGCTGGCCGCGCTCAGGGGTGAGGGGCTGGCGTAAGCAGATCCTTCTGATCCTGCTTGGCGCGCAGGCCGCGGGTCACGTGCACCGGCTTCCCCGTGAACGGGTTGAGGCCGGTATAATACATCGCGGTGGACCAGGTGGAGGGCGTCGGCGTGAAGATCTGAACCTGTTCGGGCGCGAGCCGCAGGTGCTCGCTCGTGAAGCGCTTGAGCTTGCGCATGTCGTCGTCCGTGCATTCCGGGTGCGCCGCAATAAAGTAGTAGGTCAGATACTGCTTGAGGCCGAGGCGCTTGTTGGCCTCGTCGAAGCGCGCCTTGAATTGCAGCAGCGAGGCGGTTCCGGGCTTGCCCATCGCATCCAGCACGCGCGGCTCAGAGTGCTCGGGCGCGAGCTTGAGCTGGCCCGAAACGTGGTGCGCCGCCAGTTCGTCGACGTAGTGGGCGCCGGAGCGGGCGTCGGCCTCCACGAGGTCGGGGCGCACGCCCGAGGCCACGAAGATCTTGCGGACGCCGGGCATGTGGCGGAGCTTCTTGAGCAGCGCGAGCTGCGGCGCGTGGTCGGGCGCGAGCGCGGGGCAGCAGGCAGGGAAGAGGCAGCGCTGGTCGGGGCAAGCCCCGCGTTTTGCTTTGCGCTCGCACTCGAAGCCGTACATGTTGGCGGTCGGGCCGCCGACATCTTGGATAACTCCCGTGAATTTCGGGTGGCGGGTCAGGCGGCGGGCCTCGTCGAGTATGGAGCCCTCGGAGCGGCTGACGACGCGACGGCCTTGGTGCATCGCGATCGCGCAGAAGTTGCACTCGCCGTAGCACCCGCGGTGGGTGGTGAGCGCGAAGCGGACCGTGTCGAGCGCGCGGACTTTTCCTTTCGAGGCGTGGCAGGGGTGCGCGTCCAGCATGAACGGCAGGGCGTAGGCCGCGTCGAGCTCCGGCTGCGAGAGGGGGTGGTCTGGCGGATTGTGCACGAGGCAGCGCGTGTCGACACGCTGCGTCAGCGGCCGGGCGGTGTGCGGGTCCTGGTGGGCCGCAAAGAGGCGGAACATGTCGAGGAAGGCCGCGCGGCCGCTTGCGGAGGGCGCGGCCGCCTCGTCGAACGGGGGCAGGGCGACGGCGTGTTCCGGCAGGCCGGGCGAGTTGGCGGGGGCGGCGTAACACAGCCCGCGCAGATTGCGCCACTCCTTGCGGTCTCGCAGGCGCTGCGCGAGCGCGACCACGGTGCGTTCGGCCATGCCGTAGATGAGGATGTCTGCTTTGGCGTCGAAAAGCACGGGCCTGCGCACCGAGTCCGTCCAGAAATCGTAGTGCGCGATGCGGCGCAGGCTCGCCTCAATGCCGCCGAGCACGATGGGCTTGCAGGGCTTGAAGGCGGCGCGGATCAGGTTGCTGTAAACGATGACCGCGCGGTCAGGCCGGACGCAGTTCTCGCCACCTGGCGTGAAGTCGTCCTGATGTCGGCGCTTGCACGAGGCGGTGTAGTTGGCGACCATCGAGTCCACGCACCCCCCCGAAACGCCCCAGAAGAGTCGCGGCTGGCCGAGCCTGCGGATGTCGTCGTGCGAAGCGATGTTGGGCTGGGGGATTAAGGCGACGCGGAACCCGGCCGCAGTCAGCACGCGCCCGATCAGGGCCACGCCGGAGAAGGGCGAGTCGATGTAGGCGTCCCCGGAGACGAGGATCACGTCGGGGGCGTCCCAGCCCAGTCGCTCGATCTCAGACGGTGTGCAGGGTAGAAACATGGGTTTTTGAAGCGGGTGACTGGACGCGCAAAACAGGGGTCAGCGTCTGGCCCTTCGGAGGGGAGAAGGGCTTACGCAGTCTGGCTAACAGAAAGGCGGAGGTGGGTCTCAACGGTTTCGCCCGGCGCGAGATGCTTAAGCTGGCCGCGCGTGGCTGCCTGCTCCAAGCCTTCGGGATAGCAGTTCGCGGGCTCGAGGCCCACCACGTACTCGCCCTCGCCCATCATTTTCCACTGCACGAGGTGGGGCAGTTCAGCGGTGCGGTAGGACACGTCCAGCGCGAGGCCGAGGCGGCGGTTCGCCAGGCGGACCGTGGCGAGTCCGTCAGCGGCGGCGGGGATGGCGTGATAGTAGACCTGCTCGCGGAACCCGGGCGCCGGAGCGGAGAGCCGTGCCCACGCGTCGAGGCCGGCGGCGGCATGCGCATTCTGGGGCGTCACCTCGTGGGGCGCCGCTTCGAGGCACGCGCCCTCATCCACCAGCGGCCAGCCGAGGTTGATGTGGTAGAGCAGCATCAGGGGCGTCGGGGCGAACCCCTGGTTCTCGATCGTGTCGCAGACGGTCAGGGAGGCGGCGCCGTGCGCGGTCGTGATGCTGCGCGTCAGCAGCAGGTTCTCGCCGAAGACCCGGCTTTGTCGCACGCGGCCCGAGACGCTCAGCGTGTAGCGGCCGTCTTCAGACCACGCGCAGCACGTGTTGACCTCTTCGGCCGGAATGTGGCTGATGCGGCCGTGAAGGCCGTGGCGCTCGCCGCTGACGGTGACAGGCCCGCCGACGTTTCCCAGCCCGCAGCCGGTGAGCAGCCCGCCGGCCCAGGTGCGGAGCCACTCGAGGCCCTCTGCGTCGTAGAAGTGCGGGGCGACGCTGCCGTTGCGGGAGAGCCAGGCCAGCGGCGCGCCCCGATAGGTGGCGCGCCCGATGTCCATGCCCCGGTCAGGGCAGACAGAAAAGGCGAGGCCGCTGCCGTTGTCGACGTCGATCACGCGCATGCCGCGACCCTTGCCGTCATCTTCGACCAGGCGGCGGATGGAGGCGAGCTGCGCGAGGCTGCCCAGGCGTGGGCGGAGATAGGTTTGGCTGTTCGGATTCATGAGGGGCGTCCCGGTTGCGGTTCGTTGGATCGTCGGTTACTCTCCGAGCAGGGCGCGAAGGTCTTTCTCTAGCGTGGTGATTTCGCCCTGCCAGGCGGAGAACTTCTTCTGGCTCTCCTCGTTTCGGGCGGGCTTGGAGGCGATCCACGCCTCCAGCTCGGACTGGACGGACGCCAGCCGCTTCTGCTTCGCCCGGTAGGCCTCGGCCTTCTCCTGGGTCAGCTTGGACAGCCGAGCCTCCACGCGGAGCGTCGCCAGCCGCTTCTCCTGCTTCTCGATCGCCGCGTGGAGTTCCTCGCTCTTCTTCTCGTAGGACGTCTCCAGCGCCTTCAGCTCGCTCCGCGCCGCGTCCAGCTGTTTAGCCGTGGCACGGTACTCCTGCGCGGACTCTGCCGGCATGCTTTTCAACAGGGCGTCCACGGCGGAGGCGCGGCTCTCCAGGACCGCCTTCAGCTTGGCGATGAACACCTCGGGCGTACTGTCGCGATCCGCTCCGAGTTGCCCGAGCCGGGTTATGCCGTCGTCGTCTAGGATCACGTAGGCGGGGTAGCCCTCCACGTCGTACTGTTCGGAAAGCGACTTGTTTCGGGCGACGTACTTCTCGGGCACCAGCGTCTTGTCGTTTGGAAAATCGATCCAGACCAGCATCACGTTCGGCTTCACGTAGGCCTGCCAGGCGGCCTGGGAGAACACCTGCTTGTCCATGAGCTTGCACCAGCCGCACCAGTCTGAGCCCGTGAAATTCAGCAAGAGCGGCAGCTTCTTCTCGGCTGCGACCTTTCGGGCGGCTTCGATATCCATAGTCCATTCACCCGGCGCGGCGCCGTCGATGGCCGGCTTTTCGGCAGCGTGAGCGCTCGACGCAAGAACCACGAACGCGCACACGGGGACGATCCACTTTTTCATGCAGTTCCTTCGCTTGGCTGTGAGAAGACTAACACGAGACGGGCATAGCGTACTCTTTAACGCCTGTTTTGCCAATCCGGATTTCACCGGCCGGGCGGTTTCGGCGCGCGAGGGCGGCCGGCGCGACGAGAAAAAATCAGGCGTGACATTTGCCCCAAAAATGTCACAATACGCCCCTGTCTTGACCTATGGAGAAGTACCCTTTATGAAGAAACAAACTGACACGAAGAAGACGGCAGCCGCAGCCGTGGCCGCGAAGCCGCGCGTGCGCATCACCGACACCACGTTGCGCGACGCGCATCAGTCCTTGTGGGCGACGCGCATGCGTACGGACGACATCCTGGCGATCGCCTCGGAGGTCGACGCAGCCGGCTATTACTCGCTCGAGTGCTGGGGCGGTGCGACGTTCGACGTCTGCCTCCGCTTCCTGCGCGAGAACCCGTGGGAGCGTCTGCGCCAGCTCAAGTCGGTCTGCAAGAAGACCCCGCTGCAGATGCTGCTGCGCGGGCAGAACATCCTCGGCTACAAGAATTATCCGGACGATGTGGTCGAGCGCTTCATCGCGCTGGCGTGCGAAAACGGCATGGACATCTTCCGCATCTTCGACGCGCTGAACGACACGCGCAACCTCGAGAAGGCCATCAAGGCCGTCAAGAAGTATGGCGGCCACGCGCAGGGCACGATCTGCTACACGTACAGCCCCGTGCACACGGTCGAAAACTTTGTCGCCATCGCCAAGGAGCAGGTGGCGATGGGCATCGACACGCTTTGTATCAAGGACATGGCCGGCATCCTGAGCCCCGCCGCAGCCACCTCGCTGATCGCGGCGCTCGTCAAGGCCGTCAAGGTGCCGGTGCAGGTGCACTCGCACATGACCAGCGGCATGGCCGTCGCCATGTACCTCTCGGCCGTCAAGGCCGGCGCGGGCGCGATCGACACCGCGGTCTCCACCATGTCCGGGTTCTCGTCGCAGCCGCCCACCGAAACGCTGGTGGCGATCCTCGAGGCGGAGGGCTACGCGCCGGGTTTGGACCACAAGATGGTGGCCAAGGCCAACGCCCATTTCAAGACGCTCAAGAAGGTGCGCGAGCCCTCGACCGGACTTGGCGAGTCGGTGGACGCTGACGTGCTGGAGCACCACATCCCCGGCGGGATGATCTCCAACCTGCGATCGCAGCTCCAGCAGCAGGGCGCGCTGGATCGTCTGCCCGAGGTGCTGGAAGAGCTGCCTCGCACGCGTGCGGACATGGGCTTCCCTCCGCTCGTCACGCCGACGAGCCAGATCGTGGGCGTGCAGGCCGTGCTGAACGTGCTGGCCGGCAAGCGCTACGAGATGGTGACGCAGGAGACCCGCGACTACGTGAAGGGCCTTTACGGCCGGTCGCCCGCGGCGATCGACGCCAAGCTGTCGAAGCAGATTCTGAACGGCGAGAAGCCGGTGACCTGCCGCCCGGCGGATCTGCTCAAGCCGGGCTTGGCCGACGCGGCCGCGCAGATCGACCCCAAGCTGCTCCAGAAGGAGGAGGATATCCTCTCGTACTGCCTCTTCCCCGAGGTGGCGCTGGGCTACTTCAAGTGGCGCGCCAAGCCGGCTGAGCAGCGCGACCCGATCCCCGCCGACCTCGAGGGCGCGGGCGTGCAGAAGAAGGCGGAGGCCGGAGGTCAGCAGGCCGCCGCGCCGGCGCCGTCCGACGAGACGCTGAAGTTCGCGGAGATCGGCAAGCTGGTCGCGGGCCTCGCAAGCCGTCTGGGCTTCGCGGCAGGCTCCATGCCGACCGCGCTGCCGGATCTGCCGGTGTCCGCGCCTGCCGCTCCCACGGCTGCGGCGGCTGCCGCGCCGGAGCCGAAGAAGGCCGAAGCCGTTGCCGGGCCGACGATCAACGCGCCGCTGAACGGCACCTTCTACCGCTCGCCGGGGCCGGGCAAGCCGGAGCTGGCCAAGGACGGCGACAGCGTGAAGGCGGGCGACCCGCTCTTCATTGTCGAAGCGATGAAGCTCTTCAACCAGATCAAGGCGGACAAGCCTCTGACGGTGGTGAAGTTCCTCGTCGAGCACGGCGCGGTGGTGGCCAAGGGCCAGCCGCTGTGCGTCGTTCAGTACTAGGACGCGTTCCGTAGAACAGCGCGATGCGAGAAAGGGCCGGAGGGCGACCTCCGGCCCTTTTTGCTTCTTGTGAGGCTTCGGGTGATCGGGCTCTCGCGTTGTAATCGGTTGACGGGCTCTCGCGAATCTGACGTGTGTTGGACGTGAAGGCACGGGACGAGCGTCTGCTCGTCCGGGCAAGCAGACGCTTGCCCCTCCCTAAGCCTACGGTCATCCGAAACGCGATAATCCTCGCACCACCCGTCACCACCCGATTACGCTCGCGTTCCCCCTTGATCTGGCGGCGCGAATATGGAACAGTTCATGTGTGGCCGACGTTTTCGGTGCACGGGCGTTGTGTCAGCACATGGAAGGGGCGAAACATGCGTGTCATTTTGAAGCCGGTGTGCCTGTGTCTGGTTACGGTGTTATTCGCGGGGCGGTTGATCGCCTGGGGGGCGGAAGGCGTGAGGGCGCCCGCGGCTGGCCCGCGTCTGACCGACGCGAAATTGTTCTCGATGGTCGACCTGGAGCGGGCCGACCTGTCGGCTGTGCGCGAGGCGGCGGCTAAGCAGGATTGGGCTGCCGCGAAACACGCGTTCGCGGAGCACCTGCGGAGTCGCACGGAGCCGCACTGGACGTTCGACCCGAAGGCCGTCGGGCGCGAGCGGAAGCCGAACGTGGCGAAGGCCGAGAAGGCCCTCCTGCACCAACTCTCCAGCATCGGCATCGAGTGGGCGTTCGGCGACACGATCGACTGGTCGTTCAACCCCACGACCCAGCCCGGCTCGAAGTGGCCGCGAAACCACGAGTGGACGTGGCAGCTCAGCCGCCACTCGACGTGGGTGGATCTGGGTCGCGCCTTCTACGCCACCGGCGACGAGAAATATGCGGCCGAGTTCGTGCGCGAGCTTAGAAGCTGGGTGCGGGACTGCCCCGTGCCGGCGAAGGCCGACAACAAGGCGTTTTCGCGCTGGCGCACGATCGAGGCGGGCATCCGCACCGGCTCTGTGTGGCCAGAGGTTTACCACCTCGTCCTTGCTTCGAAAGCGGTGGACGACGAGGCGCTGACGCTGTTTCTCAAGAGCTTCGCGGAGCACGCGCTCTACCTGATGCAGTTCAAGACGGGCGGCAACTGGCTGACGATGGAGGCCAACGGGCTCTATCATGTGGGCGCGCTCTTTCCGGAGTTCAGGGATGCGGCGCTCTGGCGGCAGACGGCGCTGGAGCGGCTCGGCGCGGAGCTGGATATCCAGGTCTATCCCGACGGCGCGCAGGTGGAGCTTGCTCCGGGCTATCACGGGGTGTCGGTGCAGAACTTCCTCGGGCCTGTGAATCTGGCTCCGCTGACGGGCTGCGAAGTCGCCCGCGCGTACACGGCGAAAATGGAGCGGATGTTCGACTACTTCCTCTACTCGATGCAGCCCACGCGGCGGACGCCCGCGCTGAACGACTCCGGCGCCGGCGCGATGGAGCGCTGGATGGAGATGGGGGCGAAGCTCTTCCCCGCGCGCGACGACTTCCGCTGGGTCGCCACCGGGGGCAAGGAGGGTAAGCCGCCCGCTCCGCTGTCCTACCGCTTCCCGTACGCGGGCCAGGTGCTCTTCCGCAGCGGCTGGGATCGCGACTCGCTCTGGCTCTGCATGGACGCGGGGCCGTTCGGGTATGGCCACCAGCACGAAGACAAGCTGGGCGTGACGCTGACGGCGTTCGGCAAGGCGCTGCTCGTCGAGGGCGGCGTCTACACGTATGACGCGAGCGAGTGGCGGCGTTACGTGCTGAGCAGCCGCGCGCACAACGTGGTACTCGTCGACGGGGGCGACCAGAACCGGCGCAAGGAGCCCAAGGAGACCTATGTGGTGACGGCGCCCGTGCCTCTGGCGTTCGAGACGGGGCTGACGCACGACTATGCGGCGGCGACCTATGACGAAGGCTGGGGGACGAACGCGGCGCGCGTCGTCCGGCACACGCGCCACGTCTTCTTCGTCAAGCCCGACCTGTTTGTGGTTGCGGACGAGCTGGAGCCGAAGGACGGACTGCCGCACACCTACGAGGCGCTCTTCCACCTGGACGCGGAGGACGCTCGTGTGGACGGCCTGGCGGTCACCACGCTGAACAAAGGGGCGAACGTGGCGCTGACGGCATTCGGCGCGGACGGCGTGACCCTCGTAAAGGGGCAGAAGGAGCCGGCCGTGCAAGGCTGGCTGCCCGACTCGTCGTCGGGCTACGGCGGCATCCGTCCGATCCCCACGGCGGTCTACCGCAAGCAGGCGGCGGGCAAGGCCACGACGCTCTATGCGCTCGCGCCGAGCGCGGCCGGAGCCGCCCCGCGCGCTGTCAAAGGCGCGCGGCTGTCCGCGCGCGAGTTATCTGTCACGTTCGCGGACGGAACGGAAAAGGCGTACCGGTTCGGCGGGGGCAACTAGAGGACGGAGGCGCTGGGCCGCGCGTCGCTCACCGGCGGGGCTTCGGCTGCGCAAACAGCCACTTCAGAGCGTCCGTGTGCGGATCCCACGCCTCTGACAGGATGTCGGCGAAAAACCCCGCTTCTTCGCGCGTGCCGGGCTCATAGGACTCCGGAATATCTTTGGGCGGCTGGCGGTGCCCCAACAGGAAGGCCTCGGAGAAGCCGTTGGCCAAGCGGGCGGCGGCGAGCGCGGCGGCTGCGCCAGGCTCATCCTTCTGGAGCAGGCGCTCGAGCACGCGGCACCAGGCGAGGAGGGCATTCGCGTTGACCTCGTCGGCGTATTGCGCCAGCAGGCTGGCGGCTTGCTCCGCTTGCCCGATCCGGAGGTAGGAGGGCAGCAGGACGTACCGGATGCCTTGCTCGTCGACGGGGTTGAGGGCGATCAGCGCCGCCCACTCAGCCGTGGCCAAATCGGTCATGTCCGCCTCATTCAGCAGGCTTCCCAGCTCGGCCCGCGCCTGCATGTAAGGGCGCGTCTCAAGAAAGCTCCAGAAGTGTCCGGCGTAGTCCTTGAAGGCCTTCTTGCCTAGCCGCTTCGCGGCGATCGTCACGATCGCTCGCGTGGCCATCAGATCCTCCTCCAACGTGAGGTCGAAATAGTCTTTCAGTTCGAGCAGGGCGGCGGCGTTGCCGGGATCCGTCAAGGTCGCACGCACGAGCAGCTCGTACTCGTGCTCGTCAGTCGCAGCGTCGAGCGCGTCGCGGTAGTCGGCCTCCGACTCCTTGCGCTGGACGAGCGGTGTGGCCTTCTTCTGCGTCAGCCCCTTGTGAATAAGGCTCAGATAGGCCTGGGCGAGCCTGGCTTCCTCTTGGCTGGCTGCGTCGTCCGTCGTCGCGTCTTGCATGATCATGATCGGGCTCCTTAGCGGTGTTGTTCGGATGGTGAAGACTGTGGGGAAGAGCGGGGCGGCTGAGCGGTGGGGGCTGGCGCCGGCGAGAGCCACTCGCGAACCCCGGCCACGACGGCGTCAGCCACGCGGCGCTGCCGCTCGGCGGACTGGATGGCCTCTTCGCCTGCAGGCGCGGTGATAAAGTCCAGTTCGACCAGAACAGAGGGCACGGCCGGGTTGCGGCAGACCGCGAAACTGGCCTGGCGGACGCCGCTGTCGGAAATGCCTGTGGCCCGCGCGAGGTGCGGGTGGACGGCGCGAGCGAGGCCTTCGCCGATGTCGTTCCAATAGTAGGTTGCGATGTGGCGGACGCGGCTCGGGTCGGTGGACGGCACCGTGGCGTTGTAGTGCAGGGAGATGAAGGCGTCGGCCCGCTCCGCGTGGGCGACAGCGGCCCGCGCGTACAGGTCAGGGTTCGTGTCGGAGTCGCGCGTAAGCTGCACGCGCGCCCCGGCGGCCTCCAGCGCCCTCCTGACGACTTTGGCCTGCTGCAGCGCGACGGACTTCTCCTTGACTCCGCACGGGCCGACGGCGCCGGACGCGTCGCGGCCGTGCCCGGGGTCGAGAACGATGAGGAGGGAGGAAAGGGCGCGGTGGGAGGGCGGGTGGGGGCCGAAGCCGGCGCCGATGTTGGGGATGGGGGTGTCGCGTGGCGGCGGGTTCGGCCGGGCGGGCTCTGCGGCGACGAGGCTCGTCTCAACGTAGCACAGCATCCCGGCCAGCCAGACGCGCGTGTGGCCGCCTGCGAAGCCCGCGCCCTGCAGGCGCAGCGTGGGCGGCAGGAAGGCGACCGTGTCGCCCTCGCCCGGCTCGCTGCGTGCGCGGGTCTCGAACAAGCGGCCGCTGACCCGCGCGGCGGGCCACTCCGCGCGAGCGGTGAGCGCGTCGGCGTGCGCGTCGCGCAGCCCGTCGCAGAAGAAGGTGACCGGCGCCGCTTCGACCGGCGCGGCGAAGGTGACCTGCGCCAGGTAGCGCGTCGGCTCGCCGCTCGCAGGCTGAAGCGTGACGGTGCGCTCGCCGACCTGCGCCCGGACCGTCTTCCCGGCAGGCGCGTCGCAGACGAGACGAACGGCCTCGCCCGTGTAGACGCCGAGCGGCTTCAGGGGCTCGCGGGCGTGCAGGCTCCGGCCGTCCCAGGGAGGCGGCGGGAAGGGCACCCGAAAGCTGTGCCGGACCTCCGTCTTGCCGGCCCGGAAGACGAGCGTGTTGGTGCCCGGCACGGCAGGGGTCATGCAGACAAAGCCTCCCGTGCGCCAGACGGCGACGGTCTGGCCGTTGACGGTAAGAGGCGCGCCGGCGGGCTTCACCGAGCCGAGAACGTGCGTGCGCCCGTCTGCGGACACGCTTGCGCCGGCAGGGGGGAATACGACTCTGATTTCCGGCGCCGCGAAGAGCGCCGTGGCGCAGGCCCACGCCAGCAGGCTGATGCGGTAACTCATGGGCGTGAAGTGTACGGAGAATCGCCAGCAAAACCAACAGGAATCGCTTCCGGCGCGCGCGTTTTTGCGCGGCCCCGCCGTTTCGAGCTTGTCAGGCGCGGGCCGTATGCCGTACACTAGTTCCCATCGTGATGCAATCGAAAGGCGTCTTAAAGGGGTCTTAGACCGTTGACGCCGATTGCTGGTTCCGGCCTTGCTGTCGGAGAGAAACCAACACGAGACAAAGTGAGTTGGAACATCGCCGAATCGCTTGCGAGGCGGCGAGCCTATGAATATTCAACGGGATGAAAGACCCAACGCGGTCTTCTCTTCGTCGGGGTCGAGCGACCCTCTTTTTCTCCGAGCGAAGTTCTTCGCTGATCCGTTCCAGGCCGATGATGCGACAGCCACGGGGGTGGCCGGTTCGACAGCCCATTTCGGCCGGTTCGCTTTCAAGGCCCTGCCGGTTTTCGAGCGGGGCGGCCTCTGGATATCCGCGCATCTGGGAGCGGCCGACCGGTCGTTTGCAGAGGCTTGGGGCATCTACGCCTCGT
This sequence comes from uncultured Lentisphaeraceae bacterium, assembly GCA_964386865.1. Taxonomy (GTDB): domain Bacteria; phylum Verrucomicrobiota; class Kiritimatiellia; order RFP12; family UBA1067; genus CAYLUN01. The sequence continues at coordinate 179,893 of CAYLUN010000001.1, read as the reverse complement.
CGTTCTCGGACTGCGAGCAGCGCGCCTATTTCGAGCAGGTGGCGCTTCTTCGCCACCCCCGCTACCGGTTCTCGGCGCTTGGGCACGGCGACGGGGTCGTGGGCGTGCTGGGCTGGTGGGACCTGCCGGGTTTCCGCTTCATCGAGCACATCGCGATCTCGCCTGCTCACCGTTCGTCCGGCTTTGGCGGCCGCGCTGTGAGCCTGATGCAGCAGCATCTGGGCGGCGTGATCGCGCTGGACGTCGAGCCGCCTGCGGCCGGCGCTGACGCGGTTCGGCGGGTCGCGTTCTACGAGCGCCACGGATTTCGCTTTGACGCGGAGCCGGTGACGCTGCCGGCATACGCGGGCAAGCGCACCGCGCCGTCACACCTCATGACCTGGTCGCGGGCGCCTGGCGCCCCGGAGCGGGACGAGTTGCTGGCGGCTATCCGGAGCGAGATCTACGGGCTCGACATCCGGGCGCCGCAGTCTGTGGCCGTCTAGGGTGCGATTTTACTTCGTTGCATCGCACCCAGAAGTCAGAATTCAGGAGTCAGAATTCAGAATTGCTTCGCAACGACTTACATACGAAAGCGCCGCCCAAAAAGGTGTCTCCCAAAGAGGAGACAGGAAGAATCTCGCGCGAATCGGACATAACTCGTTGGCATCCAACTCCTGAATTCTGGCTTCTGGCTTCTGAATTCTGTGCGATTGCAATAGTTTGCAATCGCACCCGGCCGTCTAGCGCCCTGCGTTACGCGCTTTTCATCCGAGGCGGCTTGGTCTAAACTGGCTGTGCCGATGAGGTGTGAAGGAGGCGGGAGCGGTGCGTGCGGAACGGGGCAGGCGTGCGGATTGGATCTATACGAACGCGGTCGTCTGGACAGGCGACGGCGAGGCGGGCGCGTGCTCCGCGCTGGCCGTCAGCGGCGGGCGCGTGCTCGCGGTCGGCACGGACGCCGAGGTGCTGGCGCTCGCCGGCCCCGAAACCGAGGTGGAGGACCTGCGTGGCCGGTTCGTGATGCCCGGCTTCATCGACTCCCACACGCACGCGCCCGGAACGGCGCTTTCGGATCTGTTCGACGTGTCGCTGTACGCGTGCAAGACGCCCGAGGCTTGCCTGCGCGCCGTGCGCCGTTTTCTGCGCGACTTCCCCGAGGCGGAGGAGGTCCGCGGGGCCGGCTGGGACATCGCGGGCTTCACGGACAAGGAGCTGATCCACGGGCCGCGCAGGTCGCGGCTGGACGAGGTCTCGGACGCGCGGCCGATCATCCTTCGCTCGTATGACGGGCACACCGTGTGGCTGAACAGCGCCGCCTTTGCGCGCTACGGCATTACGGCGCGCACGCCCGATCCGCCAGGCGGCGTGATCGAGCGCGATCCGCACACCGGCGCGCTCTGGGGCACGCTCAAGGAGGAGGCCGCGAAGCTGCTGCCGCCAAAGTCTTACTCCGCCCAGCAGTATGCGCGCGCGCTGCGCCTGTACCAGGCTCGCATGCACCGGTACGGGATAACCGGGGCGCTGAGCATCTGCGCGTCGGGGCTGGGCGCGCCGGCCGAGGCGTTCGCGCGGCTCGAGCAGGAGGGCGAGCTCGAGCTGCGCGTGAACTTCGCGCAGGAGATCACGCCCGAGCGCCCGGTCGGCGAGCAGGTGGCGGAGCTGCGGGACGTGAAGGCGCGGTGCGATGGCGAGCGGTTCAAGGTGACGTGCGCGAAGTTCTTTGCCGACGGCGTCGTGGAGGGCGGCACCGCGTTCCTGAACGCGCCGTACGCGACCAAGGTCGGGCGCGAAAGCGACGAGCACAACGAGGGGCTGTGGGGGCTGAAGGACCTCGCGTCGGCCTTCGGCACCGCGCACCGCGCGGGCTTTCAGATCTTCACGCACGCGATCGGCGACGCGGCGACGCGGCGCGCGCTCAACGCCCTGCGGCTGGCCGGAGCGGCCCGCTGGCGCGACGCACGGCCTGTCATCACGCACCTGCAGCTCGTGCGGGCGCAGGACATCCGCCGCATGGCGCGGCTCGGCGTGGTGGCGTCGGTGCAGCCGTTCTGGCACATGCGGGAGCCGAACTGGTGGCGGCGCGTGGACGCGACGATGCTCGGCGCGCGGCGGGCGACGCGCGAGTATCCGCTGCGCGCGCTCTTCGACGCGGGGCTGACCGTTGCGTCCTCCTCTGACCACCCGATCACGGTGGAGCCCGACCCGCTCGTGGCGATCGAGATCGGCGTGACGCGCAACCTGGCTGCGGCCAAGTGGTACGGCGTGAAGGACATCGTTCGCGCCGGGAGCAAGCGGCATCTGCTCGGGCCGCGGCAGCGGGTTAGCGTCGAGCGCATGCTGGCGAGCTACACGCGGCACGGGGCTTACCTGATGGGGCTGGAGGACGTGTGCGGGTCGCTGCGGCCGGGGCTTGCGGCGGATTTCATCGTGCTGGACCGCGACCCGCGCGCGGTCTCGCCCGTCGATATAGAGACGTGCGAGGTCGTCCGGACCTACTTCGGCGGCCGCATGGTGTGGGACAGCGCATGCGAGGCCTAGCGGCGGCGGGCCGGAGCGGCGCCGCGGAGGGGTCACGTCGCCGAGGCGATGAGCTCGCGGGCGTGGCTTTCGATCACGCTGGTGAGGCCTTTGCCGCCGAGCATGCGGGCGATCTCGTCGACGCGCCCGGCGGCGTCCAGCGCGTCGATGCGCATCTTGGTGCGGCCCTTGACGACCTCTTTCGACACCACGTAGTGCTGTCGGCCGTAGACGGCTGACTGCGGCAGGTGGGTGATGGAGATGACCTGGTGGCTCTCGGCCACGCGGCGCAGCTTTTGCCCGACGGCGCGGCCGACTTCGCCGCCGATGTTGGCGTCGATCTCGTCGAATACGAGCACAGGGATGCTGTCGTGCGCGGCGAGCACGGCTTTGACGGCCAGCATGACGCGGGCGATCTCGCCGCTGGAGGCGATGGCCTTGAGCGGGCGCATCGGCTCGCCGGGGTTGGGCGCGAAGCCGAAGGAGACGGCGTCCGCGCCACACGGGCCGGGAGCGACGGCGGCGAGGTCGACGGCGAAGCCCGCCTTCAGGAAGCCGAGGTCGCGCAGCTCCGAGGTGATGGAGCGGGCGAGCTTGCCGGCGGCTTGCGCGCGGGCCTTGGAGAGCGCGGCGGCCTTATCCGTCAGGCGTGCGGTGCTGGCGGAGATCTCCGCGTTCAGCTTCTCAATCTGCTCGGTGCGCGTGGACAGGTCGCTCAGGCGCGCCTGGTGCTTGCCGAGCGCGGCGAGGATGTCGGCGACGGTGTGCCCGTACTTGCGCTTGAGGCGCTGGACGAGGGCCATGCGCTCCTCAAGCTGCTGGAGGCGGGCGGGGTCCGCGTCGATCTGGCTGAGGCGGTCGTTGATGGCGCGGCCCAGCTCCTGAAGCTGCACGGCGGCGCTCTGCACCTCGGCGCGCCACTCAGCGGCGGGCGGCAGGACGCGGGCGAGCTCGGCGAGCTGCGTCTGGATGTTGGCGAGCAGGTCGAAGGCGGAGGACTCGCCGTCGGTCAGGGCGTTGGCGATGGCCGAGCCGAGCGAGAGGATCTGCTCGGCGTTCGCGGCTTGCGCGTGCTGCTGGACCAAGTCGTCCTCGTCGGCGTCGGTGAGGCCGGCGCGCGTGATCTCGTCCGCGATGAACTGGAGGCGGTCGGCCTCGGCGGCGACGTCGGCGGAGTCGCCCTGGAGGCCGGCTAGCCGCTGTTCGAGGGCGCGGAGCGCCTGCCAGACGCCGGCGTAGGCTGCGAGCGGGGCGGCGCAGTGGCCGTAGGCGTCGAGGACGCGCCGCTGGAAGTCGGGGTCGAGCAGCGACTGGTGGTCGTAGGGGCCGTGGATGTCGACCAGCAGGTCGCCGAGGCGGCGGAGGGTCTGCACGGTGGCTGAGGCGTCGTTGACGAGGCAGCGGCCCGCGCCTGCTGCGGCGACGGAGCGGCGGATGAGCAGCCGGCCCTCCTCGCAGGCGGGCAAGCCCGCAGCGTCGAGCAGGGCGTCGGCGGCCTGCGTTTCGGGCAGGTCGAAGGCGGCCTCGACCCAGGCTTCGGACGCGCCCTCGCGGATGGCTGACTTGTCGGCGCGGCCGCCGAGCACAAGGTCGAGCGCGCCCATGAGCACGGATTTGCCCGCGCCGGTCTCGCCGGTGATGATGTTCAGGCCGGGGCCGAACGAGACGGAGGCCTCTTCGACGATGGCGAGGTTGCGGACTGCGAGGTGGTGGAGCATGGGGGGTGGGAGTTAGGAGTTAGGCGTTGGGGCTTGTGAGCTGGATGTCGCGGGGGGCGGGTCGGCGGGGTCGGAGATGCCGTGGAACTTGAGGTAGGCGTCGGCCACGTCGTTGCCCATGTAGCGGCGGATGGTCTTGGGGCTCGCCCTGAGCAGGTCGACGACGATGAGTCCGTCGACCACCGAGCTGAACTCCGGGTCGACGTTGAAGGCGAGCAGACGGCCGCCGAGCTTGAGGTACTGGCGCAGCAGCACGGGGATGTCTTTGCCGTCGGGCTCGATCTCGGAGACGTACCCGGCCACCTGATCGATGTCGTTGAGGTATTCCACGTACTCGTTCAGGCACCATTCTGAGTGGCGCGGGGGCTTGGGCGGAAACTTGGGCTTGATCAGGAAGGCGAGGTCGTTCGCCATGCAGGTCTGGCGCATGGAGGCGAGGATCATGCAGCGCGAGGCCTCGCGGTACTCGTTGGTGATGCTGACTGGGCCAAAGAGGATGCGGTAGTGCGGGTTGCGCCCGATAAATGTTGAGATGCCCTTCCAGAGCAGGAACAGCGACGCGTAAGCCTTCTGGTATTCCGGCCGGATGAACGAGCGGCCGAGCTCGATGGCGGGGGAGATCTTGGCGATGAGGCGCTCGTCGAACTTGAAGAGCGTGCGCGTATAGAGTCCGCGCACGCCGTGCTCCGCGACGATCTTGTCGGTGAGCCCGAGCCGGTAGGAGCCCACGATCTCCTGGCGGACCGTGTTCCACATGATCAGGTGCGAGTAGTAGTCGTCGAAGCTGTCGAGGTCGATCTCGTTGCCGGTACCCTCGCCGACCGCGCGGAAGGTGATCTCGCGCAGGCGGCCGATCTCGCGCAGGCAGGACGGGATGCGGTCGGCGGTGGCGATGAAGACCTCGAAGTCGCCGGCCGCGACGAGCTTGCAGGCGGGGGGGAGCTGGGCGATCTCGCGCGCCAGGCTGGCGTTCGGGACGGCCGAGACGATCGGGTCGGGCGGCAGCATGGGCGGGTGCAGCGAGATGAAGCGGCGCGTGCGGTGGGTCTCGCGCTCGGCCAGCAGGTACGAGCGGAAGCGCAGGTACTTGATGAGCTGGGCGTCGTCGGTCGAAAAGGGCTCCAGCGCTTTGGTGGTCAGCGGCGAGCCGACGCGGACGGCGATGGTGCGGCCCTTCTTGTTGCTGAGCTGGCGCGGTAGCAGCGCGGTGCGGCAGCGCGAGTGGATCAGGCCCGCGCCGTTGAAGAGCAGGGAGTTGCGGCCGGGGAAGAACATGGGCACGACCGTGGCGCTGGTCTTGCGCGCCAGCGCCGCGATGCTCGCGCTCCAGGCGGGGTCGCGGACGCGCAGGGTTCGCCGGTCGAAGCTGGAGACCTCGCCGGAGGGGAACACGATCAGCAGGTGGCCTTCCTTGAGCCAGCGCAGGCTGTCCTTGATCGGCCGCATGTTGGCCTTGGCCGCGTTCTTGGAGCCGAAGGGGTCGACGAAGATGAAGTCGCTGCGCATCTCGGGGATGGCTTCGAGCAAGTAGTTCGCAAGCGCCTTGATGTCGGGGCGCACGCGGCGCAGCAGGGAGAGCAGGATGACGCCTTCGATGCCGCCGTAGGGGTGGTTCGACACGACCACGACAGCCCCTTCTTTCGGCACGCGGCCAAGCTCCTCCTCAGAGAAGCCGGTGCGCACGCCGCACGCCTGGAGCACGCGGTCGCTAAAGGGGATGTCCGCCGGCATCTTCCACGCGCGGCCGTAGATGTCGTTCATGGCGTCAAGCCCCAGCAGGCACTCGCCCGGGCGCTTGAACATGCGCGCGAAGAGGCGCAGCAGTCGGTTGCGGATCGCGTGGACAGGGAGTTCGAAGATGCGGGGCGCTTGCGCAGTCGCGTGTTCAGAGCACATCGGCAGCCTCAGGTTGTTTCAGGTGATAAGCGAGAGCCAGCACGAAGACGAGCGGCAGGCCGATGCCGCGGACTAAGAGCGGATGCCAGATTGCGGTGAAAGCGAACGCGGCGAGCGAGCCGGCTGCGGCCCGCGCGAGGGCGGCAGCGAAGCCGCCCGTGTCGGGTGCGGAGCGGGCCGCGCGGGCGGCGCAAGACAGCAGGGCAAGGAACGCCAGCAGCGCGGGGAAGCCCGCCGAGGCGGCGAGCACGAGGTACAGGTTCTGGATGTCGGGCTCCGAGGGGCCGGTCTGGCGCGGCACGTTGTCGTAGTACTGCCCGACGTGCTTCTGGTAGTTGCCGAGCCCGACGCCGAGCCACGGGTGGGTGAGCGCCATGCTGTAGGCGGCCTGCCAGTCGGGGTAGCGGCGCTCGACGGCGCCGCCGCCGCCGTACAGCGCGACCGACTGGAAATGAGCGAGGTCGTTCTCGCGCGGCAGGCGCGGCAGCACGAGCGCCTGCCACGCGACCAGCGCCGCGGCCACGGGCACAAAGACCTTGGGGCCGCGGGCGGCGGCGAGGCAGGCGACGGCTCCCGCCACGGCGAAATAGGCGGCGCCCGAGAGAGTGACGGCCAGCCCGACGGCGAGCAGGAGGGCCAGCGCGAGCCGGACGGGCCACACCAGCCTGGCCGAAAGCGCCGCGCCGAAGAACAGCGGCAGCGCGAGCGCGAGGTAGCCGCCCAGCACGTTGCGGCTGCCAAAGGTGCCACGCACGTGCAGCGCGTCGGCCGACGCGTCGGCATACTGGACGGCCGCGAGGGCGAGCGTGACGGCCGTCGACGCGACGAGCGCCAGAAGCGCGTGGCGGCAGGCGTGCGGGCTGCTCCTCAGGTAGGCGGCGAAGAGCAGGTGGCCGAGCAGGAAGTACTCGGCGTATTGGGCGAGGTCTTTGAGCGCGAGCGCCTGGAACGGCGCCGCGGCGGCCGAGGCCGCCGCGAGCGCCACGAGGAGCAGGCTCGGCCAGGGCGGCAGCGGCAGAAGGCGGCGCCACTCGCGCGTGGTCAGAATGTCCAGCAGCCACACGCCCGCCGTGAAGGCGAGGGCGAGGTCGGCCGGGGACAGGTAGAATTTGGGCCGCACCTCCAGCGCCCACTGGGTGGGCGCGATGAAGAGCGTGACGAGCACGCCGGCGCGGAAGAGCGCGGTCAATGCGGTATGGAGGCGGGGCACGGTCATGGGCGGGATCCGGCGGTCTCGATGTCGACAGGGACGAAGCGCTTGTCGGCGCTGAGCAGAACCTGGTCGAGGCGCACGCCGTCTTCGCGGTTGCGGAAGGCCAGCGTGTGCCGGCCCTTGGCGAGCCTGACCGGCGCGACGGTGCGGGAGACCGGGTACTTGACCCAGTGCCAGGCCTTGTAGGTTGCGTCCTCGCCGAACAGGAAGGCCGGCTGGTCGTCGAACCCGACGGTGAAGGAGTTGCTGCATTCGCCCTCCCACCACACACGGCACCAGAGGGTGTAGGCGGCATCTTCGGGGACTTCAACGGCGAAGGTGGCTTTTCCGGCCTCCAGCTTGGGCGGGTTGCCGGCGCCCTCGGGGATCTCCAGATAGGCCCCCGAGGCCCCCGCGACTCCGTTCGAGGCCACGGCGGCCGGGGCTTCGAACGCCATGGCGGATTCAGCTTCGACGCAAAGCCTGTGCCCGGCGGCTTGCGCCACGCCCGCCCCCCAGAAGCCCAAGGCCGAGAGAATCAGGAATTTCTTCATGCGCGCATTATACGAGTTCTGAGGCGAGTCGGCAATATGGGAAGGATGAGAAGCTGGGTTCCAGACCACGGCGCTTCGGTGTCTGCCGGCGGCGCAACCGCGGACGCCAAAAAAAGGCGAGGCCGCCGCTTGACAGTCCACGTAGTAATTGGGTAAAGTATCACCTCTATTTGTTCTGATTGGATGTTTCCGGAGTTGGCGAAAGCCTCATCTGATGAAGGGTTAAGACATGGATGCGTATGCGGTTCTAGAGACCGGTGGTAAGCAGTATCGTGTGGCCACGGGTGCGACGATCGAGATCGAGCTTCTTGATGCTGAGGCCGGTCAGGACGTGGAGCTGGGCACGGTGATGGCAGTCTCCGACGGCAAGGAGCTGAAGGTCGGCATGCCGTACGTCGAGGGCGCGAAGGTTGTGCTCACGATCGTCGGACATAAGCGCGGCAAGAAAGTGATCAACTTCAAGAAGAAGCGCCGCAAGGGCTATTCGCGGAGGGTCGGGCACCGGCAGGAGCTGACGGTCGCGACGGTGAAGTCGATCGCTTAAGTGCCGGACGGGCCCTAGTGTCCGCAACAGTAGTATGGATCGGAGACGGCGTCTCCGTTCGGTTTAGGAGAGTGACTTATGGCAGGTGCAGCAGCAGCAAGAAATGGTCGCGACAGCAACTCCAAGCGTTTGGGTGTCAAGCGGTACGACGGCCAGGTGGTTCGCGCGGGCTCGATTCTGATCCGTCAGCGCGGGACGAAGATTCACGCCGGAACGAACGTCGGCCAAGGGCGCGACTTCACCCTGTTCGCGCTGGTGGACGGGAGCGTCAAGTTCCTGAAGGACGGCACCGTGGTCAGCATCCTTCCCGCGCTGGCGGCGAAGTGAGCGCGACCCGACCCCGTACGCGGACCGCAACGTGAAGACAAGAACATTCGTTGATCACGTGTCGATCCACGTACGGGCCGGCAGAGGCGGCGACGGCTGCTGCAGCTTCCGGCGCGAGGCGTGTGTCCCCGAAGGTGGCCCTGACGGCGGCGATGGCGGTCGTGGGGGCCATGTCATTTTTAAGGGGTCGCGCAACGTCGACTCCCTGATTGCGCTCTATTTCGCGCCTCAGGTTTGGGCCGAGGACGGCGTGCAGGGGCGCGGCCAGAAGATGCACGGCCGGATGGGGCACGACCTGTATGTACCGGTTCCCTGCGGCACCGAGGCGTACGACGCCGAGACCGGCGCGTTTCTGGCTGAAGTCCTGGAGCACGACCAGGAGGTCGTCGTCGCCACAGGCGGTAAGGGCGGCCTGGGCAACGTGCATTTCCGAACGTCCACGCATCAGGTTCCGACCGAGCACACGCCGGGGGACGCCGGGCAGGAGTTCCGGATGCGGCTGGAGCTCAAGACCATCGCCGACGCGGGGCTGCTCGGATTTCCAAACGCGGGCAAGTCGTCGCTGCTCGCGTGCATCAGCGACGCCCATCCGAAGATTGCCAGCTATCCGTTCACGACGCTCAATCCGATCGTCGGCACTGTGGAATACCCCGATTTCTCGCAGCTGCGCGTGGCCGACGTGCCGGGCATCATCGAAGGCGCGTCCTCCGGCGTCGGGCTTGGAATCGACTTTCTCCGTCATATTGCGCGCTCGCGCGTGCTGGTCTACATCATCGATATGGCCGGCACCGACAACCGCGAGCCGTGGGATGACTACCGCAAGCTGCGGCGCGAGATCGAGCAGTACGACGCCGCGCTTCTGGAGCGCCCCTCGCTCGTTTTGGCGAACAAGATGGACGAGGCGGCCGCGGTCGTGAACCTGCCGAAGTTTGTGAAGAAGACGCGCGTCAAGCCCATCCGGATGTCCGCGCTCGGCGCTGACGATGAGGGCGTCGCCCAGTTCAAGCAGGCGCTTTGGGATATCCTGAAGCCCGAGCCGAAGGGCATCTGGACGCACGTGTCCGCGCCGCACCCTGCGGCGCCCGCCGCCGCCGAAGGCGACATCATCCCAGAGGAAGCGCTCCTGCGCGCGCCTTTCCTCGACTTCACCCGCAAGCAGCCCAGGCGCAAGAAGTAGGGGCGGCGCGCACCCGTCGCGCCCTGTCGGGACCCGGCCGATTCCGGCCGATTTTGGTTGAAAAGCGCCACCGACTGTTTTATTGTACCCGCATCATACGATGATGTTTGGGGAACGGTTTCCCAGTCTGGGACGGTTCCGGCGAACGTTCTTAAGGAGGATAGTGCCATGGCGAGGAAAGTGACGCTTTTTACGGGGCAGTGGGCGGATCTGCCCTTCACGCAAATCTGCAAGACGGCGAAGGAGTTCGGCTATGACGGGCTCGAGCTTTGCTGCTGGGGCGACCACATCGAGCTGGACAAGGCCTCGAAAAGCAAGGCCTATTGCGACGACAAGCGCGCGGTGCTGGCCGAGAACGGCCTCGGCTGCTGGGCGATCTCCAACCATCTGGCCGGCCAGCTGGTCTGCGACAACATCGACGACCGCCACTACATCTTCGCGCCGGCCTCGGTGAAGGGCGACCCCAAGGCCGCCAAGAAGTGGGCGATCGAGATGCAGAAGAAGGCCGCCAAGGCCGCCAAGAACCTCGGCATCGGCGTCGTCAACGGTTTCACCGGATCGCCGATCTGGCACCTGATCTACTCGTTCCCGCCCTGCACGCCCGGACAGATCGCGAACGGCTACAAAGAGTTCGCCAAAACCTGGAAGCCGATTCTCGACGTCTACGCCGAGAACGGCGTCAAGTTCGCGCTCGAAGTCCATCCGACCGAGATCGCGTTCGACATCGCGTCGGCGCAGCGGGCGATCGAAGCGCTGGACGGCCACCCGGCTTTCGGCTTCAACTTCGACCCGTCGCACCTCGGCTATCAGGGCGTGGATTACGTGAAGTTCATCCGCACCTTCCACGACCGCATCTTCCATGTACACATGAAGGACGCGTGGTGGGGCCACGGCGACGGAACCGTGGGCGTGTTCGGCGGCCACACCGAGTTCGCCGACCCGCGCCGCTACTGGGACTTCCGGTCTCTCGGCCACGGCGACATCAACTTCGAGGAGATCATCGTCGCCCTCAACGACATCAAGTACCAGGGCCCGCTCTCGGTCGAGTGGGAGGACTCCCGCATGGACCGCAACCACGGCGCCTGCGAGGCGTGCGAGTTCGTGCGCAGCGTGGACTTCACGCCGAGCGCGATCGCGTTCGACGCGCAGTTCGACCGCTGAGGCTGGCGCGGCGCTGTTCAGGCAGGATGCAGGGCTCGCCCTGCATCCTGCTGCATTTCAGGGGGGTGCCGGCGGCGCCGTGGCCGACCTGCCCGCGTGCGCCTACTATCTAGTTGTGCGGCCCGGCCCGGTGGCCTATAATCACTACCCAATTGGAGAACCCGCATGTTCACATGGAAACCCGAACTCTACGGCCGATCCCTTCTGCGGCTGGCAGACTTGTCTGACGAGGAGATGCTGAGCCTCATCCAGCTGTCCGTGGCGCTGAAGGCGCGCCGCCGCGCGGGCGTTCGCGGCAATCTTCTGGAGCGCCGCCAGGTCGCCCTGATTTTCGAGAAGAGTTCGACGCGCACGCGCAACGCGGCCTCGGTGGCGATCCGCGACGAGGGCGGTGCGGCGGAATATCTTACCAAGAATGACATCCACCTCGGAGCCAAGGAGTCCGTCAAAGACACCGCCCGCGTGCTGGGCCGCATGTTCGACGGCATCCTCTTCCGGGGGTTCGCCCAAGAGACCATCGAGACGCTGGCCGCCTACTCCGGCGTGCCGGTTTGGAACGGGCTGACGGATCACTACCACCCGACGCAGATCCTGGCGGACCTGATGACCGTGCAGGAGACGTTCGGGCGGCTGCGGGGCTTGAAGGTGGCGTACGTCGGCGATGGCCGGAACAACGTCGCGAACTCGCTGATGGTGGGCTGCGCCAAGGCCGGCGTGCACTACGTGAACTGCACGCCGGACGAGCTGTCCCCCGACCCCGCGTTGGTGCGCGAGGCCCGCGAGATCGGCGCTCGCAACGGCGTTGCCGTGGAGATCTGCAAGGACCCCAAGGCCGGCGTGGTTGGCGCGAACGTGCTCTACACCGACGTCTGGGTGTCGATGGGGGAAGAGTCGCAGAAGGAGACGCGCCTGCGCCTGCTGCGCCCCTACCAGGTGAACATGGACCTCGTGAAGGCGACGGGCAACGTGGGCGGCGAGCTGATTTTCCTGCACTGCCTGCCGGCGTTTCACGACGCCGAGACAACGATGACAGCCGAGTCCGGCGCGCTGGAGGTGACGGACGAGGTGTTCGAGTCGCCGTTCTCCAAGGTGTTCGACGAGGCCGAGAACCGCATGCACACCATCAAGGCGCTGTATGTCTCGGCGCTGACGGAGATGTCGGCGCTGTAGCACGCAAGGCAGATTTTTTCCCGCAGAGACGACATGGCCTGAGCAGACCGGGCCGCAGCAGAAAAGGAGGAAGTATGGCAAAGCGGATCGTGGACATCCCGTGGGATACGTATCAGAACCTCTCGCTCGAGGAGAAGCGGCCGTACCTGATGCAGGAGGACGGCACGCCGTATCACACCCTGTTCGCCCAGCAGTTCGACCTCGACCTGGTGCGGCAGCTCGCGCTCGTGGCCAACGAAATCCGCGCGATCGCCAAGACCCGCAGCGGCACGGAGTTCCTCAAGTCACTGGTGGCGCACAAGCGCGCCATGCTCTATTTCTCCCAGCCCAGCTCGCGCACGTTCCTGTCGTTCGTCTCGGCCTGCCAGATTTTGGGGGTCTCGACCGGCGAGGTGCGCGACACCTCGATTTCGTCGGAGTTCAAGGGCGAGTCCCGCGAGGACTCCGTGCGCACGTTCAGTTCGTATTTCGACCTCATCATCATGCGCACGCCAGAGAAGGGGTTGGCCGAGCACATGGCCTGGGCGCTGACGAACTCCGAGCGGCCCATTCCGATCATCAACGCCGGATCGGGGCAGGACCAGCACCCGACCCAGGCGCTGCTCGACATCTACACGCTGCTGCGCAGTTTCGAGCGCGGCGGTGGGCTGCGCGACCGGACGGTGCTGTTCTGCGGCGACCTCCTGCGCGGGCGCACCGTGCGCTCGCTCTCTTACCTGCTCACCAATTATCCGAACATCCGGCAGGTCTTCGTGGCGCCCGATCCGCTGCAGGTCGGGCAGGATGTGCTGGCCGTGCTCAAGGCCAAGAACGTGGACTTCGAGTTGACGGACGATTTTCACGCGGCGATACCCGGCGCGGACGCGGTGTACATGACGCGCATCCAGGACGAGTGGGACGCCAACAAGGGCGAGAGCGCCCGCATCGACACGAGCCGTTTCAAGTTCGGCGTGGAGGAGCTGAAGCTCCTGCCCCCGCGCTCGATCATTATGCACCCGCTGCCGCGTCGCGACGAGATTGCGACGGCCGTTGACGGTGACCCGCGCGCCATGTACTGGCGCCAGATGCGCAACGGCATGTGGATCCGCACCGCGCTGATCGCGATGACGTTCGGCTGCGAAAAGCTGATTCATGAGTATTTCCGCCACAACTATTGAGGTGCCGCCCGCGCGGCTTCTGGTGCTCGCGCTGGCGTGCCTCTCGCCTCTGCTGCTCGCCGCAGAAGGAACGAACCTCACGCCCGACCGGGTCGTGAGCCGGTTCCGGCTTGGCCCGCTGTTTGAGTGCCGCACGACCCGCGACGGCGGCACCTTCTGGGCGCTTAGGCCCTTCGTTTCGCGCGTGTCGGATCCGACGGTCGACACGCGTGTGACGGACGTTGCCTGGCCCCTGGGGACGTTCCACCGCGACCGCGAGGAGGCGTGGTGGCGGCTGGCGCTCGCGTACGGCTCGGACAGCGACGTGAGCCGCGAGGACTCGGCCTGGAAGCTGGCGCTCTTCCCGCTCTACTTTCAGGGGCGCTCGCGTCATGGCGAGGACTACTGGGCGCTGTTCCCGCTCTACGGGCACCTGCCGCATGTGCTGCTGATGGACGACATCGATTTCGGGCTGTTTCCCCTGTACCTGAACTACGAGGTCAACCGCGCCGAGCGCGAGTACTATCTCTGGCCCGTGTTCTCCCGCATGGAGGCGGAGCCGGGGGTCAGGCGAACCGGCATTTTTCCGGTCTACGGGCGCACGTGGCGCAAGGACGTTTCCAGCCTGTATGCCTTCTGGCCGTTCTGGACGTCTGCGGTTTACGGGGAGTCGCGCAACCCCGGCACATCGTGGATGCTCTTCCCGATTGCGGCGCAGGTGGACCGCGCGAAAGAGCAGCAGTGGATGGTGCTGCCGCCGTTCTTCTCGCACGCGAAGACGGACGCGGCGGAGCGCTGGCGCCTGCCTTGGCCGCTCTACGAGACGGTCACCACGCAGGACTCCAAGAAGCGCTCGCTGTGGCCGCTCTACGGCGAGATGGACAGCCCAGACGAACGTCGCAGGTATGCGGTGTGGCCGCTCATCGAGGATTTGACGCTTCGCCGCAAGGGGAAGCTGACGGAGTGTACCCGTTTCTTCCCGTTCTATGTCGACGAGACGGTTTGCCAGGTCGACACGAACGGCGCGGCGCGCGCGGAGGCGCGCTATACGCGCGTGTGGCCCCTGTTCTCCCGCGAGTCCGACGAGCACGGTTCGCGCCTGCGTGCGCTCGAGTTCAGCCTGATCCGCTCGAGCGGCGGCATCGAGCGCAACTGGGCGCCGTTCTGGACGCTCTACGAGCGGAGCCAGCGGGAGAACGAGGTGATGCACGATGCGCTGTGGGGGCTCTTTCAGTACCGGCAGGCCGTCGAGCAGAGGCCGAAGGGGGGCGACACGCCATGATCACGCGTGAACCGATCTATACCGATGCGGCCGCCAACGTTTTCGTGAGCCTGAGGCGGGCGGTCATACAGGGGCTCGGCGACATCGGCCGGGCCGGTTCGCTGTCGGCGCAGGCGCTGTGCCTGTCGCCGCTGCTTCTCGGCTCGCGCCGCTCGCGCGCGGAGCTGGTTCGGCAGATGTTTGTGGCCGGCATCAAAAGTCTGGCGCTCATCACGATCGTCGGAATGTTCACCGGCATGATTCTGGGACTTCAGACCGGACTGGAACTCCGGCGCTACAATCAGGAGGTCTACATCGGCTCGGCCGTTATGGTCTCTCTGTTGCGCGAGATGGGCCCGTTCATGACCGGCATCATTCTGGCGGCGTGCGTGGGCTCCTCCATGGCGGCGCAGCTAGGCACCATGACGGTGAACGACGAGATCGCCGCGCTGGAGATCATGTCCATCAGCCCGGTCCGCTTTCTGATGGCCCCGCGGATGTTCGCGATGACGATCATGACGCCCATACTCTCGTTCTACACCAGCGTGCTGGGGGTGATCGGCGGCGGGATCGTGGGCAGCACGCAGCTGAGCGTGCCGTGGGAGCAGTACATCGCGAACGCCTTGTCGATCGCGGACTCCTATGACCTCTACGTCGGCCTTCTGAAGGCCATGGTCTTCGGCATCGTCATCACAGGCGTCTCGTGCTTTGAGGGGTTCACCACGACGCAGGGGGCGGTCGGCGTGGGGCAGGCTACGCGGCGCTCAGTCATCACGTCGATCCTGCTGATCCTGATTCTGGGTTACATCATCACTCGGTTGTTCTACGATCTATGATCAGATTTGAACATGTGACGAAACAGTTGGGCGGCCGCAACGTCTTGGACGATCTGTCGATCGAGATCAAGAAGGGCGAGATCTTCGTCATTGTCGGCCCGTCCGGTACAGGCAAGAGCGTGACGCTCAAGCACATGATTCGCTTGTTGGCGCCGACGCGCGGCTCGGTCTGGATTGACGGAACGGAGATCAACTCCGTCAACGGCTCCGAGTTGGATCGCGTGCGCGAGCGCTTCGGCTATCTGTTTCAAGGCGGCGCCCTGCTCGGCTGGCTGACGGTTGCGGACAATATCGCGCTGCCGCTGCGCGAGAAGACGCGCATGCCCGAAGACGAGATTGGCACGCGCGTGGCTGAGGCGCTCCGTATGGTCGGGCTGGAGAGCGACGGGCACAAATTCCCGAACGAGATCTCGGGCGGCATGCAGAAGCGCGCCGGGCTGGCTCGAGCCATCGTCAGGCGCCCGGAGATCGTGCTCTATGACGAGCCGACGTCCGGCCTCGACCCGGTTACGTCGCGGACGATCGACCGGTTGATTCGACGGTTGAACGAGGAGTTGGGCATCACCAGCATCGTGGTGACGCACGACCTGCAGGGCGCGCTGCTCATTGCGGACCGGATTGCGATGCTGACGGGCGGACGCTTCGTCGAGGTCAGCGCGCCGAAGGCGTTCGTGGCGACGGAGCAACCTGACGTGCGTGCGTTTTTGGACGCGCAGTTTATTTCACGAAGCGGGCTTGAGGGAATGTGAGGAGGGCGAGTATGAGTCTGAAGAACAACAAGGAAGTCTTTTCCGAAGTCGTCGTCGGCGTCTTCATGTCGGCGGTTTTGGGGCTCTTGGTCTATTTCACGATCATTATTTCCGGGATTGAGGTCCTCAACGGCAAGAGCAAAGTGCCTGTCGCTGTGCGGTTCGACGACGTTGGCGGGCTCAAGGTGCGCGACTCGGTGATGCTGCGGGGCATGGCCGTGGGCTCGGTTAACGACATGAAGCTGAAGAACGGGGGCGTAAGCGTGACGCTGCTTGTGCAGCGCGACGTGATCTTCCGAGAAGGGTATCGGATCTCCGTGTGCGCGGGCTCGCTGCTGGGAGGGAACTACCTGCAGATCGACGAGGGCAAGGGCGCCGAAGTGCCGCGGGGCTCGGAGCTGGCGGGGGTGTCCCCGAACAACTGGATGCGCGACCTCGGAGAGATCGTGGGCAAGTTGCGCGAAGCCACCGAGGGCGGCAAGGTGAAGTCGGTGGTGGACAACCTCGATGCGGCGAGTGCGTCGATCAAGACGCTTGTCGCGCGCGTTGAAGAGGGCAAGGGTACGCTCGGCAAGTTGTTCTCCGAGGACAACACGCTCTACAGCGACCTGTCGAACACCGTGGCGAACCTGAAGTCCGTGACGACGAAGATCGACTCGGGACAGAACTCCCTTGGCCGGCTGGTGAACGATGACGGCGGCGTCTACACGAACCTGAGCGCCTCGATCGCAAACCTGAAGTCGATCTCGGATCGGTTGGAGAAGGGCGAAGGCACAATGGGCCGGCTGCTGTCCGCCGACGACAAGATGTACCGGGACTTGGAGGACACCGTCACCAGCATCAAGAACGTGGCGGCTAGCCTCGAAAAAGGCGAGGGCACGCTGGGCAAGCTCATCAAGGATGACAACAAGATCTACAACGACCTGGACGCGACGGTGGCGAACCTCAAACTGGTGACGGACAGGCTTGCCAAGGGCGAGGGCACGCTCGGCAAGCTGTCGGCTGACGATCAGCTCTACAGCGACGTGCATGCCCTGATCAAGGACGTGCGGCAGACGGTCGACAACTACCGCGACACCACACCGATCAGCGCGTTCGCGAGCCTGCTGATGGGCGCGCTGTAGAAGGCACTGATGTCTGAACGGGATACACGTGACGACCTCTGCCTGGCGCCGCTGCGGGGCGTGACCGTGTTGACGTTCCGCAATCTGCTGGCCCACTGGTTCCAGCCGCCGGACCGCGCGGTGGCGCCGTTCATCCCGACGTTCGCCGGCGCGAAGGTGCGGCTGACGCTGTTGCGGGATATCGACCCGGGCTTCGGGCAGGCGATTCCCGTGGTGCCGCAGGTGATCGGCAAGGATCCGGAGCAGCTGCGCACGCTCCTGCGCTCCTTCAAAGATTTGGGGTACGCGTGCGCCGACCTGAACGCGGGCTGCCCGTGGCCGTTTGTGACGAAGAAGGGGCGCGGCGCGGGGCTGATGCGGGATGCGGCGGCGTTCGAGCGGATGCTGGCGGTCGGCTGCGAGGAGATGCCGGACGGCTTCTCGGTGAAGGTCCGGCTCGGCTTGGACCGGCCCGGCCTGCTGCTCGAGCGTTTGGCTGTGCTCAACGCCTATCCGCTGAGGGAGGTCGCCATCCACGCGCGCACGGCCAAGCAGATGTACGAAGGGACGGTGCAGCTGGAGGCGTTCGGCGAGGCGCTGGCCGGCTGCCGGCATCCGGTGGTCTACAACGGCGACCTTCGGACGCGCCGCGATTTCGAGCGCCTCAAGGCGCGGTTCCCGACCGTCTCGCGGTGGATGATCGGCCGCGGCCTGGCGGCGGATCCGTTCTTGGTGGGGCGCATCCGCGACGCGGTGCCGCGCGCACGCGATGCCGAGCGGCTGAAGGGTTTTCTCGACGACTATGTGGCGGCGAGCGCGAGCGAGCTGCACGGGCCGGCCTCGGTGCTGGGGCGGATGAAAGAGCTGTGGGGCTATCTGCACGGGTCGCTGGCGCAGGGCGAGCGCGTCTGGGGCGCGGTCAAGATCTGCCGCTCGCTGGACGAGTACCGGCGCGTGGTGGACGACGTTTTCGCGCGGTTCCCTGGCTTCGCGGACGACGAAGAACTCGATGGGATAACTGAAGAACGCTGAAGTTTGGAAAAGCGGGGTATTGAACTTCAGAGTTGAGCGTGGACGTTGAGTGTGGAGAGTTTGACAGTCTCAGCTATGAGTATTTCCGTGCATAAGGGGCGAGTTCAAAAAGCGGTCCTCGTTGCCGCGTGCATGCTGTTCGCGCGGCTGTGCGCCGGCGCGGGTAACTTGGCGACGGACGCGTATGCGCTGAAGCTCTGGACGGTTGAGGACCGCCTGCCGGGAAGCCCGGTGGTGGGGGTGGCGCAGGCGTCGGACGGGTATCTCTGGCTGGTGACGCGCTCCCAGCTGATCCGGTTCAACGGCGCGGAGTTCGCCGAGTTCGCGGTGCCCGCCTCCGTGCAGCAGAAGACGGGCGTTTGGGCCGGCGTTTTCTGCGGGCGCGCGAAAGGCGTGTGGGTCTATGGCCCGGCGGGTGTGGCGCGCGTTCTGGGCGGCGTCTGGCAGGTGTGGCCCGCGGCGGGCCAGGCGGGTTCTGTGGGCCGCGTGCTCGGCATGCTGGAGACGCCGGACGGGGTGGTGAGGGCCGTGGCGGAGCGCGGGCTGCTTGAGGCGGTGACGGCGCCGGATGACGCGACGACGCAGTTTGAGGCGAGGCTCTGTCCCGTGCCGCCGGACGACCGAGCCACGCTGGGCGCGGTGACAGGCGCGTCGTGCGACGCAAGCGGCAGCGTCTGGATGACGGCGTGGAACGGGCTCGTCGAGTACAAGGGCGGTCGCTTTGACGACCAGAGCATGCGGCTGCCGGACTTTCTGGTCGAGGCCGCGGGCGGCGTCCACGCGGGCCGCTCGGGCCGCCTGTGGGTATACGGCTCCAACGGCGTGGCGTACCGCGAGAACACGATCTGGACGCCGGTCGGTTTCCCGGAGAACGCGGGCATGGCGACCGTGATGCACGAGGTGTCGGACGGCTCGCTCTGGATCGGCAACCCGACGGGCATGTTCCGCTGGCACGCGGGGGTGTGGCAGCGGATCGCCGAGCAGGACACGCCGGGGAGCCTGTCCGTCAACAAGCTGGCTGAGGATCGCGACGGAACCGTGTGGGCTGCGTGCGACGGCGGGCTTCTGCGGATCAGGCGCAAGACGGTCGGCACGTTGCGCGCCGAGGGCACGGCGACTGCGGGCACGGCCTACGCGCTCTGGCGCACACGCGACAGGGGCACCTGGGTGGGCTACAAGGGCCGCGCCGTGCGCCTGACGGGCGACGAAGGGCGGCTGCTGCAGACCGTCTATCTCGACACGGACGTGCCGGTCAGCGCCCTGCTTCAAGACCGGGCTGGTCGCGTGTGGCTGGGGACGCTCGGGGGCGGGCTGTTCGTGGAACACGCGGGCGCTCCGACGCTGGTGACGCAGCGAGACTACAGCCTGCCGATCATCCACACCGTGCACGCCCTGCTCGAGGATCAGGCGCAAGGCGTGCTGGTCGGCACGCCGCAGGGGCTCATGCGGGTGGGGGCGGGCGGCGAACTCGAGCCGGCCGAGCTGTTCGGCCTGCGCGTCACGGAGCCCGTGCGAGCCTTGTACCGAGACGACGAGGATTCCCTGTGGGTCTGTTGCGAGCGGGCTGGCGTGCTGCAGTTTCGGAAAGAAGGCGACAGGCGGGTCATCGGCCGAGAGGCCGGCTTGGTGGGCGAACCGCGGGCTGTGTACCGCGACTCGCGCGGCCAGGTCTGGATCGGAACGACGGCCGGCCTTTTCGCGGTGCGGCCGGAAGGGGCCGTTGCGCTTGGACGCCAGTCGGGCGTGTTCGATGACGCGGTGCTGCAAATGGAGGAGGATGCGCAGGGCCGGCTGTGGCTGGGCACGACGAGGGGCCTGCAGGGCGTGTTCATCGAGGATCTGATGCGCCAGCTGGCGCCCGAGGGGGAGTCTGCCCATCCGCTTCGCCTTCTGCATCTGGGCCCGTCGGATGGCCTGGCCGGCGAGCGCAGCATGGGCGGGGTCGCGCGCACGGGCCGGGGCGGCGGCGGGCCCCTGTGGTTCCCGTTCGAGAACGGCCTGGCCGTGATCGACCCGGCGAAAGTGATGTTCTCCGGCCACCCTCCTCCAGTCGTGATCGAGCGCGTGTCCGTGAACGGCGTGCCCGTCTTTGACAGCCGGTCGCAGACCGCTGCCCAGATGTCGTTCGCGCCCGGCGCACGTAACATCGCGTTCCAGTTCGCGGCGCTGTCGCCGGGAGCGCCGGAGTCGGTGCGGTTCCGCTACCGCATTGACGGCGTGCGCAAAGGGTGGTCGGCGGTGCAGGCGGAGCGCGTGGCCGTTTTCCAATGGTTGCCGCCGGGCCGCTACACGCTGAGGGTGATCGCCGAGGCGGGCGGCGCGTGGAACCTGGACGGGGCCGCGTTCGGTTTCGAGGTGCGCGCGTTCTTCTGGCAGACGGCCTGGTTTTACCTGTCGCTGGCGCTGCTTCTGGCGGCGATCGTTTTCCTGGTCGCCCGCTGGATGCTGTGGCACCGCTACCAGCTGCAGATGGCGATGCTCAGGCGCGAGGAGGCGCTCGCGCTTGAGCGGGCGCGCATTTCGCGCGACATCCACGACGATCTCGGAAACGGGCTGTCGGTCGTGGCGACGCTGAGCGAATTGGCGCACAACGACGTGGAGAAGGGAGCCGTACACAAGCGACTCGACCAGATCTACGACGTGGCCAACGAACTCGCGCGCAACGTGGACGAGATCGTCTGGGCGGTGAATCCGGCCAACGACGGCTGGGAGCCCTTCCTGAGCTATTTCGAGCAGTACACCGAGTACTTCCTTGGAAACTCAGGGCTGCGGTTCCATTTCTGCCGGCCGGACGACCTAGTGTCGCGACCGATCGCCTCCAAGACGCGACACCACTTGCTGCTGGCCGTGCGCGAGGCGGTCGGTAACGTGCTGAAGCACGCCGCCGCGAAGCAGGTGCGCATCGCCATGCGCGTCGACGGCGACACCTTGGAAGTCTGTGTGGAAGACGACGGTGTGGGCTTCGACACCTCGCGCTCGGCCGGAGTCGGGCACGACGGACTGGGGAACATGTCCCGGCGCATGCGCGAGGCGGGGGGCACGATTTGCTTGGAAAGCGGGCCAAACACAGGCACCCGCATCACCTTCCGTGTGCCGTTAGGCTGAGGCTTGCGACCGAACGGTTACGCGCGTCCAGCAATTCTAATTATGGCCAGAGCAGCCCCGTGAAGACGGGCTGAAGGACGGACTACGAACGGCTACGCGCGCGGGTAGACGTGTTTGTAGTCCGGCCTTCAGGCCGTCTCAGGCCATAATTAGAATTGCTGGCCCGTCACAAAGGGCTTGCCTGCGAGCCCCGCTTCAGGCGTATAATATAGATTTGTGCTGGATTATGCCGTTTGTTGGTCTGAACGGGCAAGGAGTAGGTGTGGGTTTCGTCAGCGGGGTGGGTGTCGTCATGAATACGGGTCTCTCTGGAAGGCTGAGAATGAGTGTCGGCCGCCGCAGGCTGCGGTCGGCTTGTTCTCCGTTCCCGCATTTCATGTGGGGCCGCCAAGTGCTGCTGGGCTTCGCTTGGGCTGCGTTTCTGGCGGGTGTCAGTCCGTGCGCCGCGCAGGTGGTGATCAACGAGGTGGTCGCGGCCAACTCGGATCGGCTGCTCAAGCGCGAGGCGCCGGGCCACCCGAAGCTCGGCACGACGGCGCAGTGGTACGAGACCGCCTACAGCGACGCGCTGTGGAAGACGGGCGCCGGCCCGTTCGGCTTCGGGACGTTCACCGGCGTCACGCTCGGCGTCAACACCTCCGCCTCCATGCAGAACAAGCTGGCTACGCTCTACGTGAGAAAGGCGTTCAATGTCACGGCGGGGCAGGCTGCCTCGACGAACCAGCTCCAGCTCGTGACGCGCTTCAACGACGGCTTCATCGCGTTCGTGAACGGAGAGGAAGTGGCCCGCCGCAATATGGGCAACGCGGGCATGTACGCCTATCACGACCAGACTGCCTTCAGCACGAACAAGCCGATCGCGGACATGACGATCGACCTCGGCGTTGCGAGCAACCGGCTGTGGACGGGCACCAATACGCTGTGTATCCAGACGCACAATCAGTTGCTGTCGAGCGCGGATTTCCTGTCGATGGCCGATCTGCGTATCGGCGGCGACACGCCGGCGTCGCTGGTCACGAACAACGCCGCCTGGAAATACTTCGCGGGCATCG
This sequence comes from uncultured Lentisphaeraceae bacterium, assembly GCA_964386865.1. Classification (GTDB taxonomy): domain Bacteria; phylum Verrucomicrobiota; class Kiritimatiellia; order RFP12; family UBA1067; genus CAYLUN01. Next base: position 157,381 of record CAYLUN010000001.1, on the reverse strand, counting down.
CCGAGCCTTCGGGCGGTCTCATTGACTATGGCATCCTAAACGGCATTCCCGAGACGGCGACGTGGGCGACGCTCGGTTTCAACGACTCCTCGTGGCCCGAGGCGAGCGGGCCGTTTGGCATTGAGGGCGGCGCGCCGCCCGATTATGCGCTGGGCACGAATCTGTACAGCCAGGTCTACGGCGTCACGCCCTCTGTCTACACGCGCGCACTCTTCTCGGCCACGGTCGCCGAGGCGGCCGCAACGAACGCGCTGCGGCTTGTGATCGACTATGACGATAGCGTGATCGTCTACCTGAACGGGCGCGAGGTGGCGCGGCGGAACGTCGGAGTCACCAACACGATCACGCCCTGCACCGCGCTCGCCAGCGCGGATCACAGCGCCAACGGGGACAACGGCGGAACCGCGACAAACAGGGAGGAGGCCCTGACGCTGGGAGCCGCCAACACGCTGCTGTCCGGGGGCGACAACGTGCTCGGCGTGCAGCTCCACAACAGCGCGTTGGCCGGCGCGGATCTGATCGGGCGCGTGACCCTCTCGACGACAGGCGCGGGCGGGCGCACGCTGGCGCGGCCCGAGGACGCGGCGCGCTTTTTTGTCGGCACGCGCGAACCGCAAGAGGCTGAGGGCGGAGGGGGAGAGGAGGAGGCCGGAGGTGACGTTGACCTTGACGTGGACACGCCCGACTCCGAGAGCGACTGGATCGAGCTGTACAACGCGGGGGCATCGGCCGTCAACCTGACGGGCTGGTCGTTGACCGACGATGATGGCAAGCCGCGCAAGTGGTACTTCCCGGCGGGCAGCGCGATCCCGGCCGGCGGCTACCTGGTCGTGATGGCGACCGGCTTCGACGTGGGGCCCGCCAACGGCGCGACCTACCTACACACGAACTTCAAGCTGGGCTCGGACGGGGAGTATCTCGGCCTCGTCGACGCCTCGGGGATGATCGTGAGCGAGATCGCCCCGTCTTTGCCGGCGCAGAGCCACTTTCACGCGTATGTCAGGACCGGCGAGGGACAGTACGCCTACTCCGACACCGCGACGCCCGGCTGGGCGAACGCGGGCAGCCTGTTCAGCGCGATCACCGCGCCGCCGGACTTCAGCCACCTCGGCGGTTTCTACCCGTCTGCCTTCCTCCTGCAGATGGCCGCGCCCGATCCGTCAGCCGTGGTGCGCTACACGCTGGACGGACGCGAGCCGTCGGCGACAAATGCGCTTTACAGCACGCCGCTGACGATCAACACCAACACCGTGGTCCGCGCGCGGTGCTTCAAGGCGGGCGAGGTTCCGTCCGCCACGCGTTCGTATCACTACCTCGTGGCCCAGTCCGCGGCCAGACAGTCTATCGCGGCGCTGTGCCTGTCGGCGGATCCGGTTCTGGGTATCTACGGGCCGAACGCCAGCGGGGGGCCCGCCAACGGCGAGGGCATCTTCGCGATTAAGGGCGGGGCATACACCAATGCCAGCGTTCCAAACTCGTGGTACAGCCGCGGCGACATGAGCGCCTTCAACATGCCCTCGATCTATGGCCGTTCCGCCGAGCGTCCCGCCGGCTTCGAGTACTATCCGACCAGCGGCGTGCCGCTGCGGACGGACCTTGGGCTGCGCCTGTCCAGCAGCGGGTGGTCCCGCCCGCAGCTCATTCTGAGCGACAAGCCGACCAACCCCTTCACCATCAGTTCGACGCAGAAGTCGTCGTTCAACATCTTTTTCCGCGGCGAGCTGGGCGATTCGCCGCAGGATTATCCGTTTTTCCCCGAGAGCAAGGTCACGAAGTTCGAGGACATCCGGATCCGGGCGGGCAAAAACGATATCAGGAACCCCTTTATCGTCGACGAACTCATGCGGCGGATCTTCATCGGAACCGGGCAGCAAGGGTCGATCGGGTCTTTTAACTCGATCTACATCAACGGCGTCTGGAAGGGCTATTACAACATCTGCGAGCACCTGCGCGAAGCGTTCATGCAGCAACACCACAACAGCAGCGCGAAATGGGATGTCCTGCAAGTCGGCGCGTTGGCCAGCGGGGACATCTTCCGGTGGAACGCCATGCTCGCCTTTCTGCGTACCAACAATCTGGCGAACGCGTCGACCTACGTGCAGGCGCAGACCTACATCGACACCGACAACGTCATTGATTATCTGTCGGTTTACGCTTTTGCGGCCACAGGGGACTGGCCGGGCAACAACTGGGTCTCGGCCTGCGAACGCAGCGATGCCGGGCGCTGGCGGTTCTACATGTGGGACGCCGAGATGAGCTTCGGCCAGTCGACCGGGCGGGCGACGTCCTATAACACGTTTATTACCGACCTCGTCATCAGCGACCCCAAGACCTCCACGAAGTATATACCGGCCATCTACACCCTGCTGAAAGCCTCGCCCGAGTTTCGGCTGCGTTTCGCCGACCGCGTGCAGAAGCACCTTTTTAACGGCGGCTGCCTGACGATGGAAGCCATGCAGGCGATCTACCTGAAGTTGCGCAACACCATTAACCCCATCATGCTGGAGACGATCAAAGCGACCGTAACCGAGACCTTCTATTACAACTGGATCGTGAGCGACGTGCGCCGGACCGTTTACTTCACGCAGCTCATTGAGCAGGGGCTGTGGCCGGCGACGCTGGCGCCGGTGTTCGGCCAGCACGGCGGGACGATCGCGCCGAACACGCAGCTCGCGATCAGCAATCCCAACGGCGCGGGCAGCGTGTACTTTACGACGAACGGCGTGGACCCGCGGGCGCTCGGGGGCGCGGCCGTGGGTACGCTCTACGCGGCCCCGATCCTGCTGGCCTCCACCTGCACGCTCAAGGCGCGCGTGCTGAGCGCGGGCGGGGAGTGGAGCCCGCTGCAGGAGGCCTTTTTCATCGTGCCGGTGGACGTGCCAGCGTTCCTGCCCACGGGGAGCGCGGACTGGACGACGGACGCGAACTGGAGCAGCGCGCCGCTGCGGTACCCGAGCGGCACCAACGTGGCGGTCTTCATTAACGCGCCGGTGACGGCGAACCGCGATATCAGCATTCGCGCGCCCGTGGCCGTGGGATCGGCGCTGTTTCAGCAGAACGACTCGGCCTTCCGCAACAAGATCCGCGACCAGAGTTTGGGCAACACGCTGATCTTCGCGTCGACGAATGGGCCGGCGGCGGTGGTGGTGAACGGCACGGGCGTGGGCTACGTGGAGTTCGAGGTGGCGGCTGGCGTCGTTCTGGCGTCGGATCTGCGGCTGGAGATCAACAGCACGGCGGGCAGTGCCTTGTATGGGGCGCTGCGGCTGCGAGCGGGCTGGAACGGTGCGGGCGGCTTGGTCAAAGAGGGCGACGGCGTCGCCACGCTCACCGGCGATGGGAAGTCCTTCACGGGCGCGACGACGGTGAACCGCGGCGTGCTGGCGCTGACGCAGCCGGCGGCGCCGGCGCAAAGCGCGGCGTTGACCGTGAATGTCGGCGGACAGCTCCGGCTTACTTCGGCGAGCACGGCCGGAGAGCCGCGGGTGTACGGATTCGGCAGCCCGCTGACGCTCTGCAGCTTGGGCCGGCAAGGCGCGCTGCCACCGACCGGGCAGGGCGTGTCGGGCGGGCTGAGGTATGAGCCCGAGACGGACGACAGCGTGGCGGCGGTGACGAACGGGGTCGTGTTCGCGGGCACCTCCGGGGTGCACGTGGAGGGGTCGAAGAACGCGCTGGAGCTGTCGGGGACGCTTTCCGGGCAGGCGGGCTTTGTGAAGACGGGCGGAGGCACGCTGCGGTTGACGGGGCAGAGCCGGCGGTATCTGGCGCCGGTGGTGGTGAGCAACGGCACGCTGGCGGTCGACGGGCGCATCCAGTCGGCGGTGGAGGTGGCGGCCGGAGGCAAGGTTTCGGGGTCGGGGCGCGCGGGCCCGCTGCTCGGTCCCGGGACCGTCGCGCTGGACAAAACGGTTCTGTCGGTGCCCCTGGCGTCTGGGCCACGCTACGCGTTCGCTTTCGGCGCGGCCGGCTCGCCGTCATACGGCACGCCGGGCGCGAGCGTGAATGGTGTGCTGCGCGTGCTGGCGGTGGAGCCGGGCGCGACGCCGGCAACGGTGGATGTCTACTTGGATGCGCCCGCGCTGGTGGATGGCGACCGGCTGCGAGGCGGGCTGTTCGTGGAGGGCGGGCGGGGGCTGGGGCCGTTTTTGGACGCCGCGGAGGTGCGGTTTTACGCGCCGGACCTGGAGGGCCTCCAGGTCTTCGCAGGCCGCACGTACTCGCCGTACGCAGGCGGGCTGGCGCTGTCGGTGACTGTCGTGCCGGAGACGGCAAACTTCGGTGACGGGCCGCGCGAGGGCTCGGTGCTCGAAGTGCGCGTGGGCGGTGCCCCCGTGAGCTATGCGAAGTGGGCGGCGCTCTACACGGCGCTTCTGGGCGGCGCGTCAGAGGCCGCGCTGCCCGACCCGTCTGCCGTCGCGCCGGAAACGGGGCTGCCGAACCTGCTGTGCTACGCATTCGGGATATTGCCTGGCGCAGGTTCGGCTGGGCGGCTGCCGAGCTTTGCGGTGCCGGGCGGTGTGCCGGAGTACCGGTTCCCGTTCGACCCCGGCAAGCGCGACCTCGCGTACCGCGTGGAGGCCTCGGCGGATCTGCAGGACTGGAGCCGCGTCCTGTTCGACTCCCGCCTGGACTGGCCGTACGGCTGGGACGGCGAGACGCTCATGCTCGCGGACCCTGCGGCCGGCCCGAGCCGCGCGCCTCGCCAGTTCTACCGCCTGCGCGTGATCCTGAGCCAACCGTAGGCGGCAGAAGTTGGGCTTGCTTTCGCACCCCTGAATGGCTGTACGAGAAGCTTCTAAGCAAAGCTTCTATGGGACAGGTCTGAATGGCGCTAAGATAAGGGACGGCTCGGCACAGCCTCGCCGGCCCACGGCGCCACCGCTTACCGCCCTATTCTGCATTTTGTTTGACGGATTCAGTTTCAGCCTGATAGATTAAACACAGTGATAACTGTTGCGTTGTGAATGTCGCACCATTGCGCATAGGCTGGATTGTGTCTGAAACGCATGGAGGTCTCATGAGAGCTGCAAACGCGGGTTTGGTTTTGGGAGCAGTCTTATTCGGACTGGCAAGTCACTTAAAGGCCGATGGAGTCTATGACTTTGGAGATGCGGGGCCTGCGTTCCCGACGTTGGCGGCGGATAACGGCGCCAGGCACACCGTGACGCAGGAGGGCCCTTTTCTGGGGCCTGCCGGGGATCGGCCCGACACCGAGCTGGATGGCCTGCCGCACGCCGAAGCCATGGGCGACGACTTCGGCGGGGCCGACGACGAGAACGGACTGGTCCTGCCCGGCGAGGAGGCGATTCTGGGTGGCGCTTTCGAGGGCGGCTTTGTGGCCTCGGGTTATTCCGACCCTGTTGCCGACGGGCTGCCAGACACCATTCCGATCGGGTGGTCGCGGTATGAGACTTTCGATTGGGGACTCCGCGAGGACTCCGAGATCAGTGCGGCAGCCGGCCCCGGCGGCGCCGGCGACCATGCCGTCCGGTTCGCCCGCAGCACGTTTGTTGCGTATGGCGATGTCACCGCGATCCAGCAGCCGCAGATCCTCCATGTCGACTGGTTCAAAAGAATCGTTCTCTCGCTGGACGCGAAAGTTGTCGCGCACAGCCTGCCGGCGGGAGGGTGGATGGATCCGGCTTTCGAGTGGCCCCTTTTCGTGGAGGTGCAATTCACCGACAACGTAGGTAGTAACCGCGTGTGGCGCCACGGATGGTATGTCGATCCGCCTGGCGACGTGGGCAGCTTGCCGGAGGGGACCTCGCCGGTGGTCGACCCGGGCATGCCCCCGTTCGCGGAATACCGAGATACGCTCGTCGCCGCAGGCGTGTGGACGCATGCCGAGTTCGACCTGCGGGACGAGCTGACCAATGCCGTGACCATCACCGGCGTCCGGGTGGGCGGGGGAGGCTGGACGTTCGAGAGCATGGCCGACAACGTATCGATCCAAGCGGTGCGGCGCTATGCCATGCTGTACGGCGGGCAAGCCGGCACGGTCAGCGTCAGGGTCAACGGCGGCGGCGGCTATCTGGACGGCTGGGTGGACTTGAACACGAACGGCGTCTGGGACGAGCCCGGCGAGCACGTCGTCAGCGGCATGCATGCCGACGGCGTCCACGCCATCACCCTGTCCCCGCCCAACATGACCGCCTACATGAACGCGCGGTTTCGCATCAACAGCGGGGGAGATCTGGGTTTTACCGGCGCGGCCAGCGATGGCGAGGTGGAGGACTGGCGTATCCTCGTCCTGCAGCCCAACCCCAACGGATGGGATTTCGGCGACGCGCCGGAAGCTCCTTATCCGACGCTTGCCGCCAGCAACGGGGCGCGTCACTGGGTGCACGTTCCGTACAGCAGCGGACCCTACTTGGGCGTGATTCCTCCGGACAAGGAAGGCAACGGGCTTCAGAGCGCGAACGCGCTGGGCGACGACACGTACCCGCCAGCCGGCCCGGACGACGAAGACGGCGTGACGACCCCCATCATCCTGAAACTGGGCGAGCCCGGGGCGATCACCATCCGGGTCAGCGGTGGCGGAGGCTACTTGGAAGGCTGGGTTGATTTCGACACCAACGGCTTCTGGGACGTGGGTGAAGTGGTTGTCCGTGGCGAGTTTGCTGACGGCATCCACACGCTCCCCGTCACGCTACCGGCGGGAATTGCGGCCCGAACGACGTACGCGCGCTTTCGCCTGAATAGCGTCGCCTATCTCGACTCCCCGCTCGGCCCGGCCAACGACGGCGAAGTGGAGGACTATGTGGTGGTCATCCGCGACGAGTGGAAGTGGGAACAACAGCCCGACCTCACGACCGACGGGATGGATGTCAGAGCCAGCGTCGACCAGCCGCCGCTCGTGCTGGCGGACGACTTCGAGTGCCGGCAGTATGGTGCGATCACCAACATCGTCGTATGGGGCTCGTGGCTGGGCGACTACCCGCCCTACGGCGACCCGAATGCCGTGAGTTTCACGCTCAGTCTCCACGCCGACATCCCGGCCAGCGAGTCGCCCACCGGGACGAGCATGCCGGGAGCACCGCTTTGGGTGCGCACCTTTGACTCCCAAGTCTTCCGTGTTGCCGTGGAGCAAGAGGGCCTACAGGAGGGGTGGTACGACCCCCAAACCGGGTTTTACAACCCGCAGGGCGACACGGTCTGTTTCCGGTATACCTTCCCGATCGTTCCGGGGGAGGCGTTCGTGCAAACCGGCCGCGTCGACCGGCCGGTCGTCTACTGGCTGGACGTGCAGGCCGTACACAGCGACGGCGGCGCGCGGTTCGGCTGGAAGACGAGCAGGCAGGCTTGGAACGATACGGCCGTCTGGAGTATCGGCTACGAGCCCGGCCCCTTCTCCTGGAACCGCCTGCTCTACCCCGCTGGGCACACGTTCGAGGGGAGTCCCGTGAGCCTGGCCTTCGCGCTCTACGGGCGCGACGATCCCTGGCCCGAGGAGGACGGGCCGCAGGACTTCGGCGACGCGCCTGACCAGGGTGTCGGAAACGGCTACTACGACTACTCCACGCTCGTTGCCGATAACGGCGCACGCCATGCGATCCAGGCCACGATGCCGTGGCTGGGCGTGTTGCCTCCCGACGACGAGGCGGACGGGCAGCCTGCGCTTTTTGCTGACGGCGACGACCTCGCTGAGACCGACGACGAGGATGGCGTCGGCATGCCCGCCTTGCCCTTCGTGGTCGGTTACACGTCCTGGATTGACGTCACCGTCAGCGACAACTCCGCCGCTGGCGGCGGGGTTGTCGAGGCATGGATCGATTGGAATCAGGACGGCGTGTGGCAGCACCCGGGCGAACAGGTGTATGCCGGATTCCTGCCGAGCGGCGGGCACTCCATTCCCGTAACACCGCCCGCCGCCACCGCGGCCGGGTGGACCTGCGCGCGTTTCCGCATCAGCGCGGCGGGCGGCCTCGGCCCGACCGGGCCGGCCAGCGAAGGCGAGGTGGAGGACTACGACCTGCTGGCGGTGTACGGCGACTGGGGCGATGCGCCGGACAGCGTGGAGACTCCCCGCTACCCGACGCTGGCATACCACTATGGCGCATGCCACGCGGTCGTGGGGTCGGCCACGCTCTTTCTGGGCTCCTCCGTCGATACGGAGTTCGACGGGCAACCCACGGCCGACGCCACCGGCGATGACCTCGCCGTCAGCGACGACGAAGACGGCGTGACCTTCACTTCGGACATCTACACCGGTCTGCTGGCGAGTGTCGTGGTTTGGAGTTCCGGGTCCGGCTATCTCAGCGCCTGGCTGGACGCGAACGGCGACGGGGATTGGAACGACGCTGGCGAACAGGTCGTTGTCGACGAGTACTTGACGGGCGCAGCCAAGACCCTCGCCTTCGCCGTGCCGGGCGATGCCGCAGCAGGTGCGAGTATGATGCGTTTCCGGTTCAGCTCCGTGCCGGGTCTCAGCCCTGGCGCCCTTGCCCCGGACGGCGAAGTCGAGGACTATGCGGTGACGGTCTCCGCCGTACCCGAACCCCGCACCGATTACGGGGATGCCCCGGCACCTTACCCGGTGCTTGCGGCAGACGACGGCGCCCGCCACATCATCCCGGCCTTCTTCAGTGATCCCCGGACGCTCTGCGCCATGGGAAATGCGCTCGACTGGGCAGAGGGCGTTTACCTTGGAGACGGTATTCCCAGCCCGCTGGCCGACGGCGACGACCTGTACGCAACGGACGACGAGGACGGGGTTTTCTTCCCGCTGAACGCGGGTGGCGAGGCCGTTCTGGTTCAAGGCTCCAACGTGGTCGTTCGCGTTGAAGCGTGGACGAATTCGTGGCTCAGCGCCTGGGTCGATTTCAACGGCGATGGCGATTGGGACGATGGCGGCGAGAACATCGCGGCCGGCTGGCCGATGGTGGCTGGCTTCAACGACCTGACGGTGACGGCGCCCAGCGGCGGACCTCTGGGCCCGACGTTCGCCAGGTTCCGCAGCAGTTCGATGCCCGTCCCGCTTTCCACCGTCGGCAGGGTGGCCAACGGCGAGGTTGAGGATCATCGGATCGTCGTCTGCCAGCCGGTGCCGGCCGGGAGCGGCGGCATCGAAATTGTTAACGTCAAGTTCTTGCCGGGTGTCGGCGTCTATCTGGGGTGGGTTTGTGACCCGGGTCTGCTGACGGTGCCGCAGGCCTGCACGAGCCTGGTCGAGGCGGCTGCGAATCCTGCGGCTTGGATTGATCTGGCCCCGCCTGCGCTGCCGCAGTGGTGCTGGGACACGGGCGCGTTATCCATGACCTCCCGCTTCTACCGCGTCGTGGCTCCGCATACGTACCCGTAGTCGGGTTGCGACTGATACCGCTGCGAAAGGCCCGTGTCGCATCGGGTGGGCAGGAGGTAATCGGTTGGTGACCCGGGGTGCGAGGATGATCGCGTTTCGGATGACCGTTCGGCTTAGGGAGGGGCAAGTGTTTGCTTGCCCGGACGAGCAGACGCTCGTATCTTCCGTGCCTTCGCGCCGAACACGCATCAGATTCGCGTCACCAACCGATTACGGGCAGTCGCGACATCGCGCTTGACGCGTCCGTTGTGCCGGGCATATAACTGCGCGCACGTTTCGTCAGCTGGGGGTGACGACCGCTTTCACGCTGTACCGGAACGGGAGGTTTCGGCGGATCCTGCGGCTGGCCCGAGCCGCGCCCCTCGCCAGTTCTACCGCCTGCGTGTGATCCTGAGCCAGCCGTAGGCGGCAGAAGTTGGACTTGCTTTCGCACCCCTGAATGGCTGTACAATACAAATAGACAGTCGGCTTGCATGAACGGCTGCTGTTTGACTAGTGGAGATCGGCCAATGAAGGGGTGTGGCATGACCGTCGGCGTGTGTGTACCGTTCGCGAAGCGTAAAGCTGCCGCCGCGCGGCTGTGGCGGCTTTCGATCATCGCGCTGTTCGGCTACGCGTTTCAGGCCGGCGCGCAGGTGGTGCTCAACGAAGTTATGGCCGCAAGCTCGGACCGGCTGCTGAAGCGCGAGGCGCCAGGCTACCCGAGGCTCGGTGCGACGCCGCAGTGGTGCGAGTCCGCTTTTGACGACGCGCTCTGGAAGACCGGCAACGGCCCGTTCGGCTTCGGTACCTTCGCCGGGGTGACGCTGGGCGTGAACACCTCGGCCGCCATGCAGAATAAGCTGGCGTCGCTCTACGTGCGCAAGGCGTTCGCCGTGACGGCGGGGCAGGCCGCCTCGACCAACCAGCTCCAGCTCGTGACGCGCTTCAACGACGGCTTCATCGCGTTCGTGAACGGCGTGGAGGTCGCCCGCCGCAACATGGGCAACGCGGGCATGTACGCCTACCGCGACCAGACAGCGTTCAACACCAACGTTCCGAGCGCCGCAGCTATCACGATCGACCTCGGCATGGCGAGCAACCGGCTGTGGACGGGCACGAACACGCTGTGCATTCAGACGCACAACAAGCTGGTTACGAGCGGCGACTTTCTGTCGATGGCGGATCTGCGCATCGGCGGGGCCGCGCCGGTGTCGCTGGTCACGAACAACGCCGCCTGGAAGTACTTCGCAGGCGTGTCGGAGCCCTCGGGTGGGCTCATCGACTATGGGCTGCTCAACGGTCTTCCCCAGACGGTGACGTGGGCCTCGCTCGGCTACAATGACTCCTCGTGGGCCGAGGCGAACGGCCCGTTCGGCTATGACACCAAGTTGCCCCCCGCCTACATTCTCGGCGTCAACCTGAGCGCCCAGATGTATGGTATCGCCGCCTCCATCTACAGCCGTACGCTCTTCTCCGCCACCGTCGCTGAGGCCGCGTCTTCGGAGCCGTTGCAGCTGGTGGTTGACTATGACGACGGCATGATCGTCTACCTGAACGGAAAAGAGGTGGCGCGCCGCAACGTCGGGACGGAAAACACGGTCACCCCTTATAGCACCTTGGCGGCGTCAAGCCATACGGCCGATGGCGTGGGTGAAGTGATTCTGCTCGGCCCGGCGAACTCGCTGCTCGCGGGCGGCGACAACGTGCTCGGCGTGCAGGCGCACAACAGCGGGCTCACGAGTTCCGACCTGATCGGCCGCGCGACGCTGTCGACGACGGGGGCGGGCGCGCGGACGCTCGCGCGTCCGACAGACACGGGGCGCTACTTCGTCGGCACCAGCGAGCCCCAGGCGGTCAGCACGGGCGACGAGGGGGGAGAGGACATCGACCTCGACGAAGACACGCCTGACTCGGAGAGCGACTGGGTCGAGCTGTACAACGCCGGAGCCGAGGCGGTGAACCTGACGGGGTGGTCGCTGACCGACGACGACGGCAAGCCGCGCAAGTGGTACTTCCCTGCCGGCAGCGCGATCGTGGCGGGCGGCTACTTGGTTGTCATGGCCACCGGCTTCGACATGGGCCCCGCCAGCGGGACGACGTACCTGCACACGAACTTCAAGCTCAGCTCGGACGGCGAGTACCTCGGTCTCGTCGACGCGTCGGGCGCGGTCGTGAGCGAGATCGCGCCGTCGCTGCCGGCGCAGAGCCACTTCCACTCGTACGTTCGGACAGGAGACACGCAGTACGCGTACTCCGACGTCGCCACGCCGGGCGCGACGAACGCGGGCAACCTCTTTACGACGATCAGCGCGCCCCCGGACTTTAGCCACCTGGGCGGCTTCCAGCCGGCAACGTTCTTGCTGCAGCTGGCGGCGCCCGATCCGACGGCGGACGTGCGGTATACGTTGGACGGCAGCGAGCCGTCTGCGACGAACGCGCTCTACAGCACGCCGCTCACGATCAACACGAATACGGCGGTGCGCGCGCGCTGCTTCAAGACAGGCGAAATACCTTCCGCCACGCGCACCTACCACTACCTCGTGGCCCAGTCGGCGGCTAAGCGGTCTCTGCCCGCGCTGTGCCTGTCGGGCAGCCCGTCGCTGGCTCTCTACGGGCCGAACTTCAGCGGTGGGCCGGCGAATGGCGAAGGCATCATGGCCATCAAGGGCGGAGGAATCGTCAGCGACCAGTGGAACAACCTCGGCGATATGGCGGCTTTCAATATGCCGATGCAGAAGGGCCGGTCGGCCGAGCGCGCGGTCGGCTTCGAGTACTATCCTACAAGCGGTGTTCCTCTGCGCACGGAGGCAGGCCTGCGCATCTCCGGCAGCCCGCACGCGCGGCCGCGTTACCGCCTCACGACGGCACCGACTGCGAGGTTTAGCCCGACGTCGTACTACGAGAAGCCGTCCTTCAATTTCTTTTTCCGGGGCGAGTTGGGCGAGTCGCCGGAGGACTACGCCTTCTTCCCGGAAAGCCGCGTCACGAAGTTCGAGGACATGCGGCTGCGCGCCGGCAAGAACGACGTGTCCAACCCGTTCATTCGAGACGAGCTGATACGGCGGATCTACATCGGAACCGGCCAGGAGAACACGCGAGGTACGGTCATCGAGATCTACATGAACGGTGTTTGGAAGGGCTACTACAACTTCTGCGAGCACCTGCGCGAGTCCTTCATGCAGCAGCACTACGGCAGCGCGGCGCGTTGGGACGTGATCCAGACGGGCGAGTTCGCCAGTGGAGACTCGATCCACTGGAACAACACGTTCGCCTTCCTGCGCACCAACGACCTCACAACGGTCACGAACTACGTGCTGACGCAAGCGTACGTGGACACCGACAACATCGCCGATTATGTGATGTGCAACGCGTATGCGGCCATGTGGGACTGGCCCCATAACAACTGGGTGGCCGCACGTGAACGCAGCACGACTGGACTTTGGCGCTTTTATATGTGGGACGGCGAGGGCTGTTTCGGCTTGACAGGCTGGAACCCTGCCACGTTTGACAGCTTCATCGGCGACCGCGACGGCGACGGCGTGGGGAACGACGCGGGCACGTCCAGAATCGACATCGGCGATGCGGCGGCGCTGAACGCGGGCACGGCGAAAGATGTGCGCGTGGTCTACACGCGGCTCCGGTCCTCTCCCGAATTCCGGCTGCGCTTCGCCGACCGCGCACAGAAGCACCTCTTCCACGGCGGCTGCCTCACACGCGAGAGCATGGAGCCGATCTATTTCTCGCTGCGCAACTTGATCAACCCCATCATGTATGAGACGATCACCGCGACGGTTAGTGATGCGGCTTTTTACAACGCGTGGATCGCGGCCGATACGCGGCGGATCGAGTTCATAAGCCAGCTGTCCTCGTACGGCCTGTGGCCCACGACGGTGGCGCCGGAGTTCAGCCAGCACGGCGGGACGATCGCGCCGAACACGCAGCTCGCGATCAGCAACCCGAACGGCGGCGGAAGCGTGTACTACACGACGAACGGGGTGGATCCGCGCGCGCTCGGCGGCGCGGCCGTCGGGACGCTGTATGCGGGGCCGATTCTGCTGGCGACCACCTGTGCGCTTAAGGCGCGCGCGCTCAGCGCGGGAGGGGAGTGGAGCCCGCTGCAGGAGGCCTTTTTCCTCGTGCCGGTGGATGTTC
>CAYLUN010000001.1:0-143843 GCA_964386865.1 uncultured Lentisphaeraceae bacterium | reverse complement strand
GGAGGGGAGTGGAGCCCGCTGCAGGAGGCCTTTTTCCTCGTGCCGGTGGATGTTCGGGCAACACGCTGGTCTTCGCCGCGACGAACGGGCCGTCTGAGGTGGTGGTAAACGGCACGGGCGTGGGCTACGTGGAGTTTGAGGTTGCGGCGGATACGGTTCTGGCGTCGGACGTGCGGCTGCAGGTCAACAGCACGGCGGGTAACTCCGCGTATGGGGCGCTGCGCTTGCGTGCGAACTGGCGCGGGCCGGGCGGCCTGGTGAAGGAGGGGGACGGCGTGGCCTCTCTGACCGGCGACGGCAAGGTGTACGCGGGGCCGACCGTCGTGAACCGCGGGGTGCTGGCGCTGACGCAGCCTGCGGCGCCGCTGGCGAGCGCCTCGCTGGCGGTGAACGCGGGCGGGCAGTTGCGGTTGACCTCGGCCAGCACGGACGGCGAGCCGCGGGTATACGGGTTTGGCAGCGCGCTGACGCTCAGCAGCCTCGGGAGAGGCGGCACGCTGCCGCCGAGCGGGCAGGGCGTGTCGGGCGGGCTGCGGTATGAGCCGGAGACGGACGACAGCGTGGCGGTGGTGACGAACGGAGTTGTGTTCGCGGGTGCCTCCGGGGTGCATGTGGAGGGGTCTCGGAACGCGCTGGAGCTGTCCGGCGCGCTGTCGGGCCAGAGCGGTTTCGTGAAGACGGGCGGCGGCAACCTGATCATCTCCTCGCAGAGCCGCCGCTTTTTGGCGCCGGTCGTGGTGAGCAACGGGACGGTCACGGTGAGCGGGCGCATCCAGTCAGCCGTGGAGCTGGCGCCCGGCGGAAAGGTGTCCGGCACGGGGCGGGTCGGGCCGCTGCTGGGAACCGGCACGGTGGCCCTGGACAAGACGGTGCTGTCGGCGCCGCTGGCGGCGGGGCCGAGCTACGCGTTCGCGTTTGGCGCGGCCGGCTCGCCGTCATACGGAACGCCGGGCGCCAGCGTGAACGGCGTGCTGCGCGTGCTGGCCGTGGAGCCGGGATCGTCGGCGCCGTCGGTGGAGATCTACTTGGACGCGCCCGCGCTGGCGGAGGGAGACCGGTTCCGTGGCGGCCTGTTCGTGGAAGGCGGGCGGGGGTTGGGCGCGCTTCTCGACGCGGCGGAGGTGCGGTACTACGCGCCGGATCTGGATGGCCTGCAAACGTTCGCGGGCCGGAAGTACTCGTCGTACGCGGGCGGGCTGGCGCTCTCGATGACGGCGGTGCCGGAGGCGGCCGACTTCGGGGACGGTTTGCGCACCGGATATGTGTTGGAGGTTCGCGTCGCGGCAGCGCCGGTGAGTTACTCCGAGTGGGCGGCCCGGTACGTGGCCGTGTCCGGCGGCACGGAGACGCTGACGCTCTCCGACCCGTCGGCCGACACGTCAGGGCTCGGCTTGCCGAACCTGCTGTGCTACGCGTTCGGTATCCTTCCGGGCGTGACTGCCTCCACGCGGCTGCCGCGCTTCGGGGTGGCGGGGGGCGTGCCGGAGTACCGGTTCCCGTTCGACCCGGGCAAGCGCGACCTCGCGTACCGCGTGGAGGCGTCGGCCGACTTGCAGGACTGGAGCCGCGTCCTGTTCGACTCGCGCTCGGACTGGCCGTCGTGCTGGGACGGCGAGACGCTGCTGCTCTCGGATCCAGAAGCCGGGCCCGATCGCGCCGGCCGCCAGTTTTACCGCCTGCGCGTGATCCTGAATTCCCAGCCGTAGGGTTTACGGCAACTCGACTTTCAGCCTGTAGAACGGCCCTTTCGGCGGCTCGTTGATGTCCTGCAGCGAGTCCAGCCCTCCGACGCCCCTGCGCGGGCCAGCGCTGGGAACGTTCGTCCACGAGGCCGGTGATAAGTCGGCGCTGCCGAGCAGCGTGTAGACGCGGTTGGAGCTGGAGTTGAACCAGATGGTCCACGTCGTGCCGCTACTGAAGTTGATCTCGGCGACGCTAAAGCAGGACGCCGAATTCGTCGGGTCGGTATCCGCAATGTACTCCTCGAAGTTGGAGAACGCGTCGCCGTCGTTGTTGGCGGAGCCGTTTGGAGCCAACGGGTTGAATCCGTAGCGGATTTCGTAGTCGTCGGGTATGCCATCATTGTCGTCGTCAAGGTCGGCCGTATCCGGGATGCCGTCGTTGTCGTTGTCGCTCTGCGGGTTCTCCGCGAAGTCGGGAATGCCGTCGTGATCGGTGTCCTTCACGGCCGTCGTTTCAGTGTCGACGTTGTTCGCGCTGTTGGCGTCGGCACCGCTCGCCCGCGCGTACACCGCATTGCTCAGCAAGCTGGTGGTGGCGTTGCCCACCACGACGCTTAGAACCAGCGACGCGGAGCCGCCGCTCGGCAGCGCGCCGACCGCGTAGGTTGCGATCGAGCCGTTGCGCACCCAGCCTGCCGTGCTGCCAGCGGCGTCGAACGTGACGACTGCGGGCAGGCTGTCCGTGACGACCACACTCGACGCGGCTAGTCCGCCGACGTTCTGCACGAGGATGGAGTAGACGAGGTTGCTGGTCGTCATCAGCGGGTCCTCAGAGTCGCTCACAGTGACGGCGAGGTCCACCATGGCGGGCGGGGGGTTGACGACCGTCACCTCGGTGTCGGTGTCGTCGCTCGGGTCGGGGTCGTAGAGGCCGGAGAACACGCGCACGCGGTTCGTGATCGAGCCCGCCGCTGTGGGCGTGCCCACGACCGTCAGCGTGGCGCTGGCACCCGTGTTGAGGGCGCCGACTTGCCACGTGATCTGAGGCCCGTCCGTCGATGTGCTTCCTGTGCCTGTCGAGGCGGACACGAAGGTCACGCCGGACGGGAGCAAGTCAACCACGGACACGCCTGTGGCGCGGTTCGGGCCCGAGTTGTAGACGGTCACGGTATAGGTGAGGTTGCTGCCTTGGCCGATCGGGTCGACAGTGTCATTCTTGACGACCGACAGGTCAGCCTCACCCATGGAGATGTTGTCGATGCTCATCGGGCAGGTTGCCTCGGCCATCGCGTACGAGCCGGTCCAGCCGGCGTTGTGGGCCACGTCGACCCAGACGCCGGTCCAGACGTTGGGCGTGTAGCCCAGCCCCCACTCCGCATTCGTGATGTAGGGCAAATTGAACCCCGTCGTGGTGTTGGTGATGGCGAGCACGGGGTAAGCCGGCCCGCGCGTCAGGTTCCGCATGGACAGGATGCCGGAGCCGTTCCCGTAGAAGCCGTTGAAGTCGAGGGTCAGCTTGATGCGGAGCCAATCGCCGGTGTGGACGTTTGACGGGATCCGCCTGAGCTCGCACGGAGAGTTGTCAGCCTCGCCGGCGAGCCACATGGCCAAGTGCATGTCCGCACCATCATTGTAGAGGCCGAACGCGGGGCCGATCGGGATTGAGGCCGTGTACGGGTCGCCGTTGGTCGTGATGAGCGGCGCGATGCGCGCAATCTGCGGATAGTTCGTGCGCGCGGAGTTCGAGAACTCGTCCATCCAAACGACCGCGCTGTACTGTACGTCGAACTGGAAGGTGGCGTTGGTTTCAGCCTCGGCGAAGCGCGGGAAGGCAAACGCCGCATTGTTCGGACGCATGGCGATTACGCGGTCAGACATGTTGGTGGCGTTGTCGATACTGCGGGCCACCTTTGTGCTGTTGGAGCCGGAGCCGGTCGTCACATTCATTTGCTCATTAAAGGGCGTAAGGTAAGGCTGCGTGTACCACGCGCGACTCTGCGTGTCGTCTCGCTTCCAGTTATCCTGCCCGAACAGGCTGCCG
This sequence comes from uncultured Lentisphaeraceae bacterium, assembly GCA_964386865.1. Lineage (GTDB taxonomy): Bacteria > Verrucomicrobiota > Kiritimatiellia > RFP12 > UBA1067 > CAYLUN01. The sequence goes on along the minus strand of CAYLUN010000001.1, from coordinate 140,120 downwards.
TTCGACAGGTTCTCGAAGTCGTACACGCGCTTCGGCAGCGCCACGCTGCTGAGGGCGGAGGCACGGTCGTTGCCGGGGACGCTGTCGGTGGCGCGGCTTGATACGGTCACCGCGTTGGAGACCGATCCGGTCTTCACGCGCGGGTCGACGAACGCGATGAGCGTCAGGTTCGTCCTCGCGCTGGGCGCGAGGTTTCCGATCGCAATCTGCACCTTGCCGCTGACGGTGGTCCAGCCCGGCATGCTCCCGCTCGCGCTGAACTGCGCGTTTGTAGGCAGCCAGTCGGTCACGACCACAGCCGCCGCAATGTTCGGCCCGAGGTTCGTCACGGCGATCGTGTAGGTCAGCTTGCCGCCCGGTGTGACGGACGTTGGGGAGACGGACTTGCCGACACCGAGGTCGGCTCGGGTTGTGACGCGCGTCGTCGCTGTAGCCGTGTTGTTGGCGGTCACGGGATCGATGGCGGATGAGGAGACCGTCGCTTGATTCACAAGGTCGTTGAGCGCGGTGGCTTTGACGGACACGACCACGGTCAGCTGCGTCCTGCCGCCCGACAGGAGGTCACCCGCGTTGTAGGTGACGGTTCCGCCTCCGACATCAGTCCAGCCGGGGTTGCTGCCTGCGCTGAACGTCACGTCCGCCGGCAGTGCGTCGCTGACCGAGACGCTCCGGGCCCGGCTCGGCCCCGCGTTGGTCACGACGATGGTGTAGGTCAGATTGCTGCCCGCGTAAACGGGATCAGGCAGGCCGATCATGGTGATCTTCAGGTCGGCGCGGGCGTTGACGACAGTCGTCTGCTGGGCCGCGTTGTTGCCCGCCACGGGATCCCAGCTTGTGCTGCCGAGAGACGCGCGGTTCGTCAATGTTCCCTGGAAGTCCTGGCTTACTGTAACTACCACGGCGAGGTTGGTGGTCGCGCCAGCGGCCAGTGTGCTGACGGTGTAGCGCAGGAGGCTTCCGTCCGTCACCCAGCCCGGCGTGCTGCCGGCCACCACATAGGTCACCTGAGCGGGAACGGCGTCCGTGATGACCACGCTGGAGGCGGCATTGGGCCCGCTATTGACGACCGTGATCGTGTAAGTCAGGCTGTCGCCCGCCCACACAGGGTCTGCGCTATCGCTCATTGTCACGGACAGATCGGACACGGCGACCACGGCAAAGGTCTGAGTCACGGACGCGGCTGCGCTCCAATTCGCATTGCCGTTCTGCGAAGCCGCCACGCTCACCGTCCCCGCCGCTGTGAACGAGAGGTTGGTTCCGCTGGCAATCGTCGCAGGCCCGCTCACGACGGCGAAGCCGACAGGCAGGGCGGAGGTCGCCGTGGCCGCGAGGCGGACTACATTCGTCGCGTACTGTGGGCCGGGGCTGGCGAAGCTGATCGTCTGGCTGGCTTTCGCCACCGCGAGCGTGCCGTTCGTCACGCCCTGATGGTTGGCCGCGACCACGGTGCCGGTCACCGCATAGGTGCCCGCGTTAGTCGGCGCCCACGACACGCCGTTATACGTGAAGGCCACGCTTAAGCCGGCTGGCGCGGTCGTCGCGCTCGCCGCTCGCGCCGTTCCGTTGTAGACCTGCGACAGGCCGCTGAGCGTGACGGTCGCGGCCGCCTTCTGCACCACGAGCGTGCCGTTGGTCGAGCCCGCGTAGAGGGCGCTCGACACGGTGCCGGTCACCGCGTAGCTGCCGGCGTTGGTGGGCGCTGTCGCGGAGCCGCCGTAGGTGACGGCCACGGTTAGGCCGGCGGGCACTGTCGAAGACGTCACGGTTCGGGCCGTGCCGTCGTAGGTCTGCGCGAGGCCGCTGAGCGTCACGGCTGCGGGGGCCTTAGCCACCGAGAAGGTCTGCGTCACCGAAGGCGCTGCGCTCCAGTTCCCGTCGCCTGGCTGTGCCGCTGCTACGCTCACGGTTCCCGCCGCCGAGAATGAGAGGTTGGTGCCACTGGCCAGCGTCGCCGGCCCGCTCACAACCGCGAACCCGACCTGCAGGCCGGAGGACGCCGTTGCCGCGAGGCGGACCACGTTGGTCGCAAGTTGCGCGCCTGGGTTGGCAAAGCCGGCGATCGTCTGGCTGGCTTTCGCCACCGTGAGCGTGCCGTTCGTCACGCCCTGGTGGTTGGCCGCGACGACCGAGCCGGTCACGGCGTAGTTGCCCGCGTTGGTCGGCGCCCAAGCTAGGCCGTTGTAGGTGAGGGCCACGGTCAGCCCGGCAGGGAGGGTCTCCGCGCTCGCCGCCCGCGCCGTTCCGTTGTAGACCTGCGACAGGCCGCTGAGCGTGACGGTCGCGGACGCCTTCTGCACCACGAGCGTGCCGTTGGTCGAGCCCGCGTAGAGGGCGCTCGATACGGTTCCTGTGACCGCATAGCTGCCGGCGTTGGTGGGCGCTGTCGCGGAGCCGCCGTAGGTGATGGCCACGGTCAGGCCGGCGGGCACGGTCGAAGATGTCACGGTTCGGGCCGTGCCGTCGTAGGTCTGCGCGAGGCCGCTGAGCGTTACGGCTGCGGGGGCCTTGGCTACCGAGAAGGTCTGCGTCACAGAAGGCGCGGCGCTCCAGTTCGCGTCGCCGTCTTGTGAAGCCGCTACGCTCACGGTTCCCGCCGCCGAGAACGAGAGGTTCGTGCCGTTGGCTAGCGTCGCCGGGCCGCCCACGACCGCGAAGCCGACCGGCAGGCCGGAGTCCGCCGTGGCCGCGAGGCGAACCACGTTGGTCGCAAGCTGCGCGCCTGGGTTGGCGAAGCCGGCGATTGTTTGGGCGGCCTTCGCGACGGTGAGCGTGCCGTTCGTCACGCCCTGGTGGTTGGCCGCGACCACGGTGCCGGTCACGGCGTAGGTGCCTGCGTTGGTTGGCGCCCACGCAAAACCGTTGTACGTGAGGGCCACGGTCAGCCCGGTGGGGAGGGTCTCCGCGCTCGCCGCCCGCGCCGTTCCGTTGTAGACCTGCGACAAGCCGCTGAGCGTGACGGTCGCGGCCGCCCTCGATACGGTGAGCGTGCCGTTGGTCGAGCCCGCGTAGAGGGCGCTCGAGACCGTGCCGGTGACCGCGTAGACGCCGGCATTGGTCGGCGCCCACGACAGGCCGTCGTAGGTGAGCGTCACGGTCAGGCCGGCCGGCTCAGTCGCGGCTGCCGCCTCACGCGCCGTGCCGTCGTAGGTCTGCGCGAGATTCAGTAGGGTCACGCTGGCGGGGGCCTTGCTCACGGCGAAGGTCTGGGTTACGGAGGGCGCGGCGCTCCAGTTGTTGTCGCCGGGCTGATCGGCTGCCACGCTGACCGTGCCCGAGTTGGTGAAGCTCAGCGACGAACCCGCGAGAGCCGCATGCCCGCTGACCACGCTGAATCCCACGGCTAGGCCGGAGGACGCGCTGGCGCTCAGAGACAGCACGTTGGTCGCGAGCTGGTCGGCGATCGCGCCGAACGTGATTGTCTGGGCGGCTTTCGCGACGGTGAGCGTGCCGTTGGTGACGCCCTGGTAGTTGGCCGCGACCACGGTGCCGGTGACCGCGTAGACGCCCGCATTGGTCGGCGCCCACGCCAGGCCGTCATAGGTGAGGGCCACGGTCAGCCCGGCGGGGAGGGTCTCCGCGCTCGCCGCGCGTGCTGTTCCGTCGTAGGTCTGGGACAGGCCGCCGAGCGTGACGGTCGCGGCTGCCTTCTGTACCACAAGCGTGCCGTTCGTTGAGCCCGCGTAGAGGGCGCTCGATACGGTTCCGGTCACCGCGTACACGCCCGCCTCGGTCGGTGCCGTGGCGGAGCCGTCGTACGTGACGTCCACAGTGAGGCCCTCCGGCTCTGTGGAAGTCGTCGCCGTTCGAGCCGTGCCGTCGTAGGTCTGCGCGAGCCCGCTGAGCGTCACGGTCGCAGGGGCCTTGCTGACGGCGAACGTCTGCGTCACCGAATGCGCGGCGCTCCAGTTCGCGTCGCCGGGCTGCGAGGCGGCCACGCTCACCGCGCCCGCGTTGGTGAAGCTCAGCGCCGCGCCGTCGAGGACCGCGTGCCCGCCCACGACCGCGAAGCCGACCGGCAGGCCGGAGGACGCGCTGGCGCTCAGGGTAAGCACGTTGGTCGCGAGTTGGTCGGCGATCGCGCCGAACGTGATCGATTGGGCGGCCTTCGCGACGGTGAGCGTGCCGTTGGTGACGCCCTGATGGTTGGCCGCGACCACGGTGCCGGTCACGGCGTAGGTGCCCGCGTTGGTCGGCGCCCACGCCAGGCCGTCGTACGTGAGGGCCACGGTGAGTCCGGCAGGGAGGGTCTCCGCGCTCACCGCCCGCGCCGTTCCGTCGTAAATCTGGGACAGGCCGCCGAGCATGACCGTCGCGGCCGCCCTCGATACGGTGAGCGTGCCGTTGGTCGAGCCCGCGTAGAGGGCGCTCGAGACCGTGCCGGTGACCGCGTAGACGCCGGCATTGGTCGGCGCCCACGACAGGCCGTCGTAGGTGAGCGTCACGGTCAGGCCGGCCGGCTCAGTCGCGGCTGCCGCCTCACGCGCCGTGCCGTCGTAGGTCTGCGCGAGATTCAGTAGGGTCACGCTGGCGGGGGCCTTGCTCACGGCGAAGGTCTGGGTTACGGAGGGCGCGGCGCTCCAGTTCGCGTCGCCGGGCTGATCGGCCGCCACGCTGACCGCGCCCGCGTTGGTGAAGCTCAGCGACGCGCCGTCGAGGACCGCGTGCCCGCCCACGACCGCGAAGCCGACCGGCAGGCCGGAGGATGCGCTGGCGCTCAGGGTGAGCACGTTGGTCGCGAGCTGGTCGGCGATCGCGCCGAACGTGATTGTCTGGGCGGCCTTCGCGACGGTGAGCGTGCCGTTCGTCACGCCCTGATAGTTCGCTTCGACGACCGTGCCGGTGACCGCGTAGGTGCCCGCGTTGGTCGGCGCCCACGCCAGGCCATCGTACGTGAGGGCTACAATCAGCCCGGCGGGGAGGGTCTCCGCGCTTGCCGCGCGTGCTGTTCCGTCGTAGGTCTGGGACAGGCCGCCGAGCGTGACAGCCGCGGCCGCCTTCTGCACCACAAGCGTGCCGTTCGTTGAGCCCGCGTAGAGGGCGCTCGATACGGTTCCGGTCACCGCGTACACGCCCGCCTCGGTCGGTGCCGCGGCGGAGCCGTCGTACGTGACGTCCACGGTGAGGCCCTCCGGCTCTGTAGAAGTCGTCGCCGCGCGAGCCGTGCCGTCGTAGGTCTGCGCGAGGCCGCTAAGCGTTACGGCTGCGGGGGCCTTGCTGACGGCGAACGTCTGCGTCACCGAAGGCGCGGCGCTCCAGTTCGCGTCGCCGGGCTGCGAGGCGGCCACGCTGACTGCGCCCGCGTTGGTGAAGCTCAGCGCCGCGCCGTCGAGGAGCGCGTGCCCGCTTACGACCGCGAAGCCGACCGTCAGGCCGGAGGACGCGCTGGCGCTCAGCGTCAGCGCGTTGGTCGCGAGCTGGTCGGCGATCGCGCCGAAGGTGATTGTCTGGGCGGCCTTCGCGACGGTGAGCGTGCCGTTGGTTACGCCCTGATAGTTGGCCTCGACCACGGTGCCGGTCACGGCGTAGTTGCCCGCGTTGGTCGGCGCCCACGCCAGGCCGTCGTAGGTGAGGGCCACGGTCAGCCCAGCAGGGAGGGTCTCCGCGCTCGCCGCCCGCGCCGTGCCGTCGTAAATCTGGGACAGGCCGCCGAGCGTGACGGTCGCGGCCGCCCTCGATACGGTGAGCGTGCCGTTGGTCGAGCCCGCGTAGAGGGCGCTCGAGACCGTGCCGGTGACCGCGTAGACGCCGGCATTGGTCGGCGCCCACGACAGGCCGTCGTAGGTGAGCGTCACGGTCAGGCCGGCTGGCTCAGTCGCGGCCGCCGCCTCACGCGCCGTACCGTCGTAGGTCTGCGCGAGATTCAGTAGGGTTACGCTTGCGGGGGCCTTGCTCACGGCGAAGGTCTGGGTCACGGAGGGCGCGGCGCTCCAGTTCGCGTCGCCGGGCTGCGAGGCGGCCACGCTCACCGCGCCCGCGTTGGTGAAGCTCAGGGTCGCGCCGTCGAGAAGCGCGTGTCCGCTCACGACCGCGAAGCCGACCGGCAAGCCGGAGGACGCGCTGGCGCTCAGGGTGAGCACGTTGGTCGCGAGCTGGTCGGCGATGTCACCGAACGTGATCGCTTGGGCGGCCTTCGCGACGGTGAGCGTGCCGTTCGTCACGCCCTGGTGGTTGGCCGCGACGACCGCGCCGGTGACCGCGTAGGTGCCGGCGTTGGTCGGCGCCCACGCCAGGCCGTCGTAGGTGAGGGCTACGGTGAGCCCGGCGGGGAGTGTCTCCGCGCTTGCCGCGCGTGCTGTTCCGTCGTAGGTCTGGGACAAGCCGCCAAGCGTGACCGTCGCGGACGCCTTTGCAATCACAAGCGTCCCGTTTGTTGCGCCCTGATAGTTGGCCGCGACGACCGTGCCTGTTACGGCATAGACGCCCGCGTCAGTCGGGGCTGTTTCGGAGCCACTGTAGGTGAGGGCGACGCTCAGACCAGGGGGCTCGGTGGCCGCACTCGCCGACCGCGCCGTGCCGTCGTAAACGTGGGACAAGCCGCTGAGCGTGACCGCAGCAACCGCTCTCGCCACTGTGAGCGTGCCGTTGGTCGAGCCTGCGAAGAGCGCGCTCGACACGGTTCCTGTCACTGCGTACGAGCCCGCCTCGGTCGGGGCTGTGGCGGAGCCGTCGTACGTGACGTCCACGGTGAGGCCCGCCGGATCCGTGGATGCAGTCGCCGCGCGCGCGGTGCCGTCGTAGGTCTGCGCGAGGTTCAACAGGATCACGCCCGCAGGGGCCTTGCTCACGGCGAAAGTCTGGGTCACCGAATCCGCCGCGCTCCAGTTGCCGTCGCCGGGCTGCGAGGCAGCTACGGTCACCGCGCCGGCGTTGGTGAAGCTCAGCGCCGCGCCGTCGAGGACCGCGTGCCCGCTTACGACAGCGAAGCCGACCGTCAGGCCGGAGGACGCACTGGCGCTCAGCGTCAGCACGTTGGTCGCGAACTGGTCGGGGATTGCGCCGAACGTGACCGCCTGCCCGGCCTTCGCTACTGTCAGCATTCCGTTCGTCACGCCTTGATAGTTCGCTTCGACGACCGTGCCGGTGACTGCGTAGACGCCCGCGTGGGTCGGCGCCCACGCCAGGCCGTCGTACGTGAGGGCGACGGTGAGCCCGGATGGGAGAGTCTCTGCGCTCGCCGCCCGCGCCGTGCCGTCGTAGGTCTGGGACAGGCCGCTGAGCGTGACCGTCGCGGCCGCCTTCTGCACGGCGAGCGTGCCGATCGCCGTGCCCGCGTAGAGGGCGCTCGAGACCGTGCCGGTGACCGCGTAGACGCCGGCATTGGTCGGCGCCCACGACAGGCCGTCGTAGGTGAGCGTCACGGTCAGGCCGGTCGGCTCAGTCGCGGCCGCCGCCTCACGCGCCGTGCCGTTGTAGGTCTGAGCGAGATTCTGCAGGGTTACGCTTGCGGGGGCCTTGCTGACGGCGAAGGTCTGCGTCACGGACGGCGCGGCGCTCCAGTTGCTGTCGCCGGGCTGATCGGCCGCCACGCTCACTGCTCCCGAGTTGGTGAAACTCAGCGACGAACCCGCGAGAACCGCATGCCCGCTGACCACGCGGAAGCCCACGGCTAGGCCGGAGGACGCGTCGGCGCTCAAGCTGAGCACGTTGGTCGCGAGCTGCTCGGAGATGGCGCCGAATGTGAGCGATTGGCTCGCCTTAGCCACGGCGAGAACGCCGGTGGCAACGCCCTGATAGAGGGCGTCGCTGACCGTGCCCGTAACGGCGTAAACGCCCGCATTCGTGGGAGCCGAAGTGAGCCCGTTGTACGTGATCCCGACGCTCAGGCCCTCGGGCATGGTGCTGGCGGTCACTGCTCGTGCGTCGCCGGTGTAGGTTTGGTTCAGGTTGCCGAGTGTGACGACAGCCGTCGCTTGCGTGACTGTGAACGTGTTGGTCACGGACGGCGCGGATAGCCAATCGCTATCGCCAGGCTGGTCGGCGGCTACGCTCACCATGCTTGCGCCGGTGAAGTTCAACCTCGCGCCAGCCAGTTCGGCAGAGCCGCTCACCAGGCGGAAAGACACGGGGAGGCCGGACAAGGCGGTCGCAGACAGGGTGACCACGTTTGTCGTGAGCTGATCAGCGAGCGTGACGAAGGTGATCGCCTGAGCGGCCTTGGCAACAACCAGCGCGCCGTTGGTCGAGCCCTGATAGTTCGCATTCACGACTGTGCCGGTCACAGCGTAGACGCCCGCATGGACAGGGGCGGTCGGCGATCCGCCGTAGGTGACGGCGACGTCCAGTCCGCTCGGCGACGTCGCGCTGCTCACGGTTCGCGCGGCTCCGTCATAGGCTTGGCTCAGGTTGCCGAGCGTGACGGTAGCGGCGGCCTTGGCGACGACTAGCGTGCCAGCCGTTGAACCTTGGTACAGGGCGTCGCTGACCGTGCCGGTCACGGCGTAGCTGCCTGCCGCGACAGGTGCTGTCGCGGAGCCATTGTACGTGATGTCCACGGTGAGGTCTGGCGGAACGGTCGACGCGCTGGCCGCACGGGGCGTGCCGTCGTAGGTTTGGATCAAGCCTGCCAGCGTAACGATCGCCGACGGCTTCGTGACGGTGAAGGAGTTGGTGACGCTAGGCGCCGCGTCGTACGTGCCATCTCCTAGCTGGGCGGCGGATAGGGTGACCTCGCCAGCGCCCGTGAAGGTCAGGATGGCACCGTCGAGCTCCGCCGCTCCCGACACGAGGCTGAAGGAAACCAGCAGGCCGGACGACGCCGTAGCCGCGAGTGCGACCGTGTTGGTCGAGATCTGGTCTCCCGGATTATCGAAGGCGATCGCCTGAGGCACCTTTGTGACGATCGCGACGATAGTTGCCTCGTTGTCCGCGGGTGTGGCCTCAACGCCGCTGCCACCGCACGTTACGCGGTTGGTGAAAAGCCCGAGCGGGAAGTTGGCCATGGTCAGGGTGACTGTCGCGCCCGCGTTCGGGCCCAGCGCCCCAAGCTGACCTACTGCGGAGCCGGCATTGGTGACACACATGCCTTGGCTGGTGGCGGCATCGACCAGCGTCACGCTGGACGGAAGGCCGTTGGTGATCCAGCAATCGGATACGACCATAGGTCGCATGTTGGTCACGGTGACGACGTAGTGGAAGACGGCGTTGGTGACGTGAACCGAGGCAGGCTCGACTCGGCCGAAAACGGCGAGGTTGATTTGCGGTGTTACGCCCGTATACACCCACTCCGAATTGTTCAACGCGTTCGGATCGACGCCGGTCGCTCCGGCGGTGAAACGGTTCGTGAGCGTGCCAATAGCGTCTGCGGAAACGGAGACGCGGAGGCCGATGCTGGTGCCGGTGCCGTTGGTCAGCGTGCCGGCCGCGTAGACGACCGTGCCGCCGCCGGCCGAGGACCACCCCGGGCTGCCGCCCACGTCCAGCGCGACGGCGGCCGGCAGGGTGCTGGTAACCACCACGCCGGAGATATCGCAGGGGCCGAAGTTCGAGACCGCCACGGTGTAGTCGAGCGTCTGGCCGGCGGGAACGGGTTCGGACGACGTGCTGACCCAGATGGCGAGATCCGCTTCGCGGCGAACCTCGGTCGTTGCCGTATCGGTGTTGTTGCCCAGCACGACGTCGGTGGTCAGGCTGCCGACGGTCGCCTGATTCGCGACGGCCGAAGGCGCGGCAAGTCCGAGCGTCACCTGCAGGGATATGTTCGTGCCGGAGCTGGCCGTCACGTTACCAACCGCGAACGCCGCCGCGCCTCCGCCGAGGTTGATCCAGCCTGGGCTTGCGCCGACATCGAGTTCGGCTGTGGCGGGTAGCGCGCTGGTCACGACAACGCTTCGCGCGTCGCTGGGGCCGAGGTTCGTGACGAGGACTCCGTAGGCCAGCGCGTGCCCGGCCAACGCGGGATCGGGCGCATCCGTCAAGGCGATGCGCAGGTCAGCACGTGTCTGAACGGCCGTCTCTAGCACGTTGGTGTTGTTCGCATAGAGGGGGTCGCTGGAGGCGGTTGACGCCCAGGCGGTGTTGGTCAGCGTCGAGAGCGCCCACGATGGCACGGTCACGCGCAGCGGGAAGCTGGTGACCGCGCCGGCGGCCAGTGAGCCTGCGCGGTAGGAGGCCACGCCGGCGACCAGCTGCGTCCACCCCGGGCTGCCTGTAGCGCTGAAGGCCGCTTGCGCTGGCAACGCGGAGGTGACGGTAACGGTCGATGCGTAGCTGGGGCCGGCGTTGCTGACGGCGAGCGTGTAGGTCAGCGTGTTGCCGGCGGTGACGGGCGCGGGCGCGGCGGTCTGCGACAGAGCCACGTCCGAACGCCACACCACGGCGCATACGGCGGTGTGCGTGTTGTTGGCCATCAGGGGATCGGGCGAGTCGCAGGCGACGCTGACGCGATTGGTCAGCGGGCCGACGGTCTGGGCGGCCACGAACACGGTTACCGTGGTGCTCGCGGTGGCCCCGGAGCTGATCGTGCCCAGATAGCGAGGAACCGACCCGCTTGGCGTGACTCCCGGCGGCAAGAGGTCGGTGACTACGGTGTTGGTCGCGGCGAACGCGCCGAGATTGGTTACGGTGATGGCATAGGAGAGGTATTGCCCTGCGACCACGGGCGCGGTTATCACCTCCTGGCTCACGCCGAGGTTCAGCCCGTCGGCCACGATCACCGTGAGCTGCGCCCGGTTATCCGTCGTGGCGGGGTCGTAGACGGCGGAGCGTACTGCTGCCGAGATCATGCCAACACCGGTGGAGACGGGGTGCGTGGTGAGGCTGGCGCTGACGGCGCTGCCGACCGCGACGGTCTGCGTGTAGGTGATGCGGACAACGTCTTGGATCTGCGTATAGGTTGCGCCTGCGGCGGATACGGCGTCTAGGGCGAAGTTGGCCGGCAAGCGCGTGGCCAGTGTCAGGTTACGAGCGAGCATCGGCCCCTTGTTGGACGCCGTCAGGGTGTAGGTGAACGGCTCATCTGCGGCGATTCGATTTGTGGCGCAGGTGATGGTCAACGCGGTGTCGCCTTCAGTGAATTGGACGTTGTCGATATCGAACGCCGAGTAGTCGAACCGCAGGATGGCGCCGTTCCAATTGGTCGGATTGGCGCTGCCGCCCATGCGCGACAGTTGCAGGTCGGGATTCTCGCATGCCAGGCTGTATGTGGACTGGCCGTCGGTCAAGTTGCGGAAATAGAGTGAGCCTTTGCCGCCCGGCGGCGTGTAATCCACAACGAGGCGCAGGCGCAGCCAGTCGCCCGGGTCGGTTCCCGCCCAGATGCCGCGCGTCACGCTGTCGCCATAGTTTGCGCCGCGAACCGAGAAGTTGCGGCCGCCGAGGCCGAAGCTGGGTCCGGGCTGAGAGCCGAAACAGGGCATGGCGCTGCCGGCTTGGCCGGGCTCATACTGATAGCGCACGTCGAACTGATAGACGGCAGCCCGGTCTTCGGGGGCTGCGGTCGGGAATGCGAAATTGGCGTTGTTCAGACGCGTCGGGAAAAGGAGCCAGCTGCTGCCGACCACGCGCGTCGTGTTCGCGCCTCCGCCAGCCTTCACCGCCGTATTGCCCTGACCGAGAGCCGTCCAGTTGTCCTGTGGCACGAGGTCGCCCAGAACAAGGGATTCGAAATCGTAGAGCCCCTGCGTGTCTCGCAGCAAGACGAGCGAGTCCACGGAGGTCACCACGTGGTCTGCCGGAGACGGGTCGCTGACGGCGCTCGCCACCGTCAGCCGGTTTGTGAGGAGCGGGCCTGCGCCCGCTGCGGCGCGAACCGTAAGCACGAGAGAGGTGTTCGCCCCGCTGGCCAGAGTGCCGAGCGGCCACGAGACCTGCTGCCCCGTCTGCGCATAGCTGGAGCTGGTTGCGTTGCTTACAACCAGTATTCCGGCCGGCAGGGTGTTGGTCAGCACGACGCCCGTCGCGTCGCTGGGGCCGTTATTGACCACATAGAGCGTCCAGGGAAGATCCTCGCCGCTCTCCAATTGCGGCGGGGCCAGCCGCGCCACCGCGAGGTCGGCACTTCGGTTGACTTCGACTGTCCGCTGGCCGACGTTGTTGGACGGCGCGGGGTCGGGCGTCGAGCTGTTCACGCTGGCGGCGTCTGCCAGGCTGGTGGCGACGCTCGAGGCGGCCAGCTGCGCGCGGTTGGTCAACGTCACGGAAGTCGCGGCGGAAAGCGTGCCTAGCGCATGCACCACCTGGCGCCCCGCAACGACGGCTCCTGGGGATGAGCCGGAGGCGACGAAAGTCGTGTCCTCGGGAATCACGTTCGTAACCACGACGCCAAAGGAGCTGCCCGGGCCACTGTTGGAAACAGTGAGAATGAAGAGGATGGTCTGGCCCGCGCTCACAGGATCCGGCGTGGCGGCGACACTCACGGCGACGTCCGCGTTGGTGCAGACTGCGGTGATGTCGGTTCGCGTGTTGTTGGACGGCGTGGGGTCGGGCGTCGAACTCGTGACGCTGGCCGTGTTCGTCAGCGAAAGCCCGCCGCTGCCCGCATCCACGATGACGCGCAGCGGCCGGTTGACTCCATACACTTGGCTGTTGTAGTCGCTGCTTAGGGTTCCGATGTTGCAGACCGCCGTGTTTCCAAACAGGGACCAGGCCGGGCTACCTGCCGCGTCGAAGGCTACTCCGGGCGGAAGCGTGTTTGAGATCATCACGTTGCGCGCGTAGCTCGGGCCCAGGATGCGGAGATTGAAGAGATAGTCCAGCGCCAGTGAGGGCGCGGCTGGATTGGGCGTGACGGTGCTGGATAGAACCAGGTTGGCTGATGTTGTAATCGCGACTGTGCCAGCCATCTGGCTGTTGCCGGCAAAGGGGTCGGCGGCCTCTGAACTGACCGTGACGGTGTTGGACATCATATTGAGCGTCTCGTCGTACACGCCCACCGACAGGCTGTATGACGCGGACTTGCCTGCTTGAAGGCTGCCAATGCTCCGGCTCGTGTCCCCATACGCGTAGAGGCCGTAACTGAGCACATTGTTTGCGGTTGCGGAGGAGACATCGCTCGGGCCGAGATTCGTTACGGTTACCGCATACGAGTAGGAACTGGCGCCGGCGGTCATGGGGTTGGCGCTCGGAGCCACGCTGAGGACGGCAAGGTCAGCCACGCGCGTCACGCCGGAATCCAGCCACGCGCGGTTATTCGTTTCCGCGTTGTCCGGCAAATCGCACACGGCGCGTGCATAAAACCTCAGCGAAAGCGGGGCGCTGGGCAACACCTGATACGCAAACACGCGGGTTGTGCCGGCGCCGACGGCTAGCGAGCCGATATTTGTCACCACTGCGGCTCCGGGTGAGACCCCCGTGGGGGGCGTCAGCGTGAGCAGGATGTTGTTCGCCGCACGGGTTCCGACATTCGTGAGCGACACGGCGTAGGAGACGGTCGACACGCCCGCCGTTAGCACGGCCGGGGATGACGTCTGGGTCAGCACGAGGTCCACTCCCGCGTCAGACGTGACGACGCTGACGGCTTGGGCCTCGTTGTTCGTCAGATTGGGCTCGTAGAAGCCGCACGCGACGCCGGCGGCGTTGGTGAGGTCGCCTGACACGCTGGAGGCGATCTCCACGGTCACCGTCGTCACCCCGCCGGGAGGCACTGTGCCGGGGACCGCCAACCGAACGAGGGGTCCGTCGAGTGTCGCAGGCACCGAGGCGAAGCCGAAGCGCGCGCCTTCGGGCAGCCGGTCCACGACGCGGATGTTCTGCGCGACCATGGCTCCGCGATTCGTGATGATCAGCGAGTAGGCCTGTAGCTCGCCGACCTCGACGCCGCCGGGTGCGGGAACCATGGTCAGCGACAGGTCGCCCTCAGTGAACTGCACATTGTCGATGGGCCCGCCGCTGAAATCGGAAATGACGCGGAGCCTGTTCCAGAGCCCGGGATTCGCGTAACCGTACATTTCAGTGATGCGCAGATCGTTCGCCGAAACCAGTTTTACAAACGACGTCTGCCCGTCGGTAAGGTTCATGTAGTAGAGATCGGCCGCGCCATGCGCGCCAGATGCGGGGAAGTTGATGACCATGCGTAGGCGCAGCCAGTCGCCGTCGTCCGCTCCGGCGGGTAGTGCGGCCGAGTAGGTGGCCAGATTGCCGAACGCCTTGATGCCGACCTTGTTCAAGTCGAGGAAGGCGCACGGTGCCGTATAATATCCGCAGTCGGGCCCGACTTGGACGTGCCCGTATGGTTGTGTCCGATACTGCACGTCGAACTGAAACGCGGATGCGGTGTCCGAGGAATGGGCGGTCGGGAAAGTGAAGGACGCATCGCTTCCGCGTATGCCGTCCCCCGCGCCGCTGAACATCAGCACGCTGGAGGTGTCGAGCACCGCGCCGGTCGTCACCGTCATGCTTCCCGACCCGCTCCAGCCGTCCTGGCCGGAGAGGGCGCCCCAGCTCAGACGCTCGAAGGTGTAGAGGCCGCGCGTCGGCGCGGCGAGCGCGACGGGCGTCGCGCTGGCGACCGTGTTGTCACCGGGGTCGGAGTCCGCCGTGGAGGCGCTCGCCGTCAGGATGTTGGTCAGCGATCCCCTCGCCGTGTTGGTGACGGCGGCGGCCAGCAGGTACTGGGCGCGGCCGCCTGTGGCGAGGTCGCCGACCGCCCAAGAGACCTGCGTGCCGTCAAGCGTGTAGCCTGCCGTCGTTCCGCCCGACACGAGCGCGGTTCCGGCTGGGAGCGTGTGCGTGAGCGTCACGCCGGTCGCATCGCTGGGCCCCTCGTTGACGACGCGCAGGATGTAGCGTGCCGTGTCGCCCGCGCCCGCAGGGTCGGTCTCGGCCAGCACGGCCGCATGCAGGTCGGCGTTACGCGTGACCGTCGTGACTTCCTGCGTGCTGTTGTTCCCGGCGAACGAATCAATGGATGTCGTCGTCACAGAGGCCTGATTGGTGAGCGCACGCGGAGACATGGCCGAGGGCACATCGTAGGCGATCGTCACGTTGATCACGGCTCCGGCGGGGCAGGCGCCGAGGCTATACGCGACTTGGCTGCCAGCGGGCACGCCGCCCGCCGTGGAGCCTGCGGCCCTGTAGGTCACGCCGGCTGGGAGCGTGTCGGTCAGGACTAGGCCCATGGCCTGGGCGGGGCCGGCGTTGGAGACGACGAGCATATAGGCGCCTGCGCTGCCAGCCGCGACCGGATCGGGCGCGTCCGACACGCGCAGCGACACGTCCGCCGTACGCATGATGGTGGACACGGTCTCCCGCTCGTTATTCGCGCCGTTCGGATCCGAGTTGGCCATCGTGACAGAGGCGCTGTTTGTGATGGTCGTGGCGGGCGCGTTTTCGTTGATCGTGGCACGCAGCACCAGGGTGGTCGACGCGCCAGCCGCGACGCTGCCCACCGCGTAGCTCGCGACGCCTGCGGCTAGAGCCCAGCCCGGACTTCCGGCCGCGTAGAAGGTCACGTGGGGCGGCAGCGTGTCGCTCACAACCACGTCCGACGCCAGGCCGGGCCCAGCGTTGCTGACCGTCAGCGTCCAGGCAAGCGTCGCTCCAGCCGAAATAGGCTCGGGGCTGGCGGCGGCGTCGAGCCCGAGGTCGGAGTCCTTTGTCACGATTGACACGACTGCGGCCCCGTTGTCTGTTGGGTCGGGGTCGTTCGCGTCGCTTGAGGCTTCGGCCACATTGTAGAGCGTCACGCCTGCGTCCCACTCGACCGTCACGCGCAGCGTCAGTGTCGTGCACGCGCCCGCGTCGAGGTGGTCGAGCGAATAGGTGGCTACGCCGCCCGCCTCGCTCCAGCCCGGATTGGCGGCCGGGGAGAACGTCACGCCGGCGGGCATGGTGTCGCTCACAGCCACCTGTGGGGCTAGGGTGGGGCCGGCATTGGTGACGGCAAGCGTCCAGATGAGCGTCATGGTGGGGCTGACCGGATCGGGCGCGGAGGACAGGGTGATGCCGAGGTCGCTCGCGTGCGTGAGCGTCGTTACCGCGGCGGCGGTGCCGTTGCTCGGCGACAGGTCGCCTGACGACGATGAGACGCACGCTTCATTGGTCATAGTCCCCGCCGAGAAGGCCATCGGCACATCCGCGGCGACGGTCAGCGACGTTGCCACGCCGGCAGGCAATACGCCGAGCGCGTAGCGCACCTGACGCCCCGTCAAGGTGCCGCCGGGAGACGAGCTGTCCGCATTGAATGTGACGCCTGAAGGCAGTGTGTTGGTCACAACTGTGGCTGCGGCCGCGCTGGGCCCCGCATTGGAGACGCTCAGCGTATAGAGAACGGTGGAACCTACTAGTGCCGGGTCGGGCGAGTCGGCCATTGAAAGCGAAAGATCGGAGCAGGGGAGCACGGTGGAGACGGCTAGCGCCCCATTGTTGCCAGGGGCTGGATCCGCCGTTCCCGCGCTGACAGCCGCCTCGTTGGTAATCGCGCCTACGGTCGCCGCGTCCACCGCAACTGTTACGACGACCGACGTGGCCGCTCCCGCGCGCATCAGGCCGAGGTTGGTGACCAGTACGCCGCCCGGCGTCACGCCGCCGGGCAGCGTGTCTGTGATGGCGACGCCGAGCGCGTCGCTCGGTCCCGCGTTCGTCGCGATGAGCGTGTAGGTCAGCGTTCCTCCGGCCGACACGGGGTTGGGCGCTACGCCCTTCCAGAGACGCAGATCCGCCAGCGTCTGAACCCCGGTCACCACGTTGGTGGCGTTGTTGGCGGTGTCGGGGTCTGCGGACGCGCTGGTGAGGAATGTCTCGTTCGTCAACGTGCCGGTGAAGGCGCTATCTACTTGAGCTGCAAAGACGAACGATGTGGCGCCGCAGGCCGGTAGGACAGCAAGGCTGGCCGTCCACGTGCTATTCGGGGAAACGGCCGACGGGAAGATGTTGGTCAAGACGATGCCGACCGCATCGCTTGGGCCTCTGTTGGTGGCGGTGACCGTGTACGACAGGGCGCTACCCGCCGTCGCGGGGTCGGCGCTGGCCGAAACGAGCAAGGCGAGGTTGGCGCGTACCTGCGCCAGCGTGACGTTGGTGGCGGCGTTGTCCTCCGGTGCCAGCTCCAGATCCTGGCAGCCTACTGCGATCCGGTTGGTGAGCCAGCCGGAAAAACCGGCGCTGATCGACGTCGTGATGGCGAACGAGAGCGAGGCGTTGGCTGCGAGGCTGCTCACGTTGGTCACCCAGATGCCGCCGGGCGAGACGGCTGCTGGCAGGTAGTCGGTCACAACCACGCCGGAGGCGACGAAGCCGCTGGCATTGGTGATGGTCACTGTGTAGGCGATGCCGGCTCCCGCCGTTGCCGGGCTGGGCGCGGCGGTCATAATGATGCCGAGGTCGACGACCTTCTGCACGACGGTCAAGGCGGTGTCCGCGTTGTCGCCGGGGCTCTGCTCCGGCGTGGTGCTGGAAACCGACACCGTGTTGGTCAGCAGGCCGCTGAAACCGGCCGGAACCGCCAGCGCCAGCGTCGGTGACGCGCTGCCACCGCCGGCAAGGGCTCCTAGATCGAAGGTGGCTGTCGAGCCTGTGACCGACCAACCTGGCGAACTTTCCGCAGCGGTGTAGGCGGCGGAGGGCGAAATCGTCGCTGTCAGCACGGCGTTCGAGGCGGTCAGCGCCCCGGCATTGGTTACCACGATCATGCACGTCAGGTTCGTCACGCCAAGCACGGGGTCGGGAGTAACGGTCAGGCTCACCGCCAGATCGGTGCCGGGCTGGACGTCGTTGGACACGCTGGCTATGTTGTTTGAGGGGGTGGGGTCGTAGTAGGCCGACTGCACACTGCCCAGGTTGGCGGCGGTGTTGGTGCCGCTCAGCGTCACTGTGACTGTGGCTGTGGCCACGTTGCCGACCGGCAGGAAGGGCAGGCTGAACCAGACCGCGCCGGCGTCGTTGGTGTAGGTGCCGCCTGGCAGGTTTGCGGAGATCAGCGTGGCGCCTGCAGGGATCTGGTCGACGAGAGCCACGTCCCGGGCGCCCATGGGGCCGCGGTTGGTCACCAGCAGGGAATAGGTCGCCTGCCCGCCGACGGCCATGGGGCTGGGGCTGCCTGACATGCCGAGGGCCAGCTCGCACTCCGAGACCTGTATGTTGTCGAGGCGGGTCAGGCTGTAGTCCTGGCGGAGTTGCATGCCGTTCCAGAGGGCCGGGTTCGCCTCGGCACCCAGCCCGGTCTTGATGTTCAGGTTGGCGCTGGTGGCGCAGGCAACAAAGTTGGTCTGGCCGGTGGTCAGGTTCCGGCTGTACAGCACGCCTTGGCCTTCGCCGTTGGCTGCCGTGAAGTCCACGATCAGGCGCATCCGCACCCAGTTGCCCTCGCTCAGGCCGGCTGGCAGCGTGCCCGCGTCGTTCGCCCCCCAGGCGGCTCGGCGGATGGAGCCGTAGCTCTGGCCGAGGCTGGGCCACGGGCCGTTGTTGCTCGGCGTGGTTGGCGAGAAGCTGCCGGAGCTGGTGGATGCGGTCCACTTGACGTCGAACTGGAAGAGGGCGTCCGTGGTATTCGTGCGGAAGGTGGGGAAGCTGAAGGTGGCGCTGTTGCGGCGCGTGCAGAAGAGGTTGCCGTTTCCGTGCGCCACCTTCGTTGTGTTGGAGCCCGTGCCGGCCTCGACGACATAAGCCGTATCCCAGCCGTCTATTCCGGCCATGCTGCCGAGCGGGAGGTTCTCGAAGGTGTAGACGCCGACGGGCGGATTGGGCTGGAGGTTGACGGTCGTGGTCAGCCCCGTCGTGTTGTTGGCGGGGAACGGGTCGAACGTGTCAGCGCCCACGCCAAACACGTTGGTGATCGCGGAGCCGCGGAACCCGCCGCCCACGCGCACCTGCTGCGTCAGGGACGTGCTCGCGCCGCTGGCGAGCGTGCCGACGGCGTAGCTCAGCGCACCGTTCTGGCTTGTCCAGCCGGGCGTGCTGCCGGCGGCGACGAGCGTGAGGCCGGCGGGCGGTGCCGACGTGACGACCACGCCGACAGCGGCTGAGACGCCCGCGTTGGTCACGGTCACGCTGTAGGTGAGGTTGCTGCCCAGAACAACGGGATCCGGCGACTCGCTGGCGGCGATCAAGAGGTTCGCGTAAACATTCGTGATGAAGGTGGCCGTGACGGCGCGCGCCTGCGTGAGCGCGCCGGTGAGCACGTTGCCGACGGCGACGCAGCCGTTCAAGTCGCCGCTCCAGGACCAGAACGTGTTGCCGTCGTCAGGCGTGGCGGTCAGGGAAATGGACGTGCCCGCGTCATACCAGCCGCTGCCCGTACCGGACAGCGTGCCGGGGCCGCTCGTCTCGGCGCTCAGCGAGTATTGGGTTGACCAGTTCCATGTCAGCGCCGCCATGTTGGTGAAGGTCATTGTGAAATTCGTCGTCGTGCCGGACAGGGGCAGCTGCCCGGCCATCGTCCAGCCCGTGCAGGCGTAGCGTGTGGTGCCCTGAACGATTGGCGAGTTGGTCACCGAGCACGTCACCACCGTGCCCGTGGCGAGCAGGCTCGCGCCCTCCGCCGGCGTACAGCCGCCCAGAGCCGAGGCGACATAGAGCATCTGCGTCGGCCCGCTGCCGCTATACGTGCCCGAAAGGGCATGCTTCTGTGTGAGATAGGAGCCGGTCAAGGCGCGATCCATCGCGTTCAACGCGCGGCTGTAGGCGACGATCTCGGCGATGTCGCCTTGAAAGCTGGAGGTCTCTGCCCGGCCAACGGTGAGGGGCGCGGCGACATCGGGGATGGCCACGGCTGCCGAGCGCTGTCCGAGCGGGCTCCCGTTGCGGTAGAAGGCGTAATTGGTGCCGCTTTTCTGGAGTTCGAAGACGTGGAAGCTGCTGGTGCCCGGCGGGAACGGGTCGCTGTGCAACTCGCAGCTGCCGATGCCCGGGCTGTTCACATGCCACACTAGGCTGGTGGTGTCACAGCTCCAGATCCACTTGTTGAAGCCGCCGCTGCCGGCGTCTTGCGCCAGCCAGGACTTCGTCCACCATTGGGTGTTGGTGGCGGCCAGCCTCACCACCGCAAACAAGGTGAAGTTTGTGAAGGCCCAGGCGGGATTGTCCGCCACGCTCAGCACGTCATCCGACCCGTCGAAGCGCATCGCCGGTCTGCCGCTCACCGTGTTTGTCGCGTATAGGGGCCGCAGCGTCCCAGCCTGGAGCGCGTTGCGCCGGTTGACCGTGCTGTCCTCCCATTTGCCGACGGCGTCGCCCGAGGCTCCGCCATAGATCTCCGATCGGAGCCAAAGCTGCAGGCCATCGCTCGGCAGCGGGTTAGCCACAGAAGTAAGAGCGGTCGCGCTGTTGTTCGACGCATCCGGGTCGTATTGGGCTGACGAGACGCTGGCCGCATTGGTCAGCGTGCCTGACAGCCCAGGGTTGGCGCGGAGGGCGAAAACGAGGTTTGTCGCGCTGCCGGGGGTTAGCAGGGGTATGGTGGCGGCCACGGTGGCGCCGTCGCTGCCAGGCGCCAGTTGATAAAGCGCGGCGATCTCGCTGGCCGTCAGCGCACGGTCGTAGACGCGCACGTCGTCGATCGCGCCCTTGAAGCGCTCGGCGTCCGGGCCGTAGTTGTTGTTGCCGATCCGGATGTCGTCGGTTGTGACGGCTGGCGCCTCGAGACCGCTTCCGGATGTCCAACTTCCGGATTGCAGGACATTGTTGACATAGAGTTTGATCGAGCTGGCAGTGGCCACCGTGTAGGTGACGGCGACATGGTGCCAGGTGCCCGCGGTCATGGTCGTCGTGCTGGCCAGGTAGAGGTTCCACGTAGTGTTGCCAGAATTCCGGTAGTAGTAGACCAGCTTGCCGGCCTGGACACGGAAGCAGTAGTTACAGAGATCCGTGATCCGGGCGCGTCCTTTGGTCAGGATGGTGTGGCTGCCCGATACGTCATCCGGCCTGATCCAGGCGGCGAGGGTGATGCTTCGTCCGCTGGCGAAGTCGAAGTCGTTGGCATAGGGCACGCTCAGGTACTGCCCCGTGCCGTCGAAAAGGGCGGCGCCGTTGGTTTTGCCTGACGCGGTCCAGGCGGCCCCGCCCGTCAGGGTGCCGTGGCGTCCCCAGCCGGAGATATCCGGCACGGCTGTGCCGCTGTTGGAGGCGAAGGCGTAGTGAAGGATTGGCCCATTGGTGACGGTCACGCCGGGCGGCAGCGTGTCGGTGACCGCGACATTGACGGCGTTGCTCTGCCCCGCGTTGGTCACGACGACCGTGTAACAGAGGGTGCTGCCTGGGAGAACCGGATACGCCGGCCCGGTCTTAATAGCCCCCAAGTCCGCGTTGTTGTCGGCGTTATACACCAGCAGGGAGAGGCTCGCCGCGTTGTTGGCGAGTATCGGATCGGGCGTGGCGCTGGTAAGGGTGGCCGTGCAACCGAGCGCTCCCGCCTGTAGGTTCGACAGCACCACGGTCACCGTGGCCACCGCGCCGCTGGGAAAGGATCCCAGACTGCAGGTCACAACGCCGTTCGAGTAGGAGCAGGTTCCTGTCGTGGATTGCGCCGAGGCGAAGGTTGCGATGTTGGTTGGGATCGTCTGGCTGAGCTGTGCCGCTGTCGCTGTTTCGGGGCCCAAGTTGGTGACGGCGATGACCGTGGTCACGCTCGCGTTGGTCGTGAACACAAAGGCCGGCGTTGCGGCGACGCCCAGCGACAGGTCGGCCGTGGGAATCTTCACGCCGGTGAACTGCACGTCGTCGATATTCCACCCGCAGTAATTGTAAACCGAGTCAGAGACGCCCATGCCCCAGCGTACGTACACGACAGCTTGTTGGTTTGCCACGGCCGACAGTGAGTGGCTCTGCAGTGTCCACGCGCCGTCGTTGACGCTCGATCCTGTCGGGTTCGACCACAGTGCCACCCAGCTCGCGCCGTTTGAACTCACCTGCACGTAGGCATGGTCCCACGAGGCATCCTCGACCCCCAGCCAGCGCCGATAACTGACGGTGACGTTCGTGTAAGTGGAGAAATTCAGCGCTGTTGTCTTCAGCCAGAACGTCGACGCCATCAAGTTGGAGTAGGGGCCTGTTAGGTTGTAGCCGTAGACGTTGGTGCCCGTATAGCCGGTCGTCGGGTCTGCGGCCCCATATCCAGACCCCGCTCCAGTGGGTTTGCCGAACGCCCACTGGCCCTCCGTGCTCCATCCCGGATTCGTGTCCATCGGGAAACTGTACACGACGTCGGCTCGGCCCGGCAGGGGGTGCAACAGGCCAACTGATAACAGCAAGCCGACGTAGAAGAACCGGCGAGATGCTCGACCCAAAGACAGTTTGCTCATAACACCACCCTGTCGAGAAGTTGCTGAAGCCATCCAGACGAAAAGCTGGAACGCATCCGGGGTATATTCCCACGTAATGTTTAAAACATAGCAGACGGCAAATGTCGGCTCAAGTTTTTAAAATAGCAGTTTCAAGACGGGGGCGTAATTGTACAATTGGTGTGGAGGACTGGGGGGGGCGAACACCGCCTATGGCTCGGCGTCGGTCACAAACAAACAAACAAACCGTGAGTACGCCCGGCAGGCGCTGGCACAGCCTATACATTTTCGCTATACTATTGCGAATGACTGATTGTGGTTTATCACTATCCGTTAAGAGGAGATTGCCGATGTACACCTTTCGCCGTTTGTACGCGAGTCGCCTGCAAGCGCTTGCTCTGTTCTGTTTCGCCTTGGCCGCGCACACCGTTTGCGGGCAGACGCGCACGTGGAGTGGAGAGGGCGATAACGACAACTGGTCCACGGCGAACAACTGGGGCGGAATTGCGCCCACGGGCGGCGAATCAGTCGTGTTCGGCGGCGCCACCCGGCTTACCAACGTGAACGATCTCGTTGCCGACATCGTCATCTCGAATATCACGTTCAACAGCGGCTCCGGCCCGTTCCGCCTGACGGGCAGCCGGGTCACGCTTGACGGAACGGTCGTCAACAACGACGACAGCACGCAGAAAATCACCTTGCCGCTGGTCTTGAGCGCGACGCGCACGTTCAACGCGGCGGGGGCGGGTACCCTCGCCGTGGACGGCGAGATCAGCGGCGCGGGCGGGCTGACGAAGACCGGGGCGAATATCCTGTTCCTGCAGACGTCCAACAGTTATGACGGCGCAACCACGGTTAGCAGCGGCATTTTGAGGATCAACAGCGCGTACGCCTTGGGCTCGGCTGCGGCCGGCACTGTCGTGGCGGACAACGCGCGCGTGGAGCTGGACGGCTCGATCACGGTCACCAACGAATCGATCACGACGACCGGAAACGGCGGCAGCGGCAGTAACATCGGGGGCCTGCAGAGCGTCAACGGCTTCAACACCTGGGCGGGCAACGTGACCATCGTAGGCAGCAACGCGCGCATCGGTTGCGCGGGAGGGATCGGCACGGCCCAGCTCACCGTCGCGGGCGTCATCGACGACGGCCCCAGCACGCTCTCGCTGTTCGTTCGGAACGCGGACGGCGGCGGCCCGACCGTCCTGTCCGGCGCCAGCACCTACGGCGGCGATACCCAGCTTGTCGTGGGCTACTTGCGCCTCGCGGGCGGCGACAACAGGCTGCCCACGAACACGCTCCTGCGCATCGGCAACAGCTCGAATGTGGCGTTCGCGCAGTTCAACCTCAACGGCTGCAGCCAGCAGGTCGGCGGTCTCAAATCCGAGGGCTCGGGCATGGGCACGGCCATCACCAACTCCTCGGGGACGGCCGCGACCCTGACCGTCAACATTGCCGCAGCCTCCACAACCAACCTCTACGGCGGCACCCTCGCCGGTAACCTGAGCCTCGTCAAGAGCGGTAGCGGCGACTTGACGCTGACCAACAACGCGGGCGGCCTTTTTAACGACGTGCGGGTCTTGGGGGGCACGATCACGGTGGGCTCGCCGAACGCGCTGCGGGGCGGCACGCTGGACGCGGACTACGGCGCCACGGGCTCCGTGCTGTTCGGGACGAACCTCGTGGCCACGCTGGGCGGGCTAAAAGGGTCGAACGGCTTGGATCTGGTCAACTCCCGCGGCGCGGGCATGACCCTCGCGATCGGCTATAACAACCAGTCGACCCTCTACTCGGGCGTGCTCAGCGGCGGTGCGCTGGCCAAAGTCGGCTCGGGCACGCTCACGCTCACCGGCTTGAACACCTACACCGGGCGCACCGTCGTCAGCGGCGGCAAGCTGGCGGTGTTCTCCGAGGGTCAGCTCGGCACGGAGCCCGCGACGCTGGTGACGAACCAGCTCACCTTCGACGGCGGCACGCTGGCGGTCACTAACAGCTTCAGGCTGGGGCCCAGCAATCGCGGCGTGGCGCTCGGCGCGGGCGGCGCCACGCTTGAGGTGAGCAACGAGAACTCGACGCTGGCGGTCTCCAACACGCTCACCGGGGCGGGGAGCCTGACCAAGAACGGGATCGGCCTGCTGACGCTGACGACGGCCAACACGTTCGACGGCGGTATGTTCGTGAACGCAGGCGTGGTGCGGTTGTTCAACAGCGGCGCACTGGGCAGCACCCTGTCCGGCACCACCGTGATGACCGGATCGCAGCTCGAGCTGGCGAACGGCCTGAAAGTCAGCGGCGAGCGCATCCGCATCAACGGGCTGGGCTTGGGCGGGCCGCCGAAGCCGCCCACCTCGCCCGACGACTCGCGCGGCGCGCTACAAGCGGCCGTCGGAGCGACGGCCGAGTGGGCGGGCACCGTCATCTTGGGCTCCACCGATGCCCGTGTCGGCACACAGAACGGGGGGCACCTGATCGTCAGCGGCGTGGTCACCGACGAGGGGCTGAACTACACGTTCCGCACCAGCTCGGATCCGAGCAGCCGTACCCGCGGCGTGCTCCTGACCGCGACGAACGCGTACGGCGGGCGCACGGAAGTCACGCGCGGGACGCTCTTCCTGGGCACGACCAACGCCCTGCCGGTCGCGAGCGTGCTGAACGTCCACTGGTCGTCCGCCAATTTCGCCGAGTATGCGGCCTTGGATCTGAACGGCTTCGACCAAACCGTGGGCGGCTTGATGAATTCGGGTGTTAGCGGGGGTAACGCCGTGGTCACCAACAGCAGTCTGACGGAGGCGACGCTGACGGTCAACCAGGCGTCGGCCACGGACTTTAATGGAATCCTGGCCGGTAATCTCGCGCTGGTCAAGAGCGGCGCGGGCACGCTGACGCTGACGAACCGGAACCGCTACTCGGGCGGTACGACCGTCAGCGGCGGCACGCTGCGTTTCGGGGTCGCGAGCGCCTTACCCAGCAGCGCCAGCGTGACCCTTTCCGGCGGCACGTTGGATCTCGCCGGCACGACGAACACGCTCTCCTTGCTGACGGTCGCGGCGAGCAGCACGCTCGCGCTGGGCGCGGGCAAGCTGACGTTTAGCGCGCAGTCGGCCGACGCGTGGAGCGGCGTGCTCACGCTGACCGGCACGCTCGGGCCGGCCACGCTGCGCTTCGTACCGGCCCTGACCGCCGCGCAGCTGGAGCAGGTCCGATATGATGGCAAACGGGTTACGCAGAACTCGGCGGGCTACGTCGTCCCTTATCGCGGCACCCTCATCATGGGCTTCTGATGTCAACGAGCAAGACCATCGTGCGGCGCGTGAACGCCGTGATTGCGGGCGGAATCTTGTCGCTGGGGGCGGTGTACCCCGCAGCCGCCGCCGACTACGACTTCGCGGCGATGATCCAGCCTGTGCCCGAGGTCGCCGTGTTCAGCGACCCGGAGTGGTACATCTGGTGCGGCACGCTGGCGCGCGGCGACGACGGGCGGTGCCACCTCTACTACTCGCGCTGGCCGCGCAGGCTCGGCCACAATGCGTGGGTGACGCACTCCGAAGTGGCGCACGCCGTCGGCGAGACGCCGCTGGGCCCGTTCAAGCACCGTGACGTGGTGCTGCCGGAGCGCGGCGCCTCCTTCTGGGACGGGCTTTGCACGCACAACCCGACCGTGCTTCGCGTGGGCGGCAAATACGTGCTGTACTACATGGGCAACACGGGGGACCGCGCCGAGACGAAAGGCTTGAACTGGAGCCACCGCAACAACCAGCGGATCGGCGTGGCGCTCGCGGATTCTCCAGACGGGCCCTGGCGGCGCCTCGATAAGCCGGTACTCGACGTCAGCGCGGACGCCCACGCGTGGGACGCGCTGATGGTCTCGAACCCCTCGGTCTGCCAGCGCCCTGACGGCACGTTCCTCATGGTCTACAAAGGCGTAGCTAAGACGGGCAAACCGCCTTTTGGCGGGCCGGTCTCTCATTTGGTTGCCTTCGGGGCGAGCCCGACGGGCCCGTTTGTGAAGCAGCCGAACCCGGTCTTTGCGAAAGACGGCGTGGCGTTCGCGGCGGAAGATCCGTTCGTCTGGTGCGACGGGGCGCGCTACTGGGCCATCGTCAAAGACAACGCCGGCCACTTCACGGGCGCGGGCAAGTCGACCGCGCTCTGGCAGTCGGACGACGGTTTGGCGTGGCGCCTGGCCGAACACCCGCTGGTGGCGACCACGGAGATCACCTGGGAGGGCGGCAGGAAGCAGCGGCTGAACTCGCTGGAGCGTCCGCAGCTCTATTTCGAGGATGGCCGCCCAGCCGTACTGCTCTTTGCCTCCGATGCCGACAGCAAGCGCGAGCATTCGTTCAACGTGAGGATACCGCTGCGGACGCCATGACGCTTGATTCGTGCTCGGGCGGGCAATATTTTTCGCGAATTTGACTGATGCAATTAAGTGCGCTTATTGGTAATATGACAATGTGTTATGTTGGGTAAAGGTTTGTGGTTGGTGTTGCGTGACGGGCGACTCTGGCGACGTTGTGAGCTTCTTCTGCGGAGATCGTCTGGCCGAGAGGTGACATGCCGCCCTGCGCGTGGGCGGGAAAGGAACGACATATGAGTAACCAAGTGGTCGGGAAGCGGTCGGTCGGGTTTCGGGTGATGCGCCTTGTGCGTGCGGGCGCGGGTGTCAACCTGCTGTGCGGTTTGTTTGTGCTCAGCGTCTTGCTTGTTGCGGGCGTGCCGGCTAGGGCGGCAAACATTTGGGACGGCGCCGGCGGCACGAACGGCAACTGGAGTTCGGCGGCCAACTGGGACAATGACGCCGTGCCGGTCTTCCCGACGAATCTGACGTTTGCCGGAAGCACTCAGCTGGCGAGCACCAACGATCTGAGCGGCCTCATCGTCAACGGCTTCACCTTCAATGCCGCCGGCGGGGTTTTCACGCTCCGGGGCAACGACATCACGTTGGGCGGCAACGTCGGTTTCAGCGCCAACCCGGCGGCCACGGTCACCCAGACGATCGAGCTTAAGATGGCGCTGACCGGCGAGCGCACCCTGACATCAACGGCGCGCGGGCACCTGGCCCTCGGCGGCATACTCTCCGGAGCGGGGAGCCTGCTCAGCGCGGGAGCGGGCACCAACACGGTGTCCGGCGCCAACACCTTCACCGGCGGCGTGACGCTCGAGTCCGGCACCCTCAAGGCCACGACCGCTGCCGGCGCGCTCGGAACGGGCGCCTCGACCTTGCGACTCAACGGCGGCACGTTGCACCTGGCCAACGGCAGCAGCCTCTCGTTCAACCGAAACACCGTCGTGAGCAACGACGTGACGCTGGTGCCGGACAGTCTGACGGCGGCTGGTGCGGACCGCACGATGACGCTCGGCACGCTGTCGGTGGGCTCGAAGACCGTCAGCGTGGTGAAGGGTCCCGCGATCACCGGCACGAGCGTCGGCCAGATCACCTTCGGCGCCACGACGCTGACGGGCGATCCTCTGTTCAGCCTGGCGGGATATTCACAGCTTCAGCTTGGTAACGTCGGTGAAAGCACACCCGGACTGAAGCTGTCCGTGAGGGGCAGCGGCACGAATCCGCTGATGATTCTCGGCGGAATAGGCACGTGGACCGGAGGAACCGAACTGCACGTGGGCTCGTTCTTGCGCGGCAACGTGGCGAATTCGCTCGGCGCCGTCGGGTCGGCGGTGAATATTCACGGAGGCATTCTGGATCTCCGTCACGCGAGCGCGGGGACGGGGCGCGACCTGAACGTGGTGAGCAACGCGCAAGTCAACATGCGTTTTGCGGCCGATGCGACAGCCGATTTCCGCGCGCTGACGCTAGCAGAAAATAAGGCGCTGACGTTCTCTGTCGACCGCGCGGGAACGACGGCGACCGGCTTCACCCTGACGCTGAACGCACCCCTGACGACGGCGGGGAACGGCACGCTGAATGTGGTGGGCGGCAACTCGTACAAGGCGGTCATGAACAACACGCTGACGCTGGGCGGCACGCTCACGGTCAGCCCGTCCAGCGCGCCTTTGACGATCTCGGGCGCGATCAGCGACGGCGCCGAGAGCTTCGGCCTGGTTAAGACCGGAACGGGGCTGCTGACGCTGACCGGCCCGAACGACTACGACGGAGGGACAACCGTCAGCGCGGGCCGCCTGCTGATCGGCGCCCGCCAGGCCGCGCCGCACGACCGGCCGCTGTTGGTAGATGGCGGTACGTACGACATGGGCGGGCTGAGCCTGACCAACAGCGCCGTGACCATGCTGGCTGGCACGCTCACGAACGGCACGCTCACCGCACCGTCCTACCTGCTGGCGCACGGCCTCGTGGCAGGGGACGCGACGCTGGCTGGCTCGGGCAGCCTGACCAACGCAGGCGGCATCGTCACCGTGCTCGGCGGCATGACCTACGAGGGCAACACCGTCATCGAGGGCGGCGTGCTCTCCATCGCGACCACGGCGCAGTTGCCCGGCTGGGACACGGCGGGCCGCTACTCGGTCGCGGCCGACGCCGGCCTCG
This sequence comes from uncultured Lentisphaeraceae bacterium, assembly GCA_964386865.1. Classification (GTDB taxonomy): domain Bacteria; phylum Verrucomicrobiota; class Kiritimatiellia; order RFP12; family UBA1067; genus CAYLUN01. Next base: position 111,470 of record CAYLUN010000001.1, on the reverse strand, counting down.
CGGTCGGCAACGCCGTCACGGACGGCAACGTCGCCACGATCCTCGGCACCGGCAACTTCGCAGCCGGGGCGGGCTTCGGCTTTGACACCTACGACGGCGACCGTACCTACGCGGCGACCCTGGCGGATACGGCGGCGGGCGCACTCGGCCTCGTCAAGGTTGGGCCCAACGTGCTGACCCTCGCGTCCGGCAATACGTACAGCGGCGGGACGGCGGTCTTGGGCGGCACCCTGTATGTGCCGGCCGACTCCGCGCTGGGGGCCGCTGGCGGCGGCCTGATGATCTCGAATAACGCAGCCCTGCAGTTTGGCGGCGATATGACGCTCAACAACCGGCAGGTACTCGTCCGCAGCGGCGGCTATTTGGTAGGCGACGCCGGCCGCACGCTGACCATCACGAACGACTTGGCCCTGTTGAGCGGCAACCTGACCATCACCGGCGCCTGCACCGTGGCGCTCGGCGGGAGCAACACGTACTCGGGCCACGTTTACGTCAATAACTCGAAGCTGTCGTTCCTGCCCGGCTCCACGAACGTGATCCTCGGCATGGATCTGCGTCCCGCCGGGGTCGCCGGCACCACGGGCTCCGTCCACCAGACCGGGGGCTACGTCTCCATTGTGGGCGGCCAGGCCGGCCTCTGTATCGGGAACAACGGGGGCGTCGGCGACTACACGCTCGACGGCGGCGGCACGCTGCGCGCGCTGACGACCGGCAACCGCGGCATCCTGCTCGGCGTGAACCATTTCTCGACCGGCACCTTCCACCTGGTCAGCGGCGTGGTGACCGGCAACCAGCTCCAGGTGTCGCGCTCCGACTCGGGCGGGACGAACTCCGCCGGCTTCTACTACCAGCGCAGCGGCAGCTCGCAATTCTCCTCCCTCTACCTCGCGGGCGGCACGGCCGCCAACAGCGCGAACTGCTATGCCTTGCTGGCGATCAGCAACGGCACCTTCTCCGCAGCGAGCTTCGGCGGCCTTTCCGGCGGCAACAACTCCACGAGCGTGCTCTACTTCGGCAACGGGACGCAGGTCACGCTCGGCGCCTTCCCTACGGCACGCGGGACATCCGCCTATTCCGGGCTGACCTTCGACGGCGGCACGCTCTCGCCGATCGCGGCCAGCACGACTTACATGAGCAACTTGACGAAGACGTATATCACCGACAACGGCGCGACCTTCGACGTGCCCGCAGGCAAGAACATCACGGTCGCGCAGCTTCTGGAGAACGCGCCCGGCGCGACGAGCGGCGGGCTGACGAAGGCCGGCAACGGCGTGCTGACGCTCTCCGGCACGAACACGTTCGGTGGCAACACGGCGGTGAACGCCGGCGTGCTCTCGCTGGCTACCACCGGCGCGCTGCCCGGCTGGAACGTGGGTGGCCGCTTCTCCGTCGCGGGCAGCGCCGCGCTGTACGTCGGCAACGCCGTAATTGACGCGAGCGTGGCGGCGCTGCTCGGCACCGGCAACTTCGCGGCCGGCTCCAGCTTCGGCTTCGACACCTCCGCCGGCAACCGCACGTATGCTTCCGCGCTGGCCGACTGGTCCGGAGGGCCGATGGGCCTCGTCAAGGTCGGCGCCAACACGCTGACCCTGACGGCCACCAACACCTACACGGGCTGGACGATCGTGTACGGCAACAACGGCACGGGGCTTGAGTTGAACAGCCCTTCGGGGCCTGCGCTGCTGGGCAGCCTACAGATCGGCGCGGTCGGCGATACAGCGAACAACGTCTATGTGAAGACGCTGGCCCCTAACCAATTCGGCCCTGCCAGCCTCCTCTTTTTGAACAGGGGCACGGGTGTCAACTGCACGCCGGTCTTCGAGCTGTTGGGTAACAACCAGACGGTGGCCGGCCTTTACAACGATTTGGCGGGCGGCGGCGCCACGTGGGTCGAGAACACACAGACCGAGGTGGGCTACGGGAGCGCCATCCTAACGGTCAGCAACTCGGCCGATTATGCCTATACGAGCAACATCCGTGACCGGTCCAGCGGAGCCAGCGGCAACCTCGGCTTCACGAAGGACGGACCCGCCAGGCAAACGCTGTCCGGCTCGGGCATCGTGTTCACGGGCCCGTGCCTCGTCAAAAACGGCACGCTCATCCTCTCGAACACCACGGCTTTTGCGGTCGCGCCCACGATCACGGGCGGGCAGCTCTTGCTTGCCTCGTCCACAGCCTTGAACAGTAAGAGCGTGACGAACTTGGCCGCCAACGGACTCGGGTTCATGGCCGGGAACGCCTTCACGATCGGCGGCCTGGTCGGCAGCGGCACCTGCGCGCTCACGAACGACTACGGCGACCCCGTGACCCTCACGCTCGGCGCGGGCAACGCCAACGGCGACTGCAGCGGTGCTCTGAGCGGAAGCGGCTCGGTGGTGAAGTCCGGAACTGGCGCGCAGGCGCTGTCGGGCGAGAGCACCTTCACGGGCGACTTCGTGCTGGGCAACGCGACGTCGAACATCTCAACGTCCTCGGTCGCCACGGCCGGTTCCGGCGGCTTCGTGATCGTCGGGCACAATCAGGCGCTAGGCGCGGGCACGGTCGTCTCCAAGGGCGCGCAGGTGTGGGCCTCCGTTGCGGGTCTTAAGATCACGAACAGCCTCAACGTCACCAGCAGCGGCGGCTTCCGGTTCGGCGGCGCCAACGATTTGGAATTTTCCGGCAGCGCAGTGGTGGACGGCATCCGTGGTTTCGGCAACTACTCGCTGAACCGCACGCTCACGTTCAGCGGGGTCGAACTCGCGCTTTCGACGGGGTCGACCATCAGCTTCGAGGCGCAAAATGGCGCGGCCACGAACGGTGCCATCGCGGTGAGCGCCGCGATTACGGGCGACGGCTTGTTGACGGTAGACGACTCGTACGACAACGGCACGGTCGTGTTGTCCGGGGTCAACACCTATACGGGCGAGACAGCGATCAAGGCGGGCACGCTGGCTTTGACGGGAAGCGGGTCGATCACGCAGTCCCCGCTCATCGCCGTCTGGGGGAGCGCAACGCTGGACGTGAGCGGCCGGAGTTCCACATATGAACTGGCTACGGGACAAACCCTGCGTGGGACGGGCACGGTCGTCGGCAACGCGAGCCTGTCTGGCGCGGTGCGTCCCGCCGACGCAGGAACGATCGGCACGCTCACGATGAACGGGAATGTCGACTTCCAGCCGGGGGCGACCGCGACTTTCGATCTAGGAACGCTGACCGGCGTGGGCGGCACGACCAACGACTTGCTGGTCGTCAACGGCGACCTGGGCGCGGCCGGCACGCTCCAAATCAACGTGACCGAGCCGTTGGATACCGCAGGCACCTACTGCCTGATCAAATACACTGGCGCGCGCACGGGCACCTTCTCCGTCACCGTTCTCAACGGGCGTTATACCCCGACGCTGAATTACGACACGCCGGGCCAGGTCAACGTGACCTTCGCCGCCTCTGCAACCACGTCCCTGACTTGGAAAGGCACGGCGGGCTATGCGACCTGGGATCAGGGTACGTCGACAAACTGGAGCGACGGCAGCTCGACGTGGACGTCGTTCTTCGCCCTCGACGACGTGACGTTCGACGGCACGGCCGACGACAACACCGCGCAGTTGGTTGATCCGGTCTCGCCGACCTCGGTCACGGTGAGCGGCGGCAACGACGTCGCCATCACAGGCGCCGGCAAGATCACCGGAATCGCCACATTGGCCAAGAGCGGCGCAGGCACGCTGACGATCTCGACCGCGAACGATTTCACCGGCGAGACGACGGTGAGCGGCGGCAAGGTGCGCGTCGGCAGCAACACGGCCCTCGGCGCAGGCGGGCTCACGCTCGGCGACGGCACGGCGCTGTCCTGTGCGGACAGCACCACGGCACGCACGCTTTCGACTCCCTACGCGCTGGCCGGAGACGTGACGCTGGGTGATGCGACGGACAGCGCCGCGCTGACGCTCTCCGGTACGAACGCGCTGACGGCGAGCCGGACGCTGACCGTGCCGAGTGCGGTGACGCTGAGCGGCGTGATTAGCCAGAGCGGCGGCAGCTTCGGCCTCACCAAGAAGGGCGCCGGTAACCTGACGCTCAATAAGGCCAACACCTTCACAGGCAGCTCGACGGTCGAGGAGGGCACGCTGACGGTGGCGGCCGTAGTCGAGCCAGCGACCACACTCGACCTGCCCCTGCTGACCGTCAAGTCCGGCGCGACTGCGGTTTTGAGCGGCGCGGGCAGTTCGCTGGGCGACTCGATGGACGTGGCCGTCGAAGCGGGCGGTCGGCTCGACTCGCAGAAGAACGACATCATGGGCGGCTTGTCGGGCGCGGGCCAGTTGCGCGGCACGCACGCCTCCACAGTCTTTACCACGACCGTGAACAACGGCAATGAGACAACCGAGTTCTCGGGCGACATCACTTACACCAGTGTTCCGCTGTCGATTGCGAAGAACGGCACGGGTACGCTGACCCTCTCGGGCGTGAACAGCCATCGGGCAACGACCGTGAACAACGGCATGCTACGGATCGCCAGTGCGACGGCACTGCCCTACGGCACGCCGCTGACGCTCGGCGACAGCGCCGCAAACACGGCCGGCATTTTGGATTTGACTAGCTATAGCGCGACGGTCGGCAGCCTGAACGTGAGCAGCACCAACGGCTTCGCGACGAACCGGATCTTCATCGCGGCGGGCCAGTTGCTGTCCGTTACCGGCAACGTGACGATCGGCTTCAACGTGAATACGGCGCGCACCGCGTTTGTCGCCCAGGGCGGCGGCTCCATGCAGGTCGTCAACAGCGGCGGAACTTTCAATATGGGCCTGTCGGCGTCCGGAACTGACAAGCGCTGCCTCGCGAGCGCGGACTTTTCGGGCCTGTCTGGCTTCGCCGCGGATCTGGGTTCGGGCTCGCTGACGATCGGTTTCTCAGGCGACAACGGAAACTGGGGCAACTACGTCCACACGCTGACCTTGGCGACCTCGAACCTGGTGCGCGCCGCGACGGTGCAGGTGGGCGGCAGCGCCCTTGGCAGCCCCCACCAGCTGCGTCTCGGGCCCGCCACCAACGTCTTCCTCGTGAACAACCTGAACCTCGGGGCTCTCAACCGCGACTGCGGGTATCTGCTGTTTGCGAGTGGGAGCGGGAGCCTAACGCTGCGTGATCTGAGCGGCGCCGGGCGTGCGAACGTGACGATGGGCTCGAATACCGTCTCCACCGGTTACCCCGCCACGAACCTGTTCGACATGGCGGGGCATCCGGTGGACCTGCGCATCAATACACTCCGGATGGGACAGTACACCACCCGCACCGCGGCGTGGCGAAACACCTTCTCGTTCGACCGTGGCCTACTGGACATCAGCAGTGTGCTGATGTCGGTGACCAACTCCGGCACCATCAACGCGATCTCGACGCTCAGCCTGGGAGGCGGCGTGGCGAACATCGGCTCGATGATGCTCTCCTCGAGCACGGCGACGGGCGTCGTGAACGTCACGGGCGGCACGGTGACACTGGGCGGCGACATCTTCAAGCAGCCCAACGGTCGAGCCATTCTCTCGCTCTCCGGCGGCACGCTCGACCTGCAGGGCCACAGTATCGGCTCCGCGTCGGCCAAGATCGATGTCGTGTCGTTCACGGGCGGCACGCTGGCGAACCTCGCCGGATTCAATGGCGTTGACCCGCTGGTCAAGACCGGCACCGGCACGCTGGAGATCGCCGGCTCGAACACGTACACGAGCACGAACCGCGTCACGGCGGGAACGCTGCTTGTCAACGGGACGCTGGCGGCGGCGAGCCACGTGATTGTGACGAATGCCGCGCTGGGTGGGGTTGGCTCGATCGGCGGGTCGGTGGCGATGCAATCGCGCAGCCGCCTCTTGACGGGCGGCACGAACACGACGGCTAATATCCTCTCCGTCGGCGGCGACTTCACGCTAGCCGCCGGCGTTACCAACTTCATGAACTGCGTGGCCTCTACGAACAGCTACGTGGCCGTGGCCGGCGCCTTGTCCTTGCAGGGGGCGAATGTGATCCATCTGACGCACGCTGGCGTGACACCGCCTCGGCAGGTCACCGTGTTCACCTTCGGGAGCCTCAGCGGCGAGGAGAACTTAGGCGCGTGGAAGGTCGGCGGCGTCAACCAAGGCATCTACAACTCGCGCATCCTGCGTGACGGCAGTCGAATCATCGTGGTCACAAGCATGCGCGGCCTGCTCTTGCGCGTCTTCTGATGCGGCATGCATGTGCGCGCATTCATTGCTGCTCTGGTGTTCGGCGCGGTCGCTTTGGCGAACGCGTCGGAGCCGAGCGTGGTCACGCCAGGGGATGTGATGCCTGGGGTTGCGGACTATGCGCACATGTGGTGGGCAGAGGGCTTCCCGACCCACACGCCCGAAGCGCCCTGGCTGCGCGTGATCCAGACCGGACGCTACGCGCTCGCGCTGAACACGGAAAGGCTGCAGATCCCGCACTTCGGCTTAGTGCCTACGGGCGTGGGCTATGCCGAGTGCGCCAGGGCGGACAACCGCGCGTGGCAGCGGCTGCCGCCAGCGGAACTCGCGTTGACAATCACAGTGAACCGCCGGGACTACCGTTGTACGGCGGGCGGCAAGTGGACGCAGACCAGCGGCCCGCGCCTGATCGAGTCGGGCCGCTTCCTGCAGCGGGCGGACGTGACGGATCTGGTGTTCGAGTCTGACGTCGGCGAGCGCTTGAACGTCGAGGCGCGCTTCGAGACGGTGGCGTGGCCAGACCGGCTGGGGCTGATCCTCGCGGCGCGTCCGGGCCTGCGGCCGATTCCGGCAGGGGAGGCGTGCTTCGGCCGCGTCGGCGGCGGCTTCGGACTGGACGGCACGAATCACCTGGAGTTCCCGCATAGCGCGGAGCTTGATCCGGAACGCTTCACGCTTGAGCTGTGGGCCTTCGTTCCCGCCGATTTTCAGGCGTCGGAGCGCACTCACCCGTGGCTGGTGTGTAAGAGCCAGCACGAGCACGCCGAGGGAAATTACGGCATCGTGATTCTCGGGGAGCGGCCGCAGGCGCGGCTGAACATCAGCGGCGGGCGCGAGAACGCTTTCTCCGTCGACGCGCGGCCGGGCCTGATGAGGGTCGAGTCATGGAACCATTTCGCGCTGAGCTACGACGGCGAGACGCTGCGCTTTTACGTCAACGGCAACTCGGCAGGCGAGCAGAAAATCGGCCGCAAGCGGGTGCCTGGAAAAGGCGGGCTGGCCTTTGGGCGGCGGCAGGACAATTGCGGCGACGGCTATCATTTCCGGGGCGCGATCGACGAGATCCGTCTGTACGACCGCGCGCTGTCGGACGCCGAGATCAGGGAGCGGCACGCCCGTCCGGAGGCCGCCCGCGCAACGCTGAAGCCTGTGCGCGAGTGGGGGTTCCGCACCGATGGGACAACCTCTTTGACGCAGCCCCGCGAACAATGGGATGACGCGGCCATGCGCATACGTCTGAGGGCCGCGAACACGGCGGCGAGAACCAAAAGCAGCGGCATTAAAGTCGAAACAGCGGGCGAGTGGCGCACCATCTATCTGGCGCTTGACTCGCAGGATATCCATGCGGTCACGGAGAGCGGCCTTGGGGCTGCCGTGCGTAACCTGTTCGGGAGAGAGCCCGCCATTCTGCCGCCTGCAGATATTCAGGCCGCCGACGTGAACGGCAAGAACGTGTCGGTGTTTTGCGACGACAGGCACGGCTGGTATCGCGTGAATCTCGACGGGGTCGAGCCCACGCTCGCGACAAACGGCGTCCGGACTAAGAATGACGCCATGGAGCGCGTGCGACTCACGCTGTCCAACCCGGGCGACATGGAAAAGACGGTGCGGCTGCTGTTCGAGAAAACCGCCGGCGTTTCCATCACCGGTGTCTCCGCCGTGTTGCGCGACAAGGGCGGCAACCCGACCGGCATTCCCGTGCAGCTCAGCAAGAACTGGCACGGCCGTCCCGCGGGCGGCGTTTACGCGGGCCAGTGGTTCCACGGTTTTTCCATGCTCCGTCTGCCGCCCGCGTCAAAAGTCGAGCTTGAGCTGGCGCTGGCCTACGGGCATTGGGGCGGGGTGGCGGCGGCTTCGCACGCACAGCTCTGCCTGATCGGCTGGGGCAGCAACCAGCTCTGGGATCAGAGCGCGCTCGGCTCGTGGGGCGAGAGCATCTGCTATGAGCCGGACCAAGCTCAGGCGCGTGCCGCGATCCTCGACGTGCGGCCGGTGATGGTCCGCTCGATGAACGGAAACGCCGAGTGGGGGTGGACGCATAACGTTGGCGGCGGGGATTTCTTCAGGCTGTTCGACGCGGCCGGCAAGCGCGTGTTTCCGTCTCGGATGCGGACGGCGTATGAACGGCAGGGGCCGTGTTTGACGGAGGTCACCTACGCGGGCCGTCTTGGAGAGGGCATCGCGCACGCCGCAACCGTGAGCCTCGGGCGCACCGACGATCTGGTGCGCGGCGTGTACCGGCTGCGGCTCGACGTGAAGAAGACTGTGGACTTCTCGCGCTTCGTCCTCTTCCAGATTGGCGCCGACACGTACAGTTATACCGGAGAGAGGAAGATGGCGCTCGGCAATGAGGCAGGACTGCTAAGAGAGTGGGATACGCAGTGGGGTGGGGATGCGTATCGCACCGCGCCGATGGAATGCGTCGGCCGCGTGCCGTGGGTTTCGCTGCACGAGGCGGTCTCGCGGGCCGACAAGAAGTCGGCGGCGAGAGGAAAAGGCGAGCCGGAAGGGGCGTGGGCGAACCGCGGCATCGTGATCCGCGCGTGGAAGGCCCGGCTTGGCGGCCAAGAGGCGTCGCCGTGGCTGGCCGAGCGCGGCGTGAAGGCGTGCGGCGCGGACACCTCCACGGCGGACGTCGTACCGCCGCCGGGGGTCACACGGCTCGTGCCCGGCGACTTTGTCGAAGCCACCTTCGAGCACGTCATCGTGCCCCAAGCGGCCGACGACTACTATGGCCCGAACGACGCGCTGAGGGCGGCGCTGAAGGCGAACGGGAACACGTGGCGCATGATCCATCGCGAGGCCGTGCTGAATGAGCGAAACGCAGCGATGACAAAAGGGAGTCTCGTCAGCCTGTGCCCGTCCGTGTGTGTCCGCGTCCGCGACGACGCGGCCGAGTTCACGCTGTCCGGTGGCCTCGGCTATGTGCCGATTACTGTAACGGGGCTCTCTTCCCCGCGCGACCCGCACGTGTGGCTGGATGGGCAGGAGGTCAATCAGAGCGTCCACGGCAACGACTACTGGCAGACGGACTATGACGCAGCCACGCGGACGTGGCAAGTGACGTTTAGCCTGCGGGTGCCCGAATCCTGCCGCATCGCATTCGGACTCGGGGCACGCGGACGGACGCTCGCCCACACCCCATGAATATGGGGGAAGACGCCGCGCGACCGATGCGCTAGCATAAGATCCATGAGAATTCGAGGAATTGTGCTTGCCGCGACGCTGCTGTGCTTGTCGCCGGCTGAATCCGCCGAAACAGGGGCGGCTGCGAGGCCAAACGTGCTGCTCATCGTGGCCGATGATTTGGGGTACGGGGACGTGAGCGCGTACGGCTGCAAGGATTTCGCGACGCCGCACCTGGACGCGCTGGCCGCGGGGGGTATGCGGTTCACGTCTGGCTATGTGACGGCACCCGTGTGCGGGCCGTCGCGGGCGGGGCTGCTCACTGGGCGGCACCCGTGCCGGTTCGTCCCGTATGAAGGCAATCCGCCGCCCGGCTCGAAACTCGGCGTGCCGCTGGAACAGAAGACCATCGCCGACTGCCTCAAAGGCGCGGGCTATCGGACCGGCGCGCTCGGAAAGTGGCACCTGGGCGAATCGGAGCAGCACCACCCGCAGTCGCGCGGGTTTGACGAGTTCTACGGCTTCCTGTCAGGCATGCACAGCTACACGAAGACGGATGATCCGCGCTGGGGGCCGATCCTGCGCGGGCGCCAGCGCGAGGAGCTGAAGCAGTACCTGACCTTCGCGCTGGCCGACGAGGCATGCGCGTTCATCGGTCGCGCCGCGCCGGAGCCGTTCTTCCTGTATCTCGCCTTTAACGCGCCGCACACGCCGCTGGAGGCTCCGGAGGAGTATCTCGCCAAGACCGCGCATCTGGTCGACCCGAAGCGGCGGATCAACGCGGCCATGATTTTGGCGCTGGATGACGCGGTCGGGCGAGTCCTCGCGACGTTGCGAAAGAGCGGCAAGGAAGAGAACACGCTGGTGGTCTTTCTAAGCGACAACGGGGCTGCGCTGATTCCGGGGTCGGCAGAAAACGGCGGCAGCAATGCGCCGCTGCGCGGTTCCAAAGCTCAGCTCTGGGAAGGCGGCGTACGCATACCGTTCTCGATGACGTGGAAGGGGCGCATCGCGGCGGGCGGCGTGTCGCCCGAGCCGGTCAGCTCGCTCGATGTTCTGCCGAGCGCGCTGGCCGTGGCTGGCGTGCAGCCGGCATGGAAGCTCGACGGCGTGAACCTGTTGCCGTGGCTCGAAGGGCAGGCAGGCGCGCCCGCGCGAAGGCCTTTTTACTGGCGGTTTGGCGCCGGCGGCAGCCAGTTCGCCGTCCGCGACGGCGATCTGAAGCGCGTGAAGGTGGGCGCCGATGAGGGGCTCTTCGACGTCCGCCAGGACATCTGCGAAAAGGATGACCTCAAGTCCGCCCGCGGGGCTCAGGCGAAGGATCTCGAACGCGCGTGGCAGCAGTGGAACAAGGACAACGTTCAGGTCAGACCGGCCGGAGGCAAGGCGAATGCGCATTGAACGCAGACCCGTCACCGGGATCGCTTTCGCCGCCGCAGCGTGTCTGGCGGGCGGCGTTGCGGCAGCGGAGAGCCGCTGTAACGTGGTGATGATACACGGCCACGATCTGGGGCAGCACCTGCACTGCTACGGGGTCAAGACCGTGCAGTCGCCGAACCTCGACCGCTTCGCGTCTGAAGGGGTGATGTTCACCAAGAGCTTCTGCACGGCGCCGGGGTGCAGCCCGTCGCGGGCCTCGTTGTTCACGGGACGCTACCCGCACAGCAACGGGGTGCTGGGGCTGACGCACAAGCCCTTTAACTGGGAGCTCAATCCCGGCGAGCGCCACCTCGCGCAGATCCTGCGGGACGCCGGCTACCGGACGACCGCCGTGGGCGTCACCCACGAGACGCATTCGGGCAGTGAGCGGCTCGGCTATGAGAAGTACTTCCCGGCGTCGATGGCTTCGCAAGCCACGGACCGGTCGATTGCGGTGCTCGCGCAGATGAAGCAGGATCCGTCCCGGCCGTTTTTCCTTTTCGCGGGCTATATCGAGCCGCATCGTCTGCCGTACGACGAGCCGCCGGCCGGCTTGATCGCGAAAGACCACACGTTTCCGGGTAAGCATCTTCAGCCGGACGACGCGCTCGGCGTGGAGGTGCCCGGCTACCTGCGCGACACGCCCGGCGCGCGCCGCGAGCTGGCTGGCCTGCAAGGCGCGGTCAAGCATGTGGACGCCCAGTTCGGACGCGTGCTGGACGCGCTGAACGGGCTCGGCCTGGCGAGCAACACGCTGGTCATCTTTACAACCGATCACGGGATCGCGATGCCGCGCGCGAAATGCACCCTCTACGATCCGGGCGTAGAAGTCGCATTTCTGCTGCGCTATCCGGCCCGCAAAGGCTGGTTCGGCGGCCGGACGTTCGACGCGCTGGTCTCCAATATCGACTGCCTGCCTACGGTTCTCGACCTCGCCGGGGTGCCCGTTCCCGCAGCCGTGCAAGGGCGGTCGCTCGCGCCGCTCTTGGATGGCGGTGCCTACGCGGCGCGCGATGCGCTTTTCACCGAGCTGACGTATCACGACTACTACGACCCGCGCCGGGCCGTGCGCACGGCGACGCACAAGCTGATCGTCAACTTCACGTCGTCGCCGGCGTTCATGGACTCCTCGCAGTGCTGGCGTCCGCTGTCCGACGTGAACGTGCCGGCGAACCCGGCCTGCGCGCAGACGCCGCACGTTGAGCTGTACGACTTGGCCAAGGATCGCTGGGAGCAAAATGACGTCGCGCAAGACCCGCAGTACGCGGCCGTCCGCGCCGACCTGCTGAAGCGCTTGAATCAGCACATGGTCGAGACGCAGGACCCCATCGTGAACGGCGCCGTCACCTCGCCGCACCACCTCGAAGCGGCGCGGCTGCTGAAAGGGGAAAGACCGTGAATATCGTCAGGCTACTGCGCGCCTGGTGCGCGGCCTCCCTATTCGCAGCGGCGCTCTCCGCCAGAAGTCAGGGTGATGTCGCGCAGGCGCCGGGCGAGGCGACGTACAACGTTCTCCGTTACGGCGCGGACGCCACCGGCGCGCGGGATTCGTCGGCGGCCTTCGCGCGTGTCATGTTGGCCGCAGGCACGAATCGTCACCTCCGCATCTATCTCCCTCCGGGCAGCTACCGGCTTGATCGGCTGGCTGTTATTCGCGCGGCAGGCAACGACAGCTACTACGGCCTGCACATTCAGGGCGCGGGCGAAAATGTGACGGAGCTGCTGGTGGACAACCCCGAGGGCGGGCTGGCCTTTCGCGGCGAGCGCATATCCCGGCTGGGGGTGATCGTCTCCGATCTCGCGCTGGTCGCCGTGCGCGCGAACGCCGGAACCGCGCTCTTTTTCGACATCCCCAACCCGGGCGTCGAAAACATGCGCCAGTTCACGGCGCGCAACGTGGCGGTGCGCGGCGCGCGCTTCGACCAGGGCTATTTCAACAAGGCGGTGCACGTCCGCAACGCGTGGTACGCGCTCCTCCAGAACGTCAACATCACCCAGCAGTACCAGACCGAGATCGGCGACCAGAAGTACGCGATGGAATACGGCATACTCCTCGAGGACTGCTACAGCCCGCTGATTGCGGACTGCCGGGTTCTGAACGGAAAGTACGGGCTGGTGCAGCGCGCCGACAAGACCTTTCCTGAGGACGGCATCATCCGCGGCTCCTACTTCGTGGGGAACGTCGACTGCATCGTGATCGACCTCAACAAGCGGCCGCCCGCCTGGCCCGAACCGGGCTTCCACATCGACGGCTGCCACATCAACTACCGCGACCGTGGCATCGCCGTGAGCGGCCTGCAGCAGGCGAATATCAGCCACACGCTCTTCTATTGCCATGACCGCTCAGGCACGCGCTGGTTTAAGGACGAGCGCGCGCCGATTCCCGGCGGCGATGAGAACACGCAGCGTCCCTATGAGCCGAGGGACATCGACCTCGAACACGCCGCCAACATCGTGATCGACGGCAACATCTTCACCGAGCCTGCGAACCTGCGCCGCGTCGGCGTACGGATCGGGCCGGACTCGGGACACATTCTGATCTCTGGCAACCAGTTCAACCTGAGCGGCACGGCGATCAAGAACGAGTCTGCGGAGCCGAGCTACGCGTCAGGTAACTGCTTCAGCGGGAAGCCCAACTGGGCCGGAAGGCTGACGCCGTACGATGACAAGCCGGGCTCGCTGCAGACGGCCGATTTCAAGCCACCCGCGCAACCGAAGAGAGCGGTTAGCGGCCAACTCGGAGCGGCGAACCCGTGAGAACGATCAAACTTATACTGTGCGTGCTGTCGGCGGCTGCCTGCTGCCGCTCCGCCGAGCCCCTTGATCCGCTCGGCGTGTCCGCCGTTATGGCGCATATCCGGAAGGGATTTCCAGCCTCCGTGAAGGTCAACAAGGAGGGCGGCAAGGATATCGTCGGCTTGCCGTACCCCTACACCTCGCCCTGCGTCAAGGAGGGGTTCCAGCAGCTGTTCTATTGGGACACGTTTTTCATCAACCAGGGTTTGATTCGGATCGGTTTGGCGGAGCAGGCGCGTCACAATGTCGATAACCTGCTGTTCCTGCTGGATCAGTTTAGCGTCGTGCCTTCGGCCAGCCGCCGTTCGATGGCCAACCGCTCGCAGACGCCGTTTCTCTCGCAGATGGTGCGGGACGTCTACCAGAACAAGCCTGACAACGCGTGGCTGAAGGCCGCCTCGAAAACACTGCAGACGGAGTACGCGTTTTGGATGACGCGCCGGCTGTCCCCGTGCGGGCTGAACCGCAGCGGCAACGAGGCCACGGAGCAATACCTCATGGGTTTCTACCGCTATTTGGCCAAGGAGCGGTTCAAGGGGCTTGCTCTCACCAACCGAGAGGAGCAGCTCGCTTTCAGCCGGCAGGCGCTGAGCGAGGCTGAGACGTGGGACTTCACGCCGCGCTATGACCGTAGGGCAGAGGATTTTTGCGCTGTGGACCTGAACAGCAACCTCTATGTGTACGAGATGAACTTCGCTGAATTCAGCCGGATCTTGAACGACGGACAAGAGCAGGCTTGGCTTGCGAAGGCAGCCCGGCGCAAAGAGCTGATCCAGGCGTTGCTGTGGAATGAGCGTGTCGGCTGTTATACGGACTACGACTGGAGGAGCCAGAAGCAGGGCGCCCTGGTGAGTTGCGCGTCGCTCTTCCCGCTGTTGGCCGGCGTCGCCACGCCTCAGCAGGCGGAGCGCGTCGTGCGGAAAATGCGCGAGGTGCTGGAATACGAGCACGGTCTGGCCACCTGTGAGAAGAAGACGCATGCCTTCGCCTACCAGTGGGACTATCCCAACGCTTGGCCGCCGCTGCAGTGGGTTGCGTTCGAAGCGCTTGACCGGTACGGGTTCAAGGAGGATGCCCGCCGCATCGCCGAGAAATACGTGCGGACCGTCGTCCGCAATTTTCTGAAGACTGGCGACCTCTGGGAGAAGTACAACGCGGTCGAGGGAACGACGGAAGTGAAGGACGAGTACCAGATGCCGCGCATGATGGGCTGGACCGCAGGCGTCTTTGTCCGCGCCGCCGAGTATCTGGACGCGCGCCTGCTCGGCGAGAGCGAGGTCCGGCAATGAGAATACCCGCAGGCCTTCGAGGCGCGTTTTTCGCAGTCGGGCTTCTGGCCGCGATGAACAGTCCGGCGGCTGACGACGCTTCGCGCCCGGTGGCAACGTTCAAGCCGCTGCCCTTCGGTTCGGTGCGCCCGGACGGCTGGATCAAGTCGCAGTTGAATCAGGACGCCAGCGGCGGCTGCCTCGCATACTATCACCGCTGCTGGATGGTGCAGAACCGGGCGTACGAGATGCGCGGGCACAATCCCGACAAGAAGGACAAGCAGTCCGATTTCTGGGACGGCGCTGCTGAGGGCTACTGGGGGCTAGCCCTGCTCTCGAACGCGGCTCTGGCGGACGATCCGGCCTTGAAGAAGCGCGCTGACGAGTTTGTTGCGACCGTGCTGAGAGCTCAGGACGCAGACGGCTATCTCGGCATCCACGACGCGCAGCGGCGTTACCAGCCTGCGACGGTCGACCGGGCTGGACACATTGGCTTCATGCTTCAGGGTCTGCTGGACTACGCCCAGGCGTATGGGCGGAAAGACGTGCTGGCTGCTGTGGAGCGTGCGGTGCAGTGCGACCGGCTGCATTTCAACCGCGAGACGAAGGGCCTGCAGGCGAGCGGATTTCTGGTGATGAGCTATCCGCAGTTCCTCGCGGCGCTGGCTCAGGCGACAGGCAAGGCCGAATACGACGAGTATGCGGCATTCCTGGTCGAGAGCTACAACGCCTCGCCGGAGCTTGACAACCCAATCTACGGCGACTGCAAGCTGCCTAACCTGCTGGACGCAAAGCGACCCTTTTACAGCCACGCCTGCAACACGACCGGCAATCTCTCGCTCCCGTGGCTCGCCTACTACGCCACCGGCGACCCTCAGCTCAGGCAGGCCGGCGAAAGCGCCTTCGCCAAGTTTGGGCGGCAAATGAGCGCGAGCGGCTCGTTGCCGGGCGACGAGGACGCGCAGGGCCGCGAGCCCTCGCCGGAGATCCCGATCGAGTTTTGCACGACAAGCTACTTGATCGAAAACGCCTCGCTGGTCGGCGAGAAGACGGGAGGCGGTCGCTATTTCGATATCGTCGAACGCGCGCTTTTCAACGCGGGCATGGGGGCGCGGCTGCCCGACGGCACGGCGCATGCGTACCTGAAGCGCGACAACGAGTTTACGTTGGAGTATCCGACGATTTTCCACCGCGAGCTGTACAGCCCGGCGCACGAGCCCTTCTGCTGCACCCTGCGCATGCTGAGCATGACGCCCACCTACGTGAGCCACATGTTCAAGAAAACGGCCGACGGGAAGGCGCTGGCGGCCCTGTGTTACGGGCCGGCGTCCGTGGAGACGGATGTGGCGGGCGTGAAGGTGAACGTGGCGGAGCGCACCTTGTATCCGTTTGAGAGCAAGATCGAGTTTCGCGTCCGGGCTGAGAAGCCGGTCGCATTCGTGTTCCTCGTGCGTGTGCCGGCGTGGTCGCCCAGGGCTGACGTGACGTGCGAGGGCGCGACGGTCACCCGGCGGGGCGAGTATGTGGCCGTGAGCCGGACCTGGGGGCCGGAGGCGGTGCTGAACGTGTCGTTTGACGCGCCCGTCGAAGCCGTTCGCTGGGTGAACAACGAGTATGTCCTCAAGTCGGGCCCGCTGGTCTTCGCAGCCGACCTCGGCGCGGCGCCGACGGCCTACGCCACGTTCCCTTCCGGGCACACGACGCAGGAGATGTCGGACGGCAAGCTGCCGATCCTGGGGTTCGCGCCGAAGGAACCGAGGCTGTGGCACGGCACGCTGGACGGCTTCTCAAAGGACGCCGCCTTCGGTTTCACGCGCGCTGCGGTGAAAACGGAGAACGCGGGCCAGCCTTGGCACTGTTCGCCGCTGACGCTGCGGGGCGAGTTCAACCGGATGCGGGGCAAAAGCAAGGTGTCGCTCGTCCCGATGGGCTGTACCGTGCTGCGCCGGGTGACGTTTCCCGTAGGCTACGTTCAGTCAGCCAAGCGGAAGGGGACAATGGTGGACGACAAGACGTCGGAGTGAGCGCGTCCTGAGTGACGGGCCATCTTCTTCGCGTTTGCCGTAGCAGGACTTCGGGCCGTGTCGCTAGACTAACACAATGAAAGCTAATCGATATCGCATGGTCGCCTACGGCATGGTGCTGGCGCTCCTAGTGGCAGGAAGGGCGGGGCTGGCGGACGGAAAGCCGAATGTTATCTTTTTGCTGACTGACGACCAAGGGTGGGCGGACCGTTCGTCGCCCGCCGACCCGGCGCACACGAATGCCTGCCGGACGTTCTTCCTCACGCCGAATATCGACCGGCTGTCGCGGCAGAGCATGAACTTCACCAGCGGCTATGCGCCGGCACCGGTCTGCACGCCGACGCGCCGGAGCATCCAGTTCGGCATGACGCCGGCCCGGATTCGGGGGACTGAGTTCAAGAGTGAGTTCGACCCGGCAGGTAAACTGTCGCTCCCCCAGATGATCAAGAAGTCGGCCCCGTCCTACGTATGCGCACACTTCGGCAAGTGGGGTGAGAGCATGATCGGGCTGGGCGGGGAGTTCGACGACCCTCGGGGTGAGCCAAAGAACCTCGGTTACGACGTCTCGGACGGATACACGGGCAACGTTCACGGCTCCTGCGATCCCAAGACCAAGTTTAAGCTCACGGCCGACGACAGCGATCCGAAGCGCATCTTTTCGATGACGATGAAGGGCTTGGCCTTTCTCAAGGAACGCGCCGCAGACGCAAAGCCGTTCTATCTGCAAATGAGCTACTTCGCGATTCACCGCTCGCCGGAGGCGCGTCAGGCGACCATCGACAAGTTCGCTGGCAAAGGGGACCCGCGAGGAGGCGAGTATACGCTGAACCTGCCGCCTGTGCTCAGCGACCTCGACACGGGGATTGGGCTGCTGCTCGATGCCGTGCGCGATCTCGGCTTAGAAGAGAACACCTACATCTTTTTTGGGTCGGACAACGGCGGCGCGCTTCCGGTCAAGGTGGCCGCCGACCAGCCCGGCCTGCCGAACCGCAACGCGCCGCTCTCGGAAGGCAAGGGCACGATCCGCGAGGGCGGGGTCCGGGTGCCGGTCATGGCCTGCGGGCCGGGCGTGCCGAAGAACGCGTTCTGCCACACGCCTGTAGTGCTCTATGACGTCTACGCCACTGTTCACGATCTGATCGGCGCCAAGGAGCCTCTGCCCGGATGTATCGAAGGAGCGAGCATCAGGGATGCGATGCTCAAGGGCGACGGCGGCGCCGTCGAACGGCGCACACCCGGCCTCGTGTTCCACCTGCCCAAACGGGTGCATCCGCACTCCGCGCTACGCAGCGGTGACTACAAGGCGTTCGTCTATTGGAAAAACAAGGAGTGGGAGATCCGCAGGGTCGAGCTGTACGATCTGTCGTCGGACATCGGCGAAAAGATCGATCTGTCGGCCCGGATGCCGGACAAGGCCAAGGCGATGGCCGAGACGCTGACGGCCTATTTGAAGGCGGCAAACGCCGAACCGCCTTTCTGTGCCAGGCTGCAGAAGTCGGACGACGCGTAAGCAGGAGGAGGGGGCGTGAAGCAGACAGTTAGGGGCCGATGGAATGAGTGGCGTTCTGTGGCGGCGCTCATGGTGCTTGCCTGCGCGCTTGGCGCACAGGGGCAGGCAGGCTCCAGCGGTCACGCAGAGGCTCCCGCTAGGCCCAACATCATCTTCATTTTGGCTGATGACCTCGGGTTCGAGTCGCTGGGCTGCTACGGCGGTGTGGCCTACAAGGGACTCGGGCCGGTGCGCACGCCCAATCTGGATACGCTGGCCAAGAGCGGCATGCTGTTCCGGCAGTGCTTCTCCTGTCCTGTCTGCTCGCCGGCGCGCTCGGAGCTGCTGACCGGCAAGTACAATTTTCGCACGGGTTTCCGGCGCATCCTCAGCCAGCCCGGCGTTGCGGACAAGCTGGACTCGAACGCGCATCCGACGGTGGCGAATCGCCTGAAGGAGGCAGGCTATGTCACGGCCGTGGTCGGCAAGTGGCACCTGGGTCCGCCGTTCACAAAGGGCAGCCAGGTGGAGGAGATACCCAAGACGGCCGAGGCTGACACGGACTACCCGCATCCTCGCGCGTGCGGGTTCGATCGGCAGTGCCTCTTCAGCGGCGGCCACCTGAGCACCTACGGCGAGCCCAAGCCTGGCGCCTACACGCCGGAGACGCTGCAGAAATGGACGCTGCGGTTTCTCGAAAGCCGGAAGGGCAAGCCCGAGCCGTTCTTCATCTATTACGCCTCGCCCATTCCCCACGCGCCGCTTTACCCGACGCCGCTCAATCCGGACGGAAAAGGGGTTCCGCCGCGCGGCGACATTTCGAACTATCCGTACCTGATCGAGTATCTGGACAGGCAGGTCGGCGAGCTGGTAGACACGCTCTCGGCGCTCGGGCTGCGCGAGAACACGCTGGTCATGTTCGCGGGCGACAACGGCAGTCATCAAGTCATTACGCAGATGCGCGACGGGCGGGAGATCAAAGGGGGCAAGGGCTCTCCGGCGGACACAGGGGCGTGGGTGCCGCTGATCGCCAGCTGGCCCCGCGGCGTCGCGTCCGGGTCGGTGTACGGCGGGGTGGTTGATTTTACAGACGTCTTGCCGACCTGCCTGGAGCTGGCGGGCGAGGCCGCGCCGCAAGGGATCGACGGCGTGAGCTTCGCGCCGCAGCTGCAGGGCAAAGGCGGCTCATCCCGCGAGTGGGTGTTCGTGCTGGGCGGCGACCGCTGGTACGCCCGCGAGGTGACGTGGAAGCTGCGCAGCAACGGCGAGCTGCTCGATGTGAGCGGCTCGCCGTATGCGGAGGTGCCGGTCGCCGGCGAGCGCGAGACGCCGGAGGCGAAGGCGGCGCGTGTGCGGCTGCAGGCGGTGCTCGATCGGCTTAATCCGGGCAAGGACGGCCCGGAACGGGGCAAAGGAGCGAAGAAGTGAGCGCGCCAACAGTCATGCGCGTCGCGGGGGCCGTCGCGGGGCTGCTGTGCGGCTCGGTGTCGGCGGGTACGCCTTCCCCCGCATTGCAGTTTCTCCGCGTCGGCGAGGTGCAGCCTCGCGGCTGGCTCCTCGAGCAGATCCGGATGGATGTGACCAACGGTTACGCGGCCGTGCTGGATGAGCTGACGGAACGCATCGAGCCGGGTATCTTCGACTGCCGCAACAAGACCGAACTGGTGAAGCCGAAGCACGGCGGCGATTGGTGGAATGGCGAAACCACCGGCAACTGGCTCGACGGCTTCGTTCGCGCCGCCTATTTCTCGGGTGATGCGTCGGCCAGGCGCCGGGCGGATGAGCGGGTCGCGCAGATTCTCGCGATGCAGGAGGCGGATGGCTATCTCGGCATGTATCCGGTGGCGAAACGTTTCGAGTCGCCCGTTGTGACGCAGAACGGCGAGTTGTGGACGCAGGCGTGCCTTTACCGCGGGCTGCTGGCCTGCCATGAGCTGTCCGGCCGGGCGGATCTGCTCGCCGCCGTGGAACGAGCGGTCAAGTTGACGATTTCCAAATACGGGCCGGAGCATCCGTATTGGGGCCCGCGCGTCATCCGCGGTGGGCCGACCCACAACATCATGTTCGCGGATGTGTGCGAATGGTTGTGGCGGTTGACGGGCGAGAAGTGTTACGCCGAATTCGCGCAGTTTCTTTACGACACCTACAGCGCGCAGACGGACGTTTTTGAAACAGGCGTACAGCTGCACAACTTGGCCGATGCCTCCAAGCTGTTCAAAGGCCACGGCGCGCACGTGATGGAGCATCTACGCGTGCCGCTGTTTGTCGCCTACGCTACGCGCGATCCGAAGTACGGCCCGGCTGCGGACAACATCTTCCCGAAGGCCGACCGACATCTTGCCGCCGGCGGCGCGTGTATCAGCGACGAGGACATCTTGGAGCGGTTGGGCGGCCCCGACATCGGCTGTGAGTACTGCACGATGCTGGAGTTTCTCCACAGCCTGCAATCCGGCGCGCAGAAAATGGGACGCGCCGATCTGGGCGACCGCATCGAAGTGCTGGCCTTCAACTCGGCGGAGGGCGCGCGCTTGCGCGACGGCAGGGCCATCCAATATTGTACGCGCGACAACCAGCACGCGGCCTCCATCAGTGCCGGCAAGGGTTCGCGCTTTAAACTTTCGCCCACGCACGAGGACGTGGCTGTGTGCTGCGCGGTAACGGCGCTGAAGTTCTTCCCGTATTTTGTCAGCGGGCTGTGGCTGAAAGAGGCTGGCGGCGCGAGTCTGGTCGCCCTGGCCTACGCGCCGAACGTGGTGCAGACGACGCTCGTCGGCGCACCGGTGGCTGTTGAGAGTGAAACGGCCTATCCGTTTGAGGATGAGGTGCGGATGACCGTGCGCGTCGGAAGACCCGTGACGTTCAGCCTGCGCTTGCGCGCGCCGGCGTGGGCGGGAGGCATGAATGTCACCGCGCCGGGCGCGGAGGTGCGGAGCGAGCCGGGCTGGCGCGTCGTCACCAAGGAGTGGCAGCCGGGCGACACGGTCACGCTGTCGTTCGCGCCTGACGTCGTCCGCAAGACCGCAGTGGACGGCAGCGGCGTGTATTGGCAACGCGGACCGCTGGTCTACGCGCTGCCCATCGCTTCTGAGCGGAAGCAGACGAAGCGGTCCTGCGGAATGTCAGCGGAAGCAACGTGTGGGGCGGCGCGCTCACGGTGAACACGGGGCCCGGCACGTGGCGCACGCGCGTCCTCTCTGACGCCGGACACCTTCATATAGCCGGTTCGGTCGTGAGCAGCGGTAGCAGCGACTTCGTGCTCGGCGGCGATGGCGACGGCGAAATCAGCGGCGACATCTCGGGAACGCGGACGCTCTTCAAGAGCTCGTCGGGCTTCGGCACCTGGACGATCAGCGGCAACAACACCTACGCGGGCGCGACCACCGCCGCGCGCGGTACATTGCGCTACACGGGCTCGCTGACGAATTCGGCGGGCACGTTCTCGATCTCGGGCGGCCGGCTCGATATCAGCGGGTCGCTGAGCACCGGCAGCGGCGCTTGGAGCATGGGCGCCTCGGCGACGGCCACCTGCGGCGTCGTCAACGTGCTTTCCGGTGCCAGCGTCCTGGCCAACACCTTCGAGGCCGGCAAAGCGGCGGGCGCGGGCGCGGTCATGAACGTCACGGGCGGGTACTTCGCGACGACCAACGCGGGCGATCTCGGCTTTCGCTTCGGCACGGCCGGCTACGCCTCGCTTCGCCAGTCGGGCGGGATGATCTCGGCCGTGAACGCGCAACTCGGGGCCGGCGGGCTGGCGGTGGGTCGGCTCACGGGCGGCCTGCTTTCAGTGAGCCCGAACTACGTGATCGTCGGGAGAGGCTCGACTGGCGTGCTGACCGTCGACGCGGGCGGGACGCTGTCGCACACCTCGGCCGCGAACCAGATTTCCATCGCCCACGCCACCGGCGGCCGCGGCGAGCTGAACGTGACGGGCGGCACAGTGGACAACACCGGGCACAACGTCGGATTCGGTGGCGGTATCGGCACCAGCGGAGTTGGCTTGTTGAACCTCGATGACGGTATCCTGATCACGTCTTGGTTCAATCACGCGGATGGCACTAACCGCGTGAGCTTCGGCGGCGGAACGCTGCGCGCCGCAGCCGACTACGCATCCTTCTTGCCGGCGGATATGCCTGTCTACATCAACGGCTCCTTCGGCGCTTTCGACGGCGGCGCGGTGATCGACACGGCCGGCTTTGCCGTGACGAATCTTGCGGCACTGCTGGCCCCAGGCGGCGACGGCGTACGCGGCGTCGGGCTCCTGGACGGCGGCTCCGGGTACTACGGCGAGCCGTACGTGATGATCACCGGCGACGGCTTCGGGGCGACGGCGGTGGCCGACATGCAAGACGACGGCTCCGGCAAGGGCACGCATGCGGTCGCGGCGGTCCGTATCACCAACCCCGGCACCGGCTACACGACGGCCTCGGCCGCGCTCACGGGCGGCGTCACAACCGTTTCCGCCACGCTCGGCGCGGTCGCGCTGGCGCCCAACACGTCGGGAGGCTTGACCAAGCTGGGCACCGGCACGCTCACGCTGGCAGGCGCGAACACGTACACGGGCGCGACGGCGGTGGCGGCCGGCACGCTGCAACTCGGCGCGTCAGGCGTTTTCGCTGGCGCCTCCCCGCTGAAACTTGCGGGCGGTACGCTTGATGCGGGCCCCTATGCTAACGCGTTCGTGTCGCTGGCGGTTGTCAGCAACAGCACGCTGACGGTGTCAGCCGCGACGCAGTTCGCCTTCACGGCGCAGCCGCCCGACGTGTGGGAGGGCTTGCTCACGCTCGGCGGCGCGCTCGGCCCGACGAGCGTCCGGTTCCAGCCGGCGCTGTCCGAAGAGCAGCTCGGCAAGATCCGCTATCAGGACGGCCGGCGCGTGCACGGCACGCAGGACGGCTACCTGTTCGTGCAGCCGTTCGGAACGACCTTGATCGCGCGCTGAGCAACCTGACCTGCTCGGGCGCAGCCGACTTGGGTGGCCAGATGAGCATGATCTCCGTGATCACCAGCAAACTGAGTCTGAGCGGGGTCGTGTCCAACGGCCCCACATGAATATGGGGGATGACGCGAGCCTGTTATTGCGTATATCGTACGAACATGACTGGTGAGGTGCGTGCTTGATGGGTGGCGCGCATCACGTTGTCTTTGCAGGTAACGAAGAACAGGACGTTTCCATGAAGAACATTCGGCAGACGGTTTGTGCAGGTGTCATGCGGTGTGCTGCGGCGGCTGTGGTTCTCGGCCTCGCGTCGCCTGCGGCGGCGGTCACGGCCACGTGGGACGGCGGGAGCCTGGTGAACGCCAGTTGGCGGACCACCACCAACTGGGTGAGCGATGTTGTTCCGACCTTCAACAACACGCTAGATGTCTCTTTTTATAACGTAGGCGCGGGAAACCTGTCATGCTTCCTAGGAACGGCCAGCGCCATCCGCTCGCTAAACTTCACGGCGGATGCCGACAGCGCGGTCAGCATCCGGCTGGCGAATACGCTGTCGGGCAACATTGCCCGTGATTTGACGATCGGCGGCGCCGGCGGAGCCGCCATTACCAGCGATGCGGACGCGGCGGGCAACTTCACGGTCGGCGTGGGCGGCACGGGCAGCCAGCTGATCCTTCTCGAGAATCTGGCGATCACTCACAACGGCACGGGATCGCTGACGATCAACCGTCCGATCGTTGGCGGCTACGGGCTCACCTGCACGGGCTCCGGCCTCGTGACGCTGTCGGCCGCCAACACCTATTCGAACGCGACGTCAGTCAGCGGCGGAGGCGCCGTGATTATCGCCGCGGACAGCGGCCTGGGCACGCCGCCCGCCAGCGCGACGCCGGGCCACCTGACGCTGAGCGGCGGCGGGCTCGCCAGCACCGCGACGGCAGCGCTGAGCGCGAATCGCGGCGTGGCGCTCGACGGCGTCGGCGGCCAGTTCAACGTGAACGCGGGCACGCTCACGGTTGGCGGCATCGTCGCGGGGGCGGGCGGGCTTGAGAAGGCCGGGGCCGGAGCCCTCGCGCTGACGAACGCGAACACCTACAGCGGCGGCACGCTGCTGAGCGCAGGCAAGCTGAACGTCAACCACGCCAACGCGCTTGGAACAGGCGTTTTCTCGATCAAAGGCGGCACGGTCAACAACACGTCTGGCGCAGCCGTGACGGTCACCAACAGCGTCGTGATCGACGGCGACTTCAGCACGGACAACAACCAGGTCAGCGAGCAGGTCACCTTCAGCGCGCAGGGTATCACCCTCGGCACCGCTACCGGGAGCAGCCGAGCCATCACGGCGACGGCAGCCGGCACGAGCGGCTTGACGTTTTCGGGTAGCATTGTCGCCGGGGTCACGGCGACCGGCATCGTCAAGCTGGGGCCGGGTGGGATCGTCCTGAGCGGGACTAGCACCTTCAGCGGCGGCGTGGTCTTGGGTGAGGGGGTGCTGAGCGTCAACAGCAGCAGCACAGGCTCCGCCGGAGCTTTGGGCACCGGCACGCTGACCATCAGCAACGCCACGGTTCTGAGCACGGGCGGAGTCAACGCGAGAACCATTTCCAACGCAGTTTCGGTGGCCGGTAACTTCGAGCTGGGCTCAGGCTTGGGTAATGCGGCGCTCACGATGGCCGGGCCGATGGATCTCAACGGCGGCACGCGCGTCATCACCGTCGTCAACACCAACGGCGGCGACATTATCGCCGGCGAGATCTCGAACGGCGCGCTGACGGTTGGAGCCGGCGATGGAGTGCTCACGCTCAGCGGCAACAACACCTACGCCGGGGACACAACGCTGAACAACACGGCCAAGCTCTCGGTGGGCAGCGACGCCAACCTGGGCACGGGAACGAACGTCACTCTCAGCCAGAACTCGGTTCTGACCGCCGCGGGGAATATCACCAGCGGCAAGCGCTTCACGCTCGTAGGCCTGGGGCAGTCTATCCTGGTCAATAGCGGGAAGACGGTTATCCTGAACGGGGTTGTCGGCGGCACAGGGCAGAGTCCTACCAAAAGCGGGCCTGGAACGCTCGTTCTGAACGCGACGAACGAGTTCGCCGACACGTCGATACTTCTCGTCAAAGACGGAACGCTCAAGCTCGGCAACGCCTACGCGCTCAAGGGCACGACGCTCAAGTTTAACCCAGCCGGCTCCTTTTTGGACAACTCCAGCGGGGCGGCGATGACCGTCGCCGGTTATCTGGGGTTAGAGCTGACGTCGGGCTTCACATTTACCGGAACCGACGATCTCGACCTGAGCGCGATGCCGGCTAGCTTCGTGCAGACGGCGAACACAACCCGCACGCTCAACGTTTCCGCCAAGACGCTCACTATCGGCGGGATACTGGCGACCGGGACGGACTACGCAGGCGCGGCGCGCGTATCTGGGGCGCTCAACAAAACCGGCAACGGCACGCTTGTGCTCGCGGGCGCGAGCAGCTATTCCAACGGCACGACCGTCGCGGCGGGAACGCTGAGGTTGGCCGCGGACAACGCCCTGCCGCCCGGGGGCGACGTCACGCTCGCTGGCGGGACGCTGGATATGGGCGAGTTTGCGAGCTCGCCGTCGTCGCTTAACATGACGGCAAACAGCGCGCTGGTGCTGGGCTCCGGCCAGCTCGCCTTTACCAGTCAGACCAACCTGTGGAGCGGGCGGCTCGCCTTGTCCGGCGAGTTGGGGCGCTACACGCTGCGCTTTCAGCCGGCGCTGACCGCTGAGCAGCTCAGCAGCATCGATTATCTGCTGGGAAACCGGTTCTACAGCTCCTCGGACGGATACCTCCGGACGTATCCGAAGGGGACGATCATCAGCGTGTATTGACGGCAGCCTCCGTTCCGTTTGCCTTTCACATACGTTGTTGCGTATAATGGCCCGAAACGGCCATCGGAGAGGCTGAAGGGAACAGGCTGTGACCGTCGATCAGCTCAAGAACGGAAAAATCGTGATCTTCTCGCACTACGCGACCACGGGCGCGTGCGAGGAACTGCGCGACTGGCTCGCGGGCCTGGGTGCCCGAGAGGTGGTCTACGTGGCGTTCCCGTTCGGCCGCAACCCCGACCGTTTTATCCGCGCCGAACGCTATCGCGGCGGACGCCTGTCGGAAACCGTGCGCTCGCTGTTCCGGCTCAAGCTCCCGGAGCCGCTGGCCTATGCCAAGGACTTCCTGTACGCCGTCTGCTACGCGGCACGCTTCGGGCGGGGCGCGGATGTGCTGGTCGCAGGGGACAACCTGCTGGCGCTCGCGGCCGCGGTGGCGCGGCCGCTGGCCCGCATCCGGCGCGTCGTCTACTACATGATCGACTACACGCCGGTGCGCTACGCGAACCGCCTGCTGAACGGGCTTTACTACCTCGTCGACCGCCTCGCCGCCCGCGGCGCGGACGCCGTGTGGCCGCTGACGGAGAAGATGATCCGGGCGCGGTTCGCCGCCGGACGCTTGGACGAGCGCCGGGTGCGGTGGTATGTGGTGCCCTACGGCAGCCACCCCGTGAACCAGGAGGGCTCTGTGTTCGAGGCGCGAAGCGTCGTGTACATGGGCGACATCGTGCGCAGCAAGGGCGCGGAGCTGTTCGTGCCGTTCGCGCAGGCGCTGCAGATCTTGGTTCCGGACTTCACGTTTACGCTTGTCGGTGGCGGCCGGGACCTCGCCGGCTTGCGCGACGAGGTTGAGCGGTCGGGGCTGCAGGATCGCGTGTCCGTGCGCGGCTTTGTCGCGTCGATGGATGAGGTTGTGGCGCTGCTGTCGAGAGGCGGCGTGGCGATCGCGCCGTACGAGCCCTTTGACCCCAACAGCTTCACGTTCTATTCTGATCCGGGCAAGGTCAAGGTCTACCTCGGGTGTGGGCTGCCGGTCGTGCTGACCGACGTGCCGCCGATCGCCCGCACGCTGGAGCGCGAGGGCGTCGGGCGCATTGCGGGGTACGACCCCGTCGACCTGGCTGAGAAAGTGGCCTCCGTGATGCAGTCGCCTGAGTACGAGGCGATCCGTAGGCGCGCGGCGGCGTTGGGACGGCATTGCGCGTGGCCGAGGGTTTTCGAGAGCGCGTTCGCGCGGCTGGATGACGGGGAGGGCAAGCGGTGAGCGAGGACAAGTCGAAGAGGATGCGTCTGCGTCGGTTCGCGAAGTCGATCTGGATCTGGATGCTCGCGTTCGGGCTGAACCCCGACGCGTGGCGCTACGCCCTCCGCGGCCTGGCCGTGGCGCTGCGGGAGTACCGCGAGCTGCGGCGGCAGAACCGCGCCGCGGGCAGCCCGTTCCGCATCCGCTTCTCCATGCCGTGTCTGGGCGACCGCTACTTCCCGAGCGGCACGGCCAGCGGCCACTACTTCTTTCAGGACTTCACCGTCGCCCGCAAGATCTTCGAGCGCAAGCCGGCTCGGCATGTGGACATCGGCTCGCGCGTGGACGGCTTCGTGGCGCATGTGGCGTCGTTCCGCGACATCGAGGTCTTCGACATCCGCCCGCTGGCGCTTGACATCCCCTCGATCGTTTTCCGCCAGGCCGACCTCATGCGCCTCGACGCGGCCTACCGCGGCTGCTGCGACTCGCTCTCGTGCCTGCACGCGATCGAGCACTTCGGTCTGGGCCGCTACGGCGACCCGATCGACCTCTTCGGGCACGTGAAAGGGTTCGAGAACCTGGGCGAGGTGCTGCAGCCCGGCGGCACGCTCTACTTTTCCGTGCCCATTGGCCCTGAGCGCGTCGACTTCAACGCCTGCCGCGTCTTCGACATCCGGACGATCCTGGAGTTGGCGAAGCCGAAGTTCGAACTCGTGGAGTTCTCGTACGTCGATGACGGGGGCGCCTTCCACGCGAACGTGGAACTCACGCCCGAGCGGCTCGCGAACAACTGCGGCTGCGACTACGGGTGCGGCATCTTCGAGTTTCGACGGAACCACGTAAACGCCGGGTGACGAGGCAGGTCTGGCAAATGATGAAAATTGTCTGGATAGTGAACAGCTACGGGCTGGACTCGGGGGCGATCACGGGGTCGCCGATCCGCTTCCACGCGATCTCCTCGCGCTGGCAGAAGGAGGTGCCCGGCCTGGAGCAGGTGCTGGTGACGACCTCGGGCGGTGAGCGCGTGTTGCGCAGCGTGGGCTGCACGCTGCCCGTCGTGCGCGTGCCGGCCTCGCTCGTCCTGTCGCGCGAGCCGTTCAAGACCAAGGCGTTTAGGCTTTGGTCTTACTTCGTGACCTCGTTCCACGCGCACCTGTTCAGGCGGCGGCTGCCGGAGGCGGACGTCGTGATCACGGTCAGCGACTACTTCTGCGACGTGGCCGCGGCCACTGTCATCAAGGGCAAGCGGCCGGGCACGCGCTGGATCGCCTGGATCCACCACAAAGAGCTACACCCGTCGCAGCGGCCGGGCAACCGCTGGTTCAACGAGATGACGTGGCGCATGCAGGAGTGGAGCTTCGCGCGGATCGCGGCGGGCGCGGATCAGGCGTGGGTGCTCGACTCGGACGCGGGCGACCTCTGCGCGGCGCGGCTGCTGGAGCTGGGCATGCCCGCCGAGCGCATCAAGAAGATGCTGAACGGCATCGACGTCGGTCCGATCGCGGGCGTCGCCGAGCCGGGCAAGCGTGTGGACGCGGTCATGATCGGCGTGCGGCCGAACAAGGGGAGCCTCGATGTGGTGCCGGTGTGGAAGCTCGTGCGAGAGATCCGTCCGCAAACCACGCTCCTGCTGATGGGCGGCATGGCCGGCGAGGAGGCCCTCGCCAAGCACATCCGCAAAGAGGGGCTGGAGAGCCTGGTCGAGATCTTCAAGCCGGCCGAGGGGTGGGTGCCGTTCGCCGAGTACGTATCGCGCATCAAGAGCGCCCGCGTCCTGTTCGCGCCCAGCCACGAGGAGGGGTGGGGGATCGCCGTGTGCGAGGCGATGGCCTGCGGCCTGCCGGTTGTGGCCTACGATCTGCCGGTCTACCGCCGCGTCTACGGCGATGCGCTCTCGACGGTCAGCGAGGGCGACCACCGCGCCTTCGCGGAGAGCCTGTGCCGCGTGTTGAATAACTCCGACGAGTTCTCCCGGCTCGCCGAGAAGGGCCGCCGCTGCGCCGCCAAGTACGACTGGGACCAGGTCGCTCGGGAAGACTGGCAGAGGGTTCGGCCGTGAGAGTCGTCGCACGCGGCGTGGTGGCGGCGTGGCTCGCGTGTGGCGCGGCGCCTGGCTTCGGGCACGTGCTTCAGTTCACGACTGCGGCTGACAAGTCGCTGCTGTTCGCCTGCACGAACGTGGCGTTTGGCGCGACGGGTTCGGCGTCCGGCTGTGTGCTGAAGCTTAATGCGGCTGTCCGCTTCCAGACCCTTGAGGGCTTTGGGGCGGCGCTGACGGGTTCGTCCTGCTACAACCTGATGAGGATGGCGCCGGAGCGGCGCGAGGCGCTGCTGCGCGAGACGTTTGACCGCAAGCAAGGCATGGGCTGGAGCTACGTCCGCGTGTCGCTGGGCTGCTCCGATTTCTCGCTGGACGAGTACACGTATTGCGACAAGCCCGGCCTGGAGAATTTCGCGCTGTCGCGCGAAGAGGCTGACTATGTGATCCCCATCCTGCTCGAAGCGAAGGCGATCAATCCGAAGCTCAGAGTCTTAGCCTCGCCGTGGACCTGCCCGCGCTGGATGAAGGTGAACAACTTGAAGGAGCTAAAGCCGCACGACCGGTGGGCCGGCGGGCAGCTCAACCCGGCGCGCTACGCCGACTACGCGGAGTACTTCGTCAAATACGCGCAAGCGATGCGCGCGGAAGGGATCGACGTCGACGCCGTGACGATCCAGAACGAGCCGCTCAACCGCGGCAACTCGGCGTCGCTCTACATGGGGTGGGAGGAGCAGCGAGACTTCATCAAGAGCGCGCTCGGGCCCGCCTTCAAAGAGGCCGGGATCGCAACCAAGATCTGGGTCTTCGATCACAACTTCAACTATGACGGCATCGCGTCGCAGGCCCGCTACCCGCTTAGGATCTACGAGGATGCTGAGGCGGCGCAGTACATCGACGGCGCGGCGTACCACGCCTACGGAGGCGGCCCCGCCGAGCTGGACGCGATCCGGCTGGCGCGGCCCGACAAGAACCTGTACTTCACCGAGATCGCCATCGGCGCGTGGAGTTACTCGTTCGCGGGCGACCTGATGTGGGCCTCGCACAACATCGCCGTGGGCACGCTCAACCGCGGGTGCCGGGCGGTGATCGTCTGGAACTACATGCTGGACGAAAACAGCGGCCCCAAGCGTCCGGGGGGCTGTCAGACCTGCTACGGCGCAGTGGACGTCAGCTCGAAGGACTACGCCGCGCTCGACCGCAAGTCGCATTTCTACCTGATTGGCCACCTGGCCAAGGTCTTGCATCCGGGAGCGACGCGCATCGCCGCGACCGGCGCGCTGCCGCCGCAGGTCGAGGCGGTTGCGGCCGAGAATCCCAACGGCACATACGGCCTGTTCTTGCGCAACGGCGACGAGCGGGCGCATGACGTGGCCGTCGATGACGGCGCGCACGCGTTCACGCTGAGCCTGCCGGCGCGCAGCGTTCATTCGGCGATCTGGCGCAAGTGAGGCGGCTCAGCGCAGCTTCGCCCTCCAGCGCGCTCGAGCAACTGGCTGTTAGCGCGCGACGGGGGCGGGGGCGCCTTTGAGCAGCGCGCTGAGCCACTCCTGTGAGCGGCGGCTCCAGGGGGCTTGTGAGTTCTTGACGTTCTGGTGCGGCGACTCGACCATGATGACCGCTTCTTTCGGGCCTTTGATCTGGTTGAAGGCCGCGAACACGCCGGCGGGGCACGAGGTCTGGTCGATCAGCCCTACGGCGATGAGCGCCGGACAGCGGATGTTGGCCGCGAAGTTGACCGCGTCGAAGTAGCGGCTGGCCTCCATGACCTTCTTCTCGTCCCGGCCTTGCGTTGATCGGAACCAGTACGGCCAGGAGACGGAGCGGCCTGCCCACGGCCCGGTCGTGTCGCAGCCGGCGGGCACGCAGACGAGCATGGCCGACACCTTCGGGTGCAGGCCGGCGGTGGCGAGCCCTTGGAGGCCGCCTTGGCTGGTGCCGGTGACGACGAGCGTGCGGCCGTCCCACTCGGGGTGTGCGGCGAGGTAGTCGGCCGCGCGGACGCAGCCGAGCAGCATGCGCAGGAAGTAGCTGGTGTCTCGGCTCTCGTTGCCGATCGACGTGTAGTCCTTCAGCGTGGTGGCTGCCGCGTCTTTGTAGAAAGCTTCGGGCTGGTCGAGGGGCAGGTCGTGCGCCATGATATTCAGCGCGAGCCAGCCCTGCTTGGCCGGGTTTACCACGTTGCTTTTGGGCAGCCCGTAGACGCCCGCCCACTGGACGATGAGCAGGGCGGGAAACTTGCCGGGCCGCGCGGGCTTGGCGAGCTGTCCGTAGACGTGCGTGCCGTTGATGTTGTCCAGCGTGAGCTTCGAGTAGGTCACGGCCGCGTCGCCGCTCTCGGCCGGAGCGAGCGCGGGGTTGGACGGGATGGCGCGGAGGGCCATGATTTTGCCCTGCCAGAACGCGTCGAAGTCGGCCGGCCGAGGCGCGGAGGTCGGGATCGCGTAGGGCGAAACGGCGGCGCCGACGAGCAGCTTGGCGGACTTGCCTTGGGCGCCGGCGCTCAGCGTGGCGAGGAGCATGCCGGGCTGGGCCAGCGAAGCGTCAAGCGTCGCGCGGTCGCCTTCGAGCTTCAGGTCTCCTTGCCAGAGCACTTGGGCGTCGCACTGCTTGACGACGGCGTGGAGGTTGGTGGCGCCGGGGGCGAAGATCTGCCAAGAGATCTTCTCGCCGACCGCATAGATGCCGGCGGCGTGGAGCGGCGTGGCGGTGATTTCCTGGGCGTGCGAGACGTGGCCGACAAGCGCGACAACGGCTAGGGTGATGGAGCGGATCAGGCGTGGAGGAATGGGGCGCATAGGAGCCCTTTCAAAGATGAACGCTCAACGCTCAACTCCCAACGTTCAAGGGAGAGAAGAGCGTTGGGCGCTGACGTGCGAATTATACCACGCTGTTGGCGCGAATGACCTGCTGGTACCACGAGTAGCTCAGCTTGGGCGTGCGCGTCTGCGTCTTGTAGTCCACGTAGACCATGCCGAAGCGCTTGCCGTAGCCGCAGGCCCACTCGAAGTTGTCCATGAGGCTCCACGGGAAATAGCCGACCACGGGGTAGCCCTCGGCCAGCGCGCGGTGGACGTTGCGCAGGTACTGGCGCAGGTACATGATGCGGTCGATGTCCGCGACGAAGTTCTGGGCGTTCGGCTTCGCGCCGTCGGCCACGCCGTTCTCGCTGATGAAGACGGGCAGGTCTTTGCGGCCGAGCGCGTCGCTGAACAGGCGGATACCCCAGTAGATCGACTCGGGCACGATGTTCAGCCAGGGCATGCTGCCCTTGGGGTAGGCGTCGAAGCAGGGGAAGGTCTCGAAGCCCTTGGCGTTGGCGGCGGCGCGCACGTAGGTGCCCGTGTAGCAGTTGTAGCCGACCGCGTCGAGCGGCTGTTTGATCAGCTTCAGGTCGCCCTCTTTGATGTCGGGCGCGCCGGCGGCGCCGTACTCGTCCATCCACTGCTCCGAGTAGCGCCCGGTCAGGAGCGGGGTGATGATGCTGCCGTTGGCCGCGTCGCGCAGGAAGGCCTGACGGGTGGCCTCGATGTCGGCGGGGGTCTCGGTGACCGGCACGTAGGAGTTGATGTTCTCCGCCGTGGCGACGCTGCACGATCCGGCGGTCGCGCGCAAGGCCTGCACGGCCGTGCCGTGGGCGAGCAGCGCGTGGTGCGAGGTGTTGCTGCGGGCCTTGATCGTGGGCAGGGTGAGGCCGGGCGCGTGGGGCGGCGTGTAGCCGACGCCGTAGCCGACGCCGAACGCGAAGCACGAGATCTCGTTCATCGTCATCCAGTGCTTGATGCGGTCGCCCAAGCCCGTGCCAACGGCCTCGGCGTACGCGCCGAAGTCGCTGACGATCTCGCGGCTCTGGAAGCCGCCGTACTTGTCCTGGAGAACCTGCGGCAGATCCCAGTGGAAGAGCGTGGCGTGGGGGGTGATGTCGTGCTTGAGCAGGCAGTCGGCGAGGCGCTTGTAGAAGTCGAGGCCCTTGGGGTTCACCGCGCCGCGGCCGTCGGGGATGATGCGCGGCCAGGCGATGCTGAAGCGGTAGTGCTTCACGCCGAGGTCGGCCATGAGCTTGACGTCCTCCTCATAGCGGTGGTAGTGGTCGCAGGCGACGTCGCCCGTGTCGCCGTTCTCGACCTTGCCGGGAACCCGGCAGAAGGTGTCCCAGACGCTGGGCTTGCGTCCGTCCTCGCTGGCGGCCCCTTCGAGCTGATAAGAGGCTGTGGCCGCGCCCCACCAGAAGTTCTTGGGGAAGCGCGTGCCGCCTTTGGCCCGCACACCTTTGGCGCCTGCCGCCGCGCCGAGGGAGGCGCAGCCCTGGCTCTGCGCGGCCGCGAGCAGCGCAGCCGCGCCTGCCGCCCCCGCCATAAACGAACGCCTTCCGAAACCTTCTGCTGAGTGATTCTGCTGCATGGTGCTCCTTAGTTGACGATTGGAAAAAGAGGTTGCCGACATTATACACCGACTTTCGGCCGCCGCCAGCCCGAAAGAGCGGCGCCTGCGCGGCATCGGGGCGCGCGCGCCCGTGATTGTGCCGGGCGCCGCGAGGAACTTGCCTCGGCGGCGGGGTTGTGGCATAGTCTGCAGCACACGATCAATGCGGGAGGGACGATGATGCACGACGATCAGTCGGAGAAGGCGGCAGTTGCCGGGGCAGTGGGCCTGGCGGCGCAGGTGTCGAGGTTCCTGTTTAATGGCGTGGCCGTGACGGCCCTGCTCGTGGTTGTACTGCCTGTGGCTCTCTATCCGCTGACGCCGTCGTTCGCGGGCAAGAGCGCGGGCGTGGCCCTCTTCGTTGCGGCGTGTGTGGAGCGGATGTGGTCCATGTACCTGCGGCAGGGGTTGGGCCGCGCGAGTGGAGGAGCGCGGGACTGGACGGCGATCGCCGTCGGGTATGCGTACGCGCTGACGCTGGGCGGCGCGGCTGCCGAGTTCTTGTCGCGCCGGTGCTTCCCCGACCTGGTGTTCGTGTCCGTCGGCGCGGCGGTTTACGGTGGAGGCGTTGCGCTGCGCTACTGGGCGTTCCAGACGCTGAGCCACCAGTGGCACGTGGATGTCTCGGATCTCGGCGGCGAGCGTCACCTGGTGCGCGAAGGCCCTTACCGCATCATGCGCCATCCGCTCTACCTGGGCGCCTGCATGGAAATAATTGGCCTGCCGCTACTCCTGGGGGCCTGGTGCTCCCTGCTTTTCGGCGTGCTCGCCTTCGTTCCGCTGGAGGTTGTCCGCGCCTATTATGAAGAGCGCTTTCTTCGCGACCTGTTCGGCGACGCCTACCGCGTGTACAAGGGCGAGGTCTGGGGGTTCATCCCGTTCCCGAAGCGCCCGCGCCATCGCCCCTAACCGGCGCGGTTCGCGGCAGCCGGATCGTAAACGTCGACCCTTGGCTGACGGCGCTCTCGACGGTCACGAAGCCGCCGTGCGCCTGAGCGACCTTCTGGGCGATGAACAGGCCGAGGCCCATGCCGCCGAGCTTTCTCCGGGTGGTGAAGTTCGCAGAGAATATGTGCCTCAGGTTCTCTTCCGGAATGCCGCATCCGTTGTCCGAGACGCTGATGCAAATCGCGGCGTCGAAGATTTCCGAGCGAACGCGGAGCAGGCCTTTGTCGGCCGGCAGGGCGTGGATCGCGTTTTGCATGAGGTTGACAAGAACGCGCACGAGCTGCACGCGGTCGCCGAGGAACTCGTCGCCGCCGCCGCAGGTCTCGCACGTGATCTGGGCGCGAATGGCCTGCGCGGCCGGCCTGCAGTTCTCCGCGCACGCGCGAACGAGCTCGTGGACGCAGAAGCGCGTCTTCTGCGCCGGGCTTTGCAGGATCAGGCGCTGCCACGTGTCGAGCATTTCGATGCAATGACGCATTGAGTGCTCCAGCGTGTCGAGGTAATAGCTGGCTTCGGACGCGGCGCCGGCCTGCTGCTGCAAGCCCTCGACCTCTTCGCGCAGCATGCTTGACGAGCCAGTGACCATGGCCAGGGCGTTGCGCAGGTCGTGTACGAACTCGGCAGACGTTTGCCCCAGCTCGGCCAAGCGATCCTTCTCCTGAAGCTCGCTGATGCGGCGGTTGATATCCTCCGCCGCAGTCAGGAGCTGGCTGCGCTTGCGTCGCAGCCGGGTCTGCTCGACGTGGCGGCCGACGGACCGGCGCATCTCGGCGGCGTCGAACGGCTTCTCCATGTAGTCGCTCGCCTCATGTCGGATCGCCTCTTGCGCGGTTTCTACGGCAGCGAAGCCGGTCAGCATGATCACCGCCAGCTCCGAGTCAAACGTGCGGATTTCGCGGAGGCCGTCGATGCCGCTCCGGCCGGGCATGCGGATGTCCATGATGACGGCGTCCGGAGGCTGCTCGCGCATCAGTTTCAGGCCGAGCTCCACCGTGTCGGCACAGAGCACGCGATAGTCGTTTTTGAGGAGAAAACGCAAGCTCTCGCGCGGTCCGCGCTCGTCGTCAATCACCAAGACGGTCGGGCGGGCGTCAGCTGGCTTCGGTTGTTCGCAAGGCGTCGTCATACGCGCTCCTTTGAGCGGCCGTGAGGATCGGCGATCATGGCGTGGAAAAGGCGCATTCGAGCTAGAGTGTGCAGGTGTAGGTCAGAGCGAAGAGATGGCCTTCGAAGGTGTATGCTGCCTGTTCGTAAAGCGAGTTCTGGTTAGAGGAGATGTCGCGTGTCGAGAACAGGCCGACGGCGTAGGCGAGGTCGATGGCGTGGCGGCCGTGCTGGTACCCGAGGCCAAGGCTGAGTATGGACTGGTCGACGTCGAGAATGGAGGGCGAGAAGGTGGAGTCAGAAACAGGGCTCTGGAGATACTTGTAGCCCCCGCGCAGCGTCCACTCGCGCGCGAAGCGCCACTCGGGGCCGACGCCGAAGGTCCACGTGTCGTTCCAGTTCTGGGCAACGGTGTCGAGGCCCAGCGTGGAGAGCAGCGCGGCGTTGTCGCCCGCGTCGATGGCGAGCGTCTTGTAGCGCGAGTACTGGAGCCACTCGACGTTCGCTTCGAGGCGAACCGTTTCTGTTATCTGGATGCCGTAGCCGAGCGCAACGATGGTTGGAAACTTGAACGTGGTTTCGAAGTCGCTTGAGGAGACCGCCGGCGACGGGACGTCGGTCGTCTCCATCTCGCCGTCGAACGTCAGGTCAAACGGCGCGTGGTAGGTCAGGGCGAGTCGCTGATTGGGCGTGAGGCGCCACGTGATGCCGGCGTTGCCGCTCACGGCATACCCGTCCGAGTCAGCGGTTACTCGGCTGCTGGAGAGGATTGGGAGCAGCTGGCAGAGCTGCAGGCGGCCGTAGTAGACGTCGAGGCCCGCGCCGATCGAGACGGCGTCCGAGACGCGCCACGCCAGCGAGGGTGTAAAATCCATCACCATCATCTCGGTGCTCACGGGAGCCGAATAGCGAAGTGATCCGCTGGAGTCCCACCGCGTTTGTCGTCCGTAGGGGACGTTCACGCCGAACCCAAACGCCAGATCGGTTTCGGGCAGCGGACAGGCGAACGCGAATTCGGGCAAGAGGCTCCACGGCCGCTCCGTCTCCGTCTGACCCAGCTTGCCGCTGTACTCGGCTTTCGAGTAGCCGACGACGGCTGAGACTTGCACCTGATAGGAGGGGACGTCAACTAAGTTGGCGGGGTTGTAGAAAATCGCTGACGCGTCGTCGACCCACACGATGTTGTTTCCCGATTTTCCAAGTGCTTCAGCCGTGTCGGGCGGGTTGCGAAACCCGTCTCCGCAGGCGGTCTGCAGCAAGAGGCATGATGCGGCTAGCGTGGAACTGCGGAAGAAGATTTGCCGAAACATAGAGGGTTCCCTTTTCATGATTATGGTGGACAAAAATGAACCACTTGCGCCTGTGCGTGTAAAAGCAGTTCTTGTGCCATGCAAAAAAACGGGGGTCGCGTCGAGGGAAACGTTAGATCTTTATCGAGGCACCACCAATTAGTGTTCACAAATGTACGTTGGCTTGTGGCTCCGGTCTCCAGTCGCCACGGGTGCACATTTTTGCACAGCCGTTTTTGAGGTGGACATGGACTGTACACTGGTGCGAAACTAGCACGTCTAATTATGAACAAAAGTCATTACTATGACGGCCGACGTGCCGTTGTCACCGGAATCGGCGTGGTGGCGGCCAACGGTATAGGCGTGACGGACTTCTGGCGAACGCTGACTGAGGGGGTATCCGGAGTTGGCCCAATCACCCTTTTCGACGCCTCCAAATTCCCAAACCGGATCGCCGCCGAGGTCAAAGGCTTCGACCCCCAACACCTGTTTCCAGCAACGGTGAAATGGAAGCGCATGGGGCGTCACACGCAGTTCGCATTGGCCGCCTTGGACATGGCCCTGGCGGATGCGGCTTTGGGCCCCGCGCTTTCGGCCAGCCCTCGGCCGGTCAGCGTCGCCATCGGCGTCAGCACAAGCGCCATCGAGGTGGTCCAAGGGGTTGCATACATTGTACAGGATGGGGATTCGGGCCGGGTTCGGCCAGGCATGGTCTGGGCCTCGCAGCCGCATGCCGTCGCAACGACCTTGGCCGAGCACCTGGGCTCGCGGGTGACGTTCGAGACGCTGGCGACGGCGTGCAAGGCCGGAGCGGACGCGGTGCTGGCTGCGGCCAACGCCATCCACTCGGGGCGGGCGGAGATCGCGGTTGCGGGCGGCACGGACGCGTCGATCACCGCGACGACGTGCGGTGCCTTCTGTGCGAGCCGGCTGCTCTCGGTTCGCAACGATGACCCGCCGCGCGCCAGCCGCCCGTTCGACCGCGACCGCGACGGCGGCGTGTTGGGCGAGGGTGCAGGCATTTTGGTGCTCGAAAGTCTGGCGCATGCTCGCGCGCGCGGCGCACGTATTTGGCTGGAGGTGTGCGGCGGCGCGTCGCACCCCGACGCGTTCGGCACGCAGGCGGGTGACGGTCTGGGCGCCTGCATGACGCTGGCCTTGGCCAACGCGCGGCTAGGCAGCGACAGGATTGACTACGTGTGCGCGCACGGGCCAAGCGACCCGGTCATAGACCGCGTGGAGACGGCCCGTATCCGCGACACGTTCGGCCGCCGCGCCTACCGCATGCCGGTCTCATCCATCAAGGGGGTCACGGGCAATCCGCTTGCGGCGGCGGGCCCGATGGAGCTGATCGCCTGCGCGCTTGCGATGCGCGACGACCTCATCCCCCCGACGGCCAATTACACGACGCCGGATCCGGCGTGCGATCTCGACTACGTGCCGCAGGCGCGGCGGATGCGGCTTGAACACGCCTTGCTCAACGTACATGGGATGGGTGGCGGCAACACCACGCTCATCGTAGGCAGGCCTCCGCCATGACGAACATCTTCATACTCACCCTGCCTTTCGTGATCGCGATTAATCTGGGGCTAGGCGTGGTCGTGTTCTTCACAAACATGCGCCGGCTGGCCAACCGGATCTTCGCCGTCCTTTCGCTTGTGATAGCCCTTTGGCTGGCCTGTCAGCTATTCGGTTCGACCGCGACGAGCGAGGTCTGGCTGGCTTTCTGGATCCGCCAGGCCTGCGTCAGCAGCCTGTTCATGCTTCTCTTCTTCCGTCTGCTGCGCGGCGCGGTGGCGCAGACTGAGGAGACGGCCGTCGGGCTGTTGCGACGCTCCTGGCTGTGGGTCGTTGCCACGGTCGCCGTTTCGCTGCTGTGTCAAACCCGCTACTTTCTCGTCGGCGCTCGCCTGTCGGCCGCAAGCGATGCGCTTGCGGAGCCGCTCTACGGCCCCGGCTTCATTGTTTTCGTCGGCTTTTGGATCGTGTCCGTAGCAGACCTCGTGTGGAGCTTCTACCGGTCAATGGCTCGGGTGCAAGGGGTTGTCCGCCTAGAGCTGCAGGTGATCGCGCTCGGCTCGTTTTTCGCGCTTGTCCCCGGCGTGTTGCTGATTCTGGTGATCCCTCTGCTCACGGGATCCTCGCAGAGTGCGCGGTTCACGCCGATCTCCGTGGTGATCTGGCACGGCGTGATCGCCTATGGCATCGCCACCCGCCACATCATGGGCGTCGGCGAGTTCTTGCGGCGCGCGATTATCAATCTGCTTCTGGCGGGCTTCCTGACGCTGCTGTACATCGTTTCTTTCCGGCTGGCGTGTTGCTTGCCGTTCGCTGCGGGCGCGCTGCGCCTGACCGCGGCCCATGTGGCCGCCGCCATTGCGGTCGCCCTCAGCCTGGCGCCGGCGAAGGCGTTCCTTCGGCGCGGGGCGGATCGCCTGTTCGACGAGGGGCGCGATGACATGTCCCGCCTGCTGAACAGAGGCGGCGAACTGGCGCGCTCCATCACGACAGTCGACGCGCTATCCCGTGATTTCGCCCACCTGCTGCAAGAGTCGCTTGGGCTTTCACACGTGGCCGTCTACCTGCGCGCCGGGCCGCGCTACGTTCTGTGCACGCGGCTGGGGGCGGTCGAGGCGGCAGAGGTGGTGCGCTCGGCTGATCCGCTGCTGCGAGCCTTGCGCGCCGAGCGCCAGCCGCTGCTGCGCGACGTGCTTCAGCGAGCCGGCAACACGCGGCTGCAGGCTCACGCCGAGCGTGCGCTGGGCCGGCTGAGCGCCGAGGCGGCCGTTGCCTTGCAGTCCAATAACGGGCTGGTCGGGTTTCTCCTTCTCGGCCACCGCCAGAGCGGCCGGCTTTTCGGCAGGCGCGAAGAGGATGCGCTCATGCTCTTAGGGGACTAAATGGGGATTGCGATTGAGAACGCCACGCTCTACACGCGCCTTCAGGAAGGGCGAATCTACAACGAGGTGCTGCTCGACAACCTGGTGACTGGCGTCGTCGCGGCGGACAAGGATGGGCGCGTTACGGTCTGCAACCGCGAAGCGCAGCGCATCCTGCGTGTGGACGATCCTCGCAAGGTCATCGGCCGGGCAGCCGCCAGTGTGCTGCCCGAAGCCATCTGGGATGAGGTGAGCGTGAGCCTCGCCTCCGGTCGCGTCGTGCGCGACCGGAACCTGTTGCTTCGGCCGCAGGCGCCGGACGAGCAGTCCGTGCGGTTTGCGACAGCCCTTTTCGGCGGAGAAGGCGGCGTCGCTTCGGGGGTGCTGCTGGTGGTGCAGGACACCTCAGCCATTCGCAGGCTGGAGGAGCAGATACGGCGCAGCGACCGGCTGGCGAGCATCGGTACGCTGGCGGCGGGGATGGCCCACGAGATCAAGAACCCGCTGGTTTGCCTCAAGACGTTCGCCCAGCTGCTGCCCAGCCGGTACGACGACCCGGACTTCCGCGAGACCTTCACCCCGCTGCTCGAGAACGAGGTCGAACGCATCAACGGGATCGTCTCGCAGCTTCTCAACTTCTCCCGGCCCGTGAAGCCGACGCTCGTGCCGGTGTCGCTGCACGCCGCGCTGGACGCCGCGTGGCAGCTGGCCGCCCAACAGGTCAAGGCGAAAGGGCTTCAGTTCTTGCGGCGCTACAACGCGGGCGGCGACCGCCTGCTCGGCGACCACCGCCTGCTCGGCCAGGTGTTTCTCAACCTGTTTCTAAACGGCATCGACGCGATGGAGAGCGGGGGCACGCTCACGGTCTCCACGCACACCATTGATCCGCCTGATCCGCCGTGGCATCTCGGCGGGCCGGTCGCCGAGGTCTGGATCGAGGTGCGCGTGCATGACTCCGGAAGGGGTGTGGCGCCCGAGGACCGCGAGCGAATCTTCGACCCGTTCTTCACAACCAAAGCAAACGGCACCGGGCTGGGCCTGTCGGTCGCACACGGCATTATCCTCGAGCACCAGGGCATGATCGATGTCGAGAGCGCCCTCGGATCAGGCACGTGCTTCCGCGTCCTGCTGCCGCTGCTTGCCTCAGGCGGTGCTGATAACGAGGTGGAGAAGGGAGTTGCATGATACCACGCGCCACTGCATGCCTGTTGTTGACATGCGACCATCAGCTGACCCGGCAGATAGCCCGGACCGCAGGCGGGTTCACGGAGCTTCAGGCGACCCCGAGCCGCCTGGAGTGGGAGCGCGAGCAGAACGCCGCCGCCGTCCGGCTGTTGGATCTGCGCCACCCGGAAGCCGAGGCGGCGCTTGCCGACATGCCGCCGGATACGCGCGGCGGGATCGTCGCCTTCGGGGTTTCTGAGTCAGACCCGTTTCTAGCCTGCCAAGACGCCGGCGTGTTCGCCGTGGAGCCGCTCGACGTGGCTCCCGAGCGCTTGCGCCGGACGCTGCGGCAGGCGATCACGCTTCATCAGGCGCAGGAAGAGCTGAGCCTGATGCGGCAGCAGCAAGCGCCCTGCCCGGCAGGGGCGCCGCAGCCGGACGAGCCCGACCTGAACCTTGCGCCCCTGCATGAGCTGTGGCGCGCGTCGCGGCACTTCCATGACATTCAGAAGCTCTTGGATCAGCTGGTCGAAGGCGTGTCGGCCGCCGGCCGGATCGCACGCGTGGGCGTGTTCGCACGCCTCCGCGACGAGGCGGCGTATCGCTTGTGGGCGGGGAGGCGCTGTCTGGACAAGGCCGGCTTGATCGCGTTTGGGCCGCAGGACCCGTTCGTGCGCTGGCTGGAGCATCACGCGCACCTCGTCTGCCGCGCTCATCTGGTTCATGTCGACGACCTTCGCGCGCGCAGGCTGCTGCTGCGCGCGCTTGATGAGGTGGGGGCTGAGATCATCGTTCCGCTCCTCGGCAAGCGCGGCCTGCTTGGCTGGATTTTCGTGGGGCACCGCGCCACCGGCATCCCGTTTGCGCCGCGGAACCTCACCGACCTCACGGTCATCGGCGAGCAGGTCGCGACACTCCTGGAAAACGCGCTGCTGGTCGAAGAGCTGGCGGTCCAGAAGACGTTGGCCGAGAACCTGCTGGAGGCGATCCCCGTCGGCATACTGGCCGTCTCGGAGGACGGCGTGGTGCGCTGGTTCAACCGCGCGGCCGAGCAGATACTGGGCATGACGGCGGCGGAGACCGTCAGCCGCCGTGTGGAGCAGACGGGAAGCCGCGTCGCCGACGTGATTCTGCGGACGATTCGAGACGGCACCGCCCCGGCTCCGATCGTGTGGACTGATCCCGCGAGCCGCCGCACGATTCGGGCGGACGCGCACCGCATCGGACATGGCGGGCTCTACCTCGGCGCCATGCTGCTGCTGTCGGATATCACCCGCGAGCGACTGCTGCGTGAGAAGCAAGAGGAGCTGGAGCGCCACGCGTTTTGGAACGACCTGGCCGCGTCGATGTCGCACGAGGTGCGCAACCCGCTGGTGGCCATCACCACCTTCACGCAGCTTCTGCCCGAGCGGTACGGAGATCCGGAGTTCCGGCAGCAGTTTTTCGACATCGTCATCGGAGAGGTG
This sequence comes from uncultured Lentisphaeraceae bacterium, assembly GCA_964386865.1. Taxonomy (GTDB): domain Bacteria; phylum Verrucomicrobiota; class Kiritimatiellia; order RFP12; family UBA1067; genus CAYLUN01. The sequence goes on along the minus strand of CAYLUN010000001.1, from coordinate 68,814 downwards.
GGCAGGCTGAATGCGATCATCACGCAGATCAACACGTTTGCGCATCCGCCCAAGCCGGTCTTCTGCCCGACCGTTCCGCGCGAGCTCGTCGCGAAGGCGTGCTCCCGGGGCGCGCAGCTAGCGTGCGCCGATGAGCGCGCCGTGGTCTGCGAAGTCCAGGACGGCCTGCCGGCGCTAGCCGCCGATGCCGACACGCTCGTGAACGGCCTTGCCCACGTGTTGGCGAACGCGCATGAGGCCGTCCGCGCCCGGCCCTCGCCGCTGATCCGGCTTCATGTCCGCTGCGCCGGCGCCGACGGCCATCGCGCCCTCGTGTTTTCCATCAGCGACAACGGGCCCGGCATCGCCACCGAGATGAGGGCCAAGCTGTTCTCGCCGTTCAGCACCAACAAGCCGCGCGGGCTGGGGCTGGGCCTTCCTCTCGCGCGAAGGGCGGTCGTGGACCACGGCGGCCGCATTGACGTCGATTCAACCGGACAAGGAACCACGGTGACCATTACGCTGCCTCTGGAGGGACGCCCCGACCATGCCGAAGCTACTGATCGTTGATGACGAGCTGGGAAGCCGTGAAGCTCTGCGGCTGATCTTCTCTCAGGATTACACGGTGCTTCACGCTGCCACGGCGGAAGAGGCTCAAGCGGTTTTGTCGCGCGAGCAGGTGGACGTCGTGCTCCTCGACGTCGTGATGCCCGGCCGCTCGGGACTCGACCTGCTGCGCCAGGCGCATGCGGACCATCCCGACCTTCCCGTCATCATGGTCAGCGCGTCGACAGCGATACCCCCCGTGGTCGAGGCGATTCGCCAAGGGGCGGTTGATTTCGTTGGCAAGCCGTTCGACGTGGAGAACATCCGCCATGTGGTGCGGCGGGCGCTCGAGACGCGCCGCCTTCACCGGCAGGTCGCCGTGCTGGAGACCGAGCTGTCGGCCACGTTTCCCACGCAGGAGATCGTCGGGCGGAGCCCCTCCTTTGTGGCCGCGATGGACCAGCTGCGGCAGGCGTCGGTGACGGACGCCACCGTGCTGATTCAGGGCGAGAGCGGAACGGGAAAGGAGCTTGCCGCGCGCTTGCTGCACGTGCAGAGCCCCCGCCGCGACGAGCCCTTCGTCGCCGTGCATTGCGCCGCCCTCCCCGAAAACCTGCTGGAGAGCGAGCTGTTCGGGCACGAGAAAGGGGCCTTCACCAGCGCCGACCGACAGAAGCCCGGGCGGTTCGAGCTGGCGGGGTCGGGGACGCTGTTCTTCGACGAGATCGGGGAGATGTCAACCGCCACGCAGGTGAAGCTGCTGCGCGTGCTGCAGGAGCGGGAGTTCATGCGCGTCGGCGGAACCCGGCTCCTCCGTACCAATGCCCGCATCGTTGCGGCGACGGCTCGCGACCTGCGCAAGAAGGTGGCGGAAGGACTTTTCCGCGAGGACCTGTTCTACCGCCTCAACGTGGTTCAGGTCCGCCTGCCGCCGCTTCGCGAGCGGCGCGACGACATTCCGCTGCTGCTTGCCCACTTTCTGTGCCGGCTAGGCCCCGCCCTGCATGCCGCGACCCGCGGCTTCGACGTGGAGGCCATGCAGCGGCTGTGCGCTTACACGTGGCCTGGAAATGTACGCGAGCTGCGCAATGTGGTCGAGCGCGTGCTCGTTCTCCACGGGCGCGAGGCGACCATCTCCGCCTCGTGGCTGCCAGAAGAGTTCCATGGCGAGCCGGCAAGTGTCGCGGCGGTCGCTGAAGCGACAACCGCTCCCGCCGCGCCCGCGGCCGTTGCTCCGCCCGCGCCTGGGTTTACCCTCGAGGCGGCGGTGAGCGCGTATGAGCGAGAGCTCATCGCTGATGCGCTGCGCCAGGCGGGAGGCGTGCAGACGCGGGCCGCCGAAAGTCTGGGCACGACCCGCCGAATTCTCCGCTACAAGATGGGGAAGCTCGGCTTGGCCGATTGCGAACTGCCAGAGCGGTACGAGGATGAGGCCTCCCCTTGACGGGCAGGCGCTGTCGCGGTTTCGATCTCGGCACTTGAGTTTTCCGACGGCGTCGGGCACAATGCCTGAGCTGTTTCTCGAGGGCGGCTGTCCGCCTGATGACACGTGGAAAGAACGGGGGTGCGGATGAAGCATATCGGACGGGCGGTTTCGGCTGGCGTGCTGGGTGCGGCGTGTGCCGCTTGGGCTGTGGAGCAGCCGGGCGGACGGGCGGCGTGCCGCATCGAGGACGTCACGTTCGGCGGGCATCTGGGCGCCCAAATGGAAGCCTGCTTTAAGAATAACGTGAAGGCCACCGACGGCTCGTATCTGGCGGCGGTCTTCCAAAAGCATGAGGGCTCTAGCGACTGGAAGACGGAGTTTTGGGGCAAGTGGATGCACAGCAGCGTTCCCGCTTACCGCTACACCCGCGATGAGGCCCTGAAGCAGAACATCGACGCCTCCGTGAAGGTGATGCTCGCGGCGCAGCGCGCGGACGGCTACATCGGAAACTACAAGGACGCGTGCCACCTACAGGGGTGGGACATCTGGGGCCGCAAGTACACGCTGATGGGGCTGATGCACTACGCGGATTTGGCCGGAGACAAGGCGGCGCTCGACGCGGCCCGCCGCGTGGCAGACCAGCTCATCTCGGAGGTCGGCCCCGGCTCCTCCGGCAAGATTCAAACGGTCGGCATGCATCACGGCATGGCGAGCTGCTCGGTGCTCGAGCCGGTCGTGTGGCTGTACGCCCGCACGCAGGACAAGCGGTACCTCGACTTCGCCAAGCACATCGCCGCCGCGATGGAGGACTTCGAGGACAGCCCCAAGCTGGTGAGCAAGGCGGTGGCGGGTGTTGCGGTGGCGGAGCGTTTTCCGCATCCGGACCCGTGGTGGAGCTGGAAGAACGGCATCAAGGCCTATGAGATGATGTCGTGCTACCAGGGCCTGCTGGAGCTGTACCAGGTCACGGGCCACGCGCCTTACCTGCAGGCGGCAGAGGCCACCGCGCAAGACATCATCAGCGAGGAGATCAACGTATCCGGGTCAGGCGGGGCGTTCGAGTGCTGGTACCACGGCAAGCGCTTCGAGACCGCGCCTGCCTACCACATGATGGAGACGTGCGTGACCACCACCTGGATGCGCTTCTGCGAGACGCTGTTGCGTGTGACCGGCAAGGCCGTTTACGCCGATCAGTTCGAGAAGACGACCTACAACGCTTATCTGGCTACGCTCGCGCGCGACTGCTCCACGTTCTCGAAGTACTGCCCGCTCAGCGGCACACGCAGCCGCGGCAACGACCAGTGCGGCATGACCATCAACTGCTGCGCGGCCAACGGGCCCCGCGGCTTCGTGGCGATCGCGGAGTCGGTTCTCATGGCCGATGCGGACGGGGTCATGGTCAACGTCTACCACGCCTCGAAGGCGTCGATCGCGCTGCCCGCCGCGCAGGCGCGCGTGACGGTGGAGCAGGAGACCGACTACCCGAAGGGCAGCAGCGTCCGGCTGCGCGTGTCGCCCGATAAAGAGGCGACCTTTGCGCTACGGCTGCGCATCCCGGCGTGGAGCGCGAAGACCTCGGTGCGCGTGAACGGCGCAGAGGTCTCCGGCATCACGCCCGGCGCCTACCTGCCGCTGCGCCGCACGTGGAAGCCCGGCGACACGGTGGACGTGGCCTTTGACTTCGCCGGGCGCGTGGAGGCCAAGAACGAGCACTTCGCCCTGTTTCGCGGCCCGCTCGTGCTCGCGCGCGACGCCCGCTTCAGCGACGGCGCGGTGGATCAGCCGGCCAAGATGCCGGATCTGGGCAAGCCGGTGGAGATCACGCCTGTCGACTGCGGCAATAAGGACATCTGGCAGTCTTTTACCGTGATGCTTCAGACGGGCACCGACCCGGAGTCCGCCGAGATGAAGCCGCACCCGGTGCATTTCTGCGACTACGCGTCGGCGGGCAACACGTGGCAGGCCGATTCGCTCTACCGCACCTGGCTCCGCAACCCCATGAACCTGATGGCCCGGCCGTACGTCTCCTACGACGTGCCGGGCAACTGAGCCCCGTTGCGCGCGAACTTTTGGCAAGTTGGCGGTGGCGCTTGGCGCGCCGAAAAGGATATACTCAACGCTTCTTTTTGGAGGTAGTGGTGAACTGGCCCCTTTTCTTTAGCACATTCGCACTCATTTTTCTCGCTGAACTAGGCGACAAGACGCAGCTGGCCGTGATGAGCCAGTCGGCCTCGTCGTCGTCGAAGTGGACCGTGTTCGCGGCCGGCGTGGTGGCGCTCGCCGCATCAACGGCAATCGGCGTGCTCGCCGGAGATCTGATCCGGAAGTTCGTGCCTGATGACCGCTACATAAAATGTGTGGGCGGCGTGCTCTTCCTCATTTTCGGGTGCCTGATGCTGCGGGACGTCTTCGTGCCGAAGTCTGAGCGGCCTGAGGGGCCGGCGCGCGAGTTATCGCAGATCGAGGGCTGGGTGGGGCGTTTTGTGATCCAGCAGGCCGCCGTTTTCGAGAAGGCGGCCTTTGAAGATTACGAGGCGCTCGCGGCGCGGGCGCTCGATCTGAAGGAGAAGGCTGTTTTCGAACGGCTGGCCCTCGAGGAGCGCTGGCACCACGCGGCGATGATGGGCGCGATCGAGGTCGGCGCTGAGCGCGATATCGCGGTCACGGCCGAGATGGCCAACGAGCTGCCAGCGGTGGACGACCTGATGCACGACGCGGTGACGGCTTCGAAGGAGGTCGAGCACGCGCTCGAGCACGAGCGCGCCATGGCGCAGTTCTACCGCACGTTGGCGAAGCAGTGCTCGATCCCGCGGCTGCGCGAGACGTTCGTGGCGCTGGCCGTGGCCGAGGATAACCACGCGCAGCGGCTGCTGGCGCTGAGAAAATGAGCGAGTGGATCGACATTCGTAAAGACGAGCGGCACGTGGCGCGCGAGCGGGAGAAGGCCCGCGCGCTGCGCAAGAGCACGTGGTGGCTGCAGCGGCTGCAGGAGGGCGTGTGCCACTACTGCGGCAAGCGGGTTGGCGCCGATGCGCTGACCATGGACCATGTCGTGCCGGTTGCCCGCGGCGGAGAGAGCTCGAAGGGAAACGTGGTGCCCGCCTGCCTGAGCTGTAATAAAGCGAAGAAGTACCTGACGCCCGCCGAGCAGATTCTGGCGGAGCTTGAGCGCGGCGGTCGCGGGGAGGGCGACTCATGAACGCGGCGAAAAGGCTGATTGTGGTGTCGCCCCACGGTTTTTGCTCGGGCGTGGCGCGTGCGGTCGCGACGGCCGAGGCGGCGCTGGCCCGCTTTCAAGGGGAGGCGGTCTATTGCCTGAACGAGATCGTCCACAACCGGCAGGTTGTTCGCCGGCTGACCGCCCGGGGCCTGGCGTTTGTGCGGTCGGTCGGCGAGGTGCCGGAGGGGGCGCTGCTGCTGCTCTCCGCGCACGGCGTGGCACCCTCGGTGCGCCGCGAGGCGGAGGCGCGCCGGCTGCGCGTGATCGACGCGACGTGCCCGTTTGTGGCCAAGGTTCACGCGGAGGTGCGCCGGTTCGCCGCTCAGGGCGCAACGGTAGTCTGCATTGGCCACCGCCGTCACGAGGAGGTCGTGGGCGTGGCGGGCGAGGCGCCGGAGCACGTAAGGGTGGTCGAAAGCGTGGAAGAGGTGGAGTCGCTTGATATCGCCTCTGGCTCGCCAGTTGCGGTGGTTACGCAGACGACGCTCGGCGAGGCTCAGGTCGACTCGGTGCGGGCCGCGCTCGTGCGCCGCTTTCCGGACTTGCAGGTGCCGCCCAGCACGGATATCTGTTACGCCACGCGCAACCGGCAGCAGGCGGTGCGCATGTTGGCGCGGCGCTGCGGCCGAGTGGTCGTGCTGGGCTCGGCGAACAGCTCCAACAGCCAGCGGCTCGTCGAAACGGCGCGGGGCGCGGGCGCGGAGTCTTTCTTGGTCAGCGAAACGTCTCAGCTGGATGGCTGCGACTGGTCGGATGCCGGCGCGGTCGGCGTCACCAGCGGAGCCTCCACACCCGAGACGTTTCTGGACGAGGCGGTTGGGGTTTTGACGGGCCGGTTCGGTTTTCCGGTTCCGGAGAGCTGGGTGGCGGTCGAAGAGGACTCGCCTGTGTTCGCTTTGCCGGCGCTGCCGGCGTGATGGAGACGGAGTGATGAACGATAAGGCGCTGTTTTCGATTTCATGTGGCTTGTATGTGGTCGGCGCCCGCTGCGAAGGGGGCCACGCGGGGTGCATTGTAGACGCCTTTATCCAGGCGACGGCTTTTCCCGCGACCGTCATACTGTGCAGCCAGAAACATACCCGCACGAACGAGTGCATCAAGGACGCAGGCGAGTTCAGCGTGTCGGTTCTGCGCGCGGATGTCGATCCGTTCGTGGTCGCCATGTTCGGCTTCCAGTCCACGCGCCAGATCCAGAAGTGGCCGCTGGTTCCGCACACGTTCCAGCACGGGCTTCCGGTGCTTCAGAATTCGGCGGCCTGGTATGTCTGCAAGGTCGTCCACACGTACGAGATGGCCACGCACACGCTCTTTCACTGTGCGGTGCTGGAGGCCGAGCTGGGCGAGGGTGAGCCCCTTACGTACGGGCATTACCGCGACCACATGCGGCACGCCACGGCGGCTGCTTTTCAGGAGTTCAAGAAGGCGCGCGCCGCGCAAGCGGATGTCAAATAGGTCGCGGGGCTGGAGCGGTTGGCGGTTCAACGGATAGCGGAATGGAGGATGGCATGCGTGGATTCATGTGGCTGGCGATCGTGGCGGTGGCGGCTTCGGTGGTGGGCGGTTTGGCGCGGGCGGCGGAGCCGGGCGAGACCGCGGTGCTCAAGTGGCGCGACGGCAAGAAGGCGGTCTTCTTCCTCGCGTTCGACGACAGCTGCCAAACCCACGTCAAGAATGCAATCCCCGAGCTGGCCAAGCGCGGCATGGTGGGCACCTTCTATATCAACCCGGGGAACGGGCCGTTCCAAAGCCTGCGCAAGACGTGGGAGAGCGAGCTGCCGAAGCTTCCCGCCGTCGTCTACGGCAACCACACGTTCAAGCATACGGGCGCGACGAACACCGTGCATCTGGACGCCGAGTTGGTGCGCTGCCACGAGGTCATCGGCGCCTGCTACCCGGAGCGCAAGAAGCCGTTCTTGGCGTCTTTCGGCCGCCCGGGTGGCGTGCCGTGGACGGTGACCGAGGAAGAAAAGAAAGCGGCGCTGGCGAAGTACAGCTTGATTGAAAGGCCTGCCTTTTTTAGTTATCCCTTCCACGTCAAGGACACGGCGGCGGTCTGCGCGCTGGTGGATCAGGCCATCGCCAAAGGCGACATGGGGCACCTCGACTTCCACGGCGTGGGCGGCGACTGGCTGAGCATTCCGCTCGAAGTGTTCACGGCGCTGCTCGACAAACTGGACGCCTGCCGCGCCGACGTGTGGGTCACGGATCACATCAGCTACCACAAGTACCTGACGGAGCGCTCGAGCGCTCAGGCCAAGGTCGTAAAGGCCGACGCGTCAGCGATTCGGGTCTTGCTCACGAGCTCCGCCGACCCCGCGCTCTACGACGCGCCGCTCACGCTCGAAACGCAGGTTCCCGCCGGCTGGGCTGCGTGCGCGGTCACGCAGGGCGCCCTGAAGGCGGAGTGCGCGGTGGCCGGCGGCAAAGTTCGCTACGCCGCTGTTCCCGGAGGCGCTGAGATCGTGCTCGCGAAGCGGTAGCCGCCGACCCGCTCGGACGCGCGCGCAGGCAGGGCCGCGGGATTGCGGCTTGAGTGTGCGACGTAAGCCTGCTACCTTTCTTATGCCATGAAGATGGAAGGCAGGATTGGCAAAAGCGAGGCGCGATGGTCTGGCGTGCATTCAAGCCCTACGTGAATGGTTTTCGGCTGTCACTCAAAGCGCTTGCGCTCGTAGCGCTTGGCCTGGTGTCGGAGTCCCTTTCACAAATCGCCGAGACGAACGTCTTTTTCGTTGCCTCGGATGGCAGCGACGCGTGGACGGGCCTGCTCGCCGTGCCGAACGCCCAGGGCACGGACGGTCCGTTGGCGTCACTGGAGGGGGCGCGAGATGCCGTCCGCCGGCTCCGCGGGACGGCCGCCTCCCAGTGGCCGGTGCGCGTGGAGGTCGGCGACGGCACGTATGCGCTGGCCGCGCCGCTGACGCTCGGTCTCGCCGACACGGGCGGGCCGACGAACCCGATCGCGTATCAGGCTGCGCCGGGTGCGCGTCCCGTTTTCAGCGGCGGGCGGCGCATTCACGGCTGGACGCGCGGGGACGGCGGTGTCTGGAAGGCTTTTCTTCCCAGTGTGGCGAGCGGCGCCGAGTATTTTGAACAGCTGTTCGTCGACGGCCGCCGGGCGCGGAGAGCCTGTTCGCCGAACGAGGGCTATTATTTCACCGCCGCGACAGTGGCGGCCGCAAGCAACCGCGCGTTCGTGGCGTCGGCCGCCGACGTGGCGCCGCTGCACGCGCTCGCCGGGCAGGCCTTCGCGGACGCGACAGTCGTCGTGTACCACACCTGGGAGTCTTCGCGACACCGCCCCGTCTCCTTGGATGCGGGCGAGACGCTGACGTTCACCAACCGCGCCCCATGGCCGTTCAGCGCGGGCCAGCGCTACCACCTCGAGAACATCGCGGCCGCCCTCGACGAGCCGGGCGAGTGGTTCCTTTCCCGCGACGGCACGCTGAGCTACTGGCCGTTGCCGGGCGAGGACATGAACACGGCGGCGGTGGTCGCACCGCTGACCGAGAGCTTTATCGAGATCGCCGGCGATCCGGCCACGGGCCAGTTCGTCCAGCACCTCACATTTCAAGGCCTTCGCTTTCAGCACGGACAGTACGTGCTGCCGGCTGCGGGACACGCCTCGAATCAAGCCGAGTCTGACCTGCCGTCTGTCATCACGCTCAACGGCGCCCGCAACGTGGCGTTCGTCGACTGCGAGATCGCGCACATCGGGCGGCACGCGCTCCGCTTCCAGCGCGGCTGCCGCGACTGCCTGGTCAGCCGCTGCTATCTGGACGACCTCGGTGCCGGCGGCGTCTACATCGGTGAGACCACCCAGCGGGCGAGCGCCAGTGACCGCACGAGCCTGATCACGGTGGACAACTGCATCATCCGCGCGGGCGGCCGGATTCACGCGGGCGCGATCGGCGTCTGGATCGGCCAGAGCTTCGATAACCGGGTCACGCGTAACGACATCTCGGATTTTTACTACACCGGCGTCTCGGTGGGTTGGACCTGGGGCTACGGCCCGTCGCTGGCCGTGCGTAACCGGATCGACGGAAACCACATCCACCATCTGGGCTGGGACGTGCTGAGCGACATGGGCGCGGTCTACACGCTCGGCATCTCCCCCGGCACAACGGTTAACGGGAACTACGTGCACCACATCACCAGCTACTCCTACGGAGGCTGGGGCCTGTACAACGACGAGGGCAGCAGCGGAATCCTGCTGGCCAGCAACCTCGTGCATGACACCAAGACGGGCGGCTACCACCAGCACTACGGAGAGACCAACGCGGTACGGAACAACATCTTCGCGCACGGGCTCACCGCCCAGCTCCAGCGCTCCCGCAAAGAGACCAACCACGTCTCGTTTGTCTTCGAGAACAATATCGTGTATTGGCCCAGCGGCTCGCTGCTCTACTCGCAGTGGTCTGACACGGAGTTCTTCCTCATGCGGAGCAACCTCTACTGGCAGGTGAGCGGCACGAACATCAGTTTCGCTGGCAGCACCTTCTCCCAGTGGCAGGCGCAGGGGCAGGACCTCGGCTCAAGGATCGCCGACCCGTTGTTCTCGGACGGTATGAACCGCGACTTTCGATTCCTGACGACCGGGGCGGTCACGACGGTCGGTTTCCATCCGTTCGATTTCAACGCCGCCGGCGTGACCGGCGCCGCCTGGCGCGCGCGGGCGCTCGTGCCGAGCGAGCCGGACAGGCTGCCGCGGCCCGTCTCGTACTCGCCTTTCGATTATTGCGAAGACTTCGAAGGTCTCGGCCTCGGCGCGCCGCCCCGGAGCGCGAGCGTCTACGGCACCGTCGGCGGGGCTAGCGTCGGCGTCGTTTCCAACGTCGCAGCCTCCGGGTCGCGCAGCCTCGCGCTGACGGACGCGCCGGGGTTGGCGTACACCTTCTACCCGTTTTTCAACTATGCGCTGCCGGATCTCGCCGGCAACTTGAACTATGCTTTCGACATCCGCCTCGCACCCGACACGCGCATGTACCACGAGTGGCGTGACTATCCGGGGGGCGCGTATGTGGCCGGCCCCGCAGTGTGGTTCGACAAGTGCCAGCTCAAGGTGGGAGGCGTGACCCTGGCGAGCGTTCCCTCCAACGAATGGCTGCGCGTCGAAATCGCCTGCTGCACGACAAATTACGCGGGTCAGGGCTGGACGCTGGGACTAACGCGGCCGGGGCAGGCGACGCAGTGGTTCGCCAACCTGCACACAGGCGGCACGAACTGGAGCCGCCTCAACTGGCTCGGGTGGGTGAGTGAGAACACCAGCACGACCACGTTCCACGTGGACAATCTGGGCATGACGAATCCGCCGTTCTTCTTTCAAGAGCCACAGTCACGCGCGCCGGCGGTTACGGGACTCAGCGACAGGGCGATCGTAGAAGACACGTCCACTGGGCCGATCTCCTTCACGGTTTCTGATGCTGAGTTTCCCGCAGAGTCGCTGGTGGTGACGGCCAGTTCGTCCAATGCGCGGCTTCTGCCGGCGGGCGGCGTCGTGCTGGGCGGTAGTGGCGCGAACCGGACACTCGCGCTGACTCCCGCGCCTGACGAAACGGGCGTGGCGACCATCCGGGTGACCGCCGACACCGGCGTGTTTCACGCGACCGAGTCGTTCCTGCTGACGGTCACGCCGGTGGCCAACGACGGACTCCGCGCGGTCGAGATCACGGCGCCGCGAGGCAACTCGACCAACGCGGCGTCGATCATGGTTGCGGCGGCGGCAGACGACCCCGACGGCGCGCTGCTCTACATCGACTATTACGGCGACGGGGCCGCGATAGCGTCCTCCGCGAGCTGGCCTTTTGCGGCGACGTGGGCCGACCTTTCTAGTGGCGCGCATGCGCTTGTGGCTGTCGCGCGCGACGCGCACGGCCGCAGCGTCGCCTCAACGCCAGTGGTTTTCACGAACTACCTGCCGCCGCTGGCGGCGTCGCTGGTTCCTTGTCGTGCGGTGTGGCGGTACTGCGACGCCACGAACGATCTGGGCACGGCCTGGCGCGGTCTCGCCTATGCTGACGCGGCGTGGAGCAGCGGGCCGGCCATGCTGGGCTTCGGCGACGCCAACGGGCAGGTGCCCGCGACGACCGCCGCCAACAACCGCCAATGGACCACCTATTTTAGACACCGGTTCGTCGTGCCGTCCCCGGGGGCGGTCGCCAGCCTGAGCGCCCGCCTGCAGCGCGATGACGGCGCCGTCGTCTACCTCAACGGGGCCGAAGTCTGGCGCGACAACCTGCCGGCAGGCCTCATCACCAACGCCACGCCGGCGAGTTCCAGCATCGGCGGCCTCGCGGAAAGCACGTGGCTCACCAACGCCCTCAGCCGCAGCTTGCTGGTTCCCGGCACCAACCTGCTCGCGGTCGAGATCCATCAGAGCAGCCTGGCGAGCAGCGACATCGCCTTCGACTTCGCGCTCGACGCGGCGGTCATTCTTCCTGAGCGGCCGGCGCTGAATGCGACGTCCTCGCGCGGCTCGCTCAACCTGTTTTGGCAGGCTACCGACGCGGGCGCGTTCGCGCTCGTCATGGCCACGAACTTGTCGCCGCCCGTGGCATGGGCCGCTGTCACGAACGAAGCGCGTGTTGTCGGGCAACTGTGGTCGCTGTCCCTTCCGGTTCGCACAAATGGCTGCGGGTTCTTCCGGCTGCGATCCCGGTAGAGGGCGCACGCTCGTAAAGCGGTGCGGTAACCCGGGCGCGTGTGGTGCTGCATAAGCGCATGGGGTGGACTGGCGAACAGCATGTGCCGAGCGCACAGAATAGGGGGAAGCATGAGACGGGTCTGGCAGGTTCAGGGTGTCGCGTTTGTTGCGGGGGCGATGGCCGCCGCCTTGCCCATGAGTGGCACGGCAGGCACATTTTTCGTTTCGCCGCGAGGGGATGACGGACGTGCTGGCACGCGGGAGCAGCCGCTCGCCACGCTGGCGGCCGCGCGGGACGCGGCGCGCAAGGCGGGCGCGGGGCCGCATCGGGTAGTCCTCATGACGGGCGACTACTATTTGGCGAAGCCGCTGGAGCTGAGCGCGCTGGACAGCGGGCTCACGGTCGAGGCGGACGTCACAAACAGCGTGACGCTATACGGCGGCCGGCCGGTCACCGGTTGGCGGCGCGACGGCGCGCAGCTCTGGTGCGCCGATCTGCCGGAGGTTAAAGCGGGGACGTGGGATTTCCGCGCGCTGGTCGTGAACGGCCGCATGCCGGAACGGGCCCGGCTGCCCGAAAGCGGAGCCTTTGCGCACCGGAGCGTGTTCGACGTGCGGTGGCTCTCCTCGGTGGGCGGCGGCTGGGAGCGCAAGCCGACGCCGGCTGAGCTGTCGACGCTCGTCTACGCCACGAACGACCTCCCCGCCGCGCTCGAAGTGCGCAACGCCGAGGTGCGCGTCTACCACATGTGGGACGAATCGCTCGTCGGCGTCGCGAGCAACGACACGGCCACGGCGACGCTGCATTTCGCGACGCCAGCCAAGTCGCCCGCTGGCGCGTTCGGCGTGAAGAAGTATGTCGTGTTCAACACGCGCGAAGGCCTGACGAAGCCCGGCCAGTGGTACCTCGACCGCGCCGCCGGCCGGGTGGTCTACTGGCCGCTGCCGGGCGAAGATATGGCGAAAGCCAAGGTTGTCGCGCCGACCTTGGAGCGCGTGCTCTCCCTTGCCGGAACAGCGAAGGCGCCGGCCGAGGGAATCACGTTGCGCGGGTTCTCCGTGCAGGCCACGACCACGCCGCTCAAGCCCGCAGGCTTCGGCGCGGGCGCGTACGACGGGGCGATCTCGCTCTCGCATGTGCGCCGGTGCGCGGTTGAGAACCTCGAAATCTGCAACGTGGGCGGGCAGGGCGTCCAAGCGTGGAACCTGACGGAGTGCCGGATCGAGGGCTGCCGCATTCACGACATCGGCGCGTGCGGCGTGCGGGCCGGCGGCAGCGCGTGCTCGGTCGCCAGCAACCACATCCACCATGTGGGCGCCTACCATCCAAGCGCGACGGCGCTCCACGCGCACCATGCGTTGCGCGATGGCGACCCGCAGGGGTTCCACCTCTACCGCAATGAGATTCACGACACGCCATACAGCGGGATCATTCTCGGCGGCGGCGGGCACCTGGTGGAGGAGAACCTGATCTCGCGCGTGATGCGCGAGCTGCAGGACGGCGGGGCGATCTACGGCGGCGTCAAGAAGTGCATCCTGCGCGGCAACGTCGTGCGCGACGTGGTCAAAATAGGCGAGGGCTACGGCGTCTCCTCCTATTACCTCGACGAGGGGGCGGAGGACTGTGTGGTCGAGCGTAACGTCTCGGTGGGCGTGGAGCGGCCGGTGCACAACCACATCGCAAGCGACCTCGTCATCCGCGACAACGTGTTCATCGCCGAGGCCGACATGTCGCTCTCCTTTCCGCGCTCGCGGCGCTGCGCATTCGTCGGAAACACGGTTTTCGCGCCCGGCACCGTGACGGTCAGCCCGCCCAACGCGGTGACGGCCTGGAGCAACAACGTCGTAATGCACGCGGGCGTGGGCAAAGGCGGCGTGCTGCGGGCATTCGACATCGGCGGCGCCCTGCCCGCCGCCGCGGCCCCAGCCAGGCGCACGTATCCGGTCTCGGTCGTACGCGCGGCGGAGCCGCCGGCGCTTGATGGCGAGATCGGCGCGGCGGAGTGGCCGGGCGCGCTGCTGAGCATCGACCGCGAGCCGACGCGCTGGGGCGCGAGCGGCGCACCCGCTTTTGCGGAGCTGGCCTATGACAGCCAGTACTTGTATGTGGCGGTGAACGTGGTGCTCTTCGACATCGGCAAACTGCGCACGGGCTCCGCATGGGGCAAAGACGATGGCGCAGAGGTCTGCGTGGCGGGCGACGCTGGTACGTTCGTGCTTCACGGATTCGCGGACGGCACGCTCGCCAGCGTCGCGGACGCGGGCGTGCCGGCGGACGCGGCGGCGCGCCTGGGCCAGGCCGCGCGGTTCGTGGCCAAGCCCTACGGCAAGACCGCAGGCGACTGGAAAAGCGGCTGGCGCGGCGAATGGGCGCTTCCGTTCGAGGCGCTGGGGATCACGCCTGAGGCGGGGAAGAAGGTCGCCTTCAACATCGGCCTCTACCGGGCGGAGGACGGCGTGTGGCGGTGTGTCGAGGGCACGCTGGCTGAGAACTGGCGGCTGGAGCAGGCTGTGCAGCTTCAGTTCAAGTAGCGCGCGGGCGGACTGTGAGCCGCAGGCTGGGGGCGTCAGGGGCCGGCACGGCGTACGCGCGGGCGATGCGGTAGCCGGGCACCCAGACGATGTCGTCCCCGCAGGCAAAGACCGGGATGGCGTCGCGGCGATCCTCCGGCACCTTGGCGTCGATGAACAGGTCGTGGATCTTTTTCGAACCGGCCATGCCCGTGGGCGCAATCCGGTCGCCCGCGCGCCGTGAGCGGACGAGCAGGGGGCGGCCGCTCACGCGTTCGGCGCTGACCGTGCAGACGGCCGGGCAGGTGCCGACGCCGTGAGCCTCTGAGGAAACCCCGAGGGCGCGTTCCGAGCGGATCTCGAAAGTTTCCCAGATCACGTGTCCCTCGGCGGGAAGTTCTGCGTCGGCGGACACGGTTCCGCGCCCCGTGTCGGCGCGGAGTGTTCCGTCGCGGATGATGGCGCGGTGCGTGGGGTTGAGTTGCAGGCTCGAGGGCTCCTTGGACGCGCACGCGGTGAGCACGCGCTGCACGGTGTCGTACCCGCACGCCTCCGGCAGGCCCTGCGCGTAGAGCCACAGGCGCAGCATGCGCCGCCGGAGGGCTTCGGGCGCGCGCAGGAGGCGGGTGAGCTCGAGCACGCCGTCTCGAACGGCGCGCGTCAGCCGGCGGACTGCGAGTTCGTCGAGCAGCGCATCATCCTCCCGCAGGATGTCGGCGGAGCGGCAGAGCCCGGCTCGGAGCGGGGCGCCCCACGCCGCTTCGAGCTGCGGCAGGACGAGGTGGCGCACGCGGTTGCGCGGGATTGCGCACGACTGGTTGGATGCGTCGTCGCACCACGGCAGTGCGCGCCGCGTGAGCCAGTCGCGCAGGGCACGGCCGGAGACGGGCAGGAGCGGGCGGAGCAGGTCGTACGGGCGTCCGGCGGCTTGGGCCAGAGCAGGGGAGGCCGGTGAGCGGGGGCGCAGCGCCGAGAGCCCGGCGCCGCCCGAGCCGCGGGACAGCCGGAGGAGGAGCGTCTCCGCGACGTCGTCCGCCTGGTGCCCGGTAGCCACGGCGTCGAGGCCCGCCTGTTGGCAACAGGTGGCAAAGAACGCGTGCCGCGCGCTGCGGGCGGCCATCTCCAGCGAGTCTCCGTCCGGGCGGCGGTCCGCCAGGTGAAGTTCGCCGGCGAGGCACGTGAGCCCTTTGGATGCGGCGAGCGAACGGACGAACGCCGCCTCGCGCGCGGACTCTGCACGCAGGCCGTGATCGGCGTGCAGCACGGTCGCGTCGATCCCGCGTGCGCGGCACAGCGGCAGGAGGAGGTGGAGCAGGGCTACCGAATCCGCGCCGCCGGACACGGCAAGCCCGATTCTCGATACGCCACGCAGCAGGCGGTGGCGTCGGAGGTGCTGTTTCAGCGCGTCGCCGATCCCGTCGGCGTCATCGCAGTACAGCCCGGTTGGCGCGGGTGTCGACATGTGAATATAGCATACGAATCTTGGCCGCGAGAGACAACCTGTTTATCGCCTTTTACGCGGCCGCAGAGGGTCGCAATCACTTGACAACTGCCCCAAAAAAGCGTATAAGGGGCCACACATGCATACAGAATCCTCTTTTGAGCGGCGTGGTCGTAAGCCCCGCCCTCCCTTCCGGCGCCGCAATAATCGGCACCCCGGACTAGCCGAGCGCGAAGCGCCCCGTGAGACTCCGAAGCCCAAGGGTGAAATCCCGGCGGCGTTTGCCGAGACCGTTTTCGGTTTGGTCCACCCTCTGATCCAGCACGCCGTGGCCGAGGAGGAGTACCTGACGCCCACGCCGATCCAGGAGCAGGCGATTCCTCATTTGATCGAAGGGCGCGACCTTCTCGGTTGCGCTCAGACCGGAACCGGCAAGACGGCGGCCTTCCTGCTGCCGATTTTTCATCGTCTTCTGGCGAAGCCCAAGCCGACGGAGCGGAACCGTCCGCGCGCGCTGATCTTGGCGCCGACGCGCGAGCTTGCGGCGCAGATCGCGGAGAGTTGCACGTCGTACGGCCGCTACGTGGGCCTGCCCTTCGCGGTGGTTTTCGGCGGCGTGAGCCAGTATCCGCAGGTGACCGCGCTGAACCGCGGAGCCGTGCTGGTCGTGGCGACGCCGGGCCGCCTGCTCGACTTGATGGAGCAGGGACATCTGACGCTTGACGCCATCGAGGAGTTCGTGCTCGACGAGGCCGACCGGATGTTGGACATGGGCTTTTTGCCCGACATCAGGCGCATCCTGGCGAAACTGCCGAAGGAGCGCCACTCGCAGTTCTTTTCGGCGACGCTTTCTCCCGAGGTGTTGCGCCTGGCCAAGGACCTGGTCAAGGAGCCGGTGCAGGTCACGATCTCGCCGGATCAGCCGACGGTCGACAAGATCAACCAGCGCATCATGTTCGTCGACAAGCCGAACAAGGACGCGCTGCTGATCCACCTGCTGAACACGCGGCCCGAGTATGGCAAAGTCATCGTGTTCGCCCGCACGCGCCACGGCTCCGACAAGATCGAGCGCAAGCTTGAGCAGGCGGGAATCCGCGCGGAGGCGATCCACAGCGACAAAACGCAGCGGGCGCGGACGGACGCGATGAACGCGTTCCGCAACGGGCGCGTGCGCGTGCTGGTGGCAACGGACATCGCGTCGCGCGGCATCGACGTTGACGGCATCACGCACGTGGTGAATTTCGACATGCCGGTGGAGACGGAGTCCTATGTTCACCGCATCGGGCGCACGGCGCGGGCTGGCGCGGACGGGTACGCGATCTCCTTTGTGAGCGGCGAGGAGCGCGGGCTGCTGCGGGCGGTTGAGCGCATGATCAAGAAGAGCATCGAGATTGACCGGGTGGAGGGATTCCATTCGGAGAAGGCCGAGCGCTCAGCGGGCAGCAAGGGCGCGCCGGACAGCCTGCCGCGTCCGCCGTGGGCGGGGCGCAAGGCGGGCCCGGGCGGACGGAACGACCGCCGCGGGCCGGCGCGCGAGCGCCCCGGGAGCCAGGGGCGCCGCCAGCCGGACTTCCGGCGCGACGCGCCGGCGGCGGAGGGCGACGCCCGTCTGCCGAGCACCGAGCCTGCGAAGGCCGCTAAGCCGTGGTTCAAGCCGTTCCAGAAGAGCGTCGACAAGCCGCAGGGGCAGCGCTCCGATGACGGGCGCGCGGCGGAGCCGCCGCGCTTGGACGAGGCCCGCGGAGACCGGCCCAAGCGTCCTGAGCACAAGCCGGGCGAGCGGCCGCGCAGCAGTGCGCCGCGCTTTGGCCAGGGCCGCCCGCAGGAGAGCGGCGGCTTTAAGGGGCCTAAGAAGCCGAGCTCGTCTCGTCCGCCGTGGATGACCTGAGTGGTGCGGCAGGGGCTCGGCCCCAGCACAAAAGGCGCGATGCGTGGGCCGTGAGCCCGTGCATCGCGCCTTTTGCTTTACCGGCTACTCGTAGCGCAGGCAGTCGATGGGGTTGAGCCGGGAGGCGCGCAGGGCCGGGTAGAAGCCGAAGAAGACGCCGATCGCGGCGCTGAAGAGGAAGGCGACCACGACCGATGACTCGGTGATGAGGATCGGCCACTCCTGGATCGAGCCCACAGTCTTGGCTCCGGCAATGCCGATGCCGACGCCGATGACGCCGCCCACGGTGGAGAGGGTCATCGCCTCAGTGATGAACTGCAGCAGGATGTCGCCGGGCGTCGCGCCGACCGCCATGCGCAGGCCGATCTCGCGCGTGCGCTCCGTGACCGAGACGAGCATGATGTTCATGATGCCGATTCCGCCGACCAGCAGCGAGATGGAAGCCACGGTCGTGAGCAGGATGGTCATGAGCTTGGTGATGCTGCCGATCGTATTGGTGATCTCCGTCATGTCGATGGAGTTGAAGTCGTCGTCGGCGCTGTCGCTGAGCTTGTGTCGCTGGCGCAGGAGCTTGCCGATCTCTTCTTTCGTGATGGGGATGTCGTCCAGAGAATAGAGGCTGACCAGCAGCATGTTGACGTTGTTGAAGACGGAGTTCTGCAGCACGCGCCGCACGGTCGTGTAGGGCGCGACGATCACGTCGTCCTGGTCCGTGCCCATCGAGTTGCTGCCCTTGCGCGACAGCACGCCGAGCACGCGGAAGGGCATGTTGCGGATGCGCAGGCTCTTGCCGGTGGGGTCTTCTCCCGGGAAGAGGTTGTCCGCGACGGTGCCGCCGATGACGCAGACGCGCGAGCCGGCTCGCTGGTCGGCGGCGGAGAAGAAGACGCCGGCTCCCATCTGCCAATTGCGGACCTCGGGAAAGTCGATCGAGACGCCCTGGATCTGCGTGGACCAGTTGTTCTCCTGGTAGATGGCTTGGCCGCCGGAGCGCACCATCGGCGAGACGGCGCGGACGAGGTGCTGGAGGTCGCGGGCGATCGCCTCGCCGTCCTCGGCGGTCAGGGTCTGGCTCGAGCCCGATCCGCTGTGTACGCCGTTGGGGTTCTTGCTGCCCGGAAAAACCATGATCAGGTTGTTGCCAATGCTGTTGATCTGGTTCATCATCATGGTCTGCGCGCCCTGGCCGATGGCCACGACGGCGATGACGGCGGCGATGCCGACGATGATGCCCAGCGCGGTGAGCAGCGAGCGCGTCTTGTTGCGGGAGATGGCGCGCAGGGCCACCTTGAAGATCATCCAGAGGTTCACGGCGCGACCTCCGGGCTTTGCGCCGCCTCGTGCGCGCCGACGATGGAACCGTCGCGCATGATGATTCGGCGCCTGGCGTGGGCGGCGATGTCTTCCTCGTGCGTGACCATCACGATGGTCATGCCTTCGCCGTTGAGCCGGGTGAACAGGGCCATGATCTCGGCGCTCGAGCGGGTGTCGAGGTTGCCGGTGGGCTCGTCAGCGAGGATGACGGGCGGATTATTCATCAGGGCGCGGGCGATGGCCACGCGCTGCTGCTGGCCGCCGGAAAGCTGGGCCGGCGTGTGGTCGTGCCGGTTGCCGAGGCCGACACGGTCGAGCAGCTCGATGGCCCGCCTGCGCCGGAGCTTCGACGAGAGGCCGCCGTTGTAATAGGTGGGGAGCTCGACGTTCTCGAGCGCGTTGGTGCGCGCGAGCAGGTTGAAGTTCTGGAAGACGAACCCCAGCTTGCGGTTGCGAACGCGGGCGAGCTGCGGGCGGCTCATGCGGCTGACCTCGATGCCGTCCAGCAGGTAGGAGCCGGTGGTCGGGGTGTCGAGGCAGCCGAGGATGTTGAGCAGCGTGCTCTTGCCCGAGCCGGACGCGCCCATGACCGCGACGAACTCGCCGGCCGAGATCGTGAGCGACACCCCGTCCAGCGCGCTCACGGAGGTGTCGCCCATGCGGTAAATTTTGAACATGTTCTGTATGCTGATAAGCATGACGTTGGTCATCCCCCTCGTGCCGCGTGTCGCATCTGATGGCCGCTGCTGCCGCTCGGGGGGGTCGGCATGAACGGGTTCTTCGGGCTTCCTCCGGAGGACGACTGGCTGCCTTGGAGGCCGAGGATGACCTCCTTGCCTTCGAGGTCGTCTGGGGCGTCCAAGAGGGAGTTGTGCGTTCCGTCCGATATGCCGAGCTTCACGGCGACGGCCTCTGGCGGCTTGTCCTTGTTCAAGATCCAGACCTTGGGTCCGCGGATGTCGGTCACGAGGTTGGTGGGCATGAAGCGCAGCGCCGCTGACGGTATGGTGAGCACGTTTTCGCGGCGGGCGACCTCCACGGAGATGTTGGCGGTCATGCCGGGGAAAAGCCGCTCGCCCGGATTGTCCGCCTCGACGATGACGGGGTACGTGACGACGTTTTGGACGGAGGATGCGGACAGGCGGATCTGCTTGACCTCGCCGGTGAAGGTGGTCGCGTAAGCGTCGACCGTGAAACTCACCGGCTGGCCGGTTCGGATCACGCCGACGTCGGCTTCGGGCACGCTGGCCTCGACCTGAATGCGCCCGAGATCCGTGGCGATCTGGAAGAGCTTCTGCGCGCTCATGGAGGAGACGACGGTCTGGCCCTCGTCCACGTTGCGCGCGATGACCACGCCGTTCACGGGCGAGCGGATGGTGCAGTAGCCGAGGTTGGAGCTGGACATCTTGACGGTGGCCTGGGACTGCTCGACGGAGGCCTTGGTAACCTTGAGCTGGGCGGCCAACGCGTCGCGCTCGGCGACGGCGATGTCGAGCTCAGACTGCGAGAGCATCTTGCGCGTGGCCAGCTCGCTCTTGCGGGCCAGATCTTTCTCGGCGAGGGCGAGCTTGGCCGCGGTCTGCTCGACATTCGCCTCGTTCGACTTGAGCTGGGCGCAGTCCTTGGCGTGCGTGGCCTCGTAGACGGCGGGGTCGATCTGGGCCACCACCTGGTTGGCCGTGACCACCGAGTTAAAGTCGACGTAGAGCTGCAGGAGTCGTCCGTTGACCTGCGTCCCGACCTCCACCTGCTTGATCGGCTTGATGGTGCCGGTGGCCCGGATGTCTTGGATCACGGTGCCGCGCGTGATGGTGGCCGTGCGGTAGGTGAGCGGCGCCTTCTTGGGGGCCTTTTGCCGGTAATAGTACCAGCCGCCTCCAGCGGCGGCGACAAGCGCGAGGACAATGAGCGTTTTCTTCATGGGGATCCTTTTACACCTGGGGCGAGGTCGGGAGCGTTGGGCGTTACGGCGTCGCCGACGAGACGCGCGATGTGGGCGTGCGCCGCCTGCTCGTCATAGCGTGCGCGCACGACGTCGGCCTGGGCCTTCGTCACGGCGACCTGTGCGTCCGTGCGCTCGATCGAGGAGGAGAGGCCGATGCGGAATTGCTCGTTCACGATGTCGCGGTTTTCAGCGGCCTGGCGCGCGATCAGTTCGGAGATCTCCCGGCGCATCCGCGCGCTCTTGTACTCGGCCACGGTGCTGACGAGATTGAGGTGGAGCGTCTGCTCGGCGTCGGCTACGCTGGCGCGGGCCTTGCGCAGGCTGGCGACAGCGTCTTGTATGCGCGCCGTCTTGCGGTGTCCGTCGAACAGAGTCTCGGCCAGGCGCAGGCCCCACGAGTAGTTCCACGCGAGCGGGAAGTCGCTGCCCGAGTAGCGGTAGTCGCCGCTGAGAGACAGGTCGGGATAGAGCTCGGCGACGGTTTGATCGACGTAAGCCAAGGCCGAGCGGGCGCGGGCGCGATAGACGGACAGCGAGGGGTCGTTCGCCTGCGCCAGCAGCATGAGCGCGCGAACGTCGGGCTGCGCGACCGCAGGCATCGTGTCGGGGCGGACAGCGAACGCAGGGTACTCGGCGAGCCCGAGTGCGCGGCCGAGCTTGGCGCGCGCGGTCACGAGGGTGTTGCTGGCTGAGATCACGTCGAGCGCGGCGTTGCCCCAGTCGACCTCGGCCTTGGTGATGTCGTACTTTCGGCGCGTGCCGATTTCCACCATCGCGCGGGCTTCCTCCAGATGTTCGGCGTACTGCCGCTGGCTTTCACACGCGACGCGGTAGAGTTCGGCGCTGCGGTGGAGCTCGAAAAACGAGGACCGAACCGAATAAACGACGTCCAGCTCGGCGGAGCGAAGCTGTTGCTCGGCCGCGATCAGCGACTCGAGCGACTGGCGCTTCTCGGCGGCGAGCTTTCCGAAATCGTAGAGCAGCAGATCCAGGCCGACCGAGCTGCTCCATGAGCCGGTCATCAGGGTTGACCCGTGGCTCCCCTGCGAATTACCGGTGCTGCGGTCATAGCCGGCGCTGGCGGTGATTTGCGGCAGGCCGCTGGCGCGAGTCAGGCGGCATTGGATTCGGGCCGAATCGACGGCCAGCCGCGCCTGCAAGATGGAGGGGTGATAGAGAAGCGCGATTCGCTCCAGGTTCGTCAACGCGTACGGTCGGCTGTCCGTTAGGCCGGCCTCGTCTGCGGTCACCGTCGTTTCGCCGGGCAGTCGATCATCCTCGCGCTGGGCATTTCGTGCCTGTCTGACCGTTTCGCACCCGCACAGGGCGACCGCTAAGAGCGGAGCAAGAAGAGAGGGTAGTCTCATAAGGGGGTAGTTTAAGGCTTGGTTCGTACCGCGTCAAGCAGCGGAACGCCCACTCGTGAACGTATTGATAAACGATGGAAGCGGCGTTGTATTGCCGGGCGCGGCGACATATTTAAACGATTGTTTGACGATTTGCCAAGGGCCGGAGTGCGTCATAATGACCCATTTTTAGGGACTGTGACACGGAGAGTGTGCCACACGCGTGTCACACACCCATCGGATGATCAACCCCCCATTTGTTTCATTGTGCATAACTTATTACAGCAGAATGGAAAAAGACGATTTGCCCCGTTTCTTATCCTGGCGTGGCATGCGGCTTGCTTATACAGGGTCGTTCGCCAAAGCGTGTATCCGGAATAATGGAGGCGGACGGATTGGAGCTGACATTATGGCTAAGGTTTTGGGTATCGATTTGGGAACGACGAACTCGTGTATGGCAATCATGGAAGGCGGGGAGCCGGTCGTTATACCGAACGCGGAGGGCTTGCGCACGACGCCTTCGATCGTGGCGTTTACGAAGAGCGGCGAGCGCCTGGTGGGGCAGTCTGCCAAGCGTCAGGCGGTGACGAATCCCAAGCAGACGGTCTACTCGATCAAGCGCTTCATGGGGCGCCGGTACGACGAGATGACCCAAGAGATCTCGATGGTGCCTTACGACGTCACGCGTGCGGCCAACGGCGACGCGCAGGTTAAGGTGGGCGACAAGATGTACTCGCCTCCCGAGATTTCGGCCATGATCCTTCAGAAGTTGAAGACCGACGCCGAGGCCTTTCTGGGGGACAAGATCACGCAAGCCGTCATCACGGTTCCCGCGTACTTCAACGACAGCCAGCGCCAGGCGACCAAGGACGCCGGGCGCATCGCGGGCCTCGAGGTTCTGCGCATCATCAACGAGCCCACGGCCGCCTCGCTCGCGTACGGCCTCGACAAGAAAAAGGACGAGAAGATTGCCGTCTACGACTTCGGCGGCGGCACCTTCGACATCTCCGTGCTGGACATCGGCGACGGGGTGTTCGAGGTCAAGGCCACGAACGGCGACACCCACCTCGGCGGTGACGATCTGGACCAGGCCATCATGAACTGGCTGATCGACGAATTTCGCCGGGAAAACGGCATCGACCTCTCGAAGGACATGATGGCGCTGCAGCGGCTCAAAGAGGCCTCAGAAAAGTCCAAGTGCGAGCTCTCTTCTGCCACCGCGTCGGAGATCAACTTGCCGTTCATCACGGCCGACGCCTCGGGCCCCAAGCACTTGACGGTGTCGCTGACCCGAGCCAAGCTCGAGCAGCTCACGGACAGCCTGATCGAGCGCACCACGCAGCCTTGCCGCAACTGCCTTCGCGACGCGGGCCTCGCAACTGTGGATGAGGTCGTGCTGGTCGGCGGCCAGACGCGCATGCCCAAGCTTCAGGAGAAGGCCAAGGCCCTGTTCGGCAAGGAGCCGCACAAGGGCGTTAACCCGGATGAAGTCGTCGCGGTCGGCGCGGCCATTCAGGGCGGCATCCTTAAGGGCGAGGTCAAAGACGTGCTGCTGCTTGACGTCACCCCGCTGACGCTCGGCATCGAGACGCTCGGCGGCGTCATGACCCCGCTCATCGAGCGCAACACCACCATCCCGACCAAGAAGAGCGAGATCTTCAGTACCGCCGCCGACAACCAGCCTTCGGTCGAAATCCATGTGCTGCAGGGCGAGCGCAAGATGGCCGGCGACAACAAGACGATCGGCAAGTTCCACTTGGACGGCATCCCTCCCGCGCCGCGCGGGCGCCCGCAGATCGAGGTGACTTTCGACCTCGACGCCAACGGCATACTCAACGTGAGCGCCAAAGACCTCGGCACCGGCAAGGAGCAGAAGATCACGATCACCGCCTCGAGCGGCCTCACCAAGGAGGAGATCGAGCGCATGCGCAAGGACGCGGAGGTTCACGCGTCCGAGGACGCCAAGCGCCGCGAAGAGGTGGAGGCGCGCAACCAGGCCGAAAACATGTGCTATCAGGTCGAGAAGGTTCTGGCCGAAAACGCCGACAAGATACCGGCCGAGAAAAAGGCGCCGGTCGAGAAGGCCGTCGCTGAACTCAAGGTCGCGCTCAAGGGCAGCTCGATCACCGAGATCAAGGCCAAGCAAGACGCGCTCAACAAGGCCATGGACGCGGTGACCCAGGGCATGTATGGCCAGCAGCAGGCGGGCGGCGCCCAGCAGCAGCCCGGCGGAGGTGCAGGCTTCGGCGGCGAGCCGCAGACGGAGGACTCCTCCGCCTCGTCCGGGCCCAAGGCCGGCGACGACGGCGTGATCGACGCCGACTACACCATGATGGACGACAGCAAGAAGAAGTGATTTCGGCTGCGCGGGTGCGCGGCTTGAATGATTGTCGGGGCGGGGCTTCGTGCCCGCCCGGTACTTAACACAACAAAAGGAGAGCAAACATGGCGAAGATTCGTCCGCTCGGCGACCGCGTGTTGGTCGAGCCCATTGACGTGAAAGAGCAGAATAAGGGCGGCATCATTATTCCCGACGCCGCCAAAGAGAAGCCGATGGAAGGCAAGGTTGTCGCCATTGGCAAGAAGCGCGATGACGACGGCAAGGAGATCCCGTTCGACGTCAAGGTCGGCGACAAGGTTCTGCTGCCCAAGTACGGCGGCACCGAAGTCAAGATCAACGACAAGACCTTGCAGCTCGTCCGCGAAGAGGACCTGCTCGGCGTGATCGAATAACCAGAACCCCTAACGCGTACGGAGTAAACGAAAATGGCTGCTAAGCAACTGATGTATGATACCGAGGCTCGCCAGAAGATTCTGAGCGGCATCTCGAAACTGAGCCGCGCCGTGTCCACGACCCTCGGGCCGTGCGGGCGCAACGTGATCCTCGACAAGAAATTCGGCTCCCCGGCCATCACCAAGGACGGCGTGTCCGTGGCCAAGGAGATCGAGCTGCCCTGCCCGTTCGAGAACATGGGCGCGCAGATGGTCCGCGAAGTCGCGAGCAAGACGAGCGACGTGGCCGGCGACGGCACCACGACCGCGACGCTCTTGGCTGAGGCCATCTACCGCGAAGGCCTGAAGAACGTCACCGCGGGCGCCAATCCGATGGCCATCAAGCGCGGCATCGACAAGGCCACCAAGGTCGTCGTCGAAGCCATCGCGAAGCAGGCCAAGAAGGTTAAGGATCCCTCCGAGATCGCCCAGGTCGCCTCCATCTCCGCCAACGGCGAAGAGGAGATCGGCTCCATCATTTCGGAAGCCATGGACAAGGTCGGCAAGGACGGAACGATCACGGTTGAAGAGGCCAAGACCCTCGAGACCACGCTGGACGTCGTCGAAGGCATGCAGTTCGACAAGGGCTACCTGTCGCCGTATTTCGTCACCGCCCCCGAGGAGATGGAGTGCGTGCTGGAGAACCCCTACATCCTGATCTTCGAGAAGAAGATCTCGAACCTGAACGACATGCTGCCGCTGCTGCAGAACGTCGCCAAGTCCGGCAAGCCGCTGCTGATCATCGCCGAGGATGTCGAGGGCGAAGCCCTGGCCACCCTCGTCGTGAACAAGCTGCGCGGCACCCTGCAAGTCGCCGCCGTCAAGGCGCCCGGCTTCGGTGACCGCCGCAAGGCGATGCTTGAGGATATCGCCGAGCTCACCGGCGGCAAGATGCTGAGCGAGGATCTCGGCATCAAGCTCGAGAACGTCGAGCTGACCGACCTCGGCCGCGCGAAGAAGGTCACCATCAGCAAGGACAACACCACGATCGTCGAAGGCGGCGGCAAGACCAGCGCCATCCAGGCGCGCGTGGCGCTGATCAAGAAGCAGATCGAGGACACCTCGTCCGACTACGACCGCGAGAAGCTCCAGGAGCGTCTCGCCAAGCTGGCCGGCGGCGTGGCCGTCATCAAGGTCGGCGCTGCGACCGAAGCCGCGATGAAGGAGAAGAAGGACCGCGTCGAGGACGCGCTGCATGCGACGCGTGCGGCTGTGGAAGAGGGCATTGTCGCCGGCGGCGGCGTGGCGCTCATCCGCTGCCAGAAGGCGCTGGACGGCATGGTGGTCGCGGGCGATGAAAATGTCGGCGTCGCGATCATCGGCAAGTGCTTGGAAGCCCCGCTGCGCCAGCTCGTGGCGAACGCGGGCCTCGAAGCCGCGCTGATCGTTGAGAACGTGAAGAACGGCAAGGGCGCGTACGGCTACAACGTCGCGACCGGCGAGTACACCGACCTGGTCAAGGCCGGCGTGCTGGATCCGGCCAAGGTGACCCGCACCGCGCTGCAGAACGCGGCGTCGATCGCCGGCCTGCTCCTCATCACCGAGTGCATGGTCACGGAGATTCCCGAAAAGAAGGAAGCTCCGATGCACGGCGGCGGCGGCGGCATGGGCGACATGGGCATGTAAGAGACCTTCGGGTCGCTTGACAGCAAAAAGGGCGGGCGCTTCGGCGCCCGCCCTTTTTTTCTCACACCTTGTAAAACTGCTCCCAGCCTTTGCGCGGGGGCTGGCCCACGAGCAGGGCGTTGGCGACCTTGTCATTGGTGATCTGCCGTGTGGCGGGGTCGAAGACCAGCTTCGGCGCGTTGAGCCGCTGCGCGAGGATGCCGAGCGCCATGGTCTGACAGAGCGGCCCGGCCACTTCGAAGGCCGAGCGGCAGGACTCCTGGCCTTTGCACGCGAGCAGGAAGTTCTTGAAGTGGTTCGAGGGGCTCTTGGGGACGGAAGGCAGCTTGCTCGCCATCGCCTTGGCCCGCTCCTCCGGGACGATCGAAAGCTGACTGCCATGCGAGCCGCCTTTGAAGACCAGGTCGTCGGTGTAGATCTCCTTGCCGGGCCCGAGTTTGTCAGCCACTTTCGCGCCGCCTCCGGGGGGCGGGATGTCGTCGGCCACAACGGACTTGCCGTAGCCTTTGGGCAGCTCCGGGAAGTTTTTCGCGCCGTCATACCAGAAGACCTCGCAGGCGGGCAGGCCCTCGCCGCGCGCGGCGAATTTGAAGGAGAGCGTGGAGGCCATCGGGAAGACGTAGGGGTTGTGGCCTTCGAGCTTGACCGCGCCGACTTCGGACGGCAATCCGAGCTTCAGGAACTGATGCGCGGTGTCCATGATGTGCGCGCCCCAGTCGCCCAGCGCGCCGTTTCCGAAGTCGTACCAACAGCGCCAGTCGCCGTTGATGTAGTCTTTGTTGTAGTCGTGGAACGGCACCTGCGACAGCCAGGTGTCCCAGTCCAGCGTCGAAGGCACCGGCTGCGCCGCAGGCAGGCCCGCGACCTGGCCGTTCCACTTGTGCCAGCGGCGCGCGCCGTTCATGTGGCACACAACCTTATGGACGTTCTTAATGATGCCGGCGTCAACCCAGGCCTTGAACTGGAAATAGTTGCCGTCGGAGTGGCCTTGGTTGCCCATCTGCGTGGCGACCTTGTTCTTCTTCTCGGCCTGCATCATCAGGTCGATCTCTTGGAAGGTGTGGGCCATGGGCTTCTCGACGTAGATGTGCTTGCCCAGGCCCATCGCCATCATCGCGATCGGGAAGTGGGAGAAGTCCGGGACGCCAGCCGTGACCGCGTCGATCGTGCCGCCCATCTTGTCCAGCATCTGGCGGAAATCCTGGAAGCGCGGAACGTCGGGAAACTTCTTCAGCATCTTCTCGGTGTGCTTGGCGCCCATGTCCGTGTCGCACAGCGCGACCACGTTGCAGAGGCCGGTCGAGACGAGGCCGTTGATCACATCCGCGCCGCGATTGCCGATGCCGCAGCAGGCCACGTTGACTTTTTCATTCGGCGTGGCCGCGCCTTGCGCGGAGACGCGGATGAAGGGGAAGGCGGTCAAGGCGGACAGGGCCGCCGAGTGCTTGAGGAATGAGCGCCGAGAGGTTGCGGTTGTGCGGGTCATAGTTATCTCCTGAACGATCAGTTGTTGCCGGTTTTCTTCGACTCTTTCGCCTTGGGCGGCGCGGGCTGCTCCGCCGGTTTCACCGTCACGGCCGGAACCGGGTCGGACTTGCCGGTATAGGCGTTACAGGCGGCTTGGATCACGTCGGCGGAGGGCATCGAGCCCTCGGCCACGAGGAAGCGGTACCGGAACGCGCGGGTTTCGCCGGACTTAAGGGTTGCGGTCGGGAACATGCCGAAGCGCCCGTAGTTGCGGTAGGCCGAGACGCGCGTCTCTTTCGGGTTGTCCGGGTGGTTGATCTGCACCACGCTGTAGCTCGTGCCGCCCAGAACGAAGGTCTCGCCGATCCACGCGAGATCCGTAGCCTTGTGCGGATCCACGTTGGCGCCCGCGTAAACGTAGGCTGTCTTGGCCTTGTCGACCTCGTTGGCTGGGCGGAAGTGGATGCCTGCGTGCTCGGGGTCGCCATCGAGCTTGACCTCGCCATTCGGCGCCTGGAGCTCGGATTGGAAGTCGATCAGCGCGTAAGCCGGCGCGGGCGCGCGGCGGAAAGTCAGGGTGCGCGCCTCGACGATGAGGGGCTTGCCGGCTTCGTCGTTCCAGTTGACCGTGGAGGTGACGGTCGCGGAGTCCGCATCTGCGCGGGTCGCGGGCTCACCTTGCACGACCTGCTCGCCGCCCTTCATGTGCCAGCGGTCGTAGCTCTTGCCGTTGTAGCCGATCTTGTTCCAGCCGATGTAGATGCCGCGGTGGTGCGTGTACTCGCCGCCGGGGCCCTTTGTGATCGGGGCCTTGCCTTCCGCGTCGAACACGTGCAGATAGGGCTTGTAAGTCTCGTGCAGCCTGGCGGGTGACGATTTGTCATAGCCGATCATGTAGCGCCCGACAATTCTGCCGCCCTCCGTCACATCCAGCGTCTCGCCGGCCTTCAGGCAGAAGGCGAAGGGCTTGGCGTCTTCGGCGCGGGCCGCGGAGGCTGCAAGCGCGAGGCCGAGCCCGATCACGAGGTGTCTGACAGCTCCCTGTAACTGAGTGTTCGTCATGGTTTTCTCCTGAGCGCGCGTCAATTGTCCCCCCGCCTACGCGGGCAGTTCCCAGCCTGAGCGGTAGGTGCGGCGCAGCAGCTGGTCGGCTGCGTCGGAGTTGGTGATGCGCAGCGCCTTCGCATCCCACTTCAGCACGGTGTCAGGAACGCGGATGGCGACCGTGCCGAGCAGGATCGCCTCGGCCATGGGGCCGGTCTGCACGAAGTTCGACGCGGTCATCTCGCCTCCGAGGATGGCGTCGAGGAAGTGGTGGTAGTGGTTCCCCGCAGCGACTTTAGGTTTCGGGAAGGCGGCAAATTTCGCTTTCGGTATCAATACGGGGCCGGCCTGGTGCGGCAGCAGCAGGGCGCCCTCGGTGCCGATGACCAGCGAGGACTCGGCGGGGTATTCGGCGAAGCCTGCCTCGCGTGACAGGGCCTGCGCCTCCTCGGGCGGGAAGATCAGCCCGTCGAACCACTCGACCGTGAACGCCCGGCCGCCGCTCTTCGCGCAGCCGGGGAAGACCCACGTGATGTGGTCGCTCTGCGGCCAGGTGTCGCCGCGGCGCGCGGGCGAGGCCTTCCAGGTGTCCTGAACCTCGGCGGATACGGAGAGCGGAGCCGTGAGCCCAAGGCCCTTCCAGACCGCGTCGAAGATGTGGCAGCCGATGTCTCCGGACCAGCCCGTGCCGAAGTCCTGCCACGCGCGCCACTTGGAGGGGTGGTAGATCTCGGGGGCGAAGTCGCGCGCCGGCGCGGTGCCGAGCCAGAGGTCCCACGCCATCGTGGCGGGCGCGGGTTCGCCCTTGGCCGGACGCGGGCCGACGAGGCGGTAGGCGTCGATGGCGCCGGGGCGGTTGGAGCAGAGGATGACCTTCTTGACCGCGCCGACCGCGCCCTGGCGCAGGAGTTCGGCGCCCATGAGGTCGCCTGCGCCCGAGGCGAACTGCGTGCCGAGCTGGGTGACGAGGCCGGAGCGCTTGGCTGCCTGGGCCAGCGCGCGGCACTCAGCCACGTCGTGGCAGAGCGGCTTCTGGCAGTAGACGTGCTTGCCGGCGCGGAGCGCCGAGAGCGCGATCAGGGCGTGCATGTGGTCCGGCACGGTGGCGCTCACGGAGTCGATGCGGTCGCCCTCCTTGGCCAACATCTCGCGCCAGTCGGTGTACCGCCGCGCGTTCGGCACGACGGCCGCGGCCTTTTCCAGCATGGCTTTGTCGACATCGCAGATGGCCGCGATATCGGTGCGCGCGTGGGACTTGAAGTTGCCGAGGTCGGTCGAGCCCATCATGCCGCCTACGCCGATACAGGCGTGCGCCACCTTGCTGTTGGGCGAGACGCGCGCCGTCCTCATCGCGCACCCCGGGATGAGGTTGAAAGCACCCGCCGCGGCCGTGGCCGCGAGAAACCGCCGTCTGTTCATCGCACGCTCCTTTTGCTGTACTCCCCCACGTTCAGGATTGGCCATACTGTAACACAGACCGCAAAAGCGAGGCCACGTTTTTCCGCATGGGACGGGGCTCAGGTGCTGGTGAACGCGAGGCGTCAGCTCGTGCCGGCTTGGGCTCGGATGGCGGCTACGGTCTCGCGGCAGACGTTGTAGAAGAGGCCCACGTCGACGGAGTAGGCGATGTACTGCACGCCCGCCTGAATCCAGCGCTGGGTCTGGGTCAGGGAGTCCGCAAAGACGCCGACGGTCTTGCTTTTGCGACGGGCGACGGCGATGATCTTCTGCATCTCCTCCAACACGAGCGGGTGCTCGATCTGGCCGGGAATGCCCAGCGCCTGCGACAGATCGTAGGGCCCGATGAAGAGGATGTCCACACCGGGGGTGTCCGCGACCTTCTCGTACTCGGCCAGGTGTGTGCCTTCAAGCTGGAGGATCACGAGGGCCTCGTTCGCCGAGGCAAAGTAGGCGGAGCGGTCCAGCGCGGAGAAGCGGGCGGCGCGGACGAAACGGCAGACGCCGCGGTGACCGAGCGGCGCGAACTTGGCGGCGTCAACCACGCTCTCGGCTTCGGCCTTGGAGGCGACCTGAGGCACCTGCACGCCTGCGGCGCCGAGGTCGAGCGGCTGCGAGACGCTTTCGGGTATCCGGTCGCGCGTGCGCACGATGGGGAGCACCCCCGACACCTCTGCTGCGCGGATCAGATTCTGGAGCGTCTCCAAGTTCGCGGGGCCGTGCTCTTGGTCGAGGATGCAGAAGTCGAAGCCCGCGTGACCGATGACCTCAATGAACTCGGGCGCGGTGGTCTTGCAGAAAATGCCGGTGAGCACGCCGCCGTTTTTGAGGCGCTCACGGGCGGCTGCAGGTGTCAGAGGTGACATGAAATGCTCCTTCTAGGTCTCTCAGGTAGGATCGGTCAGCGAAGTTGACGCCAGACGGACACGCGCATGTGCTTAGGCGGCTTGCCTCCCTCTGAACAGACAACATTTTTTAACATATTGAAAATCGAGGGGCACAGCAATGCGAAAGTGTTGGGCGCGCGCCGATTCCTCCGCTGCGCCTTTACAACGCGGCGCGAAGGTGGAACAATACGGCCACATGAGCGAGCGACTGGCAGATTTCACCATTGACTCTCCTTTTCAGCCGACGGGCGACCAGCCGCAGGCGATTTCGGCCCTGGTTGGCGGATTGCGGTCTGGCGCCCGCCGCCTGACACTCGAAGGCGTTACGGGCTCGGGCAAGACCTTCACCATGGCGAACATCATCCGCGAGTGGGGCCGGCCGGCCATCATCCTCTCGCACAACAAGACCCTCGCGGCCCAGCTCTTTGCGGAGCTCACGTCGTTCTTCCCGAACAACGCGGTCGAGTACTTCGTCAGCTACTACGACTACTACCAGCCCGAGGCCTACATCCCGCAGACCGACACGTACATCGAGAAGGACGCGTCGATCAACGCGGAGATCGAGCGTTACCGGCTGGGCGCCACCAACGCGCTGCTCGGCCGGCGCGACGTGGTCATCGTGGCGTCAGTCTCGTGCATTTATGGGCTGGGCTCGCCGGAAGACTACAAAGAGATGCTCGTCTATATCGCGCCGGGCGCGACGCTCCCGCGCGACCAGATGCTGGAGCAGCTCGTGGCGATCCAGTACGCGCGCAACGACTACGAGCCGCAGCCCGGCACCTTCCGCGTACGCGGCGACAGCGTGGACATCTTCCCGTCCTACGAGACCACGGGCGTGCGGGTGTCGTTTTTCGGCGACGAGGTGGAGGAGCTTCGCGCGCTCGACCCGGTGACGGGCAAGACAGGCGTCTCGCTTCTGCGTGCGGTCATCTCGCCCGCCAAGCACTTCGTGATGCCCAAGGCCAAGGTCGACGGCGCGATCGGCCGAATCAGTGCCGAGCTGGACGAGCGTCTCGCCGAATTCGAGCGTCAGGGCAAGCTGCTGGAAGCGCAGCGCCTGCGCCAGCGCACCGAGTTCGACCTGGAGATGCTGCGGGAGCTGGGCTATTGCAACGGCATCGAGAACTTTTCGCGCCATCTGGCCGGCCGCTCGGCGGGCGAGCCGCCCGCCTGCTTGCTCGATTATTTTGACTCCGAGTTCCTCACGATCATCGACGAGTCGCACGTGACCCTGCCGCAGCTCCGCGCCATGTACAACGGCGACCAGGCGCGCAAGCAGACCCTGGTCGAGCACGGCTTCCGCCTGCCCTCGGCCAAGGATAACCGCCCGCTGAACTTCGAGGAGTTCCTCGCCAAGGTCGGGCCGATCCTGTTCGCCTCTGCCACGCCCGGCCCGTACGAGCGCCAGGTGAGCGAGGTGTGGGCGGAGCAGGTGATCCGGCCCACGGGCCTGCTTGATCCGCCCGTCGAGGTGCGGCCGCTGGACAATCAGATCGACGACCTGATGGAAGAGGTGCGGCGCGCGGCTGAGAAGGGTGACCGCGTACTGGTTACGACGCTGACCAAGCGTTCGGCCGAAGACCTGACGTCGTATCTGCGCGAGACCGGCATCCGCGTGGAGTATCTGCACAGCGACATCGACGCGATCCAGCGCGTCGAGATTTTGGGCCGGCTGCGCAAGGGCTCGTTCGACTGTCTGGTCGGCATCAACCTGCTGCGCGAGGGGCTCGACCTGCCCGAGGTCGCGCTCGTGGCGGTGCTGGATGCGGACAAGGAGGGTTTCCTGCGCTCCGGCACGTCCCTCATCCAGACGGCGGGCCGCACCGCGCGTCACCTCGACGGCCGGGTTATCCTCTATGCCGATTCGGTCACCGCCGCGATGCGGCTGATGATGGACGTGACGCAGGCGCGCCGGGCGAGGCAGGAGGCCTACAACACCGAGCACGGCATCACGCCGCGCAGCGTGAAGCGGGCGATCAACGAGTCGCTGGCGCTTTATTCGGAGGCGGCGCGCGTGGAGGAGCGGATGGTCGCGGCGGAATCGCACGAGGCCTATGACGTGCACCGCGCGATCGGCGACCTCGAGCGGGAGATGCTGCAGGCGGCGGACGCCCTCGAGTTCGAGCGTGCGGCCCTGTTGCGCGACGAGGTCCGCGAGCTCAGGCGGCTGCTGGCGCCGGGCGGCAAGGGCGACGCGCCCGTGAAGCCGCCCAAGGGCGCGGGGCGGCGGATGGCCGGCAGCCGGAAGTAAGGGGCTTGTCGGACGGCGGGAAATCTTGATTTGAGCGCGGAAATATGAAAAAGTGGTCGCCAGTTTAGTTGTCTCAAGCGCGCATGTTGAAGGGGTGAGCGGATGAAACGTTTCTTCAGAACCAAATCGCGTGACGCCATGCTCTCGGATCTGGCCACGGGGCAGCAGCTCAAACGGGTGCTGGGGCCGCTGCACTTGACGCTGCTCGGGATTGGCTGCGTGATTGGCGCAGGCATCTTCGTTCTGACCGGCCAGGCGGCCGCCAGCTACGCGGGCCCGGCGATCTCGCTGTCGTTTGTGTTTTCCGGCATCGCCTGCGTGTTCGCGGGACTCTGCTATGCGGAGTTTGCGTCCATGATTCCCGCGTCCGGCAGCGCCTACACGTACGCCTATGCCACGCTGGGCGAGGTCTTCGCCTGGATCATCGGCTGGGACCTGATCCTCGAGTACCTGTTCGGCGCGTCGGCCGTGGCCGTGGGCTGGTCGGCCTACGTCGTCAGCTTCCTCAAGGACTTCGGCCTGGCCCTGCCTGCGTCGCTGGCGACTGCGCCGCTGGCGTATGACCCCGCGACAGGACTGCACGCCACCGGCGGCATCCTGAACCTGCCCGCGGTGTTCATCGTGGCCGTGATGATCGGGCTGCTCATCGTCGGCATCCGCGAATCGGCGAACTTCAACAACGCGATCGTCGCCGTGAAAGTGGTGGTGATCCTGCTGTTCGTCGGGTGCTGCGCGGGCTTCGTCCATCTGGCGAACTGGCACCCGTTCATCCCGGAGAACACCGGCGTGTTCGGCCAGTTCGGCTGGAGCGGGGTGCTGCGCGGATCGGCCGTGGTGTTCTTCGCCTACATCGGCTTCGACGCCGTCTCGACGGCGGCCCAGGAGTCGCGAAACCCGCAGCGCGACATGCCCATCGGCATTCTCGCGTCGCTGGCGGTCTGCGCCGTGCTGTACGTGGCGGTGGCGCTGGTGCTGACCGGGATGGTGCATTATACGAAGCTGGGCGTGCCCGATCCGATTGCCGTGGGGATTGACGCGGCGGGCCCCGCCCTGAGCTGGCTGCGGCCGCTGGTCAAGGCGGGAGCCATCGCCGGACTGAGTTCCGTGCTCATGGTGCTGCTGATGGGCCAGACCCGCATCTTCTACGCCATGTCAAAGGACGGGCTTCTGCCGCCGGTCTTTGCGCGCGTTCACCCGCGCCTGCGGACGCCGTATGTGACGACCCTGCTGACGGGCTCTGTGGCTGTGGTGATCGCGGGGCTCTTCCCGATCGGGTTCATCGGCGAACTCGTGTCGATCGGCGCCCTGCTGGCGTTCACGATGGTGAGCGTCGGCATCCTGGTGCTGCGCCGCACCCGGCCCGGCTACCCTCGCCCGTTCAGGACGCCCTGGGTTCCGGTCGTGCCCATTCTGGGCGCGCTGCTGTCCCTCGTTCAGATGCTGGCCTTGCCGCTCGGAACCTGGATTCGGCTCGTCATCTGGATGGCCGTTGGCATCGTCGTTTACGGCTTCTACGGGCACCGCCACAGCCGCCTCGATAAGCGCGGCGACGACGCACATTAAGCAAGGCCCACACCTCTGCGGCCTACCGGCTGAGCCGTTCTAGCGCCGCGCCGGCGCGGAGGCGGAGGGCTGTCAGGCGCGAGGGGTCGGCGAGGAGCTTGGAGGAGTAGCGTCCGCCGGCGTTGGGGATGTCGAGCAGGGCGCTGAACTCGGCGAGGAGTCGCTGGGCCTCCTGGTCGCCGGTCTTGTCCGCAAAGGTCTTCAGCAGCTTCAGATAGTCGAAATCCTCCACGCCGTCGCGGGCGGCTTCGAGGCGCACGGTCGTGACCGGGCCGTCGACGCCGATGGGGCGGCCGGGATAGAGCAGAAAGCCGTCGCCGTTGGGGTAGCGCACGTAGTAGGACTCGCCGGGCGTGCTGCTCTGGTGGATGTAGCGGTGCCAGCCGAACTGCCACGGGTCGTAGGTGAGCCAGCTCACGCCCCAGAACTCGTAGGCGTCTGCGCCGTATTTGAAGCAGTAGTGCGGCAGCAGGCGCTCGACCGCGCAGAAGGGCGTGTCCGTGCACATCTGGCCGTCGGTCGTGAACCAGATGCGCTCGCCGGCCGCCCGGCGGGCCCGCATCTCGCTCACAGGGAAGCAGCCGTAGTGGCCGACGCCCCAGACATCGAGGTAGCCGTTCCACTCCGGGCAGTGGCGCCACGTGCTGCTGTAGATGCGGATCGCGGGATCGACCTCGTGGATCATGTCGCAGCAGGCCTTCATCTGGTCGACGATGTGACGCTTGGTTAGGAAGGGCTCGTCGGAGATGTAGAGCACGAGCCTGTCGGACCAGCCCTTGGCCTTCATGTGTTCCCAGTAGAGCCGCAGGCAGGCCTGATAGGCGGCTTTGTACGCCGGGCGCAGCTTGGTCCGGTCGGCGGCCGTGTACGGATACTCGCCCTCGAAGGGCTTCTCGCCGAGGATGTCTTTGGGCGGATGCTCCCACCCGAACAGGTAGAAGGCGTGCGGCGTGTACGACGTGGGGAACTTCAGCTCGTCAAAATAGCGCTGCGCGGCCTTGTCGTAAGCCGTGAGGTCGCAGGTGACGGCGCCCTGCGCGTCGCGCGCGAAGCGCACTTCGGACGCGACCTCGTCGGGGCAGACCTTCTTGTCGGCCATGAACCGCATCAGGCGGTCGCGCGTGGCGTCGGCGGCCTTGCCGTCCGCGAGCCAGTGCTCGTTGAGGCGCAGGTCGTAGATCGCGGCGCAAGAGGGGTTCTGCGGCAACGTGAAGCCCCAGACCGTGACCGTGAAGGGCAGGGTCTTGAGGACGCGTCCGTTGGCGACGAGCCTCAACGTGCCCGCGTAGCGGCCGGCGGGCGTCTCGGCCGCGGCTTTGAAGGAGAGCCAGACCGACTGCGTTTGATTCGCGGCGAGGCTGCCGGCGGCGGTGGGCTTGATCGGGTCGGGCCACCAGCCGGACCAGCCGTCGGACGCGCCCGCGCCGGTGGGGAACTTCAGCTCCCACGCCGGGGTCTTGAGGTTGTAGTAGGCGGTCGGGTGGTCGACCGGCACATAGCCGACCCAGCCCACGGAGCAGCCCGCGAGCGAGCGGCCGCCCGTGTCCTTGGGCGCGTCCACCTCGACGCGCAGATCCGGGATGTCGCGGCCCGCGCGCAGGGCGAGCTGGAGGGCCTCCTCCTCGTTACGTGCGAGGCTGATGGCGAACGGCACGGGCGCGGCCGGCGGCAGGGTTTCGCGGAAGACCTTGACGACCGGGTTGACCGGCCACACCTCGAACGCGCCGGCCGCGAGGGCGGGCGTCTGCGGGTCGCCGGCCGAGGCCTCGAGGCACTCCGCAGCGAAGACGCCGTCGTGCTTGAGCGTTCCGTTGTCGTTCATCGTGAGATGCAGCTGGAGCTGCGTCGCGTCCTGCGGCGCGGTGACCGCGTTGAAGAGCGGCGTCCAAGGCGAGTCGCCGCTGACCGAAGGTCCCGCGCTCAGGAAGCCGCCCGCCACGACCGCACCTGTGGCGTCGCGCAGGTGCGCGTGCAGGTTGGCGGCTCCGTCGAGCTTCTCACAGGCCAGCCACGCGCCGAAGAGATAGCTGTGGCCGGGCTTGACGGTCACGGACTGGTACCAACCGCGCCACGCGGCTTTGGCTGTGGCGGGCACCGTGAGCCGGGCGTGGCGTGTTCCGAAACCGCCGGGCGTGCCGAGCGCGAAGGCCACGTCGGGCTCAGGACCGCTGCGCGTCCACGCGTCTGGCGCGTCCGCGCCGCTCTCGAAACCGGGATTCTTGACGAGGTTCGCCGGGCTGTTGAGCAAGGCGGCGAAGGCGTGCGCGTCGACGTCGCCCACGCGGCTCGCCAGAATCTGGTCGGAGGGAATGTCGCTGCCGAGGGCCGAGGCCGACGGCGCTGCGGGCGCGACAGGTGGTGTGCCGGAGTCGGCGACGTAGAGGTAGTAGGTCAGCACGGTATGCGCGGCGGCCGAGCAGGTGAAGAGCAGGCGGTCGCCGAGGCGGCAGGCTTCGACGGGCTCGCCGTCGAGGGTCAGCAGGAGGCGGGGCGAAGTGAGGCCGCGCGTGACGCTGTGGAGGTTGATGGAGGCGAGCACGCGGTCGGCGGGCTCGCCGCGCAGGTTAGCGACGCGCACGGGCAGGCGGTAGCGCCACACGGGAGACGCGGCGCCGGTGAGGAGGCGGCGCCAGAGACTGCGCGCGTCGGCGGGCCACGGGGCGGACGCGCCCCGCTCGCTCAGCTTCAGATGCTCCGCCGCGCCTGCGCGGGCCGTCGCGCGGGGCGGCTCGCGGTCGGTCTCAAGCGCGAAGCCGTCATACCACGTGGTGCCGGTGCCGTAGAGCACGGAGCCGGTCTGGAGGCGCGTCGCGCCCTCGGGCACGGTGAAGGTGATGACCTGTTCCTTCCAATCGAAGGTGCCCTCGCCGGCGCGGGCGACCGTGTTGATGCGCTGCGAGTTCCGGTCGTCGCCGACGTGGACGTACCAGCCGGCGCTGCCCTTGACGTTCTGGCCGCGGACGCGGACGCGGACCGTGCAGGTCGCGCCGGGCACGACCGCGAAGTCGTTGCGGGAAAAACCGAACCAGGAGGCCGTGGCGCCTGGGTCGGCTTCGGCCTTGAGGCAGCGTGCGCCGGAGAAGGGTTTCTCGTCCGACCACGAGAGTCGGTGCACGGGCGTCGTCTGGCCGGGCTGCCAGCCGGCGGGCTGGCCCGGCGTGCCGTTCTCGAAGCCGCCGTTGAGATCGGTGAAGGCCCGCTTGTCAAAGAAGTCCGCGAGGCCCCACGCGTGCGGGTTGTCGACGTAGACC
Organism: uncultured Lentisphaeraceae bacterium; assembly: GCA_964386865.1. GTDB lineage: Bacteria > Verrucomicrobiota > Kiritimatiellia > RFP12 > UBA1067 > CAYLUN01. The sequence continues at coordinate 30,236 of CAYLUN010000001.1, read as the reverse complement.
AGATAGGTGGTGGCGGACTTCGGCGCGCAGACGGCGGGCACGACGAGGGTCGCGCCGATGGGCACCGCGCCGGTTGTGCACAGGGTGCTTTGGCCGGGAGCCCACAGCCCATAGAGCAGTTGCCTGCCGGCCGCGTCGGTTACGCGGACGGCTTCAGCGCTCGCCCCGGCGAGAGGAGCCTGTCCCGGCTTGTCGCCGACGGTCACGGCGACGGGCACGCCTTCGAGAGCCGCCTCTGAGGGGTTCGTGATCGTGACCGGAAAGCGCGTCCGCCAGACGTCGCCGCGGCCCAGCCAGAGCGACTGATGCCAGTCGGCGGCGAGCGTGGCGTGAACGGCCAGACCGGATATGAGCGCGATGCGCGAAACGGACATGGTGTGCCTCCCCTAGGTTGGCGACACTTTAGAGCGCCTCCGTCAGGGTGTCCAGCGCGAAGTTTGAAGCGCGGCTCCCGCCGCCGCCTGCGCGCCGCGCGGCCCGAGTTGCGCGCCGACAGGATCCACGTTTACACGCCGCCGCACGCATGCTATTATCCGCTCAGACAGTGCGGGAGGCCTAACAATGACTGCTCGAATGTGTGGACGCGCGGTGCGATTGACGATAATGGTTGCAGGTGCGTGGGCGCTGTTGGCTGCGGTCTGCGGCGCTGCGGAAATGACGGCCGTGGCAGGCGCGACGACCCTCGTGGCGCGGCAGCCTGATCGCGGGGGGCTCGCGGCTGCCGTCGGTCTAGCGCCCCGCGCGCCGCTGGTGAAGGCGCCTCTGCCCCCCCCTGCGGGGAAGCGTCACCGCCTGACGGTCAAGTTTCAGGACGCGCTCGCAGCGCGACTTGTGGCTGCGGATACGCTCAGCCTAGCCGCCGTCGCGCTGCCCGCTGGGCTGGCGGACGCCGTCGCACAGCACCGCCTACGCTTCACGCCGGTTTTCGAGAGCGCGGCGCGGGTCGACCGGCTCTGCCGCCGCGCCGAGGCGCGCAGCCGCAGGCAGCAGCCGGATCTGAACGGCGTGTTCTACGTGGCGAGCGACACCGAGGCGGACTTGACGGCTGCGGCCCGTACGCTGCTTGCGCTCGCCTGTGTTGAGAGCGTCGACATCGAGTCGTTAGACGCGCCTCCGCCGCCGCCGGGCGATATCGCGCCCGCCACGCCGAATCTGGAGTCGCTGCAGTCCTATCGCGGCGTCAGCCCCGGCTATGACGCCAACTACGCCCGCGGCCTCGGGGCGCTGGGCGCGGGTGTGCGCTTCTCAGATTGCGAGTACGGCTATGACCCTGGCCATGAGGACCTGGCCGACGCCGGCATCACGAACTGCTCCCGCGCGGCGATCAATCCGAGCGTCTACACGTTAGGCTATGACGATCACGGAACCGCAGTCCTCGGCGTCAATGCCGCGCCTCACAACGGATATGGCGTCTCAGGAATCGCCCCTCAGACCACGGCGGCTTTCTACTCGGAGTATACCACACTGTCCTACGACCGAGCCGCCGCGATCGCGGGTGCGGTCAGCGATTCGGAGGCGGGGGACGTGATCCTTCTGGAAATGCAGGATACCGGGGCCGGGGGCGGCTATGGGCCAGCCGAGCTGAACAGCACGGTCTGGAATCTGACGAAGCTCGCGAGCGACAGCGGGATCATCGTCGTGGCGGCAGCCGGCAACGGGAATCAGAACCTGGACAGCGCCGCGTACGACGCGTATCGGGCGCGAGGGGACAGCGGCGCGATCATCGTCGGGGCGGGGTCGTCGGGCACGAACCACACCAAGCTCAGCTACAGCACCTACGGCTCCCGTGTCAACGTGCAGGCGTGGGGCGAGTCCGTGTTCACAACCGGCTACGGCAGCTATGCCCGATACGGGAGCGATGACCACCAAGCGTACACGTCCGGGTTCAACGGCACAAGCAGCGCGAGCGCCTGCGCCGCGGGCGTGGTCTGCGCGCTTCAGTCGTATGTACTTTCCAGCCTCGGCACCCGCTTGACGCCGGGAGAGATGCGTGGGCTACTTCGGGCCACGGGCTTCCCGCAAGGTGGGACGGGAGGGCAGATCGGCGCCGCGGTATCCTTGCGTCGCGCCATCGACGCGCTGCCCGCTGAGCGGCTGAACATCACGCAATGCGCCGTCGGCGCCGACACGACGCAGGCCGTTTCCATCGCCTTCACGAGCGTCCCCTTCCGATCCTACGCGGTCGAGTCCAGCACGAATCTCGTGTCGTGGGCGCGGCTGCCGTCCCTTTACACCGCCGTCAATGGCCTGACGTCAGCGACGCTCACAAACGCGCTCCCGGCCAGCCGCTTGCGCGTCTTCCGCGTGGTTGAAGATTAAGTGGTTGGCGGCTACTCCCCTTGCCCGAAGAGAGTAGTCCGCTTGCCTTGATGGACATGAATACGCTACGTGGCACGGTGATCATGCTGAGGTAGACGGGACGCGCAGCGCGGCCCTCACAGCGGCAGGGGCGTCGCCCCGATGGCGCCCTTGCCGTGTTGGAGAGGTGTCCGGCTCGCGCGCGAGTTGAACCAGACTGTGCGGGCTGAAAGAAAAGAGGCGCGGCGACCAGGTTGGTCGCCGCGCCCTTATTCCGTTCTAAGCCCGGGCGATTACAGGTACTGCGCGGCGGCGGCGGCCAGCAGGGAGCGCTCGCTGCGCATCAGCGTGACGTGCCCGTGCAAGGGCAGCTCCTTCATGCGTTCGGCGGCGTACGTGAGGCCGTTGCTGGAGGCGTCCAGATAGGGGTTGTCGATCTGGTAGGGGTCGCCGGTGAGGATGACCTTCGAGCCCTCGCCCGCGCGGCTGACCACGGTCTTGACCTCGTGGGGCGTGAGGTTCTGCGCCTCGTCGATGATGATGAACTGCCTGGAGATCGACCGCCCGCGGATGTAGGTGAGCGCCTCCAGCTCGAGCGTGTCGCTGTCGAGGAGCTGCTTGATCCTGTCCTGCGGCGTCAGGGCCTTGGGCAGCTTCTTGGCGCTTGCGGGCGGCTGGTCGGGCTGGTGCTTGCGCAGGATGTATTCGAGGTTGTCGAAGATGGGCTCCATCCAGTGCGAGAGCTTCTCCTCCTTGTTGCCGGGCAGATAGCCGATATCCTTGCCGAGAGGAACGATCGGGCGCGACACGAGGATGCGGTCGTAGAGGTGCTCGTGCAGCACGAGGTGCAGGCCGGCGGCGATGGCGAGCAGGGTCTTGCCGGTGCCGGCCTGGCCGACGAGCGTGACGATGCTGACCGTCGGATCCATCAGCAGCTCTAGCGCCATGCGCTGCTCGACGTTTCGCGACTGAATGCCATAGACGGTGTCGATGGAGAGGTTGATCTCGGCGAGGGTTTTGTCCGGAAAGACGCGGGCGATGGCCTTCATCTCCGGGTTCTCTGTCGCGCTGAGCTGCAGAAACATGTTCGGAAAGGTCTTGCCGCGGAAGGAGTCGAGAACCTGCCCGTCGTAGAGGCGGGCGATGACGTCCTTCGGCACGACCATGTCGGTGTAGCCGCTGTAAAGCTCGTCGAAGTTGACCTTCTCGTGCTCGAAGTCTTCGGCTTCGAGGGCCAGGGCGTTGGCCTTCACGCGGACATTGATGTCCATCGAGACGATGATCACGCGCTCGCCTTTGCTCACCAGGTCGATGGCCAGGCGGATCAGGCGGTTATCGGGGGTGTCCTCCTCCAGGCCGCACTTCTCGATGGGGGGGCTGACGAGCACGCGCAGCTCGCCGCCTTTTGCGAGCGAAACGCCCTTGGAGAGCGTTCCGCCCAGACGCAGGGCGTCGAGCTTGCGGATGGTTTCGCGCGCGTTGCGTCCCAGCTCGGAGCTCTGGGTCTTGAACTTGTCGAGCTCCTCGAGGACAACCATGGGGAGCACGACGCGGTTGTCGTCGAAAACGTCAAGCGCCACAGGGGAATGGAGCAGGACATTGGTGTCGAGCACGAAGGTCTTGGCGTTCTTCTTCTTCGGGCGGCGGGGCGAGGCTTTCAGAGGCATAGCAGTCAAGGGGTTCCGAATTTCATTCAGACGTGAGTCGTCCGCACAGGCGGCTCAAGTCAAAACGAAATAAATATACACCTTTTCCGCGGTTAGACAAACCTCTAAGTTGCGACAAGTGGCGGACGGGGTGCGATTGCAAACTATTGCAATCGCACAGAATTCAGAAGCCAGAAGCCAGAATTCAGGAGTTGGATGCCAACGAGTTATGTCCGATTCGCGCGAGATTCTTCCTGTCTCCTCTTTGGGAGACACCTTTTTGGGCGGCGCTTTCGTATGTAAGTCGTTGCGAAGCAATTCTGAATTCTGACTCCTGAATTCTGACTTCTGGGTGCGATGCAACGAAGTAAAATCGCACCCTGGCGGACGTCGATGTGCGGCTGCACCAGGGCCCAATCGTTGCCAAGAAACAGGGCATGTCGGGGATTGACTATTGCACATGCCCCCCCGTATACTGAGGCCGATTGCACTTATTCCGGGTCTTTCGCGGCTGCGCTGCTGGGTTTCGTAGGCTCCCGCAGTTCGCGACGTGTTTTCAGGATTCCGGAACGCTTGGCGAAGCAGGGAGACGAGTATGGAATTGTTCTGGCAGGCTCTGACCATCATGACGTTGGGCATGGTGCTGGTGTTTCTCTTTCTTTTCGTGGTCATCCAATGTATGAATTTCACCGCGTACCTGATCCGCCGGTATGCGCCTGAGCAGCCCGTTCCGGCGGCCGAAGGCGCCGACGCTGCGGCCCGTGCCCGCCTGGCGGCGGCCATCGCGATCGCAACCGAACCCACTTTCTCAAAGCACTAGAAGGAGTCTACTTCATGGCCCGAGTTCGCATCACTGATTTGACCTTGCGCGACGCCCACCAGTCGCTTTTCGCCACCCGCATGCTGACCGCCGACATGCTGCCGCCCGCGGCGCAGCTCGACGCCGCCGGCTTCTGGTCGCTGGAAACCTGGGGCGGCGCAACCTTCGATTCCTGCATCCGCTTCCTGAACGAAGACCCGTGGGAGCGGATCCGCCAGCTTAAAGCCGCCATGCCGAAGACGCCCATGCAGATGCTGCTGCGCGGGCAGAACCTGCTGGGGTATCGGCACTACGCCGACGACGTGGTGGAGGCGTTCGTCGAGCGGGCGGCCGCCAACGGCGTCGACGTGTTCCGCGTGTTCGACGCGCTCAACGACGCGCGCAACATGCAGACCTCGTTCAAGGCCGTGAAAAAGGCCGGCAAGCACGCCCAGGCCACGATCAGCTACGCGACCAGCCCCGTCCACACGCTGGACGCCTACGTCGAGCTGGCCCGCGAGCTCAAGCAGATGGGCGCAGACTCGCTGTGCATCAAAGACATGGCGGGCCTCCTGAAGCCCTATGCCGCTTACGCCCTGGTCAAGGCCCTCAAGAAGGCCGTTGACCTGCCCGTCCAGATTCACTCGCATGCCACCACGGGCATGTCCGTGGCCGCGCTGGTGAAGGCCGTCGAGGCGGGTGCGGACGGGATCGACACGGCCATCTCCTCGATGGCGCTGGGCACCAGCCACTCGCCCACGGAAACCATGGTGGAGATCTTCGCCGGGACGGAGTACGACACGGGGCTGAATGTCAAGTCGCTGGTTGAGCTGGCCGCCTATTTCCGGGACGTGCGCAAGAAGTACAAGGCCTTTGAATCGTCCTTCGTCGGGGCCGACACCCGCATTCTCGTCGCCCAGGTGCCCGGCGGCATGCTTTCCAACTTGGAGAGCCAGCTCAAGGAGCAGAACGCGCTGAACAAGCTGGATGCCGTGCTGGACGAGATTTCGGTCGTGCAGAAGGACTTCGGCTATCCGCCTCTTGTCACGCCCACCAGCCAGATCACCGGTACGCAGGCTGTCCTGAACGTGCTGTTCGGCCGCTACAAGCAGCTCAGCAACGAGTCGAAGAACCTGCTCGCGGGCAACTACGGGCTGACGCCCGCCAAGCCCAACGCGGAACTCGTTCAGCGTGCGCTCAAGGAGCTGAACCTGCCGGCCATGGTGACGTGCCGCCCGGCCGACCTGCTTACGAACGAGCTGGGCAAGATCGAAGAGGATCTGAAGCAGAAGCTCGGCGTGGCCTCAGTCACGCGCGAAGATGTGCTGACCTACGCCATGTTCCCGCAGGTGGCCATCGGGTTCTTCAAGACCCGGCCCAACGGCCCGGTCAAGATAGAGGCGCCGTCTGCGCCCGCCGCTGCGCCCGCCGCCGCCCCAGGCGGCTCCGGACACTACGCGGTCACGGTGGATGGCGTCGAGCACAAAGTCAGCCGCGTCATCGACCCGGACGGCGTGCTGAAGCTCAGCGTGGACGGGCAGCCGTTCCATATCCGCGTCAAGCCGGTTGACGCGAAGGCGCCCGATGCCGGGGCCGCCGCCGCGCCCGCCGGCGCGGTGGCTCACGTGCAGGCCCCCATGCCGGGCACGATCATCTCGCTCACGGAGACAGACGGCGCGCAAGTGGACAAGGACGAGCAGATCTGCGTCATGGAAGCGCTCAAGATGCAGATGACCATCCTCAGCACCCAGGCGGGCCGGATCAAGTACCGGGTCAAGCCGGGCGATGTGGTCAAACCGGGCGACACGATCGCCGAAATTGCGTAAGGAATCCGACGATGCTACATGCCCTTTGCCACACCGTTTCCACCCTGTACCGCCGCCGCGGCGTACGCCCGGTGGCGTTGACCGTCCTGGCCGTCCTTTCACTGGCGCTGCTCTTTCCTGCCGCGCACACGCAGGCCGAGCCGGCCGCCGCCCTCGCGCTGGCGGCGCCGGCCGCGCAGGCACCGGCCTTGCCTGCGGCGGCCGTCACCGACAGCGTTTCGCTTGGCGGCTGCCTAAAGAGCTTCGCGCGCTCGACCGGAGTCTGGGACATGACCGCCGGCGGGCATTGGAAGCAGATCATTATGGTCGTCGTGGGCTTTGTCCTGCTCTATCTGGGCGTGGTCAAGGGCTTCGAGCCGCTGCTGCTGGTGCCGATCGGCTTCGGCACCATCTTCGTCAACGTGCCGCTCGGCGGCATGGGCGACGCACACGGGTTCCTGACCCTGATCTTTGAACACGGCATCCGGAACGAGGTGCTGCCGCTGATCGTGTTCATGGGCATCGGCTCGCTGTGCGACTTCGGGCCGCTGCTGGCCTGCCCGCGCGTGGCCATTCTCGGGGCCGCCGCGCAGTTCGGCGTCTTCGGAACCCTGCTGGGCGTGGCGGCGCTGAACGCCCTGCCTTGGTTCGACTTCAACATCAAGCAGGCGTGTTCGATCGCCATCATCGGCGGCGCGGACGGGCCGACGTCGATTATCGTCGCCTCCAAGTACGCGCCGGAGATGCTGGGCTCCATCGCCGTGGCGGCCTACTCGTACATGGCCTTGGTGCCGGTGATCCAGCCCCCGATCGTGAAGCTGCTGACCACGCCCAAGGAGCGGCTGATCCGCATGCGCCAGGTGCGCGAGGTCAGCCAGTTGGAGAAGATCCTCTTCCCGCTGCTGCTGGTGGCCCTGTGCGTCTTGCTCTTGCCGACCGCGCTGCCGCTGATGGGGTGCTTCGCCTTCGGAAACTTCATCAAGGAGTCCGGAGCCATCGAGCGCATCTCGAAGACGCTGCAGAACGAACTGATGAATCTGGCCACGATATTCCTGGGGCTGGGCGTGGGCATGCAGATGGCAGCGGACAAGTTCCTCATGCCAGCGACGCTGGGCATCATCGTGCTGGGGCTTCTCGCCTTCTCGCTGGGCACGGCCGGGGGCGTGATCTTCGCCAAGCTGATGAATCTGATCTGGAAGGACGACCCGGTCAATCCGCTGATCGGGTCTGCGGGCGTCAGCGCCTTCCCCATGGCCGCGCGCGTCTCGAACAAGATGGGGCTGGACGCCGACCCGCACAATTTCCTCCTGATGCACGCGCTCGGAGCCAACCTCGCCGGGCAGATTGGCTCGGTGGTCGCCGCCGGCGTCATCCTGTCGATCTTCGGCTAGTCTCAGAGGGCGTGTGAGGGCAGGTATTTTCGGTAGGTCTTCCACCCGTACTGCATGATCACGGCGAAGCAGATCACGGGTAGCACGAACGAAACCCGCACGCTGTCGAGGGTCATGAAGCCTAGGTTGAAGGCGCTCTGATCCATAATCCAGCCTTGGATTGGAGGCATCAGGCAGCCGCCGCCGATGGCCATGATGAGCCCAGCTGCGCCGAGCTTGGCATCGTCGCCGATGCCTCTGAGCGCGATACCGTAGATCGTGGGAAACATCAGCGACATGCAGCCGGAGGCGAGCACCAGCGCCATCAAGCCGGACATGCCGGGGATCACGAACGGGGCCTTGAGGTACACGCCCACCGCTGCGGCAAACGAACCGGTTCCGGTGGCGGAGCCGGTTGCCTGAACCATCATGTCATGGAACTTCGCGCCGGCCTCCGGGTTGCCGCCGCCGAAGACGGTGTAAAGCAGCAGGCCGAAGCCCACGCTGGCGAGGGAGAGCAGGAGTCCGCCGGGATTGAAGAACTTCAGCAGGAAGGTGCAGATGAAGCGGCTGGTGACGAAGAGCGTCATGGCGATCATATTGTAGAACTGGCCCTCAGCCTTGGTGAGCCCCAGCGTCAATTCGGCGTACTGGATGATGAACGTCCAGCACATGATCTGCACGCCGACGTAGAAAGTCTGCGCGACGACGCTGGCGACATAGCGGCGATTTTTCACTAGGCGTCCGAACGTCGGGCCGAGGTCGAGCGAGCTGTGCTCCTCGCCCTTGCAGCGCGGGATCTTCGCGATGATGAAAACGAGCATCATGGCGAACACCACCGCGCCGAGCAGCGCGTAAGGCAGGATGATGACGCCGAGGTCGTGGTCGGCGATGGCCTTGAACGTGGCCGGGTCGACGGCCAGCAACTGCCGGCGGGCATCCTCGGTCATGGGGTCGATCTTCTGGAGAATGAAGTTCTTGGCGATCAGCATGCCGGTCAGCGAGCCCATCGGGTTGAAGGCCTGCGCGAAGTTGAGACGGCGGGTGGAGGTCTCTTCCGACCCCAGCGAGAGGATGTAGGGGTTTGCGCTGGTCTCAAGGAACGAGAGGCCGCACGTCATGATGAAGTAGGCGAGCAGGAAGGCCCAGAACGCCATCATCCAGCCAGACGGGATGAAGAGCAGGCAGCCCGCGGCATACAGCGCCAGGCCGAGCACGAGGCCGGCTTTATACGTGAAGCGCTTAATGAAAATCGCGGCGGGGATGGCCATAACGCAGTAGCCGCCGTAAAAGGCGAACTGTACGAGCGAACTTTCGAAGTTGCTGATCAGCAAGATGTTCTTGAAGGCGGCGACCATCGGGTTGGTGATGTCGTTCGCAAAGCCCCAGAGGGCGAAACAGGTGGTCACGAGCACGAATGGGAAAACGAACTGCGACGGAATTACACGGGTGGGCGCCTGAGCCGAAACTTCTGCCATAAGAACTCCCTGTCTGAACGTCGGAAAAGGGGCAGGTTTAACCCCGCCTCAACCATTTGTTGGGGTTACTATACACGCTTTTCGCGTTGGGTAAAACACCCAAATTGACGGCCAGCCCTCAGTAGACGCGCGGCACGAAGGTCTGGTCCGTGATCGGCGGCCGCACGTAGCGCTTGCTGGTGTCGCGCGGCGGAAGCTTGATCGGCGCGGGCGTCAGGTCCTTGTACGGGATCAGGCTCAGCAGGTGGTGGATGCAGTTGAGCCGGGCGCTCGGCTTGTCGTTCGCGTCGACCACGTACCAGGGCGCCTGCTTGGTGTCGGTGTGGGCGAACATCTCGTCCTTGGCCTTGGAGTACTCGACCCACTTGCTGCGCGACTCCAGATCCATGGGGCTGAGCTTCCAGCGCTTGGTGGGATCCGCGAGCCGCGCGTGGAACCGCTTCTCCTGCTCCTCGTCGCTGACGGAAAACCAGTACTTGACGAGGATGATGTCCGAGCGGAGCAGCATGCGCTCGAACTCGGGGCAGGCGTTGAAAAACTCCTGCACCTCGGCCTCGGTGCAGAACCCCATGACCCGCTCCACGCCCGCGCGGTTGTACCAGCTCCGGTCGAAGAGCACCATCTCGCCGGCGGCGGGCAGGTGCGCCACGTAGCGCTGGAAATACCACTGGGTCTTCTCGCGTTCGGTGGGCGCCGCCAAGGCCACGACCCGGCAGGAGCGCGGGTTGAGGCACTCGGTGATCCGCTTGATCACGCCGCCTTTGCCTGCGGCGTCGCGGCCCTCGAAGAGCACGACCACCTTTAGCCCCTTGTGCTTGACCCATTCCTGCAGCTTGACCAGTTCGATCTGTAGCTTGGCAAGCTCTTTGTCATAGGTCTTGCCGGCCAGTTTCTCGCGCGGCTTGTCCGGTTTCTCGGCTTTGTCTTTCTTGGCCATCTGAACCTCCGATCAGTAAAGGTGGATAGGCGGTTAAACAGTTACATGTCGCCTCTAGCGTCGCACAGATAGACGCGCGCTTCAAGAAATAGTGTGGCTAGCAATTCCCAGCGGGGCGGCTTTCAGTGGACGAACTCGGAGGGCGCGTGCAAGGCCGCCAAGTCGGGCACGCACGCGTGGCAGACCCAGCCGCTGTCGGCGTCGTGGATCAGCGCCGCGCCATGCAGGTAACCCACCCAGTCGTCGGCCGTATAGGTACGGATGCCGAGGCCGGTCAGGAACGACGCGATGAAAATATCGTGGCTGACGAACACGCCGAGCCGCGCCGTGGTCTGCTCCCGCAGCCACGCGGCTGTCTGCTCCGTAGCGGTCCCGATCGGGCTGGAGTGCGGCGCGATCCCGTCGCGCAGATAGTCGAGCATGTAGGCCATGTAGCCCCGCTGCCGCATGAGGTCCTGGACCGCGTACGGGTCGGCGTAATAGAACCCGCGCACGCCTAGCGGGTCGGCGTCCGCGACGGCGGCGTCGGACAGCCCCATGCCTTCTGCGAAACAGCGAGCGGTCATTTGACAGCGGGTCATCGGGCTGGCGTGAAACTGCGCGTCGCGAAAGCCGCGCAGGCGGCTGCCCGCGCTGCGGGCCATCTCCATGCCGCGCGGCGTGAGCGCGAGCGTGCGGCCGAACTCCTTGTCGTCGGGCCGGATCGGGGGCCGCTCGGAGTGGCGGATGAAAAGGGCTACGCGGCGCCCTTGCTGCAACTGGTCGTTGACGCGGGAGAGATCGATCATTTCGGTCGAGGTACGCATGGGGTGGGAGGGGTGGAGCGGTTCAGCGGTTCAGGGGTTGGGTTGCCATCGATACCCTCAAACTATAGCCGAAGAGGCGGCGAATGAAAAGCGGGATCAGGCGTAGCAGTAGACGCAGCCCGTGGTGCAGGTGCGGTACTCGCCGATGTCCCTGCTGAGGGTGCAGCCGCAGGCTCGGCGCTGGCCTTTGTCTTTCGCGGCGACGGAGCGCGCCTCGTCGTGCGTGAGCAGGCCGAGGCTCAGGAAGGCCTGCGCGTCGATGCAGGCGCCGTGCCGGATGCCGTGGCGGGAGAGGTCTGCCGCCTCGCTGCAGGTGGCGGCTGTGAGGCCCCAGCGCGCCAGGTGCGGCGCCAAGCCGGCCGCAAAGGCGTCCATCTCGAGCGGCGTGAACTCGCGGATGCCGGCGCGGGCAGCCGCGCAGCGGCGGGCGACGCGGGCGTAGGCGTCGATGTCTGCGAAGCTGACCACGAGCTGCGCGGCGAAGGGGTGCAGCCGCTCACCCAGCGCGACCAGCCGGCGCAGCAGCTCCTCGGGCGGCGTGGTGCGCGAGACCAGCAGCGGGTCGAAGCGCCAGACCACGCGCTCGCGGCCGTAGCGCGCCGCGAGGGCGCGGAAGGTGTGCACGCGCTCGTCGAGCGGCGGCAGGCCGGGCTCGAAGCGCTCAGCCTCGTAGTCGTTCAGCGTGAGTTGGAAGAAGGGCGCGAGTCCGTGGCGCTCCACGAGGTCGAGGTGCGGCAGCAGCGGCGCGGCGTGCTTGCTCCAGAAGACAATCACGCGGGAGCGCTCGAACGAGATCCAGGCTTCCCGCCCGTTGAAGGGGTTGCGGCGGAAGCACCCGCCTCGCCGCAGCGCGTCGAGGAACCACTCGAGGCGGCAGGCGGCGATGTCGGTCGCGCGGCTAGCCGAGAGGATCAGCGGGGTGGCGGACGGGGTTGGGGAAGCGGGCATAACGGAGGGTGTTTGCAGAAGGAAACGCTCAACACTCAACGCTGAACGTTCAACGCACAACGCTTAAGTCTATGAGCCTTCTTCGCGGCGGGCGCGGAAGAAGCCTTGGAGCAGGTCGCGGCACTCGGCCTCTAAGACGCCGGCGAGCAGCTCGGGCCTGTGGTTGAGGCCGGGGTGGTTGAGGATGGAGAAGACCGAGTGGCCTCCTCGCTTGGGGTCGGAGAGGCCCCAGACCACGAGCGGCACGCGGGCCAGAACGATGGCGCCCGCGCACATGGAGCAGGGCTCCTTGGTGACGTAAAGCACGGTGTCCGTGAGGCGCCAGTCGCCGAGAGCGGCGGAGGCTTGCGTGAGCGCGATCATCTCGGCGTGGGCCGTCGCGTCCTTGAGCAGCTCGGTCTGGTTGTGGGCGCGGCCGAGCACGCGGACGGCGGCGAGCGGCTGCGCGAGGGACTGCGGCCTCTGCGCGATCACACAGCCGGTCGGCACCTCGCCCGCCTCGGCGGCCTTGGCGGCTTCACGCAGGGCCAGACGCATGAAATACGCGTGGAATTCGGGTGTCAACATGCGGCGGATTGTAGGCGAGGGGGCCGGGACTTGTAAAGGAGGAGTTAGGTGTTAGGAAGGAGTTATCCCCACTTCTTTTCGCCTCCGGGCTTGATGCGGGCGCGAGGAAAGGGGATAATGCGAACGAGTAAATATGACGCGCCTGTTCAAAGCTGAGGGAGACGCGACGGTGGGGGATGTCCTCGCGTTCATCGACGTCGCGGCACGGGAAGGGGACTGTGTCGCGGTGCCTGTCGAGCGATTGCCGGTGCTGGCCGTTCACGCGGGCTTGAAACCCGCGTGCGAGGGCGAGTGGAAAGGGTGCTTTGTGTTTCCCCTCGCCGCCGCGCCGCGCCTGAGGGGAGGGCTGTGCGAGCGGGCCGCGGCCGCGCTGCTGCTCATCCTGCTGAGCCCGCTCCTGCTGGCCGTCTTCGCCCTCGTGCTGCTCGTGGACGGTTGGCCCGCCGTGTTCAGCCAGGAGCGCTTCGGAGTCGGAGGGCGGCCCTTCACGATGTTTAAGTTTCGGACGATGATCCGGCACTCCGAGAGCCTCCACGGCAGCCTCCAGCAGCGGCACGGTCGTCAGGGGAAGCTCTTCAAGCTCGAGCGCGACCCGCGCGTGACGCGCACAGGCGCCTTCCTTCGGCGGACGTTTCTCGACGAGCTGCCGCAGCTCGTCAACGTGGCGCGGGGCGAGATGCGGCTCGTCGGGCCTCGGCCCCTGCCCGCGAGCGACCAGGGCCACTACGCGCGGCCATTCCACGCGCTGCGTCTGGGCGGGCTGCCGGGGATGACGGGGCTCTGGCAGGTGTCTGGGCGCAACGCGCGCACCTTCGACGAGATGTGCCTGTTGGACGCCTTTTACGTGCGCAACCGGTCACCGGCGCTGGACGCCCTTATCCTGCGGCGCACGGTCGCGCTGCTGCTCCAGCAGGTAGGCGTGAAACGCAAAGCCGAGGACGGCCGCGAGTAAGCAGCCCACGTCGAGCAGGCAGGCGGCGGCCGCGAGGGCCGCCAGCGCGAGCCACGAGCGCTGCGGCAGGCGTCGCGCGGCGACCGGCGCGACACGCACGCGCGCGCCGCAGCACGGCTCGAGCCTCAGCGTGAGGCTGCGCCCGTGCGGCAGCTCCAGCGGCAGCGGATGGTCGGGCAGCCAGACGCCGGGAAGCTTCAGGGCCGTCCTGCGCGAGTCGCACGTGAGGACGAGGTCGCCGTCGCGGTCCAGGTCAAGCCGCAGGGCGGGGCGCCGGTCGCGCGTGAAGGCGGCCAGCCTGAGGCTCACCGGGCCCTGCGTGTCGCGGACGCGGCACACCGACTGGCGGATCGCATCGGCGAAGGTCCTGCCGGCAGGACGGAGCGGGTCGAGCGTGGCGAAGCAGTCGACCCCTGCCCGCCCAGGGCGCGCGAACCACGCGGCCGCCGTGGCGGCGGCTGCGGCGGCGAGGAAGGTGCGCACGTCCGCGCCGGCGATGAGGCCGGCGGCGCCGACAGCGAGCAAGATGGCGCATTCTCGCAACATGGGCACACGCGTCAGAACAGGTTGAAGCGGCGGCGGAGGAACCACTCGGCCAGAAGCAGGAAGACGGTGATCAGAAAGAAAGCCGGGTTTTCGAAGATCAGGAATTTCTCGCGCTGGATGGTGTTCTTGCGCACGGCCTCGCAGAGCAGATCCTCGAGGCGGCCCGCGTCGTCGAGGGCGAGGATGTGCTTCTCGCCGCTGAAGGCGCGGAAGGCGTCGCGGTCGGAGCGGACGCTGGCGCTCTCCGCGAGGACGTCGCCCACCAGCAGCAGCTTGTGGCGCGTGCGGAGCACCTCCTGCCCGTCCTGCGACGTCACACGCAACACGTAGCGGCCGGGCTGAAGACCGGCGAGCTCGCCCAGATAGCAGTCCGTCTTCTTGTCTAGCGCGAGCGTCTCGACGGGCGTGTCGCGGTCAGACGGGAAGACGTCGGCTTTGACGGTGAGCGTGCCGTTGGTGCCGGCTGGATTTCGGGCGAGGGCGGTGACGGTCACGCGCTCGCCGGCGGCCAGCTCGGTCTTGGGCAGCGAGACCTTCAGAAGGTCGGCGTCGTCGTCGAGGCTCTTGGCGAAGGCCACAAGCTGCCGCCAGAAGCGGCCGAAATTCTCGTCGCGCCTGTCGGGCGCGCCCCACAGGTGGAACCCGTTGCTCAGGAGGGCGACGACCTTGCCGCGGCCGTATGGCTGCCACACGAGCAGCGGCTGGCGCGCGTCGCCTTCGGCCCACAGCGCGACCTTGGCGCTGGCTTTGACGTCCTTGATTTGGTTGATGCCGCCGAGCGCGAGTTCGGGCGCGCCGCGGTTGTCCGCGATGATCAGGCCGATCTGCTCGGCGAAGGCCGGGTCGGACATGGGGTCGGGTGCGACGCGGAACGTGCCGGCGCGGAAGGAGTCTTCGAGCGTCACGACCGGCAGCAGGCGCAGCAGGGGCGAGTCGGATGGGATCTTGCCGAATGAGTCGGTTCCGGCGAGGCAGATGAGCGAGCCGCCCCGGCTGACGTACTGCTCCAGCACGAGCGCCTCCGCGGGCGAGAGCAGGTCGCCGTTGTGCGCCCCGAGGATCAGGCAGGTGATGTCTTTGAGCGCGTCAGCGCTCTTCGGGAGGCCGCTGCCGAAGGCGGCGTTCGGCTTGCGGCCGAGCATGCGGTAGGTGTCGCCGGAGACGCGGTAGAGGGCGGTGAAGGCCCCCGCGTCGTCTTTGAGGAACTCGCGCAAGAGCGGCCTGAAGCTGGTGTTGAGGAGCGGGAAGTAGGACGCGATCTCGTCCTTGGCCTTGACGACCTCAACGGCGAGTTCGCGGCGGTTGTTCAGGGCGGAGACTTCGTCGGGGAAGGCCTGGCACTCGATGCGGATGACGTGGATGCCGGTCTGGCTCAGCGTGGCCTTCACGCTCTCGGTGTGGGGGCGGCCGCTGGCGAGCTTGAGCGTCGCGGTGTGGAGTGGGACGGCGTCGACAGAGACAGTGAAGCGGGCCTCTTTCTCCTGGGCGTAGCCTTGCAGCAGGAGCGGGATGTCGAGGGTCAGCTCAACGCCCTCGCTAACCTTGTCCGGGCACTTGAACGGCTCGATGCCGAGGTCTTTCGATTTTGCGAGGTCGGTGCCGGCTTGTACGCTGAGGATAGGCACGGCGATCTCGCTGCCCTTGAAGCCGGAGTGGTCGATGCCGTCGGAAAGGAGCACGACGGCGGCGGTGCGGCTGAGGCCGATGTCCTTGTCGAGCCTGTCGAAGGCCTGCTTGAAGTCGGTGCCGCCCTCCGGGGCGAGCGCGCCGAGTTCGCCCGCGTCCGCGTGGCGCTGGGGCTGGCTGTTGAACGAGTAGATGGACTGGGGGTAATCGGCCAGCCGCTTGAAGCGGTGCTCCTTGAGAAAGGCCGCGGCCTGCGACAGGCGCGACTGCCCGTCGCGCAGGTCGCGCGTCGCCATCGAGGCGGAGCGGTCCAGAAGGAAGACCAGATGCGACTTTTCCAGGTTGCGGTCCTCGATGATGCGGCCGGGGCAGAGCAGCATGAGGGCCACGCAGGCGACGCTGAGCATGCGCAGGGTGAGGAGCAGCCGGTGCTGCCACGGCTCGACGGCGGGGTTGCGGTGGCGGTACGCATAGACGGCTGCGCCGGCAGAGAGCGCGGCGAGCGCAAGGATGAGCCAAGCGGGAAGTAAGGGGTAGAAACTCATCGGTAGGGTTCAGGTTACGTCGCTCAGAAGTATGTCATCTGCGGACGGTCCGTGTCCATTCCGAAAAAGTTGAGCGTTGGACGTTGAGCGTTTTCTCGGTGAGCCTGAGTCGGCGGCGCAAAGGGGGACTCACGGCGTGATGACGAAGGTGACGGCGGGGAAGGTGCCGAGCGGGAAGCGGAAGGCGTTGGCGGCGGGGGGCGCGTCGGCGCGTTTGGGCGGCGAGCCGGACGCGCTGATGATCAGGTTGCCGGTCATGCCGGGCTTCATTTTCGACGCGTCGGCCTGCAGCACGAGCCCGTCGGCTGTTGAGTCCTTGACGCTGAGTCCGTCCGGCGCGGCGACCAGTTCGTACTGGATGTCTTTGATGAATCCGCCCGTTGGGAGGAAGATGTCGACGCGGGCCGTGCCGCCCGCCGCGAGGCGGATCGGCGAGGGCGTGCGCACCTGCGGCTCGCTGCGGAACCGCATGCGGCCGATGGCGAGGGCGGTCAGCGCGTGCGCCGGCACGAGGTGGCGATACGCGAAGGCCTGCATCATGTCGTCCGCCGGCACGGCCGGCCGCACGGCCGGAGCGCCATGCAGTGAGGCGCGGCCCTCCATCTGGAACGAGACCGGCTCCTCCGGCGCGTCCAGCGGGGCGGTCAGCGTGAAGGTCACTTGGTCTTGGCCCGCGGGGATGGTCGCGCCGTCGAGGCGGTAGCCCTTCGGCGCGCCGACAAGCGCCAGTGCGATCGCGTTCGTGAAACCGTCTTTGCGCAGCGCGAAAGCCGTCAGCGGCACGCTCGCGCCGGCACGGACGTTCAGCCCCGACGGCGTGACGCGCAGCTCGAAGTCGGGGCGCGGCGCGCTGAGCCGCAGCCGGTAGCTGTAGGCCGGGCCGCCCGCCCGCTGCGTATCGCCGACATACACGGTGTAGGTGCCGTCCGCGAGCAGCCGCGCGGCGAGGTAGGAGTCGGCGTGGTGGGTGTTCAGCCCGGAGCCTTTGTCCTCGCGGTCGTCGTTTGCGGCCACCTGCTTGCCGCTGGGATCGATCAGCCGAAGTAAGGAGTCGACCGGCGAGTCGAGCCGCCGCGCGAAGACCTCCGCCACGACCTGCTCGCCAGCGTGGCCCTCGAAGCGGTAGACGTCCCAGTCGCCGGGCCGGTCGACGCGGGCGTTGATGATCACGGGGAGCGCGACGGGCGTCGCGTTGGTTTTCGCGTCGTTGGGCTCTGCTTCGAACCGCTCCGGCAGTGTGTCCAGCAGCAGCGGCACGGCGTTGGCGGTGCGGCCCACCTGAAACGGATGCAGGCCCGGCTGCGCGCCCGCGAAGTCGAGTTCGGCCTGCGCGCAGGGCAGGTTCCAGCCGCTCACGCTCACGGGCGTTCTGGTGCCGACCTTGCCGCCCGCCGGAAACACGCCCGTCACGAACGGCACTTCGCCCACGGTGATGCGGTACACGAAGTCCTCGCGGCCGCGGTAGAGCGAGTCGCGGATCTTGAGCGTGTACGCGCCGTCCCGCGGAATGGCGTAGAAGATCACGGGGTCGGGCCTGGACTTGTAGTCGTCGGCGAAGGCGACCTCGTTGCTCTGCGCGTCGTAGAGGCCGACCGTGGCCTGCACCCAGCCCGGCACGGCGTCGGCCAGATACGGGATCAGCTCCCGCGCGCTGACCGAGACCACGAGGCGCTGCCCTGCCTGGGCGGTGAAGCAGTAGGTGTCCACGCCGCCCGGAGGAATCTGTCCGTTCAGCGTGACCGGCAAGGTGACGGCGACCGGCGGCGGCGTGGGGTTGCTCTTGGGCTCCAGGCTGAGGCGCGTCTGCGGCACGTTCTTCCAGTCCGACTTGCTGACCTCCGGCAGCTGGCCGATCACGAACGTCCGGGGGTTGGAGAGCCCCGCGCGCGACAGCAGCCGAAGCGCGCGCATGCCGGGTGCGGCGTTGGTGGCCACGGTGACGCGGATCGTGACGAACTCGCCGAGCGACGGGTTGGCCAGCCTGCGCCCGAAAGCGGTCAGCTTCTCCTTGGCCTCCATGGCCATCTCCAGGTCCTCGGCCGACATCCGCTCGCCCTGCTGGCGCTTCTCTTTGAGCTTGCCGAGTTGCTCCTTCAGCTCTTGCTGCTCTTTAGGCGTCACCTGCCGCTCCTGCTTGCTGATCACGGCGGTTACGCCCGCGCCCGAAACCAGCACGCCCTCGGCCTCGTTCAGCCCCGAGCCGCCGATGACCGCCTCGAACGTCGTGCCCTGACGCCCGCCGGCCGGGTAGACGTAGCCGATGTGCGCCTCGCGCTGCGCCATTTGCGCCAGCGCGTCTGCGGCCAGCAGCACGAGGCACGCGGCGACGAGGCAGGCACACGGACGGATGGGGGCGGCTGTCTCTTCCGGCGCTGACGGGCGAGGCGCTGCCGAGCCGTTGACAGCCAGACCCGCACCTGACGTCCGCCGATGCGGCTCGCGGGGACGCCCGCCCTCCAGCTCGTGGCTACGAGGCGTTTGCGAGGCTTGACGAGGCGCCGCCGAACGGCGGACGGCAGGGGGCGCCAGCCGTTGCGAGGCTGATCTGTTCGAAGGTGGTCGCATGCAGGTCATAGCGTTTCCTCAGATGAGCTCCTTCAGGAAGCCTCCCGCCGGCGGCACAGCCGCGACGCGGGCGTCCTCGCCCTGCGGATGCGGCAGCTTGGCCTGCGGGTCGATGCCCAGCAGCGCGTAGAGGCCGCCGATCACTTCGGCCGGGCTCACCGGCCGCTCCTTGACCTCTTCGCCGCGCGCGTCGGTCGCGCCGAGAACCTGGCCGCCCTTGACGCCGCCGCCCGCCAGCACCGTACAGAAGGCCTTGCCCCAGTGGCCGCGGCCGCCGTTCCACGGCGCGGCAAAGTCCACGCGGGGCGTGCGTCCGAACTCGCCGCCGCACCAGACCACGGTGCTCGACAGCAGGCCGCGCTCGGAGAGGTCCTGCAGGAGCGTTGCCAGACCCTTGTCGAGCTCGGGCAGCTTGCGGCGCAGCGTCGTGAAGTTATCCTTGTGCGTGTCCCAGCCGTTGTAGTTGAGCGTGACGTACGGCACGCCCTTCTCCACCAGCCGCCGCGCCATCAGGCACGACTGGCCGAACTTGTTCCGGCCGTACCGCTCGCGCAGGTCGTCCTTCTCGGTCGCGAGGTCGAACACCTTCGCGCCGTCGCCGAGGATCATGTCGTAGGCCTGCTCCTCCGAGCGCGCGAGCGCCTGCAGCGCCGCGTTTGCGGGCAGCGTGCGCGGCAGCCGGTTCAGCTGGCCGAGCAGCTCGCGCCGGTCGCGCTGGCGCTCGTCCGAGAGGCCTTCCGCCACGATGCCCTCAACCATGAAGCGAGGCTGCGACGGGTCTCCGCCCGTGACGAAGGGCTTGTGGCGGGCGCTCAGGAAGCCCGCTTCGTCGAAGCGCCCCAGCGGCTCGGTCAGCACGATGTAGGGAGGGAGCTGCCCCGCGTAGCCGCCCGCCGCGCCTTTGAGGAGCGAGACGACCGCGCCGACGCCCGGATAGATCACGCGCTCGCCGGCCGGCCGTCCGGTCTGCACCAGGTAGGTCGCGGTCTCGTGCGCGTTGCTCCCGTGCGTCATGCTGCGGATGATCGCGTACTTGTCCGCCTGCTTGGCCAGAAGCGGCAGCAGCTCGCAGACGCGGATGCCGGAGACGTTGGTCTCGATGGCCTTGAACGGTCCGGCGTAGTCGTTGCCGGTCTCGGGCTTCGGGTCGAAGGTGTCGAGCTGGGGCGCGCCGCCCCAGAGCCAGATCTGGATCACCGACTTCGCCTTGCCCGTGGCGGCGGCTGCGGGCAAGGCGGCCCACGCGCGCAGCGGCAGGCTCGCCGCCAGCCCGAGGCCGGCTGCGCCGAAGGCCGCGTGCCCCATCATCTCGCGTCGTGTCAGGTGTGTGTTCATAACGATCAGTGCCGGTATTGGAATTCCGCTGTGTTGATGAGCGCCCACGCCACGTCGAGCGCGGTGCGCCGGCCCTCGCCCGTCTTCTCGCGATAGCCGGCGACCGTGGCGAGCTCCTCGGCGGTCGGGTAGCGCGACAGGATGGTCAGAAAAAGCGTGTCCGCGATTTCGCGGGGGCTCTTGCCGGCCTGCCGGAGCGACGCCAGCAGCTTGCCCCCGTCCTCCAGCTTGCGCTGGATGTGGCTGGAGTTGAGCAGGTGCAGGCGCTGGGAAGCTGTCGACTCGCTCGGGCGCTCCGAGGCCAGTCCGGACTCGCGCGGCGAGCGGCCGTACAGGCTCAGGAAGGGGCTCGTGATGCTGCCGTCCGCCAGCGCGATCGTGCGCAGGTTTTCGGGGATGTGCGAGAAAGGCTCGGGGATGTTACTCGTGTACTTCTCGCCGGAGCCGGTGATCTGGTTGAGCGCGTCGATCAGCACTTCGGCGTCGAGCCGACGCACGGGATAGAAGGCGAAATTGCGCGCGGCTGCGGGGTCGGACGACTTCGGCACGCAATCCTGCTGGTAGGTCTTGGTCTTCAGGACTGTCGCGTAGAGGCGCTTGAGGTCGTAGCGTCCGGCCGCGAACTCGCGCGCCAGCAGGTCGAGCAGCTCCGCGTTGACGGGCGGGTTGTCCGGCCGGAAGTCGTCGGGCTCGTCGACGATGCCGCGGCCCAGCAGCCACGCCCACACGCGGTTCGCCGCGCAGCGGGCGAACTGGGGGTTCTTGGGGCTGGTCAGCCAGTCGGCGAAAACGGCGCGCGGGTCTTGGTCGGGCGCGAAGTCCACGCGCGTCCCGCTCGGAAAGGCGGCCGACATCTGCGCGTTGGAGGCCGCCGGGTTGAAGTAGACGATCTCCTCCTTCCACTCGGAGGTGCCTTTGTAGCCGACCTGCGAGAAGAAGCCGGCCAGCCCCTCCAGCCGTTCCCTGGGCCACGTGTCGGCGCGCTCGCCGAGAAAGGCCAGCGCTGCGGCCTGCGCCAGGGCCTCGGGCGTCTTGCTCTGCACGGCGCGGTAGAAGTTCACCTGCGGCACGCGGAAGTTACTGCCGCTGGCGGTGAGCAACTCGCGGGCGAAGCGGTCGTAGGGGAGGTTCTCCTTGATGGCCGTGCGGATCCAGCGGTGATACGCCTGAACCGCGTTCGGCCAGAGGTTGATCGGAAACTCCGACTTCACCCGGAGCAGGTCGCACCACTTCATGGCCCAGTAGTCGGCGAACTCGTCGCGCGCCAGGAGCCGGTCGACCAGCGCGTCGCGCTTGCAGGGGCTGCGGTCCGCGAGGAAGGCGCCGACCTCCTCGGGCGCGGGAAGCGTGCCGATCACGTCAAGATACGCGCGCCGGACGAAAGCCTCGTCCGAGCAAAGGCCGGCCGGCCGAACGCCGAGGCGCTGCAGCCGGTCGAAAACCAGCCGGTCGACGGACTCCTGCGCAGTCGGCGCCACGCCCGCGGACGCGGCTAAAGAGCAGGCTCCCGCGAGGCAGATGGCGGTGAGCAGGGCGCTGGCGGATCGGAGGTTCATGACGCTGTGTATGAACGGCGGCACCGGGCTTTTATTGTGCCGCCTCACAACAATCAGCGCGCCCCGGATCTCGGCGGGGTGCAAACGCGCGGCACACAAACAGATACACGAATAAGCGCCGCGCCGTTACAGCGCCGCGTTGCCAGCGTCGGCCGCCGCGCGCAGCCGGGCTTACTCGGCGTGATACTCGATGAGGGTCTTCACATCGTAGGCGGCGAGCTTGCTCTTGTAGGGCAAGAAGGGCAGCCCGATGATCGAGAAGACCCCGGCGACTTGGGCGCCCTGCCGGGTCAGCATCGCGGCAACCGCCTCGATGGTGCCGCCGGTCGCGACCAGGTCGTCGATGATGAGGTAGCGGTGGTTGGCGAGAATGTCCGCGGTGTGCATCTCGAGGGTCGCTTCGCCGTATTCGAGCGCGTAGCTTTGAGAGATGGTCTTGCCGGGGAGTTTGCCTTTCTTGCGGGCGAGCACGAGCGGCTTGCCCGTGCGGATGCAGTAGGCGCCAGCCACCAAGAAGCCCCGGCTTTCGATGGCGATCACGCCGTCGATGTGGAAATCCTTGTAGTACTCGACCATCTCGTCGATCACAGAGGCGAAGGCCGCCGGGTTGGTGAAGATCGAGGTGATGTCGTAGAAGAGGATTCCGGGCTTGGGGAAGTCGGGGACTTTGCGGATGACGGCGTCGAGATCCATGGCGGCTCCTTCACAAGTTGCAGACAGTACGTCGCTTCTCAGGCAGGTCGGGGCTACGCCCGAAACTCACCTGCCCGAAACAGCAGTTTCACGTCGGAAATGATGCCGAAACGGCGACTGTAATGCAAGGACGAAGGCGCGCGTGGCCAAGAGCGGGTATGTGTCAGAGAAGTGGCAGCACTGGGAGCACGGACGACCTCGCCCGTATAGAATGCGCGGTCTTAAAGCCGTTGTCACTTTTCTGACACACACACCCAGGAGCCGGGCGCACGCGATGTTTGTCGAGGCGCTGACCATCAAAGGCCTGGGGCTTGCACCGGAGTGCGGTATGCCTGGTCGACTGAGCGTGCCTTTCTCCGTTTCCCCTCGTTGAAGACCGAGAATTCGCTTGCCGTTTAGGCGCGTCTGATCCATTCTCGAATTGCGGTAGCGTGGGCCAACGAGCATGATCGCCCGAATTCGGCGCGTGTTCGGCGCCGGCGCCTGGACGTTTGGGCCCGGGATGGACGGGCGTGCGTAGGCTCAGACGGCGCTACCGCTAGCGCATGATTGAGCCTGTACGCGAAGCGAGTAACGCAGGCGTTCGGGCTGACGGCGGAGAGGTTCAAGAGAGGGGAGTCTGGAATGATTGGTGCTTTGGGCGTGACCGCGTTTGTTCTCTACGCTGCGGTAGCCGTGCTGCTGGTTAGGAAATACCGCGTTGCGGGGGACGCCGGCCTTCTCTGGCTGGGGCTGCCGCTGGTCGTGCTGCCCGTCGTGGCCCTGCCGCTCGCCCTTTGGCTTCAGGCGGGCGTGGACCGGTTGCTGCTGGGGGAGCAGGTCAGCGTTTTCCCTTTCACCCTCGTCGAGCGGGGGTATCTTACGATGGGCGGCTTTCTGACCCTGCTAAACCTAGTGGAGCACGTGGTCTGGGGCGCGCTTTCCCTGGTCGCCGTAGTGGCCTTGCGGCCTCGCTCCGCGAAGTGTGGGGCAGGCGGTAGCGCGGGCCGGATTTGACTTTCTGTGGCGCTACGTTGTCGCATGTGGAGCACGGGCCGCTGAAGCTCAACCTGCGGGCCATGCAAAAGTGCGCTCAACATGAAGCTGTTGAGGAACCAGCCCCCGAAGCCGAACCCGTTAAGCCTTCCCGCCTCTTATCGTGAGTGCGATAGGCCGTTAGAGGTCGGGTTAACGACCGTGTGTCACGGTATATTTTGTGTAGCCAGATCCTGTGCGTTTCGGCGAAAATAGCCAAACAGAACACGAGGTGGTACAGTTATGCCCGTGTGCTGTGAGCGACCCTGGTGGCTGTTGGTGATCAGGCAATTGCATGAATAGAACGATCCAGATAGCGCTTGCGCTCGTCACGCTTGTCATTCAGGCGGTTCGGGGAGCTGTCGCCGCACGTGACGAGGATGGACGCGAGGCGGCTGCGACGAACGCGGCCGCTGCGGCAGCGAGCCTTGAGCCTCTCACGCGCATAGCCGACGTCCGCGCGCTGCCGCGCTCGGAGACGGCGAAGGCGCGGCCTGTGCGGTTGCGCGGCGTGGTGACGTACCGCGGCGGAGACGCCTTCGCCATGCAGGACGAGACCGCCGGAATCTACGTGAATGTGGGCGTGGCGCGTCTGTGGAAGATCTGGAAGGGCAGTGATGCGGAGTTCGCCCGCGTCCGGTCCGGCATGGTCGTGGAGATCGAGGGCGTGACCGACCGGGGCGGATTTTCGCCGCCGATGCTGCCGCGCACGCTTCGGATTGACGGCGAGCAGCCGCTGCCGCCGCCGCGACCCATGGTGCCGGCGCGTTTCTTCAGCGGCGCGGATGACTCGCAGTGGACGGAGGTGCGGGCGGTGGTGCAGGGGTTCTGTATAAACGGGCCCTTCGTGGCGCTGATCGTGAACGCGAATCCCGGACGCTTCCGGGCTTCGCTGCCTGCGACCGGCCTGCCGCATCCCGAGGCGCTCATCGATGCCGAGGTGCGCATGCGGGGCGTGCCGTATGCCCTCTTCAATACGCGCGGCGAGTTTTTGATGCCCAATTTCGTTATGAATGGCGCAGAGGATCTGGTGGTCGAGAAGCCGCCGCTTGCGGCACCCTTCGGGTCGCCGAAGGTGCCGCTGTCTGATATCTCCGGCTTCCGCGCGGAGCCGCTAAACGCGCACTGCCAGCGCGTGGAGGGCGTCGTGACCTATGCCGTGCCCGGAAGCCACTTCTATTTGCAGGAGGGGCGGACGGCTGTGCGGGTGGAGACGCGCTCTGCCGAGTGTCTGAAGCCGGGCGACCGCGTGGAGGTTGAGGGGTTCCTGGACGAGACGCGCGTGATACGGGGGCTCGCCGAGGCGATGGTGCGCAAGACGGGCACAGGCGAGGTTCCCGCTCCGGAGCGCATTCATCCCGACCAGATCATGAAGGTCAATGAAGAGTCGGCGCGCACGGCCTTTATCGCCAATCCCGGCGATTACGACGGTCAGCTCATCACCTTTGAAGCCCGGCTCCTGGACATCCGCAAAACGGACAAGGGGGAGCACCGTCTCACGCTGGACGGCCATGCCGGCACGATCCAGGCCGTGCTGGATGAGCCGGAGGCCCAGCCGCTGCCCGGCTTGGAGCCCGGATGCACGCTGGCGGTGGCCGGCCTCGCCCAGCTCGGATACGAAGGCCTGCCGGATTTTCACCGGGCGCCAACCCGGGTGGATGTGCTGTTGCGAAACCGGGGCGATCTGGCTGTGCTCCGGGCACCGTCGTGGTGGACGGCCCGGCGGCTTCTGATCGCGTTGTCCGTGATTGCGGCGCTGCTGGCCGGCTCGGTGGTCTGGACCTGGCTGCTGCGCCGCCGGGTGGCTGTCCAGAGCGCACGGCTGGCGGAGGAGATGCGCGGGCGGCACGAGTCCGCCGTGGAATTCCAGACCACGCTGAGGGAGCGCAACCGGCTGGCCGCGAACCTGCACGACACGCTGCTTCAGACCTTGGGCGGCATCGGTTTCCAGTTGGAAGCCTGCGAGGCAAGCGGGGAGGGCGCGGGCGCTCAGCTCGCGGTGGCGCGGCGCATGGTGGACCACGGGGTGGATGAACTGCGCGGCTCGGTGTGGGCCTTGCGCAGCCTGCCGCTGCACGGGCAGACGTTCCCCCAGGCGCTCCGGGCGCTGGCGGCGCACGTGGGCACCGGGTATCCGGCGCGCGTCGATGTGGAGGCCGAGGGACCGCTAGAGGATATTCCCGACTTTGTCGGCGGCAACCTGCTGCTGATCGTGCAGGAGGCGCTCTACAACGCCCTTCGGCACGGACGCCCCCAGTCTGTTCGCGTCGCCGTGCGTGCGGATGCGGCCGCATCCGCCCTCGAAGCCACCGTCTGCGACGACGGCGCGGGTTTCACCCTCGGCAAGCAGCAGGGGCCGGGAGAAGGGCACTTCGGGCTGAGCGTCATGCGGGAGCGGGCCGAGCGCCTCAGCGGCACCGTGCGGGTCGAGAGCGCGCCGGGGCAGGGCACGACAGTCCATGTGCGCGTGGCGCTCAAGGCCGTTGACAAGGAATTAACGTGAACGCCCGGGGCATTGGCGGATCGGCCAATAGCTAACCGCAGGCGTATGGTGGTATCGTATTCCCCCGTGGCCCAAAATGTAGGACCGCTGATGGCAGAAAACCCGACTATACGGCTGATGCTTGTGGACGACCACGCGGTGATGCGCGCAGGGCTCGCCAACCTGTTGGGCCTTGAGCCCGGGTTCAGCGTGGTGGCGCAGGCGGACGACGGAGAATCGGCGCTGTCGCTCTGGCGGCAGCACCGTCCGGACGTGGTGCTGCTGGACGTGAGCCTGACCGGCATCGACGGCATCGAGACCCTGCGGCGCCTGAAAGAGGCGTTTCCCGAAGCTCGCGTGCTGATGCTCTCCTCGTCCGAGGCGCAGGAGGACATCCGCCATGCCATCAAGGCCGGCGCGGCTGGGTACGTCACCAAGAACATCCGCAGGGCCGAGCTGGTGGCAGCCATCCGCAGCGTACATACCGGGAGCGGGGCTGTCAGCGTCGCCGTTTCCCAGCGGCTCGCCGCGGATGCAGAGCGCGGTGAGCTGTCGCGCCGCGAGGTGGAGGTGCTCGGCCTGGTCCGGCAGGGCTTCACGAACGACGAGATCGGCAAGCTGCTCGGCATCTCCGAGCGCACCGCGCGGGCGCACGTGGCCGCGATCATGGAAAAGCTCGACGCCGCAGACCGCGCCGCAGCCGTGGCGCGCGGCTTCGAGAGCGGCATCCTCAAGGCTTGATTGCGCCAGTTTCTTCGGGTCTGAGCGGCCTCTATTTTTTGACGACAAGGGTGACGCTGTCAATCCCTTTGAAGTGGGCGTCCTGCGTCCAGAGCGTGGCTTCGAACGCCCGGGCTGTGGCGAGGATGATCGCGTCGGCCATGGGCAGGGCGTGCCGCAGGCTTAGCTTGCTGGCGACGAGCGCCAGCTTCGGTGTGAGGTCGACGACCGCGCCCTTCTGCATGGCGGCCACGGCCAGAAGCGCGGCGTTTTCGCTGGACTCCCGGAGCACAACTTTGAACACCTCGTAGAGCGTGACCGTCGGCACCACGAGATCTTTCGGGCTTCGCAGGGCCGCTTCGAAATGCTTGGCGTTCGGCTCGCCCGCGAAGTACGCCAGCCATCCGGAGGTGTCGACCACGTTCATACGCGGTCCTCCTCGCGCTCGAACGCCGTGTTGATCCCCCTCAGAAACCCCTTCAGCTCCGTGATGTCACGGTCCGGGATGAGTTCGATCCGTCCCTCATGTTCCACGACCTGCATTTTCTGGCCGGAACGGAGTCCCATGTTGCGGCGGACAGGCAGCGGGATGACGACCTGGTATTTCGGCGACAGTGTGACGGAATACATAACAGAACCTCCATCGATTAACAACGGTATTACGATAGCATGATCGATCTGAAACTGTCAAACCTGTCAGGCGGGAATCACGGCGTGCTCTTCCTGAGCGAGGTGGGCGGGCAGCCGAAGCCGCGGCTGAAGGCTTTGGAGAGGTGGAACGGGCTTGAATAGCCCAGCTTGTAGGCGATTTCCGAGACGCTGATGGACGTTGTCCGCAGCAGTTCTTCGGCCCAGGCCAGCCGCAAGCGGTCCAGAAAGCTCTTGGGGGAACTGCCCGTGAGGCGCCGGAACTCGCTGCGGAACCAGGCTTCGCTCATGCCCGCCTCGCTGGCCAGAGCGGCGACGCTCCGTTTCTCGCCGAGGTTGCCATACATCCGGTTGATCAGGGCTTCGATCTTGCTTTCGTGCGGCCCC
The DNA here is from genome assembly GCA_964386865.1 of uncultured Lentisphaeraceae bacterium. Taxonomy (GTDB): domain Bacteria; phylum Verrucomicrobiota; class Kiritimatiellia; order RFP12; family UBA1067; genus CAYLUN01. Next base: position 2,513 of record CAYLUN010000001.1, on the reverse strand, counting down.
TTGGCCTTTTCCGTGTGCTGGCGGAACCACTCGTAGAGCAGGACCAGAAAGCGGGCGGAGGCCTCGCACCGCGTCACGTGGCGCTTGGACTGAAAGGCCTTCTGAATGTCGCGTATCCGGCGCGCATCGTCGGCCGTGTCCGGCAGGACGATGTCCTCGTACAGCGGGATGTGCAGCGGGCCGTAGGCGAGGAACTCGAACCACAGGAAGTGCCAGAGTCCGCCGACGCAGTGATAGCGCCGCAAGGCGCTCCACTCCAGCAGGGCCAGCGTGCCGCTCTTAAGCTCGATGACCTCGTCGCGCTTGAGGTAGACCCGGCCCTTTCCCGCCAAGGTGCGCACGGCGATCAGCCCCGTGCCGCCCTTGGGGTGCAGGGATTGAGAGACTCGCCTCGCGCGCTCGACGGGCACGTCGTAGGACGAGTCCGCCTGCACATCCCAGATGCATGTCAGCGCCAGGCCGCACGTCGAGGTCGGCCCGCAAGGGAGCATGTTCTTCTCTTTGAACATAAAGCCGCCGGTTTCTGTGCCGTCAACCGTGTGACGACGCTTTCGATTTGAGTATAGCCGAAGGCGGGCTGTCCCTGCAACCCCTGGGCGTCAAGAAAAGACGCCTATCGAAAAGTGTATGCTTTCGAGCGTTCTGGCCATGTTCAGGCCGGATGGCGGACGGTATTATTTCGGCTACGCAGGGGGAGGGCTTGCCGCCGGAACGCGCGGTTCCGGTCGTTTTCGAAACCAAACCCGCCCCGGCGGCGTATTGGCGGATCCGCCAATAGCGGGGTTCGGTTGTTTCCGGTAGTGTGGTGACATTCAAGGGCGAGTTGTCATGTGTAACAGGAGAAAAATCATGTCTAATCGACTGCAGAAGGTGGTGTGCGTCAGTCTGGCCGCATTCGCGGCTGTGTGTCTCCCTACAACGGCCGCGACCCGCGACAAGGCCAACAACCAGGACAACCTCAACCTGAGTTCCAGCTGGTTGGTCAGCCTCCCGTACTCGGCGGATATCGCGCAGTGGACCAACACCGTCACCGGGGCTAACGCCACCCTGCTCGGAGCCAATTGGAGCTGGCTGGGCGTCAGGATCGTGAACCCCGGCGGCGCGGTCTACATCGCCGGAACCAACACGCTGACGCTGGGCGGAGCAGGCATCGACATGGCGCTTGCCACGCAGAGTCTGACCCTCGGCTGCGGCCTGACGCTGCTCGCGAACGCGGGCCAGGACTGGAACGTCGCCAGCGGCCGGACGCTCTCGATCACGGGCAGCGTGCTCCGTTCCACCGGCTGCGCCGTTGCGGTCAAGGGTTCCGGGGCCGTCTCGGTTTCAAGCTTCTCCAACGGTGTCACCGGTATCATAGCCCCGTGGGCCACCTTCGGCGCGGGCACCTCCGCCAAGTACGCCACGGTTAGCGGCGCGAACATCGCCGGGTACTCTGGCACCCCGGCTGCCACGGCGGCAAACGTGACCGACACCACCGGCTCGCTGAACTACGACGTGGCGGCGGTCGGCACCCTGGGCGCGGGGGCGTCGTTCAACACCCTGCGCTACACCGGCGCGGCCGGCACAATCGCGGGCGCGTTCCAGGCCAACGGGCTCCTGAACGCGGGCGCGGGCGATCTGACGCTGAGCGGCAACGCGACCATCGGCCCGAACAAGGAGCTGGTGCTCACCTCGCCCGACACCACGCGCACGCTCACGCTGCGCGGAGCCATCAGCGACAGCGCTGCCGGCGCCTCCGGCGTCACCAAGGCTGGCGCAGGTATCGTGAGCCTGTACAGCGACAGCAGTTACAGCGGCGAGACCTTTGTCGGACAGGGCAATCTGGCCATCGACCACAGCAACTCGCTGGGCAGCGCCAGCGCGGGCACCACCATCTACACGGGCGTGGACGGCCAGCTTCAGGTCTACGGCGGGATCACGGTGGCCGAGCCGCTTTTCTTTATTGGCGGCGAAAATGTGACCTATAAATCGGGCCTTTACAACGGCTCCAAAACCAACACGCTGACCGGGCCGATCACGCTCCGCTCCGGCGCGCGCTTCAATGTGGCGGCCAACACGCGTCTCGATGTGGCCGGGGGCGTCAGTTCGCTTGGCGCCAGCCAGCAGCTCGTCATCAATTCCGCTGGCGCCATGGTTTTCACGAACAAGCCGGTGCTACTGGGAAGCACGGGGACGTTCTATACTGACAGCCCGGGGCTCACCGTGCTGGCTGTCGCCGGAAATGAGTGGGGCACGACAACCATAGGTAACGGAACACTCCGCACCGATCTCGCCAACGCGCTTCCAGCGGCCAGCACGTTCAATATTGGCGTGGGCTACGCGCCCAATGCCACCGTGGATCTCAACGGCTTCAGCCAGACTGTGGGCGGTCTGCAGCACGGCACGACAGTAGCCGGCGCGCGCGTCGTGACCAGCGCCGCGGCGGCCACGCTCACGGTCAACCAGAGCGCGAACACCTCGTTCAACGGCCGGATGACCAACGCGCTGACCTTCGTCAAGGGCGGCAGCGGCAC